>CAJXLV010000038.1 GCA_913056185.1 uncultured Bacteroidota bacterium
GCTCGGCCCCAATGGCGACGGTGCGGCCGTCGACCGTCGCCTGCACGCCGTGGCCGGGGATGGCGTCGAAGTCGGCGGCGTCCGGCCAATCGACCCCCTGCTCCTTCGCCCGTGTGACCAGCGCGTCCCCAATCGGGTGCTCGGACTGCGACTCGACGGCGGCGACCCAACGCAGAAGGTCGTCTTCCTCGAAGCCGTTTTGCGGCAGGAACTCCGTCACTTCGGGCTGTCCCTTTGTAAGCGTGCCCGTCTTGTCGAGCGCCACGAGGTCGGCGGTGTGGAGCGCCTGCAGCGCCTCGCCCTCCCGCACGTACACGCCCAGCTCCGCGGCGCGTCCCGTGCCCACCATCACCGAGATCGGCGTGGCGATGCCCATGGCGCAGGGGCACGCGATGATGAGGACGGAGACCGCCGTCACGAGCGCAAAGGTGAGCACGGGATCCGGGCCGAACGCCATCCAGACGCCGAACGTAATCGCCGCAATCGCCAGGACGACGGGCACAAACACCCGGACCACCTGGTCGGCCAGCGACTGGATGGGAGGGGCCGAGCCCTGGGCCTCCTCCACCATCTCCACGATCTGGGAGAGCACCGTTTCCTCCCCCACGCGGGTCGCGCGGAAGGTGAAGCTGCCGGTCTTGTTGATGGTACCGCCCACGACCTCGTCGCCCTCCCCCTTGCTCACCGGGTCGGGCTCGCCGGTCACCATCGACTCGTCGACGTACGAGGAGCCGCCGATGACCTCACCGTCCACCGGCACCTTTTCGCCGGGCCGCACGCGAATCACGTCGCCCGGCCCCACGTCGCGCACGTCCACCTCTTCTTCCTCCCCATCGCGCACCACGCGGGCGGTGGTGGCCTGCAGATCGAGCAGCGCCCGGATCGCGTCGCTGGCGCGGCCCTTGGCGAGCGCCTCCATGTAGTTGCCCGCCAGGATGAGCGTGATGATGACGGCCGCGGCCTCGTAGTAGACGTGCACCGTTCCTTCAGGGAGCACCTGCGGCAAAAACGTGGCGACGACCGAGTAGCCGTACGCCGCCGAGGTCCCCATCATCACGAGCGTGTTCATGTCCGGGCTCCCGTTCTTGAGCGCGGGCCAGCCGTGCCGGTAGAAATAGCGCCCTGGCCCGAACAGGACGACCGACGTAAGAGCAAACAGCACGTAATGCAGCGTCTGCGTGGACACGAGCTCGGTCACCCAGGCCTTCATTGCCGGCACGTGCATAAAGCCCATCTCCAGCACAAACACCGGCAGGGTAAATGCGAGCGCCCAGAAAAACCGGCGCTTCATGGACCGCTTCTCCTCCTCGCGCGCCTGCTTCTCCACGTCCGAGCGGTCGGCGGCGCCCTCGGGGCCCACCACGTCGTAGCCGGCGTCGCGGATCGCGGTGGTGAAATCGGCGGGCGCCGCGGTGCCGGGCACGTACTGCACCGTGGCGCGGTCCGTGGCCAGGTTCACGGTCGCCTCCACCACCCCGTCCACGGCCGCCACCGCCTCCTCCACGGTCGACACGCAGGACGCACAACTCATGCCCTGCACGGTGAGCGTCGTCTCGGCGGTGCGCACCTCGTAGCCGCTTAGCGCCACCGCCTCCACCAGCGCCCGGATCGACACGTCTGCCCCGTCGGCCACGATCACCTCGGCGCGCTCGGTGGCGAAGTTCACGCTCGCCCCGGCCACACCTTCCACGCGCCCCAACGTCCCCTCCACGCTCTTCGCGCAGGAGGCACACGACATGCCTTCAATCGGCAGAATCACGCGACGGGCCTCCGCGTCCGCGGCCTTCGGCTGTGCAGTCGTCGCCCGTCCCTCGTCCTGCAAAGACGATGGCGCAGCGGGGGCATCGTCCGCAGCCGGTTCGGGGGGCGAAATGTGCGCGTCGGGGGAAGGCGTCATGGGCAGTCGCTTCTACTTGAAGCGCGTCTTGTGAAAAGCGCGCGGTGGGGCTTTGTCGGAGCCGGTAGTGTGGCCCCTTTCGGATAGGGTACCCCCCTATACCATTGCGATGGACTTCCGTTTCAAAGCACGGGGATCTGACGGAGGCGAGCCTTTCAGGGCAATGCGGGTCGGTGCAGGTCTGGCCTCGTAGGCGAGCGGGTCGGCGCAGTGCTGCCATCCACCTGCGCCGGGAACCCCTCCGCCGGGGCGGCTATAGAGGGTAGACATACGCTCTTTCCCGTCGTCCTGGAGAGACGCGGCCCGCCTGCCCTGCCCTCATTGTCTGTCTTCGCCCTTTCTCTATGATTGAAGTGACCATCCTAAACGCCCAGGCACTCGCTCAGCGCCAGATGGGGGCACGCGCCGCCCAGGCTGCGCAGGCGGGGGCCGATATTGAGTCCGCGGTCCGCAACCAGATGGCCGATCATCTCGCGAAAGGATTTCGGAGCCGGGGCATTGAGGCGCACGTGGATACGAAGGGCGCGCGAAAGCTTGAGATTACCATTGAGGATGCGACGGAGGCGGCCTGGGAGCAGGGCTACATCGCTTGGCTGGTGGCGAAGGTGCTCCCGAGCACGGTAGAGCAAAACCTGGCGCCGGAGGTGCGCGATCGCCTGGAAGAGCAGGGCATTAAGGCACAGGTGGATGTGACGTAGGGGTACTCGGGTGCTCTCTTCATGTGCATCTCCGTGTCCCCTCGGGTGCTACGCTCCCTTCCCATGCCCAGCGCCGTTCCCGCCCTCTCGGACCTGCCCGGCCTCCCAGACCTGTCTGCCCGCCTGGAGGCGGAGGAGTGGATGGACGATTTTTCCATCAATGATGCGCGGCTCACACGGGCGCTCCGCGATTTACGCCGCATCAACCGGGGGCTCGGGGGCTATGCCGCCACCGATGCTGTACTGGACCCGCTGTTCCGCCGCCATTCTCGTCTGCGCATCGCCGACGTGGGCTGTGGCGGGGGCGACCACCTTGCGCACCTCGTCCGCCGCGGCGCCCACTGGGGATGCACCGTTGAACTGATCGGCGTCGACGCCAACCCGAGAACTGTGGGCCATGCCCGGGCCCACCTGGAGGCCCAGCTCCGTCCGCCCCTGCGCGACCGGGTTCGTGTGCAGATCGGCGACGCGCTGTCGCTCGACTGGGCCGACGCCTCGGTCGACATTGTGCATGCCGCGCTCGTTCTGCACCATTTCCACGGCCCCGCAGCGGGAGCGCTCCTTGCCGAAATGAATCGCGTTGCCCGCTTGGGCATCGTCGTCAACGACCTGCACCGGCACATCCTCGCGTACGTCGGCATTTGGGCACTGAGCCGCGCCCTGGGCCTGGCCCGCATGGTACAGCACGATGCCCCGCTGTCCGTTCGCCGGGGCTTTCTGCGCAAAGACCTGCGCGCCCTGGCGCGGCGTGCCGGCCTGCCGCCCCCGTCCATCCGATGGCACTGGGCCTTCCGCTGGACCCTTTCGACCCTCCCTCAGCGGCGTAGCGTTTGCGCAACTGCGTAGCGCCCCGCCGAACTTTTGCCACGCCCGAACGGTGCAAGAACGCCCTCCGCAGCTCGCGTCCCTCGTCGTCCTCTCTCCGACTCCCTCCGCCCCATGTACGATGCCCTCGTGATTGGGGGCGGCCTGGCTGGGTGCAGCGTCGCCCTCCAGCTCGCCCGCGACGACCACCGCGTCCTCCTGGCCGAGCAGGCCACCTATCCGCGTCACAAGCTGTGCGGCGAGTTTCTCTCCCCGGAGGCCCAGGCCTCGTTCGAGCGCCTCGGTGTGCTGGAGGCCGTCCGCCGGAAGGGCGCCCGCCCCATCCGAACCGCCCGACTAACGGCCCCGACCGGCACTGCCACGGACCACGCCCTGCCCCACGCCGCGCTCGGCCTTAGCCGCTACGAGCTGGACCGGCTTCTCTTCCAGGCGGCCTGCCGGGCAGGCGCGGAGGGACGCACTGGCGCCCGCGTGACCAACGTGCAGGGCACTCTGAAGGGGGGCTTCACGGCCTCGGTGGACGGCGAGACGGTGGAGGCCCGCCTCGTGTTGGGCGCCTACGGACGTCGCGCACGCCTGGATCGGGCGCTGGAGCGGCCGTTCTTGGAGCAGCAGACCCCGTACGTCGGCTTCAAGGCCCACTACGCCGGCCCTGCCGCCCGCTCGCTCGACGCAACCATCGAGCTGCACAGCGCCCCGGGCGGCTACTGCGGACTCTCGCCCGTCGAAGGCGACCGGATTAACGTCTGCTGGATTGGGCACGTGGACGCGCTCACGGACAGTGGCGGCACGCCCACGGAAATGCTGCGGCAGAAGCTGCGCCAGAACCCGGCCCTGGATGAGCGCCTGCAGACCCTCACCCGGGTCAGCGATGCGTTTGAGGCCGTCAGCCAGGTGCCCCTCATGCCCAAGTCGCGGTTTGCGGGGGACGTGTGCATGATTGGCGACGCGGCGGGCATGATTGCGCCGCTGTGCGGGGACGGCATGGCGATGGCGCTTCGCACGGCCGACCTGGTGCACCCGCTGGCGTCCGACTTCTTGGCGGGGCGCCGCGACGCCGCTGCGTTTCGCGGCGCGTACCGGAGCGGGTGGACGCGCCGGTTTGGGCGCCGCATGCGACTGGGGCGGTGGGTCAACGCTGCGGCCTTTCGGCCCGGGGCCGCCCGGATGCTGGTGCACACCTGCCGGGCGGTGCCGCCCCTGGCGCGGTGGCTCATCCGCAACACGCGGGGCCGTGCTACCGGGCGTGCTACCGGGCCGCGGCTCGCCGCAGCCGGTCGTTGAGCGCCCGCCCCAGGCCGGCGGGCGGCACCGTTTGTGCGAAGATGATCTCCATCCCCGCCGCATCGCAGGCCCGGAAGTAGTGGAACAGGTCGTGGGCGTACGCCGCACAATCGGCCGCCACGTGCGTGCGCCCAAACGCCTCCGGGCGGGCGGGGGGCGCGAGCCCGATGTACGCGTGGGTGGACGCGGGAACGGCGTCGGCAGGCGTATCGACGAGGCGCACCTGCGCGGCCGGGGCGTAGTGGCGGTGTTGCGTGCCCGGGCTCCGCGGCGCCGTGCGGTCGTCCGGCGTAGCCACCCGCACGCGCCCCACGCATTCGCGCACCGCCTCCACAGAAATTGCGCCCGGTCGCAGCACCGCCGGGGGCGCGGTGGTGCAGTCGACCACAGTCGATTCCACTCCTGCCTCCGTACGCCCGCCTTGCAGGATGCACTCGATGCGCCCGTCCAAATCGGCCGCCACGGCCCGCCAGTGGGTAGGGCTGGGGCGCCCGGAGCGGTTAGCCGAGGGGGCGGGCACGGGCGTGTCGCACGCGGCAAGAAACCGCCGCGTGAGCGGCAGCCGCGGCATCCGAACGCCCACCGTCTCCAGCCCCGCGGTAACGACCGTCGGCAGATCGGGGTGCTTCGGGAAAATGAGCGTGAGCGGCCCGGGCCAGAACTGCCCCATCAGGTCTTCGGCCACCGGCGGCACAGACGCCGCCACCTCCAACAGCTGCGCCCGCGCATGCAGGTGAACGATGAGAGGATTGTTGGCAGGGCGCTCTTTCGCCTCAAAGATGCGCCGCACCGCCGCCGGCTGGAAGGCATCGGCCCCCAGCCCGTAGACCGTTTCAGTGGGAAACGCCACAAGCCCGCCGTCTCGCAACATCGACGCGGCCTCTTCAGGGACGGCTGTCATGTGGGTGCGTGCCACAACAAAACGGTCGGGTGCATGATGGAGGCGGTGTCGAGCCGGAACCTGCCCGCCCATCGACGACTTTCCTTTTCGGACCCCCGTTTCCTCCTCTTTCCCACCTGCCCTTTCGTCCCATGGCCGAGCAGGGCCCTCCCCTCAATCGATCTGCCCTCTCCGTGCCCTCTCTTCCCCCCGCCCCCAGCGGCCGGGAGGTCTTCAACCTGCTTGCGACAGCAGCGCGGCAGGTCTTGCGCCGACGCTTCCGCGTGGTGCTCCTAATCCGCGACGCATACGATCGCCTCACCGCCAACAGCGGTGCCCTGACGGCCGTGCGCGATGATGTGCGCGCCGCCCTGCGACTGCTCGTTGCCTGGGCACAGCGCTCCTACCGCCAGGTCTCAGGCGGTGCACTGGTGGTGCTCGTGGCTGCGCTTCTGTACTTCATCGCCCCCGTCGATCTCCTTCCCGATGCCCTCGGCGCCCTTGGCTTTGTAGACGATGTGGCAGTGATTCAATCGGCGGTGCAAACGATCCGCGCCGAGCTGGAACGATTTCGGGAGTGGGAGGCCGCGAGTGTCTCCGCCGCATAACAACGCATGCCTGGCGCCTGTCCCCCCGCCTCCCCCTTAACGCTTCCCTCTCATGCTCACGCCCATGCTCCTCGGGCTCCTTGCGGGCCTGCTCACCGGACTCCTGATTGCCTGGTACCGGCGCCGTGCGGACTGACGCGCCTACGGCACAATCTGATCGCCGTTCTCGTCCTCCAGAATAAGAGCATCGACCGGGCAGACCGAGGCCGCTTCCTCCAGCCGACCGGCGTCGATGTCGGGCGTCTCGTCCTGGAAGTCAACAATGTTGTCTTGCCGAATCACGAGAACGTCATCGGCAAGATTGGTGCAGTTGCCGGAACCAATGCAGAGCGTCCGGTCAATGCGCAGGGTGTGGCCACTGATGTCGCGCTCGACAGTGTCGTCCATACGGAAAAGGGGAAATCGGTGATAAAAAAGACGCCGCAGTGAACCTGCGGGCGCGTCACGAAGCCTGCACGAGCCGACGGCCGTGGCGTTCCGGAAGGACCGGTCGGTGCCGCACGGGCTCATTCGGTCGTCTCTTCGGACAAATCGTCATCCAGGCCAAGGGTATCGTCGAGGAGGCTGCCCGCAATCTCGATGAAGTCTTGCTGAGTGATGATGCCGACGAGCCGGTTTTCGCGCACCACGGGCAGTGCACCGATTTCGTGCTCGCGCATGAGCTCCACCGCCTGCGCCGTGGGACGGTCCGGAGACACCGAGATCGGCTCGGCCACCATAATTTCGGAGACCGGCACCCCACCCTCAGGCTGTTCGGTGCGCTCGGCCATGTGGCGCAGCAAGGTGCGGTGGCTTACCAGGCCCACCAGGCGGTGCTGCTCATCCTCCACCAGGACGTGGCGAATCTTTTGCCAGTCCATGAGGCGCGCCACAAACTCGATGGACTCCTCTTCGTGGACCGTGAAGAGGTCCGTCGTCATGTAATCTTCCACGTTGGTGTCCTTCATGCCGGTGGGCGTGTAGCCCTCCTCCAGCGTGGCGAGGGACCATTCGTGCACCGGCGCTCCCTCTTTCTGCCGCTCCACCATGCCACGGGTGAGGGCCGCGAGGCGTTCGGCGCGGGAGCCCACGCCCTCCATGTGCGCGAGGCTGTCGAGCTGCCACTGCGAGCCCGTTTTCTGCGTCTCTACGCGCCGCTGGATGATGCGGAGATAGCGGTCGATGTCGGCCGCGTCCACGTCGGAGGCCGCGAGGCCCTTCTCAGCCAGCGGGAGGAGGGTGTCCAAGATGAGTTCATGGGCCGGGCGGTTGGAGCCGTCAAGCCAGCGAAACTGCGAGGCGAGGCCGTTGCGGGCAGCCGCATTGAAGTTGTAGCGCGCCTCGTAAAACTCGATATGGTCCGAGACGTCCGGATAGGTGCGGGCAAGGCCCGCCACGAGGCCGTACCAGAACGCTGCGTTGGCGATTTCATCGATCACCGTGGGGCCGGAGGGCAGGACACGGTTTTCGATGCGGAGGTGGGGCTTGCCGTTGGTGATGCCGTAGCACGCCCGGTTCCACCGGTACACGGTGCCGTTGTGCAGCTGCAGGGCCATGAGGCGGGGCACCTCGCCCGCCTCCAGCGCCCGCAGGGGATCCTCGCCCAGCTCGGTCGTCAGAAGCACGCGAAAGCGTGAGATGTCTTCCTTGAAGATCTCCATCACCGACTCGTCCACCCAACTGGTGCCAAAGTGGACACGCGGGCTCATCTCGCGGAGGTACAGATTGCTCGAGCGCGTATCGACGGCCTGCTGGAAGAGCGCGATGCGGGTTTCACGCCACAGGCGCTTGCCGAAGAGAAGGGGCGAATTTGTCGCCGCCGCCAGGCAGGGCGCCGCCACCACCTGGGCAATGTTGTAGTAGCGCGGAAACTCCTCCGGCGATACCTGAAAGTGAGTCTGGAAACTCGTGTTGCACCCCTCCAGCATGATGGAGTCGTGCTTCACGAACAGCTCGTCGATGCCCCGGATCTGATACTGCCCGGCACCTCCGCGCAGCCGCGAGATGGCGTCGTTCAGGGCGTAGTAGCGAGGGCGGGGCGTCATGTAGTCCATCGCAAAATCCGACAGGTGCGCCGTCGGAAGAATGCCGGTCATGGCCACCTCACTGCCCACCTCGCGCGTCAGTCCTCGCACTGTGTCGATCAGCCCAGTGGTAGACGCCTCCATCTGGGAAAAGCAGTCTGCCCCGTATTGGAGAGGGTCCATGTTGAACTCGACATTGAACTTCGTCAGCTCCGTGACAATGCGCTCATCGGTGTTGCGCTCCAGCACCTCCTCAATCACGGGTGCGGGCTGGCCCCGCTCGTCCACCATAAACAGTTCTTGCTCCGCTCCGATGCGGCGAACCCCACTCTCAAACATGCCCTCCTGCAGCATCATCTCCAGGGCGCGCACGTCGCGCATGAGGTGATTGGTAAACGCACGAAGCGCAGAGGGCTCCGCGCCCCGGTGTACATTGTGCTCTCCCATATGAATCTCAATCGTTGTTCGGCAACCATGGTGCGTCGGCTCTCCGGATATGACTTCCCGGAGAGACTGCATTGCGTCGGACACTAAGACCAAGGTAGAAACGGTTCGCAATCATTATCAAATTGGGATGAACCACAGGTGCGAATTCATTCTCCCGCAACCGCCGACGCACACGCCTGAACACCCACTACGGCCATCCGTAGCATCGGCGGTGATGGTCCGGAATGATCATTCACTCGCAGTGCGCCCCCGTTCCTCCCGGCGATGGGGCTGTTTTCCAATTTTTTCCCTTTTGCATGACTGCCCCACTGCCATGCTCGTGCTCCGTCCTCTGCGCCCGTACAGTGTCCCACAGGGCCCCCGTGCCCGCCGTGTTGCTCCGACGATGGCACGTCGCCCTCGGACTTCTTCTGCTGGCGGTGGGCGTGGGGATGCCTCCGGGACCCGCCACGGCCCAACCGACGCAGAATTCGGACGCCCCGCCCGTCGCAACAGTGGCGGTGGCACTGGACGATTCCTCACGGGCCACCCGCCGGCAGGCCACGGCCATTCTGGATGAGACGCGCCGCATTGCCCGCTCGACCCACACGCTCCGCCGTCCGGATCGGTTGACCCGCGTGGTGCCCCCCGGCGCGGAAGGCCGCTCCACGCTCGACGCGCTGCTTCGGTCAGACGCGCAGCTTGTCTTGGGGGTTGGCCCGCGCACGGCTCTCCGGCTGGCCCGGCGCGACTCCCTTTCGGTGCCAGCGGTGGCCGTGCCCCTCTTGGCCCCCTCCCTGCAGGATGTGCCCCGCACGCCGGCGGCCCGGACCGCCGCCCGCCTGGCGTACGTGGGTGTGCCGGGCCTTGTCCGGCAAAACATGGCGTTGCTCCGGTCGCTGACGCCCACGACGCACCCCGCCCTCCTGGTGCCCCAGTCGTTGCTACAGCCCGGCACGGCCCGCACTGCGCGGCTGCGGCGCCGCCTGAATGCACAGGCCGACTCGGGGAGCACGTGGTCGGTGGTGCCGGTGCCTGCTCAGGCCTCTGCCGCACAGGCTTCTTCTACACAGGCAGACGCAGCCGAAACGGCTTCTCCCCTGGACGCCCTGCCGCCGGAGACGGACGCGGCCTACATGCTGGGCTCGCGCATGCTGCCCCCCACTCAGCAGGACCGCCTTTTTGCCGGACTCAACGCCCGGCAGGTTCCTTCGGTGGTCCACCGCGGACGGGATGGCGTAGAGCGGGGCGCTCTGGCCACGAGCTACGCGCCGGATCCATCGCCGCTGCCCCGGCGCGCTGCCCTTCACGCCGCCGAGCTGCTGCGGGGCACGCCCGCCGGCTCGCTGGCCGTGGGCGTTACGCCGAGCGGCCCGCCGGTCCTCAACGCCGCGACGGCCGAGCGGCTGGGGCTTTCCCTTTCCACCGATACGCGCCTGAGCGCCACGGTCGTCGGGAGCGGGGCCGCCGCCCCAGGCGACTCGCTCCGCTACGCCGGGGCCGTCCGCCGGGGCGTCCGTGAAAACCCAACCCTCCAGGCCACGCGGGCTGGGGTTGAGGCACAGGGCGCCGCCGTGCAGGTGGAGCGGGCCGATTTTCTGCCGCAGGTGCGGGCGCAGGCGGGGGCCCGCACAGTGGCCGAGGAGCAGGCCGCCGCCAGCTTTGGCGCACAGCCGCAACGATCTGCGAGCGGGGGCCTTTCGGTCTCGCAAACGCTCTACTCCCCCAGCGACCACGCCGAGCTTACCGCCGCCAAGCGCCGCCGGGCGGCCCGCACCGACGCGCTCAACCGCGCCCGAAAGGACGTAGCCCTCCGGGCGGGCGAGGCCTACGTCGCGGCCCTGCGCGCCCGATCGGTGGCCGCTACGCAGCGCCAAAACCTGTCGCTGGCCCGCGAAAACCTGGCACTGGCGCGGTCGCGGCGTGAGGCGGGGCAGATAGGGCGACGGGCGGTGCTCCGGTTTCGGACGCAGGTGACGCAGGCCCGGCAGGCGGTCCTGGAGGCCCGGGCACAGGTCCGCGTGGCAAAGACCCGCCTGAAGCGCGTGCTGGATCGTCCCCTCGGCGACGCCCTCCGGCTGGCGTCGCTGTCGCCCCGCGACTCCATCCTGGCGCTTACGGAGCGCCTCTTCGCCCGCCACGCCCACGGGGCCGGTGCTCGGCGCCGCCTGGGGCGCGTGCTGGCGGAGGAGGGCCTGTCCAACGCCCCTGCCCTGCAGGCGCTCGACGCCCAGATTGCCGCCGCCCAGCAGGGCCTCCGGGGCGCCCGGCAGTCGTACTGGGCGCCGGAACTGGCGCTGCAGGGCACCCTCAACAGCCGCGTCCTGGAGGGCGGGGCCGGCACGCAGTCCCTCTCGCTGCCGAATGTCGGCGGCGGCCTGCCGCAGCCCCCCAAAACCACCTGGAACGTGGGCGTCTCCCTCTCCCTGCCCCTCTTCACAGGCCTCCGCCGCGACGGCACCGTCGAGCGCGCCCGGGCCGAGATCCAGCGCCTGCGGGCGCGCCGCCAGTCTGCCCGCACCCGCCTGGCCGAACAGATTCGGTCGCGCACCGAGCAGGCCACCGCCAGCTACCTGGGACTGCGCGAAGCGGAAGCAGCCACCGGCACGGCCGAAGAGACCCTCGCCCTCGTGCAGCAGTCCTACACCGCCGGCGTGGCCGACGTGCTCGACCTCATCGACGCCCAGGAGACGGTCCTTGGCGCCCGCCTCGCCGAAACGAATGCCCAGTACGACTTTCTCCTGCGCCTGCTCCAGACCGAGCGCGCCGTCACCCGCCCGGGGCCACTGCAAACGGCCGATGAGCGGGCCCGCCTCCGTGAGCGCATCCGGCGCGCCATGGCCGCCGAGTAGCCCTCCCCGCGCCGCCTGCCCGGCAGACGAGCCGGGCGTCCTTGGCTTCTCTCCGCGCTTCTCTCCACGAGCCTCCCCTCGCAATGCCCATTCCCCTTCGTTCTGCGCCGCGTCCGTTCCCGTGGGCTATTGGGGCCGCCGTGCTGCTGAGCCTCGGCCTCGCCCTGTCCGGCTGCGGTGGGGCTTCGTCTTCGAAGCCCGCTCTCGCGCCCAGCGTGCGCCCCGTCAAGCTGCACACCGCGGAGGCCCGCACCCGCGCCCCCGTGCGAGAATACCCTGGCACGGTCTCCGCCATCGAGAGCGCCACCCTGTCGTTCGAGGCCCCCGGGACCGTCATCGCCCTGCCGGTAGAAAACGGCGAGCGGGTCCGCAAGGGCCAGCTGCTCGCCCGCATTGACACGCAGGACGTCCGCTCCCGCCTGGAGGCCGCCCGGGCCCGTCGTGACGCCGCGAAGTCCGCCTACGAGCGCGCCAAGCGCCTCTACGCGGAGGGCATCGTGCCGCTGCAGCAGCTGGAGACGCGGCGGCGCGAGTACGAGGTGGCCCGCTCCTCCCTCACGCGGGCGCAGGATGCCGTGACGGACACGCGCCTCGTGGCTCCCTTCCGGGGACGAGTGGCGGAGACGCACGTGGAGCTCAACGAAACGGTGGGCCCGCAGTCGGCCATCGTTACGGTGCAGGACCTCTCGCAGCTGGAGGTGGAGGTGGCCGTGCCCGAGCAGGATCCGCTCCGGCGCTCCTTGGCGTCGGCCCCGCTTCAGGTGTCGCTGCCCATGCTCGAGGGCCAGCGCTTTCCCGCCACGCTCCAGGAAATGACCACGTCTGCCGCCCCCGCCACCCGTACCTACGAGGCCACCCTCACCTTCGACCCGCCGCGGGATGCGGGCGTACTGCCGGGCATGACGGCCCGCGCCATTGCCGGGCCCGCGGGCACGGCCGACACCGCCGCCGTCTTCGTTCCTACCAGCGCCGTCTTTTCCCGCCCCGACGGCACGCCGGCCGTATGGAGGGTAGACACGTCCATGACCGTTGCGGCCCAGCCCGTTGCCCTGGGCACGCCCCGCGACTCCACCGTTGCCGTGCGCCGCGGCCTGTCGGCGGGCGACCGCATTGCGGCCACGGGCGTGCAGCGCCTGAGCGAAGGCCAGTCGGTGCGGCCCCTGGCCCCCTGAGGCCCCGCCCCGACACTCTCGTCCTGACGATCCCCTTGCACTCCGCTTTGTTGCGTGCTGACCTCCCCGCCCCATGAACATTGCCGCCCTGGCCATCGAGAACCGGACGTTCACCTACGTCGCCACGTTTTTCGTGGTCG
The DNA here is from genome assembly GCA_913056185.1 of uncultured Bacteroidota bacterium. Taxonomy (GTDB): domain Bacteria; phylum Bacteroidota; class Rhodothermia; order Rhodothermales; family Salinibacteraceae; genus Salinibacter. The sequence continues at coordinate 12,786 of CAJXLV010000038.1, forward strand.
TAGGAGGCGTCATCGCGTTTTTGAACCTGGGCCGCCTGGAAGACCCACAGTTTACCATCAAGCGCGCACTCGTGGTCACGCCCTACCCCGGTGCCTCCGCACAGGCGGTGGAGCAGGAGGTGTCCGACCCACTGGAGGAGGCCATCCAGGAAATGGGCACCGTCAAAACCATCAAGTCGCAGTCCGCCCGCGGGCGCTCCACGATTGAGGTGGAGCTGAAGAGCACCATTCTGGGCGACGACGTGACGCAGGCCTTCGACGACTTGCGCGACAAGGTGTCCGATGCCCAGCCCAGCCTGCCGCCCGGCGCCGGGCCCGCGAGCGTGGAGGACGACTTTGGGGACGTCTACGGCATCTTTATGGCAATTACGGGCGAGGGCTACACCAAGACCGAACTGGAACGCCACGCCGAGCTGCTGAAGCGAGAGCTGGTGCAGGTGGAGGACGTGGCCTCGGTGGAGCTCTTTGCGGAGCGCCGCGAGACCATCTACATCGAGCCGAACCGCGACCGCCTCGCCACCCTCGGCCTGAGCATGGACCGGGTGGCGGCCAAGCTGCGCACGCAGAACCTGGTGGTGAACGGCGGCCGGGCGCGCATGGACGGCGACCACGTGGCCGTGAGTCCCAGCGGCGCCTCTGCCTCGCTGGCCGACCTGCGGTCCATCCTGATTGCCAGCCGCGACGGGCAGCAGATCTTCCTGCGCGACATTGCGAGCGTGCGCCGGGGCTACGCCGCTCCGCCCCCGCGCCTCCTGCGCTACGACGGCCAGCCCGCAGTGGGGCTCGGCGTGTCGACCGTGGACGGCGGCAACGTGGTCACGATGGGGCGCAAGGTGAAGGCGCGCCTCGCAGAGCTGAAGCCGGACCGCCCCCTCGGCATGGAGTACAACTACATCAACTTCCAGGCGGCGGACGTGACCGAGGCGGTAGACAGCTTCGTCTGGAACCTGCTCACGGCCATCGCCATCGTGGTGCTGGTGCTGCTGGTGGCCATGGGCTGGCGCAGCGGCCTCCTCATGGGGGCGGTGCTGGCGGTAACGGTGCTGGGCACGTTCATCCTCATGTACGCCACCGACGTGGTGCTGCAGCGAATTTCGCTGGGGGCGCTCATTGTGGCGCTCGGCATGATCGTGGACAACGCGGTGGTCATTACCGACGGCATTCTCACGCGCCTAAAGCAGGGACGCGACCGGGTGGAGGCCGCCTCCGAAATTGTGGAGCAGACCAAATGGCCTCTCTTCGGGGCCACCGTGGTGGCCATCCTCGGCTTCGCCGCCATCGGCACCTCTTCCGACTCCAGCGGAGAGTTCCTGGGATCGCTCTTTCTCGTCATCCTCTACTCCCTCTCGCTGAGCTGGGTGCTCGCCATCACGCTCACGCCGCTGCTGGGGGTCGACTTCCTCACGGCGCCCGACCCGGACGACGCGGTGGACGACGCCCACGACGGCCTCTTCTACCAGTCCTACCGCCGCCTGCTGCGCGGCGCGGTGAACCACCGCTGGGTCGTGGTGGGGCTGATTACGGCGCTCATGGGACTGGCCCTCTGGGGCGGCGGGTTTGTCAAGCAGAGCTTCTTCCCCGACTCCACCCGCTCGCAGTTTCTGGTGGACGTGTGGATGCCGCAGGGGACGCACATTTCGGAAACGAGCGCGGCGCTGCGCGAGGCCGAGACGTACGTCCGGGGACTCGATGACGTCACCCACGTCAGCTCCGTAACCGGCGGGGGCGCGCTGCGCTACGTGCTCACCTACTCGCCGGAGCGCCCCAACCCGGCCTACGGGCAGCTCATCGTGAAGGTGGACGACTGGCGCGTCATCTCGGCCCTGAAGGACTCGGTGGACGCCCGCCTCTCCACGATGCTCCCGCGGGCGCAGGTGTACGCCTTCCCCTTCATGTTTGGCCCCGGCGGCGGGACCGGGCGCATTCAGGCACGCATTCGCGGCCCGAACCCCGATACCCTCCGCGCCCTGGGCGAGCGGGTGCGGCGCATCTTTCGGTCGCACGACAACGCCAAGGCCGTGCGCTCCAACTGGTTCAACCGCGTGCCGGTGATGGAGCCGCAGGTGGCCGAGGACGCCGCCAGTGCGCTCGGCATCACGCGGCCCGACATTGCCCAGGCCCTGCGGCGCAGCGTCGACGGCGCCCGCATGGGCGTCTACCGCGAGGGCGACGACCTGCTGCCCATCGTGATGCGCGCCCCAGACGACGAGCGCCTCCGCCCCACCAACCTGCAAAATGCCCCGGTATGGAGCGCCGCCGCCCAGGAGTACGTCCCAATGCGACAGGTCGTCTCCACGGTGGCGATGGACTTCGAGAACGACGTCGTTCGTCGCTACAACCGGGCGCGCACGCTCAGCGTCTTCGCCGATCCCATCACCGGCACTGCGCAGTCGGTCTTCCAAGACGTGCGCCCGCAGGTGGAGCAGCTCTCCCTGCCCCGCGGCTACGAGATTGAGTGGGGCGGGCAGTACGAAAGCTCCAACGAGGCGCGCGGGTCGCTCTTCTCCTCGCTGCCCATCTTCTTCGTGCTGATGGTGCTCATCACCGTCGCCCTCTTCAACGCCGTCCGCCAGCCCATCATCATCTGGCTCACCGTGCCGCTGGTGCTCATCGGCGTGGTGGCGGGGCTGCTGCTTACGGGCGCCGCGTTCGGCTTCACGGCCCTGCTTGGGTTCCTCAGCCTCTCGGGCCTGCTCATCAAAAATGCCGTGGTGGTGATCGACGAGATCGAGATCTGGCGCGAAAGCCAGCCGCTCTATCTCTCAATCATCAACGCCAGTGTGGTCCGCTTCCGGCCGGTGCTGATGGCCTCGCTGACCACCGCCCTCGGCATGATCCCTCTCTTCTTCGACGCCTTCTTTAAGGCCATGGCGGTGACCATCACCTTCGGCCTCATCTTCGGGACTGTGCTCACGATGATCGTCGTGCCCGTGCTCTACGCCATCTTCTTCCGTCTGCCCGCCCGGTAGGGTCCCCGCAGGGGCAACCGGACGGGCACGAGGCTCCGTGGGGAACGAAGATCGGACTTCTGTGAGGATATGCCTCGAACGTACGGCCCGGAGGAGGATGTCCCCTTGAAAAGGGGCCCGGGCAACGATGACGCTGCACGTGCGTACTGAATTTGTGGACCGGATGCCCCCCAGACCGCTCCACGCCCCGCCGCGAGTGAAAGACGCCCCCCTGCGCTCCACCCCTGCGCTCCAGGAGCTTCGTGCACCTCCCACCAGCTTGTTCCTTCTTGTGTCTCTGCGCCCCCTTCTTCTCTCGTGCCTGTTCGGCGCCGTCGGCACCGCCCTCCTGCTCGCAGGGTGTAGCGGACCGGCCCGTGCCCCCTCTCCCCCCGACCTGCCCGCCGGCTTTCCCGGCCATTCCGCCAACGACATTCGCACGTTGCTCCTGCGGGGCGCCGACAGTGTCACGGCGTACCGCGCACGAGCACGCATCTCTGTACGGACGCGCGAACGCACCCGGACGTTTAATGCACAGGTGCGCCATCGCCGTGCCGACTCCCTGTTCATGCGGGTCAGCCTCTTTGGCGTAGAGGGCGGCCGCTTGCTCCTGACGCGCGACAGCGTGTTTTTCTACGACACCCGCCGTGCAGTGCTACGGGTAGGCCCCCTGCGGGCCGTCCAGGCGCTCTTTCCCGCCCCGGTCTCCTCACCCCGCTTTTTCCAGAACATGCTCGGCCTCATCGCGCCGGGCACCACCAGGACGTGGTCTGTCACGGCCGATAGTTCGCTGTACTACATGGCCGGGCCGAGGCGTCGCGCCCGCTACACCGTCGACCCCGCACAGTGGCGTGTGGTGCGCTTCGAACAGCGCAGCCGCGCCGGGAGCGTCCGGCAAAAGCGGCTTTTTTCAAACTTCCGGACAGTTCAGGGCCTCGTGCTCCCCGGGCGGGTTCTCTTTGAACGCCCCGCGGCCGACCTCCGCGCTCTGGTGCAGTATCAGGACCTGACGCTCAACCCCACGAACCTTTCGTTCGGCCTCAACGTGCCCCCGGACGTCCCGCGTCGTCCTTTTTCGCAACAGAAGTAGTCCCTTCTCGCGTGCGTTCTTGTGCCCCTCTCCCCTTCGGCCGCGTGCAGCGCCCGTGTCGTGCCGGGACACCGTCCCTCGCGTTCCTTGTCGCCCTTGTGGTGGCGGGCCTCGGCTTCTGGCCCCGCTCCGCCACCGCTCAGGAGGCGCAGCGCCAGGCCACACAGCGCCGCCTTCAGCAGTTGGAGCAGCAGATTGCGCAAGAGCGCGACCGCCTGCAGGATACGCGACAGGCCCAGGAGGCGACGCAGACGAAGCTCACCTCTCTTCGGCGTGAAATTGCCCTGCGCGAGGAGCTTGTGTCCACCTACCAGACCCGGCTGGCGCAGCTGGAGCGAGAGCGCACCCGCCTCCGCGACACCCTTGCCACCCTCCAGGACCGACTGGCGGGCCTCCGCACGGAGTATCGGGCGCGCCTCGTGCGGGCGTACAAGTACGGACGGCTGCACGACCTGGCGCTGCTTCTGGCCTCCCGCTCCATCAACCAGATGCTCGTGCGCGCCCGCTACCTGCTCCATTTTGCGGCCGACCGCCGCCGGCAGCGTCAAACGGTGCAGCGAGCCGCCGCACAGGTGCGCACCTCACGGACGGCGCTGGCCCGCAAGCGCGCCGAGACCAAGCAACTGTTGGCCCAGGCCCGCACGGAGCGCCAAAACCTGCGGGCCCTGGAACGGGACCGGCGACGCGTCATCGACGAGCTGCGCGCCCGACGCTCCGAATTGCGACAGCAGATCGACCGCAAGCAGCAGCAAGCCCAGGAACTGCGGCGCCGCATCCAGGCGCTGGTCCGCCGCACCGAACGGGCGGCCGACGCCCGTGCAGACGCTCCGCCCCCCGGGTTCGGGGCCAATCTGGCCGCCTCTTTCCAAAAAAACCGAGGCACACTGCCCTGGCCCGTTGACGGCGCCGTCACCACGGAGTTTGGCCCCCAGGTGGATCCCATCCACGGCACCTCCACGGACCACCCTGGCATCCTCATCGCAACCGCGCCCCGCAGCCTGGTACGCGCCGTCTTCGACGGCATCGTAACGAGCATCGACTTTGTGCCCGGGTTTGGCACCTACGTGGTGGTGCGGCACGGCGACTACCTGTCCGTCTACGCCAACCTGTCTAACCTCTCCATCGCTGCCGATCAGCAAGTGCAAGCGGGCGAGGTGATTGGGCAGGCGGGCACCGCCGATGAGCCGCGGGGCGCCAGTCTCTTCTTCGGGCTCGTGAACCGCTCCAGCCAGGAGTTCGTAGATCCCACCCGGTGGCTCTCTTCGCGTTAATGACGGCGATGACGGCACGCCTCCGGATTCACAAAAACCTTTCTCCCCACCCCGACTGCCATTTGGGATTGCCCGGTGGCGGCGTGTATCTTAAGCCCAGATTCTTCCCCCTTCGCATCTCTCTTCAGACCCTCTCTTGCCCCTATGGCTACGCATTACGACTGCGTGATCGTCGGGAGCGGGCCCGGCGGCTACGAAACCGCAATCCGCGCCTCGCAGCTCGACATGGACACCGCCATCGTCGAAAAAAACAAACTGGGCGGGGTGTGCCTCAATGTCGGCTGCATCCCGACGAAGGCCCTCCTCAAAAGTGCGGAGGTGATGTCGGAAACCAGCCACCTCGATCAGTTTGGGCTGCAGCTCGACGGCCACGTGTCCGCCGACTTTCCCAGCGTCATTGAACGCAGCCGGGGCGCGGCGAACCAGATGAACCGGGGCGTCAAGTTCCTGATGAACAAGAACAACATCGATGTGCTGCGGGGGCACGGACGGCTTACGGCCGCGGACACGCTCGAGATCGAGCCCTCTGAAACCATGGACGGGGAGCAGGTGGGCGAGGCGCGCACCGTGACGGCCGACCACATCATCCTGGCCACCGGCGCACGTCCCAACGAGTTGCCGTTCCTCCCTGTCGACGGCGAGCACGTGGTCAGCTACTACAATGCGATGCTCCAGCGCGAGCAGCCGGACTCGCTGGTGATCGTGGGTGCTGGTGCCATCGGTGTCGAGTTTGGCTACTTCTACCACCACATGGGCACCGATGTCACGATCATCGAGGTAGAGGACCGCATCGTGCCGAACGAAGACAAGGACGTCTCCCGCGAGCTGGCCAAATCGTACAAGAAGGCCGGCATCACCCTCATGACGGGCGCAAATGTGCAGGGCGTCGACACAGACGCCGAGCCGCTGCGGGTCGAGGTGGAGACCAATGGCGGCACCGAGTACCTCGAGTGCGACCAGGTGCTCTCCGCGGTGGGCGTTGTGGGCAACGTGGAGAACATCGGCCTGGAGACGGTCGGCGTGGAGACAGACGGCAACGACATTGTGGTGGACGACTACTACCGCACCAACGTCGACGGCGTCTACGCCATCGGCGACGTTACAGGCGCGCCCTGGCTGGCGCACAAGGCCAGTCATGAAGGCATCCTGTGCATCGAGAACATCGCCGGGCACGACGTGCGCCCCATCGACCCCCGCGATATCCCCGCCTGCACCTACTGCCAACCGCAAATTGCCTCGGTCGGGCATACCGAAGAAGAGGCCAAGGCGGAGGGCTACGACGTGAAGGTGGGCACATTCCCGTTCAAGGCCAACGGAAAGGCGGCGGCCCTGGGCCACCAGGAAGGCTTCGTGAAGACGATCTACGACGACAAGTACGGCGAATTCCTGGGGTGCCACATGATCGGGCACAACGCCACCGAACTCATCGCGGAGGTCGTCGCCTCGCGCAAGCTGGAAACGACGGGCTTCGAGATCATGGAGTCCATGCACCCGCACCCGACGCTCTCGGAGGCGGTGATGGAGGCCACGCGCGACGCGTACGGCCAGCCGATCAACATATAGCGATGGGCGCCTCGCTCCCCAGTTTGGGGGATCGCATGTTTTGCGCTCGTAGGGACGGCCGGTGGGTCGTCCCTCTTTTTTTGTGCCCCCAACTCCCAGGGAGCCCACGCGCCCGGACTCAACGCCGCATTGCGGGCAGCGACGAGGATTGAGGCAGCCCCTGAGGCGACATGTTCGCTCCCGCTCGTCCTCCATCGGCGCCGTTACTCCGCGCGCAGGATCCACCCCGCCGGATCGATCTCGACCGTAGCCCCGTCCGGCACCGCCACCGTTCCGGTCCCGCCCGGCATCGACACGCGCCTCGTGTGCCCGTCCACCCGCACCGGCACCGGCACCGCAAACGAGAGGCCGCCCGTGTTTGTCCAGCGCAGCCGCAACCGCCCCTCCGCCCGCTCCGTCTCAAGGACCGGCAGCGCGCCCCGATACAGGTACACCTCGAAGAAGGCCTCCAGCGAGCGGCCCGAGACCTCCTCCGCCAGACGGACAAAATCGGCCGTCGTCACGTGGCGAAACGGCGCAGATTGCCCCGTCCCGCCCCCGTCCGGATACGCAAATCGCCGCAGAAGGGTGCGCAGCGCCGCCTCCCCCACCACGTAGCGCAGCGTGTGCAGGACCATCGCCCCGCGGTAGTACACGTCTCCGTGGTATATGGCTTCGGCCGAGGTGGGCGTGCGGCGCGCAATCGGTCGTCCGCCGCTCATGGCCCGGCGAAAATAATCGATGCGCGCGTGGTAGGCGCGGTCCCCCTGCCGGTGCTCCGTGTACAGCGCCTCCAGATACGTGGCCGTTCCCTCGTGCAGCCAGAAGTCGTTCCAGTCTTGCACAGTGACCAGGTTGCCGTACCACTCGTGCGCCAGTTCGTGGAAGTGGAGCGCGTCGTACGATGCCTTGTAGCCCACCCCGCCAGTCGTAAAGTCGTGCCCGTACGCGATGAGCGACTGGTGCTCCATCCCCAGAAACGGGGTGTGGGCGAGGCCGTACTTGTCGGCGCGCGGCGGATAGGGCCCGAGCGTCTGTTCCAGAAAGCGCAGCTGGCGCAGAAAATCCGGGAGGGCCTCCGCGGCCCGGGCCGAATCGGATGGGAGCACGTAGGCGGATACTGGCACCGACACGCCACTCGTGCTGGCGTAGGTGGTGTCGAGGCGAACGTACGGCGCCGCGTTGAGGGTCACGTTGTACGTGTTGATCGGCGTGGACACGTGCCACCGGTAGGTCTCTGTCGAGTCCGACGCACGCTCGACCGATTGGAGACGCCCGTTGGAGGCAGCAACGAGCGAGTCGGGGACCGTGAACGCGAGGTCCATCGAGTCCGGCTCGTCGGAGGGATGGTCTTTCACGGGCCACCACAGATCGGCCCCCTCCGTCTGGCACGAGGTCGCGATCCAGGGGGCGCCGCTCGGGGTGGTTTCCCAGGAAAGGCCCCCGTCCCAGGGAGCCCCGGGCGCGGCCCGCGGGGCGCCCTCGTAGGCAAGCGACACGCGCACGGTGTCCCCCCGCGTGCGGAGGGAGTCCAGCTCAATCCAGACCTGATTGTCGTCGTTGCGCCTCTCGACGGGTCGTGCGTTGGCGGGGGCTCCTGCGGGCCAGGCCTTCGTAACGGCGAGTCGGCGGTCGAGGTTGAGCACCAGGTGCTCCAGTCGGTCCTCGACGACAGCGTGGACGGTCACCTCCCCATCAATCCGCCGCTGCGCCGGGTCCACGGCGACGGCCAGGTCGTAGTGCGTCACGTCGTAGGCCGCCTGCTCCGGCAGGAGCGGCCCCCCCGAGTCTTGTGCCGGGGCGGCGGTGCAGCCCGAAAGCAGTGCGGCCAGGACAAGCAGTAGCGAAAGGCCGGCAGGGCGGAACGGAGACGTCCCCTGGAGCGAGCACATTTGAAGCGGGCAGATGTGAAGCGGGCAGATGTGAAGCGGGCACGGGCGAAAAACTGGGGCAGGCCTATCCGCTTTCCCCAATGAACATCTTGGCGTAGGCCCAGACGCTGCCCAGCGCAAGTCCGTAGGCGCTACCGACGAGGCCACTCAGGACGACGTCGACCAAAAACACGCCCGATCCAGAAAGGGTCATCGGGTCGGCGATGTAGACCAGCGCCACGACCAGCGCACAGAGCGGCACAGTAATCTTGTTCTTTTCCCGGATCAGGTTGTACTCTTCAGACAGCCCCCCGACGCGGTCCACAATGTCTTTGCTCACCCGGACTTTTTTCGCGTTTCGCCACCGCTCCTTGTACGACTGGCGCGGGCCTCGTGCACGGGAAGGGTCATCCGCGTCCGGGGCGGATTTTGGCTCACCCCTGCGGGGAGCGCGGCGGTCCTCCTCGTCGCACAGAATCTCGAACGCCTCCCGCACGCGCACGAACTCCTCCTGCGCCTCTTCTTTCTCGCCATCGGCGGCCCGATCCGGATGGCACTCCAGGGCGCGCTTGCGGAACGCCGCCTTGATCTCCTCCTGCGACGCCTCCGGCCGCACCCCCAAAATGTCGTGGTAGGCGCTCATGGCACACGAGCGGGTGCATGCGGCAGTTGAGGTCATCTTTCTTCCCCAAACCCAAGAGCCTGTCAACTGTTGCGGGACGGCTCACGCCCCCAGCTTGTCCTTCATCTCCGCGAGCTTCATCAGCGCCTCCACCGGCGTGATGCGGTTGGGATCGATGTCATCCAGCATGTCCTTGATCTCCGCCGCCACCGGATCGGGCTGCGCAAAGAGGTGCATCTGCGAGGCGGGGCCGTCCTTCAGGTCCGGCACCGCCTCGGCGTTGCCCTTCTGGGCGCGCATGCCGTCGCCCGACTTTGGGGATGCGTCCGGGGGGTCTACGTCTGTCCTTTCGCCGTCGCCCCCCACCTCCAGGTGCTGGCTCTCCAGGCTGTGCAGCACCTCGCGGGCGCGGGCGATCACGGCGTCGGGCAGGCCCGCCATGCGCGCGACCTCAATGCCGTAGGAGTGGTCGGCCCCGCCGGGAATGAGCTTGCGCAGGAAGACAATCTCGCCCTCGTGCTCACTCACCTGGATGCGGTAGTTGTGCACCCGCTCCAGGCGGTCGGCCATGGCGTTGAGCTCGTGGTAGTGCGTCGCGAAGAGGGTCCGCGCCGCCACCTCGGGCCGTTCGTGGAGGTATTCGACGATGGCCCACGCGATGGACAAGCCGTCGAACGTGGAGGTGCCGCGCCCCACCTCATCGAGCAGGATAAGGGAGCGCGCCGTGGCGTTGTTGAGGATGTTGGCCGCCTCGTTCATCTCCACGAGAAACGTGCTCTCCCCCGCCGCGAGGTTGTCCGACGCCCCGACGCGGGTAAAGATGCGGTCCACCACCCCAATCTGCGCCGCGTCCGCAGGCACAAAGGCCCCCACCTGCGCCAGCAGCGTGATGAGGCCAACCTGCCGGAGGGCGACACTTTTCCCCGCCATGTTCGGCCCCGTAATGATCAGAATTTGCTCATCGTCGGGATCGAGGGTCGTGTCGTTGGGAATGAACGGCTCCCCCGGCGGCAGCGTCTGCTCCACCACCGGGTGCCGCCCGCCCTCAATGTCGATCGTCAGGCCATCGTCGACCGTGGGGCGCACGTAGTCGTGCTGCTCAGCCACCTCCGCGAGGCCGGCGAAGCAGTCGAGATGCGCAAGGCCCTCCGCATTTTGCTGGAGCGTGGCCGTCTCGTCCGCGATTTGGGACCGCAGCGCAGTGAAGAGCTCCTGCTCCAGCGTTTCGATTTTCTCCTCCGCCGTCAAGATGCGTTCTTCCATCTCCTTCAGCTCCGGCGTCACGTAGCGCTCAGAGTTTACGAGCGTCTGTTTGCGGATGTAGTTGTCGGGCACCTTGTCGGCGTGCGTATCGGTCACCTCCAGATAGTACCCAAAGACCTTATTGAAGCCCACCTTGAGCGAGGGAATGTCGGTGCGCTCGCTCTCCTCCTTCTCCAGATTGGTCACCCAGTCTTTGCCGTCTTGGGCAATGGCGCGCAGCTCGTCCAGCTCTTCGGAATACCCATCGCGGATGAGGCCGCCCTCGCTCACCTTGGCGGGCGGATCGTCCACGAGCGCCTGCTGGATGCGGCCCACCACGTCGGGGCAGGGGCACAACCGCTCCTCAACCGCCGCGAGCGCCTCCGAGTCGGCCGCCGCCAGGAGCTCCAGGAGTGCGGGCAGGCGACGGAGGGTGTGCTTGATGGCAATGAGATCGCCCGGCGAAGCGCGGCCGGTCGCCACCTTGCCAGCCAGGCGCTCCAGGTCGCCCATCTGGCTCAGCTCGTCGCGCAGTGTCTCGCGAAGGCCCCGATCGTCGACAAACGCCTCCACCGCATCGAGCCGGTGCTGGATGCGATCGACCGCACGCAGCGGGCGCACGAGCCAGGCCCGCAGGCGCCGCCCGCCCATGGGCGTGGCTGTTTCATCGAGAATGCTGACCAGCGTGCCCTCAGATCCCGATTGCTGCCGGGACTGGATCGACTGCACAAGCTCCAGGTTGCGCTTGGTTTCGGGGTCCAGGGCGATGTGCGCGTCCTTCGAGTAGCGCTTGATCTTGCGGACGTGGGGCAACGTGCCCTTCTGCGTCTCACTGAGATAATGCAGCGCTGCGCCCGCCGCCACCACGCCCAGCTCCAGGCCGTCGACCCCAAAGCCCTTGAGGGAGTGCGTGCCAAAATGCTCCAGCAGCGTCTGGTAGGCAAAGTCGTACTTAAAGACCCAGTCCTCCTGCTCGGTGACGGTAAACGGAATCTCGCGAAGGCGCTGCTGCAGGCGGTCCGTCCGGCGCTTATCGAGAATTACCTCCGACGGTGCCACCGTCTGGATGAGATCCTCCACCTGATCGACCCGGGCCTCGGTGACGCTGAACTCGCCGGTGGTGGCGTCGATGAACGAGAAGCCAATGCGCTCCTTCTCCCGCCCCGTGCCAAAGTGTATGGCCGCCAGGAAGTTGGACTGTTTGGGATCGAGCAGTTGCTCATGGAAGGAGACGCCGGGGGTTACGACCTCCACCACGTCGCGGTCCACCACCTTGCCACTCGATTCATCAGCGTCCTCCACCTGCTCACAGATCGCCACGCGCAGCCCCGACCGAATCAGTTTCGGCAGGTGGCTGTCGAGGGCGTGGTGCGGAAATCCCGCCATCGGCACGTCGTCGGCATCGCCGTTGTTGCGCTCCGTGAGCGTGATGCCGAGCAGGCGGCTTACGGTCTGGGCGTCCTCGTCGAACGACTCGTAAAAATCCCCCATGCGAAACAGCAAAAGCGCCTTGGGGTGGCGGTCCTTGATCTTGTAATACTGTCGCATGAGCGGGGTGCGCCCGCGCTGCGTGGTGGACTGCGCCATGGAGGAAGAGGAGGAGGACTTGTGGAAACAACTACGTGCGAGGGCGCGGCACCACAGGACGAACGCCGCGACGTTTTCCCAACCGGTCCGGCCACAAACAGGTCCGATGGCCCTTGACGTCTCGCCCGGCTGAAGCGCGGGGGATTCTTCCTCAGGGACAAGACGTCCTGTTTTGTACGAAGGTGTTCCTTTGCGAAGGGGCCTGCCTGACGTCTTTTCGCTTCGGGTTTTGGACGCCCTCCGCAAGCATTGGAAGCGACCGCAAAGGGAGGCCGCCCCTGTTAGCCGAGGCGGCGTGAAATTCTCAACAGCACTCCGTGTCCCCTTTGGCTATCGGGATGACAACAGGGATCACCTCAAGGCAAGCATATTGTTTCGCCAGGCCGGGCGAGAGAGTCCCCGAACCGACAGGGTCAGGTCTTTCAAGAGGCGACCGCTCCGTGTGTCCAGGGGCTTTACAGCTCCTCCGCGCTCTCTCAATGCTCCCCCCACGTTGTGACCTCCCCGGAAGACGGTCCTTCTGAACTTGATTCAGACTCTCTATGAGCCAATCTGCCTGCCTCTTCGCACGAGCACAGTGCGGGGGCGGGCTGCGGCAGTGGACGGAGGGCGCAGGACGCGAACGGCTTTCTTCTTTCTTGGTGCAATGCTACACTGAAACCGCACGACTCATGTCTGCGGATTTGGGTCTGTGGGGCAGCGACAGCCGCCTCGGGGCTTGGTCCGCTGTCCCCAGCCCGAGTGCTTTCCGGTCGCGAACAAGACGTCCCCCAGGCGTTTCTTTCCGTACAGGCGGCCGTTGCCTGCCGCCTCTCCCCTGTCCCCCGCTGCCCCTTCACGCCTCGGCCCTTCCGTCCTCATGTACGACACCCTTTTGGTCCCGGTAGATCTCTCCAGCACAAACGAATACGTCCTTCAGGCCGCACAGCACCTGGGCGACCCTGCCCACACGCAGCTCCGGCTCCTGCACGTCATCGAAACGCTGCAGGACGAGGCGCCGGGCGAGATGGACGAGTTTTACGACGAGTTGCGCGCGGATGCCGAGCACAAGATGGATGCCTGGGCCACCACGGTGGCCGACCAGGGGTTTTCGGTGCAGTGCACAATCGAGTACGGGGAGCGTGCCCCCACGATCGCCGAGGTCGCCACCGAAGACGATGTGGACCTGATCGTGATGCGCTCGCACGCTGTGGATCCCGACGCGCCGTCCGACACGACTGTGGGCACGGTCAGTCATCAGGTCGCCGTCTTTGCCCCCTGCTCCGTCCACCTCGTGCGGCGCTCCTGAGTGCACGCAGCACCACCGCCTACGCCCTTCCGGACGCGGATGTCTTCGGTCGTCCGCCCCCTTTCTCTTCTTCACCGATACGGCCCTTCATGGTTTACGGCATCACCGGCAACCCCACCAAAGAATCGCTGTGGGCGCCCCTCTCGGCCCTCGTCCACCGGCTCCACGACGATGGCCTGGACTACTGGATTCATGAGCCGCTGGCCACCGGTCTTGAAAAGCGCGACCTGGTCGACCCCGCGCTGTGCCGCCGGCACGCCGTCGAAAACATTGTAGAGGCCGGCGACCTGGTCCTTTCGTTTGGCGGCGACGGCACCCTGCTCCGCAGTGCCCACCTCACCGGCCCCAACGACACGCCCCTCCTCGGCGTTAACATCGGCCGCCTGGGCTTCCTGGCCGATATTGAGATCGAGCACATCCACGACGCCGTCGATGCCCTGGAGGCGGGGCGCTATCGGGTGGAGGAGCGCCTGGTCCTCGCGGCTCAGCTCAAGTCGCACGCTGCCTTCGAGACGGAATGGGCGCTCAACGAGTTTGTGCTCGACCGCAGTGGGGCGGCTGGGCTTATTGAGATTGAGGTCAGCGTCAACGACACCCACCTCAATACCTACTGGGCGGACGGCTTGATCATGGGCACCCCTACTGGCTCCACTGCCTACTCGCTCTCCACCGGCGGGCCCATTCTTGCACCTGGGGTGGAGGCGGTCATCCTCACGCCCATCGCCCCCCACACGCTCACCGTGCGCCCCATCGTGCTCCCCGCCAATGCCACCATCACCTGCCAGGTCCTACAAAACGACCAGCCTTACGTTTTCGCGGCGGACGGGCGCAGCACCCTGTTCGATGAGCACGGGCTCAAGTTCACGGTCGAGCGCGCTCCGCACACCGTAAATCTCGTCAAGCTCCCCGGCCAACACTTTTTCCACACCCTGCGCTCGAAACTGATGTGGGGCGCGCGTCGTTCGGAGACGACTGACGATGACGTGCATCCTGGCGCCCACGGCAGCCCCCGGTGAATGGGCCATGAAACCCCCTTGGCGCCCGTTGACAGGCGCGGGGCCGGACGCTACGTTTGTGTTGTCCTCTGGACGCCATCATGGTATCCCGCTCGGCCAGGTAGCTCAGGTGGTAGAGCAACGGCCTGAAAAGCCGTGTGTCGACGGTTCGAATCCGTCCCTGGCCACCGCGCTGCGCCCCCGCTCCGCTCTCGGAACGGGGGCTTTTTTTGTGCAGGGCCTCCCTGCAACGGACAAGCCTGCAACGGACAGGCGCACCGCTGAAAAGTCTCGCCTCCTGATCGTCAGGCCGAGGGCCTTCGGGGCAAGCGAAACACCGGGGCGTCACGAAGAGACGTCCTCAACCGGGGGGCGTCCCTTCGGACCGCGGAGCAGAAGGGTTTGAAAACGACGGCGCTCGGTCCTCTCCACGAAGGCCCTGCACCATACCCTAAACGGCAGAGCAGTCGTGCTGGTAGCAGGCTTACTTCGAGGGAGCGTCCGGCATGCTGAGGCCGCTTGGGCTGGCGGGCATGCCGGTCCGCTCGGCGACGGTGCCGAGGCGCTCAACCTGCGGCGGCGTGTAGGGGCGCGCGCCCGCGCCGCGCCCTCCCGCCGACTCTGAGGAGGCGGCGGCAGGATCTCCGGCGGCGGAATCCCCGGACGCGGTGGTGTCGCCGGAGGCGTCTGCAGCGGACAGAGAAGTCGAAGACGAGGAGGAAGACGTTGGGGAAGCCATGGGCCTGTTCATCGAGAGAAGAAAAAGAGATTGCAAGGAATGCGGGCGGCAGGGGATCAGCGCACGATGGTGAGCCGCTCGGTGGCGCGGAAGTGCTCGCCGACGGCCCGCACGAAGTACTGCCCGGCGGGCAGCCCCTCCCCCACGCGCAGCGTCGTGGGCTGCTGGGCGCTCATCGGGCCGTCCAGCAGCACGCGCACCGCCCGCCCCAGCACGTCGTAGACCGCCACGCGCACCGCCTGGG
>CAJXLV010000039.1 GCA_913056185.1 uncultured Bacteroidota bacterium
AGAAGACCCGCACCTTCAATTTGTACCGAAACCACGCCGGAGTGGGACTGACCGGACGCATTCTGCCGAGAAAGTGCGTAGGTAGCAAGGAGGCGCGGCTCCAGTGCGATCGATACGTGAGGCCCGATAAAGAAGAGACCTCCAAACAGTGGAGAGAGCCCGACTCGGGATGAGACGTTTCCATTCGCGAACCGCTGGTAGCCAGTGACGACATCGCCCCCTCCGTAAAATCGCCATCGCTCATCGGCTCGAAACACCCAAGCCACTCCGACGCGGAGTCCAACGTCCACCTCAACTTCCTCCCCTACGACGTGTCGGTACCGCAGGGCCGCCCGGTGCATCCGATTCGGGGTTGCCCAATAGCGACCGTACAACTGATACTGTCGGGTGGGATCCGCCTCCTCCAGCAGCTTGAACACGGAGGAGGCCGACACCCCAACCTGGTAGAACTGATGGGGAATCGAGTCGGCAGAGACCGTCTGCCCGACCCCCGTTCCAATCGTCCCCCAAATCAGAAGCCCCAGGCACATTGCCAACCGGACTTCCCTGGACGAAAAAAGCGACACTGTATCCATCACAGAGACTCATAGGGGGATCGCAGAAAGAAGACAAGGCCGCCCTCCTATAAACTCATACCGCGAACAACAGCCCCAAGGTCGATCTCTCCATTTCCAAGATAGTCGCCCCAGACTGATTCCATCTCCTCCAAGAAGTTGTTGTAGAACACTGAAGCCGGATCCACCGTCCCGTCGGAGTATACGACTTCAATCTCCTCTGCAGCCTCGTCGTAGCGGAGCGTCGCAATTTGCTGCCCCTGGTACTGCACCGTCGCGTCAATCCGATTGTTGATTTGCTCCTCCGTCGGGTTGTCGAACGCCGCCAATTCTCCCACCTCGATCGTATACGGAACGGTGAGGGCTGAGCTAATGCGCACCTCCCCGGAAAGCTGCTCAACGTCCGTTCCCTCAAGTTCATCGTAATTGTCCGTGGCGAGTTGCGCCCCGATGGACAGGCCGGCAACGAGTTGGTCTCCGTTGGACAGGTCGAACGAGAAGTCGAAGTCGGTGCTCGAGTTCTCATTCAGGTCAACGGCGTGGGTGTGGGGCGCCGTCAATATCTCAAGCGAAAACGACTGCGGAATCGGCACGCCAATCCCTTCCTCCGTCGTGTAGCTTGCGCCGCTGAGATCGACGGCAAAGACCTCCGTTCCATCAACGCGAATTGATGCCGCCCCAGAGGTCGGCAAATACGCCGTCGATCCGTCCACTGTAACCGGCGTGTCCGAGTACTGACTCATCTCGAACGTGGCATTGTTGCTCGTCGCCCCCTCGGAGGCCGGGAAGCGCAGGATCACGCTGTCGGAACCGCCCTGCTCCACCCACTGGTTTGCCTCGGCATTCCACGCGTATTCCCCCTTGCTTTCATCAAATCGGAGCCGCGTGAAGTCTCCCCCAACTGGAGACCCCGAATTGTCGGTTGAAAATACCGAATCAAGGTCCTCCGTGAGCGCTTCGGCCCAATCCTCAGAAGTCGCCTCCCCGTTCTGCAATCCAAGAAAGTCTTTAAGGGCGGTGGAAAAGTCGCCTGCTTCTAAAGTACCCAATCCGTCGCCGAGCGCATCGATGGAGGTTTCAATACGCGCCTCAGCCTCGTCGGGGGAGAGGTCCTCGTTTACTCCGCCTCCCTGATCGCAGCTTGCGAGGGCAAGCCCCAGCCCAAGCACGCAAAGGACCACAAATCCACGATGTTGAAGTGCAGACATGAGTATAGAGAAAAATCTATTTTTCGAATAGCGTAGATGTGTCTTGATTGAACACCTAAGTGGACTAATTCGGGAGTCATTTTTCCTTTCGACGCGGGGCGAGTGCAGAGGACGATCAATGAAGAAATGAACAAGCCGAGAAGGCGAAGACGCGGGTTCTATTTTCCGGATCTCTCGCACTCCGCCCCCCTCCAGGGGTGGATCTGCTGCTGGTGGCGCCGAAAGTCCGCCGGGCGGAGCACCGTCTCAAGGCAACCAGCGTGCACGAGCCGCTCCGCGAGGCCATCATATTGGCTTGACGTTTCCACATCGACGTTCCCATGCCGAAAGGACACGTACCGAGAAAACACGCACGACTTCGGCCCGCCTCTGTTGTCGAGGCATGCGAATGATCGAAGCAGGTCCGGTGACACAGAGCGTCTTTCACCGACGGCCATCGGGGAGCCCTCCCACACTTTAGCCGGGAGAGGCGTCAAAGAAGGGCAGGCTACTTCTGTCGGCTCGGGGAGGGAGACACAGCCGTCGTATCCGCCTGCAGAGCCGCCCGCCACTGGGCATTCATCGTCGGCTCCGTCGTCCATCCTGAGCCCGTCCAGTACCGAATCCGGTCCCGGTACCGCGCAAAGTCATCCGCATCGGGCACGGTGTCCAGGCGATCGGTTGCGACAAGAGCGTTGGCCAGGAGGTCGTACCCGGTCGATGTGCCGACAGCCTCGGCCCGCAGTGCGCGCGTAAGGTGCACCAGCACGTACGAAGGGGCGTCGGCCCGCTCCGGACGAAAGGTCCCGTCTCGCACCTGCAGACGAATCTCTCCGTCGCCCGGGCGGGCCCGTATTCCCAGCACCGATGGGGTTGAGGCTTGCTGGACCTGCCCCACCCGCGTGTAGGGAAACCGCAGGTACGCCCGCTCGGCCGCCGGGGCCATCTCGGCAGGACGGTACTCCGCCGTCACGGGCCCGTGGCCGTCCATGCTGCGCGGGTCGAGGACGATGAACGCCCCTTGGCTGTAGGCATTGGTCGTTCCGCCGACAAGGATCTCTTTGGCCCCCCCGCCCTGGTCGAGATCCATGGCCACGGGCCCGACGTTCAGATGCCCGGCGTGGACGTACTGCTGCTTCTGGGCCCCCGTCACGGCATCAAGCTGCACCACTGCCCCGGGAAAGTAGGGCCGGTGAGCCGCCATGAGATACAGCTCGGGGCGTCCATTTGCGTCTGCATCCTCCACCAGGAGCCCTCGCGGCGAAAATTTATCGGGCTTCACCGCCGGCTTTTCCGGAAAGTCAAACTCCACATCCAGCGTCGTCGTCCACAGCGGAGACGACGCCCCCACGGCCCGGCACCGAATCCGCAGCGCGGCGGCCGGCCGGCCCACGGGACGTTGGGCCCAGCACACCTCGTTGCGCCCGTCGCCAGTGATGTCGTACAAATCGTACGCGTCGTACGGGCGTTTGTCAGCGCGGACCTTGCGGACCACCGCCGACCCCACAGTCAGGCGATCGACCGTCGTCCCCGACTGGTTCTGAAGCGCCATCTCCGCCCCATCAAACGTGACGGACACCGGATCCGTGTCGACCGGCTTGTACAGCAACGCCCCAATGACAGCGAGGAGCGCTCCGATGAGGGCCGCCGCGCTCACCGTTCTCCGCCGCGCCCACAGGGACTGGGCCGCGTGCCGGGCCCACCCGATGCGGTGCAGGCGCGTGAGGCGACGGTCGTAGAACAGAATGTCGATATGACCCGCCCCCACAATTTCCAGGGCTCCGTGCGGATAGTCCTCCAGCAGGTCGTCGCGCACCGCGGCGGCGGCCTCCTCCTGCATCGCCGGTACCACCAGGCGCGTCTTCGGCGAGAAGAACGCCGTCCGTACCTTGATGGCGATCGTCTCCCGGTCCACCGGTTGCACGGCGCCGTCGTCGGTCACTGCGCCGGTGAACAACACCTCGGGCCGAATGTGGAGGTGGTGCCGGCTGCGCACCTGCTGCAACGCGGCCTGGCAGAAGAGAGCCGCCACCGCCACACCGGCCGACGCGCCCTCATGGGGCAGGCGGGCTCGGTCCACCGTTAGGTGCCCCTCCACGTACCGCCCCGCCACCTCCGAAAACCGCTCTACAAGACACCGGCGCGCCGCCGTCACGGGCGCCTCAAACCCCTCCGTCGCTTCTGCCCCGTGCACGTCTACGTGAGCCCGCACGACGTCCTCGTCCTCCGCCCTTCCGTGAAGAAAAAGGGCGAGAGGCCGAAGCGCTCCAACACGGGGAGCAGACTGAGAGGCGAGCGTCGCCCAGGCGGGCAGTCGCTCCACCACCGGCATGCACACCCCGTTCTCATCGGACTCTGAGAGGGCCCAGTGTTCACTGAGCCACTGCATAGCCCGGGCCCCCGTCGTGCCGTTGTAAGCGCGCTGGGCGGCACGCAGACGGTTGCGGGGATCCGCGCCCGCCAGATCGGGCAGATCGGCCTCGGCCGCCTCCAGGGCCAGCACCTCCACCGCACGGTCCACCGCCCCGCCGTACGCGTACAAAAGGGCCGC
Source organism: uncultured Bacteroidota bacterium (assembly GCA_913056185.1). Lineage (GTDB taxonomy): Bacteria > Bacteroidota > Rhodothermia > Rhodothermales > Salinibacteraceae > Salinibacter. Next base: position 4,293 of record CAJXLV010000039.1, read on the forward strand.
ACGGCGGCGGAGATCGGTTTCGGCCCGCTGCAAGGCGTCGTGGTCGTGCAGCATCGGGTGGTGCCTCCGGAGGCGCCGGAGCACCTCCACGAGCCGCGCCAGTGGGGCCGGCGCGAGGCCGACGGGATTCAGCGAAGCAGCCCGCTGCGCGAGCAGGTCGGCCATTGGCAGCACGTATGCTTCTGCCTCTGTGCCGTTCGGCGAAAGTCTCCTCAAAAACCGCTCCGCCTGCACCATGGCCCATCGTCCCGAGGTGGGACCGTCCAGCAGGTCGCATACCTTGCGGGCGTGCAGCTCTCGTGTGCGCAGCGACGGGTCGGGCATGGCGGCATGGCAAAGCAAGAGGCACAGAAACGACGGAGCAGGGCGTGAAGACTCGGTCTTCGGCGCCTCACAAGCATCCCTCGGCGGGTCCGGTTGCCGGCCCCCTCGGGAATTGGGGCAGCGATCCGGCAGCGCCAGTCGCTGGGCGACCGCGTCAATCGTACACGCGAAGCGTCAGGGAACCGGCGGGTTCAAGAGGGGCCTCCGCGGAGGTGCCTCTGGACAGCGGAAGCAGCAGGGGCGACGGGGAAGCGCCGTGCACCGTGAGCAGAGTCGGCCCCCCGCTGCCCGTCGCCGCCGGGGTGGCCACCAGGCGCTTCTCGTTTCGCCGACACCGTACGCGCCCCCCTCCTGGAAGAGGCACCACCGTCTCTGCCGCCACCCCGAGGGTGGTCGTCGCCACGGGCCGTCGCACCACCGCCGGCGCCTCGGCCCACTGGTCCGCCGCCACGTCCGCGGGGAGGTCGAAGGTCAGCCGTCCTTGCTCATCCGTGACGAGGTCCAGCCCAAGGGTCGGAAACGACACGACAGTGTGGGCCGCGTGGGCGGGGGGGTCGGTCAGCACGTACAGGTGCCCACGGTCGTCCGATCGGTCCTTCAACACGCGCACAATCCCGGACGATGCGGAGGGCCGTTGTGCGCGCAGGGTCGCCAGCACGACAAACCGCCGTTTCTCGGCGGCGGACGTGGCGGCGGCCAGCACTGTGGGGCGCGCCTCCGAAGACGCAGGACATGGCTCCATGGGAATCACCGTCGCGTCCGCGTCCCCAAAGAGCTCACTCACGAATGCCTCCACCTGTTCATTGGGGGCGGACCGCTGCTCCTCATCCAGCCGATCGTAGAATTCCTCCAGGAACTGTGCGTAGGCGGCCGCACCGGCATCCGCAGCCAAAAGGGCATCCACAGCACGACGCGCCTCCGCGGGCATGGACGCGGGGTCACGCACATATTGCGCAATGGCGTGCTCGTCAGCAGGACGCATAAAGAAAATGCCCAACGATGACTGTGATGGGACAACAGCGCAGGAAGAGTGTGCAGCGACACATTGGGGAAACCACGAGCGCCACGGCCTCTCGTTCACGTCATGCCCCGCCATCACGTCATCCCCCCGCCACGTAGCCCCCGAGGAGCAGTCGTGCTGCAGACGGCATCACCTCCGGCTCCTGCCTGGCTGCCAGCGTTGCGGCTTCGCAGATTTCGTACGCCCCCCCTTGACTTCTCCCCCGGAGAAAGCCGGGCGTCTTACAGGCCCCTCTCGTGCTCTACCCAATACCCCAAGTTGTGACCTACCCAGAAGACGATCATTCTGAACTTGATTCAGAATCTCTATGAGCCAATCTGCCTGTTCAAGGGAGATTCCCCATCGGGGTGCGGAATGACACACAACTTGGGTTGCCCAATACGATAGCGGTCGGGATGCTCGGCTACTGCACTCGTGTCGGTTGAGTATTTATTTGGCAAACAGTTTATTTGGCAACCAAGTTCTTGACGGTCAAGGGTCAAATGCGTTACAGTACTCCTTACGACTCTTTCGTTGTGCAGCCCCCGGGGGATGAATTTTCATGGAAGGCGGTCGGGGTCCGTGTGTCCGGGCGTCTACAACGGACGCTTTTTGGGGAGGGGTCGAGAGCTACGTTGCCGCTTGCAGACGCTCCACCAGCCTCTCGCGTGCGCACCGATTCAGGTATTCGAACCGAGACCGGTGCGTGGACCGGTACTCCTCGCGGGACAGATCGTCCATGTGGAGGGCCAGGGCTTCGTGCTGGGTAGGCGCGGCCCCCTCTTGAGAGACGAAGCGGGACTGGAGGCGGACACGCAGCGCCTGTACGTACGCCGCGTAGGTGGAGGCATCAAGCGGGCCGTTCTCCACATACGTGGGTCGTTTTGCGGAGCGTAGGGCAGCGATTACGCGGTCGATCGCCGCCTCCACTTCTTCGGTGCGGAAGAGGGGATCGTCCGGGTAGGTTACGGGCGCGCGGTGCTCCGTAACGGCCTGTACCCGCACGCGGGCCGCGCGCAGGACCTGTGCCAGACGCGTGAGTGGATACCCCGATTCGTAGTCCGGGTGGGCCTGCAAGACCGTGAGCGCACGGTTGAGGAGGTCTTCCGTGGTGGGATTGTCCGCCAGAGCGCCCGTGAGGTGCGCCTCCAGCGTTTCCATGGGCATCAGGCGCCCGCGCGCAGACGCCGGAGAGACCTCCGTGGCCTCATCGCGCGGCGTCCCCTCCAGCCAGCGGGTTCCCCCCCGGCGCGTCAGCACCGCCGTGTCGTGCGAGCGAGCGACGCGCTTGAGGGCGCGAATGGCGTTGGAGAGGGAGCGGTCGGCCGTGCGGTACGCCTCAAAGAGCCAGTCCGTCACCGTGCCCATGACGAGGCGGCGCAGGGCCTGGTGCACAGGGGGCGACGCGGAGGCGGAAAGGTCGCGGTCGGCGAAATAGCGCTGGAGCTCGGGAAACTGCCCGTCTTCATCTCGCGCAAAGAGGTCCGAAATCGCGTCCAGCGCCAGGTCGTCCACATCCTCCCCCAACACGTCCTCGCGGAGCGATCCCGTGTGTTGTTGCCGACGCAGGTATGCACACGCCATGCGGTGGCAGCGGTCTACGACTGTACGGACGGCGCGGCGCGTCGGGGCCGGCCCGATGGTTGTCTGCAGGGCCGTCTGCAAGTCAACATCCGAGGAAGAGGTGGTAGCGTCATGCATCGGGACTTTTTGAAGTCGAGATGCAAAGGACACGTGAATGCTTGAACAGGTTAATAATTTCGAACGTCCAATACAAGCCCTTCACAAGGAGCCGCCGTGCTCTTTACCGATCACTTCCAAATCCGCCAGGGCTTCCTCCAGATGTGCCTGTTTCCGATGCGCCTGTTTCCAGCAAGGGCTGCTCGCCGATCATCGAGCAGCTCTGTGCATACGACCGTTCCGGTTCTTTCCGTCAATGCCTCTCCTCTATGCTCCATCTTGAACGTCCCCTTGTCTTTTTTGACCTTGAAGCCACCGGCACCGACCCGCACGAAGCGCGCATCATTCAGGTTGGGCTGCAACGCTTTGTGCCGGCCCGCGAGGGGGCCGCGCTCGACGATACCCAGAGCGTTCTCGTCGACCCTGAGTGCGAAGTGCCCGCTTCTGTAGTGGACCTAACGGGCCTGTCCCCCGCCGCCATTCGCGCAGCGCCGCCCTTCCGGGCCCACCTCGACCGCCTCACGCCTCTCCTCAGGGACGCGGACCTGGCGGGGTACAACGCCCTCGCGTACGACCTCCCGCTGCTACGGGCTGAATTCGACCGGTGCGACCGCCCCCTTCCCGGCCCCGACGACCGGGTGGTGCTCGACCCCTACCGGCTGGAGCAGGTGCTGCGCCCCCGCACCCTTTCGGCTCTCTACGAGCGCTACACCGGCACGCCCCTCACCGACGCCCACGATGCGCTGCGCGACGTGGAGGCCACCGGCCGTGTCCTCCAGCAGCAACTGGCCACGCACGACATGTCGGGCACCCCAGCGGAGCTGGCTGACCACATCCGCGGCGACTACCTCGACGACCAGCGACGCTTGAAGCGGGACGGCGACGCGGTGGTGGTCTGCTTTGGGAAGCATGAGGGACGCACCCTCCACGAACTACGGACGCATCACGCCGATTACTTCGACTGGATGTACCGCACGATCGATGATCTCCGTCCCCACATCGACGCGGTGTTGGAGTAGCCCTCCGTCGCAACGAGATTCGCATCGCGCCGACGGGCCTCCAACGCGGCGCGCCCCTACACGCCCAGAACAATGTGCAGAAGAAAGTACGTCACAACGCTTACGGCGAGGGCGCCGGCCAGCATCGTTCCGAAGCTGTACTCGTCCTCCGCGTGGGCATCCGCGCTTTGGCCCTCCGCCCCCTGATGGACGTGGCAGTACCGGCTGCCGTCCAGGGCGGCATTGCTACACGACGTTCCGTCCTTGTTGGTGCCCGCACAGGTCCCCATGACAACGACAATGATGACCACACAAACGATGCTTTCACGACGGACCGGAGGACGTCCTTTGATGCACCCCTGCCTGGACTCGAACCAGGACTTGCGGCTTAGGAGGCCACCGCTCTTTCCCGTTGAGCTACAGGGGCAGGCTGTGTGCTCTGGGCCGATCGTGCGAAGAATCTTGTAGTGAAACAGCGAAAATGCCCCGAACGGTTCCCCCGAACGTTGCCCGTCTGTGGGCATTTGCTTGTTCCTCTCTCACGCCCTCGCGCCCTTGTCCCATGCCTTCTTCTTCCTCGTCGCTCCGGCGCACCTCCTTGATTGCGGGCGCCGCCCTCACCGGCGCGTACGCCGGACTTACGGCTGCAAAGTGGGTGTACCAGCGGAGCCTGCCGCCCTCCGTGTCGCTCCCGCCAGCCATCGATCTTCCGCTACACACCTTCGAGGCCCCAGATGGGCGGGTCCAGTACTACGCGCGGCCCGGCACCGGGCGTCCCGTCGTGCTGCTCCACAGCTTCAACGCCGTGGCCTCCAGTCGCGAACTGGCGCCCATCGTGGAGCATCTCGCCACCACAACGAACCGTCCCTTGTATGCCCTCGACTGGCTGGGCTTTGGGCGGTCGGAGCGGGCCGCCCTCCACTATGCCCCCGGCGTCTATAGACGGCAGCTGTACAACTTCCTGTCCGACGTACCCCATACGCCGGTCGACCTTATTGCCCTGTCCCTGGGCGGGGAATATGCGGCGCAGGTCACCCTTCAGGCCGCCCCCCTGGTGCAGCGCCTCGTGTTGATCGGCCCCACCGGCCTCGCCGCCACGCAGGGGCCCTCCCTGCCCGGCCAAATTGGGCTCGGCCTCGCGGAGGCTGTTGGGGCCTTCGATCTCTTGTATTACCGCCTCACCCGCCGCGCTTCGCTTCGCCGCTACTACGCCCGCCAGATTTTCCTGGAGCCACAGGCCATCCCTGATGCGTTGCTCGACTACGCGGAACGGACGGCTCACGTGCACGGCGCCCATCGCGCCCCGCTGCGGTTTGTGGATGGCACCCTCAAGCACGACGATATTGCCAGCGTCTATGCCTGTCTCTATCGCCCCACGCTGGTGCTCACTCCCAGGGCCCCCGCTTCCACAATCCAGTCGTTCGAAGCGCTGCCCGACGTACTGGAGCAAAACCCTGAGTTTCTCGCCCACCAATCCCTCCCCGGGGGGCTCCTTCCTCACTGGGAGGCCCCGTCTCCCTTCTTCGGGGCCCTGGATGCCTTCCTCGTCGACCCGTAACGCCTTAGGGACTAACGAACTCTTCACCATTTCTTGGCGAATCAAAGCGCTTCCAGGCCCTTTCCATGCAACTGAAATAGAGGATGGTGGCCCACAGCCGCTGTTCTCGCAACTTTGCCCCGGGCCGTTGCCCTCCCCCCCGCCCCGCGGTCCGGGGCTTTTTCATTTTGCCCCCAGTGGAGCGCAGGAAGACCTGCAGCAGAAGACCTGCAGCACAGGACCTACAGCAGATGCTTGCTGCGTCCTCCGTCGACCGGCACGGCGGCGCCCGTGATGTACCCCGCCGGGGCACTCGCCAAGAAGGCCACCGTCGCAGCAAACTCTTCGGGCTCCCCAATGCGCGGCAGCGCGTTCTCGTCGGCCCACCCAGCTTCCACCTCGCTGTACGACTGCCCGGTGTCCGCCTGAATGTCCCCGGCCAACTCATCGAGGCGCTGCGTGCGCGTGTAGCCGGGCAGCACGGTGTTCACGGTCATGCCGGTCTCCCCCACGTCCTCCGCCAGGCTCTTGGCGTAGCCCTGCACCCCGGCCCGGGCCGTGTTCGAAAGCGCGAGCGCAGGGATGGGCTGCTTGGCCGAGACGCTCGTGACCATGACGATGCGCGCATGGTCGTCCTCCGCCGCGGCGGTGCGCAGATGCGGCAGGGCGGCGTCGCACAGCGAAATGGTGCTCATCAGGTTCAGCTCCACCGCGTCGCGGTAGTCCTCCGGGTCCATCTCCGTCGCCATGCCCGAGGGCGGGCCCCCGGCGTTGGAGACGAGCACGTGGAGCCCCCCAAACGTGTCCACCGTCTGGGCAATGGCCGCGTCTACCTGTTCGGCGTGGGTCACGTCGCAGACAAGCGGAAGCACCTCGGCACCGGTCTCCGTTCGGAGGTCTTCCGCCGCGCTCGCGATGCGGTCGCCGTTTCGCGAACACATGGCCACACGGCAGCCTTCGTGGGCAAGTGCACGGGCGGTAGCCCGGCCCAGTCCTTTGCTGGCGCCGGCGACAAAAGCGGTTCGATCCGTCAGTCCAAAATCCATGGAAGTGTTAAGGGAGTGTGTGAGAAGCGATCGATGTGTGGAGGAAAGACGCCGCGCGGCCATGGCCCTTCGCAGGCGGGCGTCAGGGGACGCGCGTCGGATCGGTCACGAACGCAGTTACGAGATCGGCGAGCGCCTCCGGAGCGTCGGCGTGGACCCAGTGCCCGGCGTCCTCGAGGGTCACGAGGTCTGCGGCGGGAAATCGCTCGCGAATGCCGTCCAGGTCCTCGTCGGCGACATAATCGGACTGCCCGCCCCGCACGAAGAGCGCAGGCCCCTCGAACGTAGGCCCCGTCGGCAGGGCCGCCGTCAGGGCATCGTAGTGCACCTGGAGGGCCTCCAGGTTCATGCGCCAGGTGTACGTGTCACCGTCGTAGTCGAGGTTTTTGAGCAGAAACTGCCGGATGGGCCAGGACGGCACATCATCCGCCAGCGCAGCATCGATCGCATCGCGGCTGTCGTACGCCTGAGGGTCGATGCGGGCGAGGGCGTCCAGCAGTGCAGTGTGCGCAGGCGGATAGGCGCGGGGGGCCATGTCCACCACAATGAGGCGGTCCACACGGTCGGGAAACGAGAGGGCCGTTTGCATGGCAGTCTTGCCGCCCATGGAGTGGCCCAGGAGGTGCGCGGGGGCGAGGTCGTGTCGGTCAATGAACGTCCGGAGGTCCGCCGCCAGGGTGGGGTAATCGATCCGGTCGGCGTGCGGGGAGCGGCCGTGATTGCGCTGGTCCACCGCGTACACCCGCGCCGCCTGCTGGAACGCGGACCGGCTGAGGGTGTGCCAGTTTCCGTGTGCGCCCAGGAGGCCGTGCAGGATAACGAGTGGAGGGCCGGCGTCTCCGTACTGGTTGTAAAAAAGCTTCATGTGGCCCAAAAATTGCGGGAGAGCATGTGTCATTCAGGAAGCAGACCGGCATACGCATGCCTCACAGCCTTTCTGAACGATCGTCGCCTGAGACCGGGCAGGCCCTGAGACGCTCGGGGGAACGATCGTGGGCCCGCACTGCGTTCGGGACGAAGTTCCACTCCCAGCAGTGGTCAGGACGACGCTCCACGAACAGGATTCGTCTACCGCTCGGGCAATCTCTCCCTGCCGCCGTCCTCCGTTCCGTATCACCTGCTCTGCACATCGCTGCCGGTCTGCATGCGACATCTCTACACGCGGGACAGGGGATCTGTTTGCTGGAGTTTGGGAAGGCCATCAAAAACACATCCGGCTGGGACGCATGCCCGTATTGTCGTACACGCACGGCGCTGGGGGGTCATCGTGCTTCTTTTGCTTGCCGCCCATCCCTGTGCGGCACAGCAGTCGACACCAGCACCCGCGGCGAACGAGCACGCAACAGCCGATGCGGCGGCGACGGAGTCTCCAACCGGCGCCGCAAACGCAGTGGGGATCTGGCTCGCCGGCTCGTTCGCTACGGGCGGCCCCATCGGCAATATTTCGCAGGGGCGCCTTGGCCTTCTCGCCCTCCGGTACGAACGTCGACTGCTCCCACCAGCAGCCTCGCGGCAGCATTCGGGCCCTGTTCTCACGTATACCGTTGATCTCTTCCCCGCACTCTGGCTGTCTGTGCCCGGCAGCGCCCTCCCGACGCTCATACCGCACCGTCCTGCCTCCGCGTCGGACCTCGCCACCTACGGCGTCGGCGTAAGCCCGGCGGGCCTGCGGCTTGCCTTTCGACGCTCCGCACAGGTCCGCCCGTTTTTGTCCGGGAGCACCGGTCTTGCGTACTTTACAGCACCGGTGCCCACTGCATGGGGCCGATACTTGAACTTTATGTTTGACCTCGGCATCGGTGTGGAGGTCTTACTGCCGTCGCGCCTGCGCCTGACGGTGGGCTATCGCTACCACCACCTCTCAAACGGCTTTCGTGGACGAATCAACCCTGGCATTGATGGACATCTCTTGTGTATTGGCCTCGTCGTCTCTCCGTAGCCCCGTTCGCGGGTCGGTGTACGTGCTTGCGGCGGCGCTGCTGTGTGTGTTGTGCGGCGCAGAAACGGGGAGCGCACAGCCGCTCGACGCCTCGGCCCCCGATCCGCCCCGCCCGGTACAGGCAACGGATCTGTACCGGATGCACACGGTGGACCACACTCGGATTTCTCCGCACGGGCGGTCGGTGGCGTATACCACCCGGCACGTCGCCCCAGGGCCCGACGGCGCGGGCGATCATGCCCAGTCGTACCGCTGGCGCCTGTACGTGGCCCCCTTGGCCCGCGCCCAGTCGCCCCGCCTTCTTGTCCAGTCGGAGCAGCCCCTCGCCGCACCCGCCTGGCACCCCGAGGGCACGCTCCTTGCCTACGTGCAGTCGGTGGAGGGCACTCCGCAGGTCTTCGTGGTGCCGCGTGACGGCGGCGTGCCCTACCAGCTCACCGACATGCCCCACGGGGCCCGTGCCCCTCAGTGGAGCCCCGACGGAGAACAGTTGCTGGTGGCCAGCCCCCTGCCCCAGGCGGCTGTGGCCGCCCGCACGGACGGGGCACCTCCCCAGGAACGCCCTGCCCGGACGCCGAATGACTTGGTGCGCACCGCCGGTTCCGAGTCCCTTCTCGTGCTCCGGCACGCCCGCACGCTGGAGCCGCTCGATACACTCGCCCTCGGCCCACGGTCACAAATCCGCCCCCCCAACGATTCTGCCCGCTCCCTGCGCACCCCCGTCACCCCAGCCGCTGCGGGAACCGACTCACTGCCCGCTCCGCTCGTCGACTCCCTCGCACAGCTTGCACCTGACAGCCTGCGCGCAGTGCTCGACCGCTTCCGTCTGCGCCCCGATACTGTCGTCGTGCCCGTCCCCCCGGACACAGCCGCAGCGCCCGGCGGCACCCGGGTGCAGATGCGCCGCTGGCTGGCCCAAAATCGCCGCCGCGGCACGGCCCTCGTGTCTACCCGCCCACACCTGTACGGCCCGGACGGGAAGAGCGCCCCCCGCCCCACGCCCCGGTACCAGCACTATTTCACCATTTTGGTGCCGCAGGGCCTGCGCTCTCACCGCCCCCCCCGTCCTGCCCCCCGTGCCGTCACCGAGGGCTTCCGGTCGTACGGGCAGGCCGACTGGCTGCCAGGAAGTGGACAGATCGTGGTAAGTGGCATGCCGCCCTCTCCCCAGCACCCCGACCGCGTGCACCAGCGCACCCTGTACGTGGTAGACCTCACCCGCGACCGCGTGCGGCGGCTCTTGCGCATCGAGGGATATGCCCTGACGGCTCCACGCGCAACGAGTGACGGCACCACCATTGCGTTTCGTGCCCGGGCGCTTTCCGATACGGCCGCCTCCGGCACTCGTCTGGGCCTGTTCGCGCTGGATGGACGCTCACAACCGCGCCTCCTCCCCCGTACGTTTACACACGACCTCAAGACCGTTCGGTGGTCGCCCGGCGGCTGGTACCTCTACACAACGGTGCGGGAGCGGGGGCGGCACGTGCTGTATCGCTTTACGCCGTTCGCACAAGACACAAGTGCCCAGGCCCGTCCCCCGGCCCTGCCCGCCGATCGCCCCACCTCGCGCGATACCTTCCGCCTCGACTCGACGATGATCGCCCCTGCACCGGCCGAGCAGCTTACGGCGGATGCGCGCTCCGTGCAGGCCTTTGACGTAACCGATGCCACTGCAGTCTACGCCGCCACGGGGCCGCGCACCCCGTCGGCGCTGTTTGCAAATACGGTCAGCTTCGGCAACGAACGGGTCCTGGCCGCCCCGAACGCGGCGTGGGTGGAGACGCGACGCCTCGCCCGCTCCTCGCCGGATGCGCTGCAACGGGGCCGCCTTTCGCAACGGGGCAGTCGTTCCCGAGGCCCTGCGGCATGGGTAACGCGCCCCGTTGCCCATGCTGATTCGGCGCGGGCCCCGCTGGTCGTGCAGGTGCACGGCGCGCCTTCTCACGCTCCGTCGGGACCGCTCTACGCCCCCCGGGCGTGGCTGCAGCGGCAGTACCTGGCGGGCCAAGGCCTGGCGATGCTGGAGATCTGGCCGAGGGCTGTGGGGCCGTCCCTGGCAGGTTCCGGCAGCCGTCGGGATGCACGGGCGGATCTGAAGCTGGCGCAGACGGTGCTTGCGCTTACGGATTCCGTTGCCAATCGACCGTGGGTCGACTCTTCCCGCGTGGCGCTGGCCACCACTGCGGGCGGCGACGCGGCGGCGATGCCGCTGCTGAGCGTTACAGATCGCTACGCCGCGGCTCTTCTACGAACGCCTCTCGCCCGGTCCCAGGATGCGCCCGGGGGAAAGCACGGCCCAACAGCGGAAGGCAGCGATTCCCTATCTTCAACGCATCGGCAGCCCTCTGCGGACTCTCTGGCGCAGTCCATAGTGCCCTTCGTGCGAGACTCCACCTCAGGCTCTTCGAGCGCGCATGTGCGCCCTCGCCCGCCTGAGTCCTATGCCCCTCAAATCCGCACCCCCCTCCTCCTGTTGCAGCACGGAGTGGAACAGCCCGGGCCCCAGTCCCCAGGCGCCCGTCTGTACACGCGCCTCAAGCATCTTGAGCGCTCGGTAGAGTTCGTGCAGTACCCGCCCGTTCGGCGCCGTTCCGAACGCACCTTCCCTGCGCGTCTCCCCCCCTTCTCCCGGCTCGACCGCCTGGTGCGCACCTACGAGTTTCTGAACCGGTTCTTGGCCCCGTCGCCCCCTGCCATCCGTTCGTCCTCGCGCTAAGCCCCGAGGCCGCAACAGACCGTTGCGCGGCTCCATCCTCCAGCATCGCTCGGAGACGGGAGAGCGGAACCCCGCCCCGTCCCCTCCGTGCCTGCCGATGCTCCCTCCTTCCGTTGGCTGCTTCCCTGTCGCATGCGTAGCCGTTTGGCCGCCCGCATTCGTGCCGAGTGGGCCCGTCTGCGTCGCGGAGCTGCCCAGCTCCACACACAGACCGCCACCGTTCTCACCATCGCCGCGCTGGCGGTGGTTCTGCAATCCATTCTTGGAGACCGGGCACTGTTTCAGCAACACCTTGCGCCGCTCCTTCCTGCCAGCTGGGGGCACTGGCGGGGGCTTCTGCGCTGGGGCTGGTGGTTTGGCATGCAGGGGCTGCTCGGCTTTGTGGGGCCTGTGCTGGTGCTCCGCCTCGCCTTTTCCGCCGATGCGACGGACATGGGCCTCGGCCTTGGCAACTGGCGGGTTGCCACGGCCCTTGCGGCGCTGTACCTGCCGCTCGTGGCTGTGGGCACGTGGGTGCTGTCCGACGGAACCGCCTTTCAGCGACAGTACCCACACTACGCTCCTGCCGCCCGGCACTGGGAGGTGTTTCTGGCCTACGAGGCCCTCTTCTTGTTTTACTGGATCGGGTGGGAATACCTGTGGCGGGGCTTCGTGCTGTTCGGCACGGCCCCCGCCCTGGGGCGGCACGCCATCTTTGTGCAGGCGCTTCCGTTCGCCGCCCTTCACATCACCAAGCCCTGGCCTGAAGCGCTCCTGTCCATCCTCGGAGGCGTTGTGCTGGGGGCGCTCGTCTGGCGCTGTCGCTCCTTCTGGATCGCCGTGCCCATCCACGCGGCGCAGATGATGCTGCTCGACTTCTGGTGCACCCTACGCATCCGCACCGGCGTGTCGGGGGTGGGGCTGGAGGCTGTCGCGGCGATGGTGGCGCGGCTCGGGGAATGAGCCCACAGCCGGGCTGCGCCTCACAAGAACAGCTCCACCGTTCCCGTGCTCATGACCGTGCGCACGTACGGCTCCAGGGTGGCCGTGTAGCTGAGGCGCAGGTCCAGGTCGCCCAGCGACTGTCGCACCCCCAGGCCGCCGCTGGGGCGGAGGCCGTCTGCACCATCGACGCCGATGCGATCGACCCCCGCCCGCACCGCCAGAATCTCTACGGGCCGCGCTTCCACGCCCAGCCGCCCCTGGATGCCGTGCTGCCGGAACGATTCCGTGCGGGACCGTTGCTGCGGGCCGCCGGAGGTAATCACAACAGTCGGCACGGTGCGCTCGCGGGCGAGGGTGCGCGACTCCACCTCTCCCAGTACCCGAAGCCGCCTCTCAAGCACGGCGTAGCTGGCGCCGACGCGCACCCGCACCGGAAACTCGTCCGTGTAGTTGCCCCCGCCTACCGACGACGCGTCCCACTCGTACTGCGCCAACAGATCGTGCACCGCGGCGGCCACAAAGAGGCGATCGGTGGCCCGGACGCCCACCCCGAGGTCCACCCCAAATCCCCGCGCCGGGTCCACATCCGGCACCAGGTCGGACTGGTAGATCGTGAGGGTGGTGCCGACGGAGACGCGCTCCCCGAAGCGGTTGCCAAATGCGAGCGAGAGGGCAAACTCGTCGGTAGAGAGGGTGCCAGTGCGGGCGCCGTCGGCGTTGCGGGCATCGATGTTTTGGGTGCCGGCGTGCGTGAGGCTGAGCCCAATGCCGGCTGTGGGCCCAAGCGGAGCGGTAAACTCCAGGAACTGCAATTCGCGATCGAAGGAGAGCAGGGCCGCGGACGCAGCGAGGCGCTGCCCAGAGGCGGCCGGAAGCAGCGCCGGGTTGTAGTGCGGGCTTACGTTGGGGGACGGATCGGCCACAAGGGCATTGCCGAGGGCGATGCCACGGGCGCCAAACCCCATCCGCGAGAAGGCGCCGGCCCCGGCCTCCTGTGCATGCGCAGGAAGCCCCACAAGCCCCCCCAGGAGCACAAGCCCCCCCCCGAGGCGGCACAACCGTCCGAGGGATGAAACAAGGTGAGAAAGACGCATCATGGGCGCACAAGCGATGGAAGAGAACACCCGAGCCCGGGCGGAGGGAGACCTGGGACGGAAAATCAGTTTGTGAGGAGAATTTTGCCGCGCATGGTCTCGCCCCCAACCTCCACCGTGTAGAGATACGTGCCGGTGGGGAGGCGAAGGCCGGAGCCGTCCGTTCCGTCCCATACCATCTCCTGGCGACCCGCCGCCTCGTCGTCCCGCAGCACGCGCACGCGGTTCATCCCAAAATCGTAGATGGACACCGTAACGGTTTGAGATTCGGGGACATTGTAGACGATGCGCACCCCTGCATCCCGGGACGGGACAAAAGGATTTGGGTACGCGTAGGTGTCCACTTGTGGCACACGCTCGGTGGGCGAGTCAGGACGAACGGGCACTTCGGTGCGAAACAGCTGCCACTCGGGCGGAGACACGTCCGAATGGCCAGGGAGCAGACGAGACTCCTGCTCGCGATCCAGCCGCAGCAGGCCCTCGGTGGTGCCCACCCAGAGCGCAGACGGCGTGACCGCCACCGCACGCGCCGTAAGGCCTCCCAGGAGCCCCTCCTCATCCGCCGCCAGGCGCACAGTCTCGATTGTACGCCAGGTGGCGCCCTGGTTATTGGAGACGTAAAGCCCGGACTCCGCCGCGGCATAGACGCGCTCCTGCCGGGCGGCCACCTCGTTCACCTGCACCCCCAGGAGCGCTTGCCGAAAGGTCGCTCCGCCATCGGGCGTCACCGCCAGGCCACTACGCTGGAGGGGCCCGTCTGTCTCCGTCCGCAACGTGGCCACCCAGACAGGATTTCGGCCGTTGGGGCGGGGCTGCTCGGCCAACGCCGACACCACCTGCCCCGGCAGGCCGTCGGGCGTGCCGTCCGGGCGGAACAGGCGCCAGGCGCGGTCGCCGCCGGGGGCCACATCGGACGCCGTCGAGCGGTTCAGGCCCGCAACCGTGCCCGCCCACACCGTGCCCGTCTCATCCACCAGCACGCTCAGCGCCCGGTAGTTTTGGAACCCGCGGTCGCCCTGCGGAGGTGCCGCCAGGAAATCGTAGGACCGCGAAGGCACGATGCGCGCGCTGGTATCGGGCGGCAGCACCACGCGTGCCCAAGAGGTGCCCCCGTCGGTCGAGCGCCGCAGGCCCGCCCGTCCGCTTGCCACCCACACCGTATCGCGGCCCTGCAGGGCGAGGCCGCGCGGATAGGCCCCCGCCTCCTGCGTCACCGGCACCGCGGGAAGCGTGGAGGCGCCGTACGCAACGGTCGTATCGCCTGCGGCATCGAGCGGCGCCGGGCGCGCCTCGAACGAGCGCCCGCCATCCGTAGACACCAGGAAGCCCCCGGCCCCGATGGTTCCGCCCCCGGCCTCGAACGCAAGGCCGGCCCAGAGGGGCGAGCCCCCCCCCGCACCAGCCCCCGTCGCCAGGGAGACCACCACATTGTTTCCCTCCAGCAGCCGCTGCTCCACTGCGTCCCCCTCCGCAAGAAAGAGCTGCGTTTCCGCCTCCACGTACACCGTAAGCAGCGGCCCCACCCACAGCGAATCCCCGTTGGCGGCAAGCGTTTGCACCGTATTGCTCGACACCCCCGCCGTCGGCTGCAACGCCTTCAGCGACTGTCCGCGCACAGATCCCACTGCGAGGCCCAAAACGATAAGGATCGACACAACCAGCTGCCGCATCGGCACGCCGAGACGAATCATGGAAGCTGCGAAGATGCTGCAGGGGACGACGAGTCGGGAGCGACGACCCGCACCTGCCCCGTGACCTGATTGCTCGCGAGGCTGTCCGCATCGATGGCAAACACGCGAACCGTATAAATCTCGTCGGCCAGGGGAAGAGACAGAGCAAACCCGCCGCCGTACCAGTGCTGAGGGCGGTCGGGCAGGGCGGGGAGGGTGCCCGAGAGGGTGGCCTGCGGGGCGGACGCCGGCTCGATGAGAAACACAACGCGCGCCACTGTCCCATCGGGGTCCGTCGCCTGTGCCTCCAGTTGCAGCGGCACCTGCACCGTGGAATCGCCCACCTGCTCTGGGGGCAGGGCGGTCGGCACCACGCTGTCCGGCACCACGTGGAGATTCGCCACTGTGGGCGGCTGCAGAGAGCGCTCAGGCGTCGGAACCGTATCGCACCCGAGTATTCCCAGGCTTGCCCCCAGGAACACGCCCGCGAGCCCGCCGCATTTCAGCAGGCGACCAACCGTAAGCGAAAAGAGAGGCTGCATGTGCGTAGGAATTCGTCCAATGGAAGCGTGCCCGGTGCGCGTCCTACAGCGTACTCAGCGGCTGAAGGCTAAAGCAGAGAATAAAGATGGCAATGGCCGCGTAGCCCAGCAGGCGGCGTGTGGGCGTCAGGGATTGGGGGCGGGCCACCGGTGGGTGCCGGACCTGTACGAGAAAGATAATGAGCAGACTCCACAGCAACCAGCCCGTCCACCCAAAGTCGAGCCCGAGCGTCGACGCCGCGGCCGTCCCCCCCACCAGCCCAGCAACACCCAGCATCGTTTGGGGCGCCGTGGCGCCGAAGAGCTTGTACAGATACCCGTAGTAGATGGCCGTCAGGAGCAGCCACGCCGCCCCGCCGATCCAAACGCCCCTCCCCGCCAGGGCGGTTTGCATTTCCGCCATAAACCCAACGCCCCCCGTTAGCAGCAGCACAAACAGAAAGGCCTGCGCAAAACGGCGGTGCCAGCGATCGCCCAGGAGCGCATAGAGCACGTGCCCCCCATCCAGCTGCCCCACCGGAAGCAGGTTCAGCGCCGTAAAGAAGAGCCCCAGCCACCCGGCAAAGAGGACCGGATAGTGGTACATCTCGTACAGCGGCGGCACGTTCGCAAAAAACTGCGACAGGAACCAGTAGAGCGGCGTGCTTCCCACAACCAGGATGAACCGACCGTCTTCCGGGGTCGGCGGCGTTTCCGGGAAGGTGCCGTACTGCCGAATGTGGGCCTTCAGGGCCTCGTGGGCCGGGAGGTCGAGCAGGTATTCGGGCGGCGGCAGGGTTGCAAAGCCGTAGATGAGCGCGCCCAGTGCCACCACAAAGCCCGCCAGGGGCCCGGCCACCCCGATGTCAAAAAGCGCCCGCGTGCTCGGGATGCGCTGCCGGATGCTGATGACCGCCCCGAAGTTGCCAATCCCGTTGAACGGAAAGGGGATGTAGTACGGGAGCGACGTGCGCACGCCGTGGTACCGGGCGGCGAAGTAGTGCCCAAACTCATGCACCGTAAGGAAGCCCAGCAGCGGAACGGCGTACCGCAGCCCGTCGAGGAGCCACGCCCGATTGACCGTCCCGAACAGCAGTGAGACCGTCTCGTCGTGGGTGGCGTAGTAGCCCGGACGATAGGCCCACCACTCTGCCCCCACGTACACGGTCGAGACCACCGTGAGAGCAAACAGGAGCAGGTGGAGCCAGTAGCGGTCCGGGGCGGGCGGGTCATCGGGTGCACCGGAGCGCGGCGCGGCATCCGGCGCAGGGCGCAGCGAGGAGGAATCTGTGGAGGGCGAGTCCGGGTCCACGAGGAGAAGAGACGTGGAAAGCAAGCGCGAAGCAGTGCCGACAGGGAGGCCCGATTAGCCGAGCGCGTGGAGTCCTGTCTCAATGCGGTCCATCGCAGTTTCCAAGTCCTCCATTGACGAGGCGTACGAGAGGCGCAGGCCCTTCGGCTCTCCGAAGGCCGGGCCGGGGACGAGGGCCACGTTGTGCGCCTCCAGCAGGTAGAAGCATAGATCGTCGCCGTCCGCAATTGTCGATCCGTCGGGCGCCTCCAGGCCGAAGAAGTGCGAGAGGTCCGGGTACACGTAGAACGCCCCCTCGGGGGTGGGGCAGCGCACCCCGTCGATGGCACGCAGGCGATCTACGACCACATCGCGGCGCCGCCGGAAGGCAGCCACCATCTCGTCGACCGGGGCCTTGTCCATCTCCAGGGCGGCCACGCCCGCTTTTTGCGTGATGCTGCACGGGGCGGAGGTAAACTGTCCCTGGATCTTGGCCGCGGCCCCAGCAATCGGGGCGGGCGCCGCCAGGTAGCCCAGGCGCCAGCCCGTCATGGCGTACGCCTTCGAAAACCCGTTCACCGTAATGGTGCGCTCTTTCATGCCCGGCAGCGACGCAAAGGCGCGGTGCTCGGCATCGTAAATGACGTGCTCATAGATCTCGTCGGACAGGACGAAGACCTGTTCGTGATCGCGCAGCACCTCCGCCAGGGCCTCCAGTTCGGCGGGCGGGTAGACCGTGCCGGTGGGGTTGGACGGGGTGCACAGAAGCAGCAGCCGGGTCTTGTCGGTGATCGCGTCGTCGAGCGCCTCGGGCGTGAGGCGGTAGTTGTTCTCGACGCGGGTGGGCACCACCACCGGCTCCGCCCCACTGAAGCGGGCCATTTCGGGATAGCTGACCCAGTACGGCGCTGGCACCAGCACCTCGTCGCCTGCGTCGCACAGCGCATGGATGGCCAGCGCGAGCGACTGCTTGGCGCCGTTCGAGCAGACAATCTGCTCAGGACTGTAGGACACGCCGTTGTCGCGATCGAACTTGCGGCAGATGGCCTCCCGTAGCTCCAGGATGCCGGTGTTCTCGGTGTAATGCGTAAACCCATTGCGGATGGCCCGCACACCCGCATCAGAAATGGGCTGCGGGGTGTCAAAGTCCGGCTCCCCGGCACTGAGGGCCACCACCGGGTGTCCCTGCCGCCGTCGCTCTTCGGCGCGCGACTTCATGGCGAGGGTGGCGGACGGCTGCATCGCGTCCACGCGGGCGTTGAGGCGGAGGGAGTCTGTGGAAGACGACATGGCAACGAGAGAGACGGGGAAAAAAGCCGGGACGAGCGATGCGGTACACAGCATCGGGAGCACGCCGTGTCATCCGGGCGAGGACGTACGGCCCTCCCGAAAGGGCAGCAGCGCGACTCTACCACGCAGCAAACGACCACCCAGCCCGACTGATTCCCACTCGCGGAACGCCCCGCCGGCTCGGGAGGCTCAGCGTGCAGGAGCGAAGTCGGACGACATTTCAAAGTCATCGAGGAATCGAGTGTCGAACGTTCCGCGGCGGAACCGCTCGTCCTCCATCAGTTGCTGGTGAAACGGGATGGTGGTCTCGACCCCTTCGATCACAAACTCATCGAGCGCACGGCGCATCTTTCGCAGGGCATGCGTTCGTGTTTTGCCGTACGCAATGAGCTTGGCAATCATCGAGTCGTAGGTTGGGGGAATGCGATACCCCGCGTAGGCGGCCGTGTCCACCCGGATGCCGCGCCCCCCCGGCTGGTGAAATGCCGTGATCTCCCCCGGCGAGGGGCTGAAGCTATCGAACGGATTTTCAGCGTTGATGCGGCACTCAATGGCATGGCCCTCCATTGGCGGACGCTCCGTTCCGTCCACCGTGCCCCCCATCGACACGCGGAGTTGGTGCTTCACCAGGTCACAGTCCGTAACCTCCTCCGTCACTGGGTGCTCCACCTGGATGCGGGTATTCATCTCCATGAAGTAGAAATTCCGGTCGGCGCCGACGAGAAACTCGACCGTGCCCGCCCCCTCGTAGTTGACCGCTTCCGCGCCCCGAATGGCGGCCTGGCCCATCTCTTCCCGCAGCGCCTCGTCGATGATCGGCGAGGGGCACTCCTCCACCAGCTTTTGGTGGCGACGCTGGATCGAGCACTCCCGCTCCCCAAAGTGCATGACATTGCCCTGCCCGTCACCCAGTACCTGGATCTCGACGTGCCGCGGCTTTTCGACAAACTTTTCGAGGTAAACGGCCGGGTTGCCGAAGGCCGCTTCGGCCTCGGAACGAGCGCCGTTGAACGCGTTCTCGAACGCATCCGGCGACCGCACCAGGCGCATGCCGGTGCCGCCGCCGCCCGCCGCAGCTTTCACCATCACCGGAAACCCAATGTCGACGGCCCGCTCGTACGCCCGATCGAGGTTTGCTACTGTGCCGTCGGACCCTTCGACGATGGGCACCCCCGCCGCGTGCATGCGCTCCTTGGCCTTGGACTTCTCCCCCATCAGGCGAATCGTGTCCGCGGACGGACCGATGAATTCGATGTCGTTGTCGGCACAAATCTGGCTGAACTCGGCGTTTTCGGCGAGGAAGCCGTAGCCGGGATGGATGGCATCGGCCCCTGTCACCTCCGCCGCGGCAATGAGGCGATCGGGGCGCAGGTAGCTCTCACTGGAAGCAGCGGGACCGATGCAGACGGCCTCATCGGCAAAGCGAACGTGCAGCGCGTCGCGGTCGATGGTGGAGTACACCGCCACGGTGTTCAGGCCCATTTCGTGGCAGGTGCGAATGACGCGCAGCGCGATTTCGCCGCGGTTGGCAATCAGGATTTTTTGGAGATCACTCATGCAGGGTCAGCAAAATCCGATGTGATATGCAGGTTTTCAGGGAGCGTGATGCGTGAGGAGTGATGCGTGAAGTGCATGTTCGGGGTCGATACCCTCACGGATCACGGATCACGCGTCAGAACACCAAAGAGGTGGGGCCCTCCATTTTCTCCGATGGCGGCGAAAGAGCCCCCGAACAGGCGCAACATGAAAACGGCCCCGGACCATCCCGGAGCCCTCACTGCTGCGTGAGACTGCCTCTATCCTTCATCGAGCACGAACAGCGGTTGATCAAACTCGACCGGCTCGGCGTCCTCGACCAGAATTTCTTTGATCGTCCCCGAGGTCTCGCACTCGATCTCGTTCATCAGCTTCATTGCCTCGATGATGCAGAGCACGTCGCCCTCTTCCACCGAATCGCCGACCTCGACGAACGGGTCGGAGTCGGGGGAGGGAGCGCGGTAGAAGGTGCCCACGATGGGGGCCTTCACCACGTGCTCTTCCGTCGAGGGAGGAGCAGTGTCGGCCTCGGCGGTGCCGTTTTCCGGAGGGGTCTGGGCGGGAGCCGCATCGGGGTCCGTCTGCGCGGCGCTGCCCGAAGGGTTGTGCGGTGTGCTATGGCTCTGCGGCGCGGCCGCTCCCTGGGGGGCGTACCCCCGGGGCGGCTGGGCAGGCTGCGGGCGGGGCGGGGCATACTGCACCGGGGCGGGCTGCCCTGTCGGCTGCATCACCACCTGCGGGGTGTTTTGGCGGATGGTCAGCTTGAAATCATCCTCCTCAATCTCGACCTCCGACACTTCGCTCTCAGCGACGAGTTGGAGCAGCTCTTGAATCTTCGAAATCTCCATGCGACTGGGTACCTGTGTGCAAAAGAACTGCGGGCGACCGCCCCGTGAGGCCTGTCTACACGGTGGGTGCAGCAGACACGCGGGTCTCGTATTCGTTCGTTTCGGTGTTGACGCGCACCACGTCTCCTTCGTTGATGAAGAGGGGCACGTCGATTGTAGCCCCGCTCTCTACTGTGGCTGGTTTGTCACCGCCCTGCGCGGTGTCTCCCTTCACCCCGGGCGTAGTCTCTACAACCTCCAGCTCCACCTTTTGTGGGATTTCGGTGCGGAGCGGCTCTTCGGTGTCGGTGCGGAACAGAATGTCGACCTGGCCTCCCTCCTTCAAGAACTCGCGGCCCTGCACCTGCCCGGGCGGCATCGAGAACTGCTCGTACGACTCCTGGTCCATGAAATGCAGGCCGTAATCGTCTTCGTAGAGGTACTGGTGCTCGCGGCGCTCCACGCGCACCTCGTCCACCTTCGCCCCCGCCCGAAAGGTCTCTTCCACCTCGTGGCCGTCCTTCACGTTTTTCAGGGTGGTACGCACGAAGGCCCCGCCCTTGCCGGGCTTCACGTGCAAGAACTCTGCAATCTCCCAGAGATCGTCCTTCCAGAGAAACGTCATTCCGTTTCGGAAATCGCTCGTGTCCGCCATGCGCTGTACTGGGGGGTTCGTGCTGGTGACAGAATGATAATATACTGCTCCTTGAACGGCGGTGTCAACTCCGTGATTCTTGCGGCTCCTCGCCTTCCCCTTTGTGCCCCCCCTGGCCCTACCGAAACGTCTTCTCGTTGCTGAGCACGTTGGGCAGGTCGGTGACGCCGAAGGGCCCGTGCCGGTATTTGAGCGGCTCGCCGTACGTGGCGCCCACGGTGTAGCCGTAGGTGCGGGCCCGCGCCTTCACCCACTCGAAAAACTCGGGGTTGGACACGAACGTCTCCGGCTCATCCGCGTCCGGCTCGTAGTCGGGGTTGTGGAACTGCGACGCGAACGCCTGCAGGGCCTCGATGCGCTGGTCCCATACGTCTGTCACGTCCACCACCATCGTCGGCTCGAAGGAGACGGCCTGCATATAGTGGAGCACGTGGTGCGGCCGCCAGGGCTCTTGGGAGGCCCCGTCGGGGCCGGTCGTCTCAATCTCCTGGAGCCCGCTGTAGTAGAGGGCATCGGTGGACAGGTCGGCGGCGTCGCTGTGGTCGGGGTGGCGGGACTCGGGGGCATTGAGGAGGACAATGTCGGGCCGGTACCGGCGCACGGCCTCGATGACCCGTCGCTGATTGGCCTTCGTGTTGCGAATGTCCCCGTCCATCAACCCAAGGTTCTCGCGGGCGCTCAGGCCAATGATGTCCGATGCGCGCTCGGCCTCTTCCATGCGCTGCTCCGGCGTGCCCCGCGAGCCGAGCTGCCCCTTCGTAAAGTCGACGATGCCCACGTCGTATCCCTGCTGGGCGAGAAGGCAGACCGTGCCCCCCGCGCACAGCTCTACGTCGTCGGGGTGGGCGGCAAGGGCGAGGACGTCGAGGGTGGACATGGCAGGCACGTTCTTGCGGAATGGCTGTGCGAAAAGGAGACGGCTGGAGCCGAGTCGGGGGGAACGTGACTCGTGATGCGTGACTCGTGATGCGTGACTCGTGAGATGTGACCAGAGGCTCCCCTTCTCGCGCACCACGCTTCACGCATCACCATGCTAAGCAATACAGCACCAGGCTTGATGTGGCGCTCCCGCTACGAATACGAAGTTAGCCAGTTACAAAATTGACGATGCGGCCGGGGACGTAGATTTCGCGGTGGATGTCTTTGCCGTCGAGGTGGCGGGCCACGTTGTCTGCGGTCTTGGCGGCCCCAATCACCGCAGCCTCGTCCGCGTCGGCCTCAATCTCGATGGTATCGCGGACGGTGCCGTTGACCTGCACGGGGATTTCCACGACCTCGCGCTGGAGGAGTCGGTCTTGGTACTCGGGCCAGTCGGCGTGGGCCAGGCTCTCGTCGTGGCCGAGGCGGGCCCACAGCTCTTCGCTAAGGTGCGGGGCAAAGGGACTGAGGAGCACGAGGAACGGCTCCATGATCTGCCGCGGCACCGCGTCCCACTTGTTGGCGGCATTGACAAACTCCATCATCGCCGCGATGGCGGTGTTGAAGGCGCGCTCCTCGATGTCGTCCGTGACTTTTTTGATCGTCCAGTGCAGCGAACGAAGCTGCTCGCGGGCGGGGTCCGCGTCGGTGAGGCGGTCGGCCAGGGTGCCGCTCTCCTCGTCCACCACGAGGCGCCAGACGCGGTTCAAGAAGCGGAAGACGCCCTCCACGTCGTCGGTGTCCCAGGACTTGGTCTGCTCCAGCGGCCCCATGAACATCTCGTAGAGGCGCAGCGCGTCCGCGCCGTACTCGTCGACCACGTCGTCGGGGTTCACAACGTTGCCGCGGCTCTTGCTCATCTTGTGGCTCTGCGCGTCGACCTGAATCTCCGGCTGCCCCCTCAGCACGAACACGTCCCCCTCCTTCTCCACGTCCTCCTCATCCAGCGCTTCCAACTCGACCTCTGCGCCGGTGCGCGCGTCGATGCCGTCCTCCACGTACTCGGCGGACACGTAGGTGCCATCCTGGTCGACAAAGGCGGTGTATTCTGTCTCGCCCAGAATGATGCCCTGGTGCACGAGCGTCTGGAACGGCTCCTTCGTGGAGACGACGCCCGCATCGTAGAGCACCTTGTGCCAGAAGCGGGCGTACAGCAGATGCAGCACCGCGTGCTCCGAGCCTCCCACGTAGAGGTCGACCGGCATCCAGTACGCCTCCTTCTCCGGGTCGACGAGCCGCTCGTCATTGTCCGGGTCGAGAAAGCGGAGGTAGTACCAGCAGGATCCCGCCCACTGCGGCATCGTGTTCGTCTCGCGGGTGGCCGGTTTGCCGGTCTCCGGATCGGTGGTGTTCCGCCAGTCCTCGATGGTGGCCAGCGGCCCTTCGGGCGTGCCGCTCGGCTCGAACGTGTCGATGTCGGGCAGCGTGACGGGGAGCTCGTCTTCGGGCACCGGCTTGTCCTCACCGTCCTCCGTGAAGAGGATGGGGAACGGCTCGCCCCAGTAGCGCTGGCGGCTGAAGAGCCAGTCCTGCAGCTGGTAGTTCACCTCGGATGTGCCCAG
>CAJXLV010000040.1 GCA_913056185.1 uncultured Bacteroidota bacterium
GCAGTCCACCGGGCAGACCTCCACGCAGTCGGTGTACTTGCAGTTGATGCAGGGCTCGGTGACGACGTACGGCATAGGGGGGCGGGGCGTGGAAAAGAAAAGAGAGAGCAGTGGCGTGCGTGCTGGCGAGCGGTGTCTGAAGGGGACAAAGTGGGCCATGCCCCCTTCAGGCACCGCCCGTATCCGCCCCACATTCGCAGAGAGCCTCGAGCCCGCGAGCGTCCACAACAAGCAGGCGCCGCCGACCGCGGCCCGCATCAAGGATGACGCCCTCGGCAGCCCGCTCCTGGAGGCACGAGACCACCGCGGCAGGGGTCAGGCGGAACCACTCCGAGAACCGGCGGAGCGAGCCCACCGCTTCCCCGTCTTCCGCAACGTGAACCGCAGAGGCAGAGGAAGGCATTGGCGCAGGGGAGAGAATGGGGAAAACTGTCCAACGGAAACAAGGAAACGTGAGCCGACCTTTTCAAGTTTTCCGTGGCGATCGCCTTTTTATTGACGTTTTCTATACAAACTGCTTTTTTGCGCGTGTAGAGCAACGCACACTTCACATTTCCGCGCACTGTCCCTCCGTCCATCCAGCCCTCCCCCATGTCAGCCCTTGAGTTTCTCTCCTCCGATACAAAGCGGCGCCTGTTGGAACTGATGAACCGGCGCGGCGAGATTACCCTCGAGGCCGCCTCCGAGGCGCTCGACCGGGCTCCGCCCACGCTGCGCGAGCACCTGAACCACATGAACCGTGACGGGCTGGTGGCCCGCCGCTCGCAGAAGCAGGGCCGCGGGCGGCCGCGCATGTGCTACCGACTGACCTCGCGGGCCGAACGGCTTTTTCCGCGGCACGATGGGGCCGTGTTTGCGGAGTTCCTCCAGTACCTCGACAACCACGGAGAGACGGCGCTGATCGAGGGCTTTTTTGCGGACTTCTGGGAGGCGCGACGGGCCGAGGTGAAACGGCGCCTGCCGACGTCGCTGGAGGCGGCCGACACGCAGCAGGTGGTGGATGCGGTAGAAGCAGTGTTGCAGGACGACGGGTTCATGCCGCAGGTGCAGGTGGAGAAGCACAGCACCACCATTCAAGCATGCAACTGCCCCTTTGCGGAGATTGTGGAGGTTACTGCGCGCCCCTGTGCCTCCGAAGGTTGTTTCTACGAATCCCTCTTCGAGGAGGTTGAACGCACCCAGCACATGCCGGACGGAGATGCGGCGTGCGCCTACACGATCGATTAAGGCGGTCGGCAAAAAACGTTGACCATCCTCATGCCGAGCGGAGCGCCCTGAGCGCCAGCGAGGCCGTCCTCTCGGGGGACGAGGCGGAGTTGGGGCGCTGCGTAGCGGGGGCCCGGGCACGTTCCGTCCAGGGGCTCCGCAACATGTCACTGTCTTCAGCGATTCTCGAAAAGGGTCCTTGCATTGCGTGCCCCAGGTGTGCTGAAGGGCTTCCTTTCTGGACTTTATTTTTGTCAAAAAATGAATTAACTATTTCATGACTGCCTGCTGCTCATTAGATTTGAAGACCGAAGCCTCAAAGTGAGAAGTGCATGCGCGTGCGTGTGGCCTGCACCAAATTCACAATCCTTGCCAAGTGCATTTGGGACGTGATGCACGCAGCGCGTGACGGTACTTTTCTGTGTTGCAGCGCTTAGTGCCTGATGGCGAGAGCGCTCTTGCCCCCGGCACCACCGTTGCCCCAGCGCCCCCTTGCCCCAATGTTCGGCCGCGTGCGAAAGGCACCCCCACCACGGCGATCGTCCCATAGTGTCCCTGTCGGAATCCCGTAGAGAATTCATCCGTTGGCGAAAGAACGTCGCACGTTCCCATTCCGTTCGCTCCTGGGCCTGTGCTCTTGGACCTGCAGGTCCAGGCGCATCTGAGAACGTGTACGCCGTGCCCAAGCGGCGTCCATCCAGCAGCCTCGGGGACGTGTTCTTCCTCCCGCCTGCCATCACTCACCGTCCACCCCTCCTCCCTCCGCATGTTTAAAACCAAAATTTTCCCCAGCGTTTTTGAGGCCAACACGGCCGAACTCGTAAACGTGTCCGACAACCTCCTCACCGGATTGAAGATCGAGCACGACGGCCGCAGCTACGTGGTCGGCGAGCTTGCGCTGATTGAAGGCAGCGCGCCGCACAAGGGCATCAACAATGCCCCGTCGGACCTGGACTATCAGCTTCTCTTCCGAGCCGCTCTCGCTGTCGCAAAGGTCGGGGCTGAGGAGCCGATGTACATTGTGACGGGGTTCCCCTATTCGACATATGCGGCGCACCGACGAGCGGCAGAGAATTTGATCATGGGAACGCACACCATCGAGTACGATGGACGCACGTTTGGCCGGAATGCGGATGCGAGCCTGCGGGCCGAGGTTGCCCAGGCAGAGGTAATCCCGGAGATTGAGGGCTTTGTCGCAGGGGCCAAGAAGGGAGAACTTCAAGAAACAGCCCCCTTCTTTGCGGTCGGCCTCGGGTACGGCACGATGGAGACGGCCCTCAGCCTGTCGTCCGGCATTGTGCAGCGAACCATGACCTCGGCGAATGGCCTTCAGTATGCGACCCAGCTCATGGCGGACCGCCTGCAGCAAGAGCACTATCTGGACATGCTGACGGAGCACCAGCTCGATATGGCAATGCGGAAGGGCAGCATTGTGATCGGCCGCAAAAAGATGGACCTCACGGACCTCCGCAGAGAGGTCTTAAATACCTATTACGACGATGTGGTGTCGCCGGCACTGGAGCGTGCGTTCAGCAACAGCGACTTTGGGCGGGCGAGCAAGATGTACATCGGCGGCGGTGGGGCGATGTTTGATCCGGTCATCGACTGCTTCCTCGAAGAGTTTGGAGAGATTTTGGAGGTTGAGGTGGTGCCGGACCCGGCGTCCTTCATCAGTCAGGGGTATGCGCTGCACGCGGAAGGCCTGAGCGGAAGCCACCGGGCAGGGGCCGTGGGGCTCGACATCGGAAACGCGAATACGGTGATCAACCTGCTCGGCGACGAAAGCCTGTAGGACCGTGTCCGGAACGGGCAGAAGAGATGATCAGACGATCCGGCGTGCCGCATGAGTGCACCCGCGCCCCCTTCACAGATTGCTCCTTGTCTCCATGTTTGGGCTTGCCAGCCGTTCTCAGCCCGTCTCGTCCGCGTCGGCATCCGGCAATGCCGACGCAGACCTCTCGGTCTTGCCCCGGGCCACGACGGTTCAGGGCAGGATTCGCCTCGGGGAGACGGATCTCCTGGTGGAGGGACGGGTGCAGGGCAGCGTCACGACGGAGGGCACGCTGTATCTGGCAGAGGGGGGCGTGGTGCGCGGAAACATTGCGGCGCGGAGCATGCGCCTGGCGCCCGGCAGTCGCGTGGAAGGGATCGTGCGGGCCGAGGAGCTTCGGGTCGGTGGTGAAATAAACGCGGATGTCATGGCGCTGCAGTCGTTGTGTCTGCTCAAAACGGCCCGCATTGACGGTACGGTTTTGGTTGGCGATGAGGCCTGCCTCGAGGTGAACCTGGGAGCGGTGATGAACGCCCGCGTAGAGCGCGCAGAAGAGGCCCTTGGGGCGTCGATGGCGCAGGGCGATGGCGAGCCGGCGGATGCGGCCTCCCTTGCATCGTGGGCCGCGGAGGGGGCTGTGCCGCTGGATGCGTCCGAAGAGGCGGGCTCGTCGGCTCCTGCGGACGCGACGACGGCAGTGCCGGAGGAGGAGGCCCCGGCGCCAATGCAGGACGGAGAGGCCCCGGGCGCGCGCCCGGGGCCTGCGGATGGAGCATCCGAAGAGGCCTCCTCATCCCCATCGAGGTCGGAAGATTCGGAAGAGGATCGCCCCGCTCCTTTGTCGGAAGATCCTGCCGTCGACGAGGTGGAGGATGAAGAGGAGGGCTCGTCGATTGAGGAGAAGAACTACGGGTTTGAGTGGTAGGGACCGTGAGGCGCTCACACGTCTGCCTCCATCTGCGCCTTCGTGGTGTGGGTCGGCGTGGCCCCCAGCGGGTCCTCCGGCCAATAGTGCTTGGGGTAGCGGCCGCGCATGTCCTTGCGCACCTCGTAGTAGGTGGCGGCCCAGAAGTGGGCGAGGTCCTGCGTGATCTGGACCGGGCGCTGGGCGGGCGACAAGAGGTGTAGCGTGAGGGGCACGCGGCCGTTGGCGATGCGCGGCGTCTCGGTTTGGCCGAACATCTCCTGCAGGCGCACGGCGAGGACGGGCGTGTCGGGGTCGGAGTAGTCGATGGCTCGATCGTAGCCGCTGGGGACGGTGACGTGGGGGGGCGCCCAGTTCTCCAGCCGATCGCGCTGGTCGTAGGTGAGCAGTTCGCGCAGGATGTTGGGGAGAGTGAGCCGGGAGAGGTCGTCGGCGCTCTTTTTTCCGTACAGATGCGGCAGGAGCCAGTCCTCCAGCGAATCGAGAAGCGCTGCGTCCCGCACGTCCGGCCAGTCGCTGCCGAGGTGGTGGTGCAGAAACTGGATGCGGTGCTGCAGCTGGCGGGCGTGGTCGGTCCACGGCAGTAGGTCCAGCCCCTCCTCCCGGAGGCCGGCGGCCAGCGCCTTGGCCACGGCTGTGGGATCGGGCGATTCGAGCGGGCCTTCCGTGAGCGTGAGGGCGCCGAGTTGTTCGCGGCGACGGGCCTGGACGCGCTGTGCATCGGCGCGCCACGACACGTCCCGGTCTGTTTCAATCTCGTCGCCGAAATACTCGACGATCTCGCCCTCGCTAATGGGGGCGGCCAGGAAGATGCGGTTCTCCTGCCGCCGGGCGTCGACGTGGGCGGCCACGAGGTAGTCGGCGTCGGAGAGCAACTGGGGCCGCGGCAACCTTGCGGCACGGCCGGTGCGGAGTCGGAAGCGCCCGGTTTGCCCCGCGCGCCGCTGCGCGATGCGGTCCGGGTAGGCAAAGGCGGTGAGCAGGCCCGTTGCCTCCACGTCGCCCTCGTTCGCGCGGTCGACGCCGAGGGAGCGTCGCCAGTGGTCGGCCATCTTGCGGACATGGCCCACAGCGCCGTACGGCACCACGTAGCTGCGGGCGTGGTTGGGGGTGGGGCGCTCGCCGCGGCGGAGGCGATGGAGCGCCTCGAGCCGCAGCCGCAGGTCTACGTCCGGGGCCTCGCCCTGTCCCTTGAAAATGTCGCGCTCGCTCAGGAGCGCCGCCAGGTCGCATGCCACGGCGCCGTGTCCGAGGGCACGGGCGTTGATCAGCATGTGGGCGAGGCGGGGGTGGAGCCCGAGGTCGGCCATTTCGCGGCCGTGATCCGTAATCGTGCCGTCGTCGCCCACCGCGCCAAGGCGGCGGAGGAGGCCTTGCGCCTGCTCGTAGGCATCGGCGGGCGGCGGGTCGAGCCAGCGGAGCTCAGAGGGATCGGGGGTGCCCCACATCGCCAGCTCCAGGGCGAGGGGCGCAAGGTCGGCATTGTCGATCTCCGGGGCGGTGTGGGGATCAAGGTGGTGCTGCGTGCGCTCGGTCCAGAGCCGGTAGCACGCCCCCGGCGCCACGCGCCCGGCGCGGCCCGTGCGCTGGTCGGCGGAGGCCTGTGAGACGCGCACCGTGTCGAGGCGCGTCATGCCGGTGGTGGCGTCAAACCGGGGGGCGCGGCGGAGGCCGCTGTCCACCACCGCGCGGATGCCTTCAATGGTGAGGCTCGTCTCGGCGATGTCGGTGGCAAGGACCACCTTCCGCTCCCCGTCCGGGCTCGGCGCGATGGCCGCGTCCTGCTCGCCCGGCGGCAGGGTGCCGAAGAGGGGATGCAGGGTCACGTCGGGGGGCACGTCGCCCTCCAGCCGCGACTCCGTGCGACGAATTTCGCCCGCCCCCGGCAGAAAGACGAGCACGTCGCCGTCCGTCTCCGTCAGCACGTCTTGTACTGCCGCCGCGACGGGGGGCGCAATGCGATCCCCTGGACTTAAGGGGCGGTTGGCATAATGCACCTCCACCGGATAGCTACGTCCCTCGCTCTGGATCAGGGGAGCGTCGTCGACCAATCCCGCGATGGGGCCGGTGTCGAGCGTGGCGCTCATGACGAGCACGCGGAGGGCGGGCCGAAAAACCTCGCGGGCCTGCAGCGTGAGGGCGAGCCCAAGGTCGGCCTGCAGGTTGCGCTCGTGGAACTCGTCGAACAGCACCGCACCGACGCCCTCCAGCGCGGGATCGTCCTGCAGCATGCGCGTGAGGACGCCCTCCGTCACCACCTCGATGCGGGTGCGGGCGCTCACCTGTGTGTCCATCCGCACGCGGTAGCCCACCGTCCCCCCCGCCTCTTCGCCGAGCTGCTGCGCCATGTACTGCGCGGCGGACCGGGCCGCCAGGCGCCGCGGCTCCAGGACGATAATCGTGTCGTCGCCCAGCCACTCTTCCCCCAGCAGCGCCAGCGGGACGCGGGTCGTCTTGCCCGCGCCGGTGGGCGCCTGCAGCACCGCCTCCGTGTGGTCGCGGAGGGCCGCCGTCAGGGAGGGCAGCACGTCATCGATGGGAAGGTCCGACATGGGATCCGGGGATCCAGTGGACAGGTGGGGGCGAGGCCGACAAGGCGTTGTAGCCCCAGACAGAGGGGTGGGTTTCAGGCCCGGTGCGTGCGCAGACGCAGGCGGCTCTTACGCGCACGCAGCGGTCAACCAACCCCACACGGGGCCCGAGCGCGACCTCGACCGGCGGAGTTCGGAGGCGTTCTTCCGCCCTGGGGGCCGAGACGCCCCAGCAAAGTTACCGTGAAGTTATAAGCGGGCGGTGCCGGTGCGGGCCGGGAATCCGCGTCTGCTACAAGGTGGTAGGGCACATTCACCAATCTCGGCAAACATCCGTCCCCCATGTCCGCCCCCAGCAATTCTGCGTCTGGCAGTCCGCCCGTCGGGGCGGCGGCCCAGAATGGTACCTCCACGGACGTCAGCCTCCGCGAGCAGGCCGTCGCCGCCTTTGGGGCCCTCCGGCGGCGAGCCGGGCGCGAGGTGTCGCCGGAACGACTGCGGGCATTCTTGGAGGCCAAGACAGTCACGCCCGAGACGCTCTTTGGGGCACTGGCGGACTTCGGGCGGGCGCACGGCATGGTGGCCGCGGCGGGCTCCGTTGCGGCCGACGACCTGATGCGACGAGCCACGGCGGGCGACCTGTTGCTGCTCCCCGGTCCTACCATCGGGCTCATCGAAGAAGTACGGCCCGACACCGGGGAGATCTCTTACTACGACGTGGAGGCGGAGCGCCGATGGCTCAAGCAGGTGGGCGCCCTCGCAGACGGCGACGCGCCCCTTCCCCTCCTCCACTTTGATGGGGAGGCGCAGAGCTTCCTGCGCGACCGCGCCGGGGACCCCGTCCTGCAGGGCGACACCTCCGCCCACTACGACCCGCACGACCACCAGGAAAACATTCAGGAGACATTTGCCAGCCTGCTGCGGCTGCTGAGTGACGAGTCGAGCGACCTCATCACGGTGGCGGTCTATGCGTCGATCGTGGCACTTTTTTCGCTTACGATCCCGCTGGCCTCGCAGGGCATCATCGACTCCGTGTCGCTGGGCACGTTCACCAACCAGATCGTCGTGCTCTGTGGGGCCGTGAGCGTGGGCCTCCTCCTCTACGGCGCGTTCAACGTGCTTCAGTACTACACGGTGGACATGCTGCAGCGCCGCCTCTTCGCCTCCTCGGCCCTGGAGATGGCCTACCGCCTGCCGTCGATGCGGCGCTCGGCCCTGGAGGGCGAGTACGGCCCCGCGCTGGTCAACCGCTTCTTCGACGTGGTGTCGATGCAGAAGAGCCTGTCGAAGCTGCTGCTCAACGGCATGGAGTACGCACTGGTGGCCCTGGCGAGCCTGGTCCTGCTCACCATTTACAGCACGTTCTTCCTGCTGGTTGGCCTGCTCGCGGTCCTGTTCGCGCCGATGCTCATCTGGGGCCTGGGGCGGAATGGACTCACGACGAGCATTGAGCAGTCGAGCACCAAGTACGCGATGGCGCACTGGCTGGAGGACCTCGCCCGGTGCCAGCAGAGCTTCAAGCTGAATGGCGCCATGTCATACGTGCACACCCGCACCGACCGGATTGCGTCCGAGTACGTGCGGGCCCGGGGCAATCATTTTCGGGTGTTTGGGCGCCAGCTCGCGGCGGCGGCCATCTTCCGGGCGCTCATCGTAGGGCTGGCCCTGGGCATTGGCGGCTACCTCGTCACGGGGGGGCAGATCACGCTTGGGCAGTTTGTGGCGGCGGAGCTTGTGATCGTCTCGCTCACGAGCAGCAGTTTCAACCTCGTGGAGCTTTTTGTGTCGGGGTACGATCTGCTCACGGCGATCAGCAAGATCCTGCACGTGACGGAAAAGCCACTGGAGTCGCTCGGGGGCGAGGACGTGCCGGAGGGCACCGGCCCCGCCGCCCTCCGTCTGCAAAACGTGACCATTCGTTACGGGGACGGCGCGCCTGCCCTCGACAATGTCTCGTTCGAGATGGACGCCGGCACGCACGTGTGTGTGGTGGGGGAGAGCGGGGCCGGGAAGACCACCCTCACGCGGGCCCTCGTGCGCCTCCACGATCCGGACCAGGGCCAAATCACGTTCGACGGGCACGACGTTGCGCGCCTCGACCCGCAGGCCTACCGGCGCGTGGTGGGCCTCGCGATGCCGACCGACGAGCTGTTCAAGGGCACCGTGGAGGAAAACATCACGATGGGGCGGTCCTTCGACTACGAGACGTTGGAGCGGGCCCTGCGCCTTGCATGCCTCGACGAGGACATCCTGACGCTGCCAGACGGTCTAAAAACCCCTGTCATGTCCGCCGGGCTTGAGTTTCCGGAAGGGCTTGTGCGGCGCATCATGATTGCCCGGGCGGTGATCGGGGACCCGCGCGTGCTCGTCCTCGACGAGGCGTTCAACGGTGTGGAGGAGTCGACGAAGCGGCGCCTCGCCGATCGCATCTACGGCCACGACGCCTGGACGCTGATCTCGGTGGTCGACGACAACCCTACGGCTGTGCGCCACGCCGACCGCGTGGTGGTCCTCGACGGCGGCCAGGTGGCGTGGACCGGGGCGCCCGATCAGCTCCGGCGCGACCCTGGGACGTTTCTGGAGGGCCACTTCCCCCAGCTCGTGGCGGCGCTCCGGCGCGACCCTGCCACGCCCTGATCCGTCCTCGTTTCTTTGTCCCCACGACGCCCATCCCGCCCGCGCCCCTGCCATGCCTTCTTCGTCCTCTGCCCCCGATTCCTCCGCTGCCCCAAGCTCCCCGACGGTGCCGGCCTGGGGCCGCGAGTGGATGCGCTCCGCGCCCTCGAACGGGAATGCGCGTGTGCTGCGCACCAGCGCCCTGGAGTCGGCCAAGACGCCGTCGGCCCTGCGGTCCATCATGCTGGGGGCTCTCGCTGTCCTCGTCCTCCTTGGGGGGGCGCTTCTGTTTGTGCCGTGGCGGCAGACGGTCTCCGGCACCGGCGAGGTGACGGCCTTCTCGCCAGACGCGCGGCCCCGCGCCGTCGAGGCGCAGATTTCGGGCCGCGTTCAGGCCTGGCAGGTGACGGAGGGGGACGTGGTCGCGCCGGGCGACACGATCGCGGTGCTGGAGGACATGAGCGCGAGCTATATGGACGACCAGTTTCCAGAGCGCATCGCAGAGGCCCGGGCCGGCACGCTCCAGGACCTGCGGCTGGGCACCCAGCAGGCACGCCAGTCCCTGTCGCAGGCCCGGCAAACGCTGCGGTCGGCCCAGGCCCGCGTCGAAACCGCGTCGCTGGGCCTCACCACGGCCCGCACCCGCTACGAGCGCGTAAAACGGCTCCACGAGGACGGGGTCGAGTCGCTCCGCACGCTCGAAACGGCGGAGCTGAACCTGCGGCGGGCCCGCACCGACTCGGTGGCCGCGGCCGCAGACCGGGAGGCGGCCCGGCAGGCCGTCGCGTCGGCCCGCCTCCAGGTGCAGCGCAAAGAGAGCCGACTGGAGGCGAAGCGGGCTGAGCTGGATCTTCAGCTCGAGAACGCGCAGGAGCGACAGGCCGCCTCCGTCGTCCGCGCCCCCGTCGCCGGCACCATCGCCCGCATCAACCGCGTGGGCCCAGGCCAGACCGTGAAGCCCGGCAGCGCCCTGGCCCTCATCGCACCCGAGACCGACGACCGCGCCGCGGAGCTCTTCGTGAGCAGCATCGGGGCGTCGCTCGTACAGCCCGGCGAGCGCGTGCAGATTCAGTTCTCCGGCTTCCCGGCCCTCCAGTTCTCCGGCTTCCCGAACGCCTCGGTCGGCACCTTCTCGGGCACGGTCCGCTTCGTGAACCCGGTGGACGACGGGACGGGGCGGTTCCGGCTTCTCGTGGTGCCGGACACCTCGGCGGGACGGCCGCCCTGGCCGAGTGCCAATTTTCTGCGCCAGGGAGCCTCGGTGCGGGGCAGTGTGCTCCTCTCAAACGTGTCGCTCGGCTACGAAATCTGGCGCCGGATGAATGGCCTGCCACCGCAGGTCTCCGTGCAGCGGGCCCCCTCCGCGGCCCAGTAGCCCCTCCGCGGCCCCCCGGCCTCGCAGCTCGCAGTTCTACTCGTCTCCTCCCCGCCTTGATGGCTGCCCGATCGCCCCTCCCTCTCGTCCTCCTCGCCATACTGTTCCTTTCCGGACCGCCGGCCGCCGCCCAGCAGCGGTCGTCTCCCCCACCCCGTCCGGACACAGTGGAGGCCGCGGGGCCGTGCCCGCCCAGTGCCGATTGTCCCACCCTGACCCTCGACGCGTTTCTGGAGCGCGTCCTCCGCACCAGCCCGCAGGCCCGTTCGCTCCGCCTCGCCGACGACCAGGCGGCCGCCGAGCTGCTTGATGCCCAGGGGCGCCTGGCGCCGCGCCTCGTCTCGGGCTACGAATACAAGACGCAGGCCGACAAGGACAAGCTCAACGTGCTCCGCAGTGGCCTGCGCTACCCCCTCAACCTCCCCCTCAGCCCCACGCTGAAGCTCGACTATCGGCGGGGCCTGGGATCAAGCATTGACCCGTCGGTGGCCACGTCGCGGCCGGGAGAGACGCGTGTCGGCGTGTCGTTCTCGCCCCTGCAGGGCCTGGTCGCCAACAAGCGACAGGCCGCGCTCGACAAGGCCCGCCTGGCTCCACGCCGCGCTCGTGCCCAGCAGGCGAAGGAGCGGAATGCGTTGCTCCGCGATGCAACCCATGCCTTCTGGGCGTGGGTGAAAGCGCGCCGCACGCTCGGGGTCGCCCGCGACCTGCTTCGGCTCGCCCAGCGCCGGCAGGCCCTCGTCACCCGTCGCGCCCGTGCCGGGGAGGCTCCGGCCATCGACAGCGTGGAGGCTGCGCAGATTGTGGCCCGTCGGCAGGGCACGCTGGCCGACGCCGTACGCACCGCCCGCCAGAAGCGGATCGCACTCACCACCTTTCTGGGCACGGGCGATGCGTCTCTGAGCAGGTTGCGGTACGCCCCTCCCGCCCTGCCCTCCCCCCAGGCTCCGGACACGATCCGCGTCGCGCCCGCCGTCGATACCGCCCTCGCGCGCCGTCCTGTCCTTCGGGCCCTCGACGTAAAACAGCGACGAGCCCGCGTGGCGCAGGACCTGGCCCGCGGCCAGCGCTGGCCCGATCTCAAGCTGGAGGCGCAGGCGGTCTCCTACGACGAGGGGCCCTTGAACATGACGGACCTGAAGGTAGGCTTTGCGATTGAGCAGCCCCTGTTTGCTCGGAGCAGCCGCAGCGACGCCACTACGGCCCGTCTCAAGACGCGCCAGCTTGACTTTGAGCGGGAGCGCACCGAGCAGGCGGTGCGGGCGGACGTGCGGAAGGCGGTCGTGGCCCGCCGACAGGCGCAGCAACGCGTGCAGACCGCTCGACGCAGCGTGCGACTGTCCCGTCGTCTCCAGCGGGCCGAGCAACGCCGCTTCGAGGAGGGAGGAGGCACTCTCTTTCGCCTCAACCAGCGGGAGCAGGCCCTGGCCGAGGCCCGAAAGGCCCGCGTCGGTGCCCGAATCGATGTGCTCCGGGCACGGACTGCCTACCAGTGGGCCACGGGCACGATCGGCGATGCGCACGGACGTGCTCTCCGCTGATGCAGTGGATGTCCCGGCAAATGAGCGGAGCGAATTCACGCAAGCAAATGAGCGAAGCGAATTTGCGTAAGTACAAGCGCGGGACCGTTACTGCGCTGCGGAGCAAGTGCTTGTAGGGTGCTCTTCTCGTGCTTTGCTCGATACTGTAACCTTTTGGTGGCGAAAACGCTTCCAGGAGCAGGTCACGAA
This sequence comes from uncultured Bacteroidota bacterium, assembly GCA_913056185.1. Lineage (GTDB taxonomy): Bacteria > Bacteroidota > Rhodothermia > Rhodothermales > Salinibacteraceae > Salinibacter. The sequence goes on from CAJXLV010000040.1 coordinate 12,155, forward strand.
AAATTCGATGTTCTCTCTTGCGGAGGTCTCTTAAGGTAGGGCACTGAAAACACACAAAAAAGCAAAGGCCAGCCCGTCTCCCTGGAGAGATGGCCTTCCCCCTGGGAGTGCGGTTCCGCCGGCATCCTCCAGGGTAGCTCGCGGAGCAGACGCAAGACCAACGGATCGACAGGTCCAGGGCAGTCTGTGTAAAACGCGAGCAATCTCCCGGCGCCCTGGCCGCAGGGAAGACGTGGGGGGAGACGGCTTTGGCCGGGGGAGAAGCCCAGTAGGCGCAATTCGACGTTCCTTGCTACGATACTCCAACCGCCATGCAACCCTCCGGTCCTTTGTCGCTGCTCCGCGCGTCTGCTCCACCGTTTCGTCGGATCGGGGCCGCGCTGTGCTGTGCGCTTGCGATTTTTCTCCTCCCGACAGCTGCACAAGCGCAGGCGACCGTCGAGGGACGCGTGGTGGACGCCGCGACGGACAACCCGCTCCCCAGTGCCAATGTGCAGGTGCTGGGCACCCGGCAAGGCACCACTACCGATGCCGAAGGCCGCTTCGCACTGGAGGCATCGCCGGGGGCGCTCACGATTCGCGCCAGCTTTGTCGGGTACACGTCCGCCCGCACGACCGTTACGGTGGGGCCCGGCGAGACGGCCACCGTCCGCCTCCGGCTGCAGCCCGGCTCCGCGCTCGACAATGTTGTGGTGGTGGGCAGCCGGGGCCAAGGGCGCTCGGCGCTCCGCTCGGCCGCCCCGGTCGACGCCATCGCGGTCGACGAGCTTACGGTCGAGTCGCCCCAGACGGACCTCAACCAGCTGCTCAGTTACACGGCGCCCTCGTTCCAGGCCAACCGGCAGTCCTCCTCCGACGCCACCGAGTTTATCGACCCGGCCACCCTGCGCAGCCTCCCGCCAGACCAGCTCCTGGTGCTCGTCAATGGCACGCGCCGCCACAAGAGCTCGCTCGTCAACACGCTGAGCACCGTGGGCCGCGGGGCCGTGGGCACCGACCTGAACGCCATTCCCACGGCGGCCGTCGAGCGCGTGGAGGTGCTGCGCAATGGCGCCTCGGCCCAGTACGGGTCCGACGCCATCGCCGGCGTCCTCGACCTGCAGCTGAAGGAGGACACGAACCAGCTCACGGCCAACGTCACCACCGGCCTCCGCAACGCCGGGGACGGTGAGCTCGTGAAGGCCTCGGCCAACTACGGCTTCAGCGTGGGCGACGATGGCTTTGTGAACGTGACCGGGATGGTGCGGGACCGGCAGCGCACCAACCGGGCTGATGGCAACCAGCTCATCATCTTCGACCAGTCCGACGAGGGCAACTTCTTTGCCTACCCGCCCGAGGACAGTCCGGAGAACCCGTCGGAGGCGCGCCGGATCGACAACCAGATCCTGGACCGGCGCGGCCTGGAGCGGTCGGACTTCAACTTCCGCGCGGGCCAGTCGGCCATCCAGCAGCGGGCCGTCTTCCTGAACGCGGAGGTGGGCCTCGGGAGCGGCGCTACGCTCTACGCCTTCGGCGGCCTTTCTTACAAGAACGGGATCGGTGCCCCCTTCCGCCGCCTGCCCACCAGCCTGAGCGCCATGCCGTTCCGGGCCTCCACGCAGGACACCACGCTGTTTAAAAACGGCTTCCAGCCGGAGATGAACTCCGACATCGTCGACCAGTCGGTGACGGTCGGTGTGGAGGGCACAATTGGCGGCTGGCAGTGGGACCTTAGCAACAGCTTCGGCCGCAACCGCCTGGACTACCAGATGGACAACACGGTGAACGCCTCGCTCCTGCAGGCCAGCCCCACCAGCGTCGACGCCGGCGGGCACGCCTTTGGCCAGAACGTGACCAACCTCGACGTCTCGCGCTTCTTCGACGACGTGCTTGCGGGCGTGAACGTGGCATTCGGCGGTGCCTACCGCCTCGACCGCTACGAGATTTTCGCGGGCGAGGAGGCCTCCTACCGCGACTACGGGCGCGCCCAGGTGATCGAAAACGGGCAAATCGTCACCCGCGACACGCTGGGCAAGGACCCGGGCTCGCAGGGCTTTGTGGGCTTCCGCCCCGAGAACGAGGTGGACCGCACGCGCACCAACGCGGCCGCCTACCTGGACACGGAAGTGAACGTGACCGAGCAGCTGCTCGTGACCGCCGCCGGGCGCTACGAGCACTACAGCGACTTCGGGGGCACGCTCAACGGGCGGCTCGCGGCGCGCCTGGGGCTGCTCGACGGCCGCCTCAACCTACGCGGCTCGGCCAGCAGCGGCTTCCGCGCCCCGTCGCTGCACCAGATCTACTTCAACGAGGTGCGCACCGACATCAGCACCGACACCGGCCAGCTCCAGAATGTGGGCACCTTTAGCAACGACAGCGAGGTGGCCCGCGTGCTCGGCATTCCGCGCCTCGACGAGGAACGCTCCCGCAGCTACAGCGCCGGCCTCACGGCCAGCCCCACCCAGCGCCTCGACCTGACGGTAGACGCCTACCAGATTGAGGTGGACGACCGCGTGGTGCTCACGGGCGAGTTTAGCGCGGGCCTCGCCGACCTGCTGGAGCAGGTGGGGGCGCAGAGTGCGCAGGTCTTTGCCAACGCCGTGGACACCCGCACGCGGGGGCTCGATGTGGTGGCCACCTACCGGCAGCGCCTGCCGGTGGGCAGCGTGGAGCTCTCCGCTTCCGGCAACGTCAACGAGACTGAGATCCAGGACCTGACCATCCCCGCCACGGTCCGGGACAACTTCGACCCGGACGCGGCGGGGGAGAGCGTCGAAACCGTCTTCTTCGGGCGCCAGGAGCGCGGCTTTCTCACTCAGAGCAACCCGGAGACGAAGGTGACCCTCTCGGCCGACTACAGCGCGGGCCCGCTCGGCCTGCTCCTGCGCACGGTGCGCTTCGGCGAGCAGATCCGGCCCGGCTTTGCGCAGAATCAGACCCACAGCCCCGAGTGGGTGGTGGACGCCACGGTCTCGTACCAGGTCACCGACGCCGCCCAGCTGAGCGTCGGCGCCAACAACCTGTTCAACAACTACCCCGACAAGCAGGTCTTCGGCAACACGTACCTGGGTGTGTTCGAGTACGCGCCGGTGCAGCAGGGCTTCAACGGCGCCTTCTACTTCGCCCGCCTGAACGTGCGGCTGTAGCGCGGGGCACCGGTAGCGCGACACGGGCCGGGGACGCGCACCCGGGCTTCACACACCGACAGCGGCCCGCCTCGGGCGTTGGGGCGGGACTGTGCGACGAGGCCGTCACGGGGTCGGCGTGGTTGCGTCTTCGTCCACTCCCGTCGGCGTCTCCTCGGGCGCTTCGGCAGAGGCGGCCGGGGGCGCCTGTTCCGGGGAGGCGGTCTGTGCGGCAGTCTGTGCGGCAGGCGTCTCCGCATCGTCGTGCAGGACCCACCGGCTGCCCAGGTACAGCAACGCGCCGGTCCCAATGACGCCCAGCCCCACGAGCGACTCCACGGGCCGGTCGAGAAACACGTACACGAGCACCCATGCATTGAGGCCCAGAAAAATCACAGGCGTGATCGGGTAGCCCCAGGTCGTGTACGGGCGGTCGGTGTCCGGCCGGGTCCAGCGCAGCAAAAACACGCCCGCCACCGTGAGCATCATCGACACGGTGAGGGTGAAGCCCGCGTAGATGAGCACCTGCTCGAAGGTAGACGTGTAGATGAACGCGAGGGCCAGGGCCATCTGGAAGAGCACCGAGTTGACCGGCACCCCGTTGTCGTTGGTGGCCGCGAGCCAGCGGAGGGCCGGGGCGTCCTCCCCCATGGCCTGCGTGACGCGCGGGCCCAGGTACACCATCGCGCTCACCGACGAGACGAGGATGAGAGCGATAAAGATGGCCACGACCTGCCCGCCCACGTCCCCAAAGATGGCGCGGCCCGCGAGGTAGCCCACCTCCACCTCGCCGGCCATGTCGGCAGTGGGCACGGTGTAGAGGAAGACGAACGTGAGCAGCACGTAGAGCACCGTCACCAGCGCCGTGCCCAGCACCAGGGCGCGCGGCACATTGCGCTGCGGCGCGCGCACCTCCCCAACGATGTAGATGGCGCTGTTCCAGCCGGCGTAGGCGTAGGTCACAAACACGAGCGACACGGCAAAGCCCGCGCTCGCCACCTCGGCCAGGCCGTCCGCCGAAGGCACAACCGAAATGTCGTGGGCGGGCGCGGCCCCGGCGGCCGCGGCCACGAACACAAGAATGAGCAGCACCTTGAGGCCCGTGAAGGCGTTCTGGAACCAGCTGCCGTAGGTGATGCTGGTGCCGTGGATGGCCGAGGTGAGCACCACAATGCCCGCCGCCAGGTGGGTAGACGAGAGCCCGGGGAAGACGGCCGTCGTGTAGTCCCCGAACGCAATGGCGGAGAGGGCGATGGGCCCCGCAAAGCCGAGCGTGGCCGTGATCCACCCCACGATGAAGCCGAGCGAGGGATGGTACAGCTCCGACACCAGGTGGTACTCGCCGCCGGAGCGGGGCAGGGCCGCCCCGAGTTCGCCGTAGGCCAGCGCGCCGCAGAGGGCCATCCCGCCGCCCACGGCCCACAGAAAGAGCAGGGCGAACGGCGAGTCGAGGTACTCGACCTGAAACCCGACGCTCGTGAAAATGCCGGTGCCAATCATGCTGGCCACGACGAGCGACACGGCCGTGACGAGGCCGATCTTTACCGGCGTGCGGTTGGGGGTGGTCATGGAAAGGAGAGGCTGGGGGAGGCAGTGACGACCCGACGCGGAACGGGTTTGTGCAACTTCACCAACGTGGCGGCTACGGGGGGAAGATACAAGCACGGGGGGAGGCGGACAACCATTGCCCCCCTGACATCGCATCCTGCAGAGCCCCCACGGATCCGCAACGTTCGGAGGCGCTCTTCCTCAAAGTGCGTATGCATTCCGCGGCCCTTGCCCCGTACGTTCGGTACACGCAACTGTTGTTCATCCTGCCCGGCTCTCCGGGCGCATCACAGCCCTTCTCACAGGCACTCCTGTTCTTCATGAGCGCTCTTTCCGACGAAATCCGACGGCTTAAGGACGACATTGAGGACGAACGCGAGGACCGAACGGCAGCGCTCCGGGCCCTGGGCGAGGACGTGAAGGCCCTCGGGACAAAGGTGGGCGCGCTGCTTTCCGACGTCGGCCGTGAACGCACGGCGCAGGCGGAGGCGGACCGGAGCGCGCGGCGCGATCGAGTATCGGCCCTCCAGGAGGAGGTTGGCACCGCTGCCGAGGCCCTGCAAGAGCGGCTGACTCAATTCCGGGCGGAGCGGGCCGACACGGCCGCCGCCGACCACCAGCGCCGCACGGAGCGCCTGGAGGCACTGCGTGCAGAGGTGGAGACCCTCGCCGACACGCTTCGCGACGAGATTGACGCCTTCCGGACGACCTTCGCAGAGGCGGCGGCGGACCGTCGCCGCGAGCGGTCGGTCGTCACGGCTGAGGTGCGAAGCGCCGTCGGCGACCTCCGCGAACGCACGGAGGAGCTGGTTGCGGACCTCCAGGCCGCCCGCGCCGCCGGCGCCGAGGCCTCTCGCGAGACACGCCGTGCGTTCCTGGACGATCTTCAGGATGCGGTGCAGGACCTCCTCGCGGCCAGCACGGAGGCGCGCACCGGCCTTGCGGACGAGATTCAGGCCGCTGCCGAGGAGGTGCTCTCGACCGCCCGCGATGCCCAGCACGAAATCGCCGACGAGATGCAGGCGCTGCACGAGGCCTGGACCGGCTCCGCCCGGTCCCCCGCCGACGCCCCGAGCCCCGCCGATGCCCCTGCGCCCTCCAGCCCGGACACTGCTCCTTCCACGCCGCCCACATCAACCGAACCGGCCCCCGCTCCGGACGCGCACACGGAGGCGGCCCCGGACGAGGCGGCCGACGAAGCAGAGGACGAAACGGGGGACGAAGCGCCCCCCACGAGCCCGGCCTCGGAGGCGGCCCCGCCGGAGGAAACCGCCGACGCCCCGGACGATTTTTCGGAATTGCAGGGCGTAGGGGCCAAGACCGCCGATACCCTCCACGAAGCCGGCATCCGCACGTTCGAGGCCCTGGCGGCCCACACCGAAGAGGAAATCCGCGATCGGGCCGAAAGCATTCCCCCGTTTGCCAACGTGGAGTCGTGGATCGAACAGGCAGACGCACGCACCTGACGCATGTTCTTGCTCGATGACCTGCTGTTGGCCCCCGCCCGCGGCCTCCACTTTATTGCCTCCTCCATCCACGACGCGGCGCAGGACGAGGTGGAAAATGAACGCCAGGCCCTGCGCGATGAGCTGAACGATCTGTACATGGATCTGGAGGCGGGCGCTCTCTCGGAAGAGGCGTTTGATGCCCGCGAGGAGGAAATCCTGGATCGCCTCGACGAACTGGCGGACCTGGAGGCAGACCTGGAGGGAGGAGGGGACTGAGCCCACCAACGCGCCTTCCTGCCGCACGCCCACGCCGTATGCCCGATGCCCTGCCTGCCGTTCTGGCCGATCCGCCCCCGCTGCTGCTCGTCGCAGGCAAGGGCGGGGTGGGCAAAACCACATGCGCCACGGCCGCTGCCCTGTACCTCGTGGAGCGCAGCCCCGAGCCGGTGCGCCTCCTGTCCACCGACCCCGCCCACTCCCTCGACGACCGCCTGCCCCCCGCGGAGCGCCCGGACGCCCTTGTCGTGGAGGAGTTTGACGCGACCACGGCCCTCGATCGTTTCCGGTCTGAGCACCGCGAGACGCTCCACGACATTGTGGCGCGGGGCACCTTTTTCGACGACGCCGACATCCAGGAACTGCTCGATCTGTCCCTGCCGGGCCTCGACGAAACAATGGGCGTGCTGCGCCTCGACCAGGCCCTCGCGACAGATCCTGAGGGCCCTGTGGTGGTCGATACGGCGCCCACCGGCCACACCCTCCGCCTGCTGGAGATGCCGGAGCGGTTTGCGGCGTGGATCGCCTTTCTCGATGTCCTGCTCGAAAAGGACCGCCTCCTCCGCGAGCGGTTTGGAAGCGGGGGCGAAAGTGCCCTCGATGCGTTCGTGAACGACCTGCAGGCCCGCGCCGAGCGGGTGTTGGAAGGGCTGCGCACGCAGGCCGCCGTCCTCGCTGTGGCCCAGCCGGAGGCGGTCGTGCTTCGCGAGACGCAGCGCCTCCTCGACCGCCTCGATGCCCTGGGCGTGCCGGTGGGGACGGTGGCCCTGAACCGGTGGCCCGGCCGGCCGCTGCCGCCGCACTGTGCCGACGCCCTCCGCGCTCATCACGACTGGCTCGCTCCTGAGGACGCCTGGACCCTTCCCGAAACGGAGCCGCTGAACACGCGCGAGGCCCTGGCTGGGCTCTGGGGGGAGGCCCGCCCGCTCCCGGCTCCCCACCGTCTTGCTGACGCCCCCAGCCGCGCCCGCGAAGCAACGCCCCGGGTGGCCGACGCTCCGCCCCCGCCCACGGCCGATGTGCTCCTCTTCGCGGGCAAGGGCGGCGTGGGCAAAACCACCCTCGCCTGTGCGACTGCTCTCCGCCTCGCCCACGACGCCCCGGACGCCCAGGTGCTGCTCCTCACGACTGATCCCGCCGCCTCGCTCGGCGATGCGCTCGGGACGTCCATCGACCACACCCCGACGCCCATCGCCGACGGCCTCGATGCCCTCCGCCTCGATGCCTCCGCGCGCCTGCACCGCCTCCAGAATGCCTACACCGACGAGGTCCGCCAGTTTTTTCAGGACACCGGCGGTGCCCGCGTCGACCTCCCGCACGCGCAGGCGGTCTCCGAACACCTCATGGACCTGGTGCCGCCCGGGGTCGACGAGATCGTGGGGCTCACCATGACCATGGAGCAGCTGGCCGAGGACCGATACGATCAACTCGTCCTCGACACTGCCCCCACCGGGCACTTTCTCCGCTTCCTCGATATGCCCGATGTCTTTGAGGCATGGCTCCACACCTTCTTCCGTCTCCTGCGCAAGTACAACCGCGTCCTGCACGTGCCGGCCCTAAAGGACCGCCTCGTCCGCCTGTCCAAGCAACTGGGGCCCCTGCGCACTGCCCTCACCGACCCCTCGTCCGATCCCCAGGGGGCCGTCTACGCCGTCGCCACCCCGGGCCCCATCGTCCGCTCGGAAACAAAACGACTGCTCCGCCGCTGTGACGACGGAGGGCTGTCCCTGCCCGTGCTGTTCTTGAACAAGGTCTCGCCCCAGGCCTCGGTCTTTGCGCCCCGCGCCGACGCCCCGGAGGCCGACGCGGCCGTCGAGGCCTACCGCCGTGCCTTCCCAGACCGCGCCCTTCCGGTGGTGGCCCGCCGCGCCCCGCCCCAGGGCCGCGACACCCTGCAGGCCTGGGGCCGTGCCCTGTACGCCTAAGCGGCGCCCCCCGGTGCACACCTCCTCCCCGATCGCCTCCCTGCCGTCCATGCCCCCCTCCGACCCGCCCCCGTCCCTGCCCGCCGACGTCACCCTCGCCGAAACGCTGGACCGCGTGCTCGAAACCGGCGCGGTCCTCCGCGGCGACGTTGTCATCACCGTGGCCGATGTCGACCTGCTCTACCTCGACCTGCGTGTGCTGCTGAGCGCTGTCGACACGGCCGTCGAACACGGCGCCGCGGCCCCCTCGCCTCAGCCGTCTGCCTCCGCCTCCAATGAGTGACCCCACCCCCCCGTCTGCTCCGCCGTCCGACCGTCCGTCTCCGGTCGAGCGCATATCGCTCGACGACGACACCGGCGCGCAGGGCCTGGCGCACCTCGTCCTTACCCTCATCAAGCTGCTGCACGACCTCCTGGAAAAGCAGGCCATCCGCCGCATGGAGCGTGGCACCCTCACCGACGAGGAGGTCGAGCGCGTGGGCCGCACGCTCCAGCGGCAGGTTCAAGAGATTGAGCGCCTCTGCGAGGTGTTTGGGCTTGACATAGACGACCTGGATCTGTCCCTGGGCACGGTTCAGACGGTCGGCGAGCCGACTGCGTCGCCGGACGACACCCCCTAACCGCGCCCTCACCGAGTTCGTGTTTCTTCGTTCAGTCCCTCACGCTTATGGCCGACCGACAATTGCAAAACATGCGCGGCCCGCGCAGCACTACCCTTGCGGACCTGCTGGAGCGCATCCTCGACACCGGCATCGTCGTCGCGGGCGACATCAAGGTCAACCTCAATGATGTTGAACTGCTCACGGTCCAGATCCGCCTTGTGATCTGCTCGGTGGACAAGGCCGACCAGATGGGCCTCGACTGGTGGAAGTCCGCCAACTACCTGCAAGGCAGCCAGCGCGAGCCGGACGCGGGCGAGGCGGTGCCCGCCGCCACGCAGGAGCAGTTCGAGGCCCTCAACGACCGCCTCGATCGCCTGGAGCAGACCATGGGCCGCCTCGCCACGCAGGCGGAGGAGGAGGGCGACGACGCGTGAAAAGCGCGCAACCGGCCCTCCGAACGCATGCGGAGGGCCCAACGGGCAAACTTCCCACCATGGGGTCCTCAGAGTTCCCATGCGCCGGGGGAAGGGCCACCATTATACTGGCGCGTGAACATTGGGCACATGCCCGATCGCACTGATTCCGATCACAAAACTCCCTAAAGCCTATGGCTGAAGTACAGAAGACTGGTGATTCCAGCGGACTCGCTGAGGTTGTGGACCGCATTCTCGACAAGGGAATTGTCATCGACGCCTTTGCCCGGGTCTCGCTGGTTGGCATCGAGCTTGTTTCCGTCGAGGCGCGCGTCGTCGTGGCGTCCGTCGAGACGTATCTGAAGTACGCCGAAGGCATTGGCCTGACGGCCACCGCTGCGGCCCCGGCCTCGTAACGGCTCCCCCGATTGGAGCCGTGCGACCTCAACGGTCGTACACCCAAGCAGGAGTGGGCGATCGGCGGCGCGGTGGAAGCCGGGCTGCCGGTCGGTCTCCTGCTTTTTTCGCGTCGCGTGCGTGCGGCCCCGGCTATGTTCCATTTCTTCCATCCGACCCCCTCGTGTCTATGGAGCCGAACCGCCCCTCTGCCCCGTCGCGCCCCCCCAGTGGCCCCGACGGCGCCTTCGTCCCGGAGCCCAGCGACGAGTTTGTGGTCACTCCGGTCATCGAACGCGTCACACAGCGGGCCCGTGCCTACCTGGACGCTGGCTACCCGGTGCATCTCACGGGCATGTCGGGCACGGGCAAGTCGAGCCTCGCCTTCCACATCGCGGCCCAGCTGGGCCGGCCCGCCGTCCTGCTGCACGGCGACAGCGAGTTCGACCGCTCGGACCTGGTGGGGGGACAGGTGGGCTACCGCAAGTCCCAGGTCGTGGACAACTTCATCTCCTCGGTCCTCAAGAAAAGCGAAGATGTGCGCAAGGTGTGGCAGGACAAGCGCCTGGCCACGGCCTGCCGAAAGGGCTATACCTTTATCTACGACGAGTTTACCCGCTCGCAGGCGCAGGCCAACAATGTCTTGCTCAGTGTGCTGGAGGAGCGCATCCTGAACCTGCCCGCCCGCGGCCCGCACGACGACAATTACATCCAGGTGCACCCCAACTTTCGCGCCATCTTTACCTCCAACACCGAAGAGTACGCCGGGACCCACGATACCCAGAGCGCCCTGCTGGATCGGCTCGTGACCATCGAGCTGGATCACCCCGACCGCGAGACGGAGGTGAAAGTGACGCAGAAGCGCTCGGGGATCGACGCCGACGCTGCCGAGCAGGTCGTGGACCTGGTGCGCACGGTCCGGGCGGCTACCGACCGGTACCACGGCCCTTCGGTGCGGGCGGCCATCCTCCTCGCCCGTGTCTTTGCGGGGCGGGAGGAAGAAATGGGGCCGCACTCCGACTTTTTTCTCGATACGTGCGGCGATGTGCTGCGGCCCAGCCGCGCCACCGGCCCGTCGGCCGCCGGCGATCTGGAGGCCCACATCGACGATGCCATCGTGGCGGTCTTTGGCTGACCCTGCCCGCCGCGTGGGCTCGCCTTGTTTCTTCGCTCTCTTTCCCCAGTCTCTTCTGCCTGCCATGTCCCCCAATTCGGAGTCTACGAGCGCTTCCTCCTCGTCCCCCGACCGCAAATCGCCCCGCCGCGGGTCCCGCCGCAAGCGCCCGCGCCCGCCCTCCACGCGGCCGCCCTCCAGCCTGCGGGCCGCCAAGCGGAGCGACGACCACAAGGCCTACGTGGAACTGGCCAACCTGCAGATGGCCCGCACACGCCAGACCCGCATCCGGGCGGCCCTGCAGGACCAGGTGGAGCGCAGCACGCGGCGCATCCAGAAGATCGACGAAAAGGTGGCGGCTGTAAAAGCGGAGATCCAGCAGTCCGAATCTGGCCGAGACGCCCGCGATGACGACCGCGGATTTGCGTACCAGTACTGAGCCCGCACCCTCCTCTGCGCCTCGCACCCGTTCCCCCCGTCGTTTTCCCCCCGCTTATGAGCCCTTCTCCCCCGACTGAGGCCGGCCCTGCCCAGCGCTATCTCTACGCCATTACGGAGGCCGGCGCCCTGGACAACGTATCGCTGGACGGCATTGAGGACGAACCGGTGCTGGCCGTGGAGGCCGACGGGCTGGCCGTGGCCGCCAGCCCCCTGGGGCGTGACGACGTGCGCCCCCGCCGTCGCCACCTGAAGGCGCACCACGATACGATTGATGCGCTCACCGAGCACGGCGCCGCCCTGCTCCCCATGTCGTTCGGCGTCGTCGCCGAAAGCCCGACCCAGCTGCGCCGGTTCCTCACCCGCAACCAGGAGCGCCTCCGTCAACAGATCGACCGCCTGCGCAACCGCGTCGAGATCGAGTGCCGGGTTGCCTGGCAGGTGGACGACCTCTTCCAGTACTTTGTGGACCGCCACGAGGCCCTCCGCGAGGCCCGCGACGAGTACTACCAGGGGGGCGATCGCGAACCTTCTCGGGCCGAGAAGGTACATCTCGGGGAACTCTTCGACGAATGCCGAGCGGCCGAACGGGCCGAGCACCAGGCCACCGTCGAAGAGCACCTCCGCGAGGTGGCCGACGCGGTAGAAGCGGACGAGTGCTCGGACGACGAAGAGGTTGCCCGCCTGGCGTGCCTCGTGCACCGCGACCGCGTCGACGACCTGGAGGCGGCCATTTACAACGCCGCCAAAGCGTTCGACGAAGAGTTTCTCTTCGAGTACACCGACCCGACTGCTCCCTACACCTTCGCCAACATCGAGTTTTAGGCGGAGACGGAGCGGCCCGCTGTCGGCCGCCCGGATGCCTCTCTTCCTCCCATCGTTTCCGGACCGCTATGTCTGACGCGTCTCGCTCGACCGATCCCCTCTCGCGCCTGCTTGACGAACTGCAGGGCGCCGTCAATACGCTGGGCACCCTCGCCGACCAGGAAGCCGACTGGAGCAAGACGGTGCGCCTGGGCGATGCGGACGGCGACGGCCTCGACGGGGTGTTTGATCTGCAGATTCGCACGGGCCTCGACGCGGAAAGGCGCACGGGGCCCCCGCGGGCGCGCCGCTCGGGCACCCGCTCTACACGGCACCGCTCTACACGGCACCGCTCCGCAGGCGGGCGTTCCGCAGGCGGGCGTTCTACACGGGGACGCTCCGAAGCGGCGTCCTCCACAGAGGCCGACTCCGCCGCGGAGCGCGAAGTGCCCGTCGAAGAGCGTCGCGAACCCGCCGTCGATGTGTTCGACGAGGGCGACCATCTGCTCGTCGTGGCCGAGATGCCCGGCGCCGGGGCCGATCAGGTAGAGCCGACCCTGAACGGCGACCTGCTCACGCTGACGGCGGCCACGGGCGCTCGGACGTACGCCACTGAGGTGCTCCTGCCCCGCGCGCCCACGCCGCCGCTTGAGGTGGAGGCCAACAACGGCATTGTCAAGATCCTGTGCCCGGCATGACCCCCCCCGATTCCTCCGCCGCTCCCTCGCTCACGGTGGCCGAGGCCCCCCGCGACGACGCGGGCCGGAGTGTGGTCCGCATCGCCCCGGCCGACCTGGAGGCCCTCGGCGTCGAGATCGGCGACATTGTGGCGCTGGAGGGCGACCGGCGCGCCCTCGCAAAGGCCTTGCCCCTTCCGCCCGAGGCCCGCGGTGGACACCACGTACAGATGGACGGCGTCCTGCGCACGAATGCGGGCGTCGGCGTGCACGGCGCCGTGGAGGTGCATCCCATCGAGGCGCCCCCGGCCCGCCGCGTGGTTCTGCAGCCCCTCGACGCCGCCCTCAGCGACCGTGACCTCGACGATCTGGGCCGCCGCATCGACGGGCGCCCGGTCCAGTCTGGCCACCGCCTCCGGGTGGCCCTGCTCGGCGACGCCGCGGACTTCCGCGTGGACACCACCCGCCCCCGCGGGCCCGTCCGCATCACGCCCGACACCACCCTCGTTGTCAGCGACGCGCCCGACGCGCCCGACGCGCCCGACGCCTCCGGGGCCCCCGCGGGCCGCCCCACCTACGAGGACATCGGCGGCCTCGGCCCACAGGTGCGCCAGGTCCGCGAAATGATCGAACTGCCGCTCCGGGCGCCCGGCGTCTTCCAACGGCTCGGCATCGACCCGCCCACCGGCGTCCTGCTCTCCGGCCCGCCGGGCTGTGGCAAGACGCTGCTCGCCCGCACCGTCGCCGCCGAGACGGACGCTGCGTTCTTCTCGATCAGCGGACCGGAGGTGGTGCGCAAGATGTACGGCGAGAGCGAGGCGCAGCTGCGAGAGGTCTTCGACGAGGCCGCCGCCGCTGCGCCCAGCATTGTCTTTCTGGACGAGATCGATGCCCTCGCGCCCCGCCGGGAGGCGGTGGAAGGAGACGTGGAGAAGCGCATCGTCGCCACGCTCCTCACGCTCATGGACGGCCTGGCGCCGCGCGAAGGGGTCATCGTCATGGCCGCCACCAACCGCCCCAACGCCGTCGACCCTGCGCTGCGACGGGCCGGCCGCTTCGACCGTGAGGTCGCCATCCCGATCCCCGACCGCGAAGCGCGTCGCGAAATCCTGGCGGTCCACAGCCGCGGCATGCCGCTCACGGAGGCGGTCTCGCTCGATGCCCGCGCCGACACCACTCACGGCTTCGTAGGGGCCGACCTGGAGGCCCTCTGTCGCGAGGCGGCCATGGCGGCCCTGCGCCGCACGCTGCCCGACTTCGGCCTCGGCCGCGATCGCCTCTCGTCCGCCCGCCTCCGCGACATCGAGGTGGGCCCCCACGATTTTGACACGGCCCAGCGCGAGGTGCAGGCCTCTGCCCTCCGGGCGGTCTTCACGGAGGTGCCCAATGTCCACTGGGACGACATCGGCGGCCTGGAGACTGTGAAGGCGCGCCTCCAAGAAGCTGTGGAGTGGCCCCTCCGCCACGCCGCCCTCTTCGAGGCTGCCCAGGTGCGGCCCGCTCGCGGCGTACTGCTGGCCGGCCCGCCCGGCACCGGCAAAACGATGCTCGCCCGCGCCCTCGCCACCGAGACGGAGGCCAACTTTCTCTCCGTCAAAGGCCCCGAACTGGTGTCCAAGTACGTGGGCGAGTCGGAGCAGAAGGTGCGCGAGATCTTTCGCAAGGCCCGGGAGGCGGCCCCTTGCGTTGTCTTCTTCGATGAGATCGACGCCCTCGCCCCCGTCCGCAGCGGCGCGTCCGACAGTGGAGTGGCCGAACGGGTGCTCGCCCAGTTCCTGGTGGAGATGGATGGGCTGGAGGCCCTGCGCGACGTGGTGGTGGTTGCCGCCACCAACCGCCCCGATCGCCTCGATCCCGCCCTCCTGCGTCCCGGCCGCTTCGATCGCACCCTGGAGGTGCCCCGCCCCGGCCCCGAAGCCCGTCGTGCCATTCTGGCCGTCCACCTACGCGATAAGCCCACGGCCCCTGCGCTCGCCCTCGATCCCCTGGTGCCGCCCACCGACGGCTTCAGCGGGGCCGACCTGGCGGCGGTCTGCCGCCGAGCGGCCCTCCGGGCCCTGCGTCCGGTGGCGCGGCAGGCCGACGCCGGCGAGGCAATTCGTCTCGCGTTCCTTGAAGCGATGCCGCTGGCGGCGGCGCTTCTGGCCGCCCCTGTCGTC
>CAJXLV010000041.1 GCA_913056185.1 uncultured Bacteroidota bacterium
CGAGAAGAGTCCATGTATCACGCCCCGTGAAGGGGCGCGCTTTATCGCTCTTCTCGTGCTCTACTCAATACTGTAAAGACCCACATACACTTGCCAGGGAGCGCGCATGCGCTCAAACCTCTGGCTGCAGGCATACATTGGTGCAAAACGCGTCTTTTCACACTGTATCACAGTTGTCATGCCTGTACGCGCCACGCCTGTACGTGCCATCGTGGGGGGGCTCGCACTCTTGCTGATGTTGCTAACCATCGGCGGCTTCCCTGGTGACCTCTTTGGACAACAGCACGCCTTGTCGCCGCCAACTGCCACGGACACGACCGACACCCTGTACACCCGACAGCCCCCGAGCCGCAACGGCATTGGGAAGGTGTACCTGGGGCGCGAGATCTCGAAGGTGATGGGGCACCGCGGCGCCGAGTGGCTCGAACGACCGGCGCGCGAGTCCAAGGAGCGGCCCGACCTGTTGGTGGACAGCCTGCCGGTGGACGCGTCCGACACCGTGGCCGACATCGGGGCGGGCACCGGCTACCTCTCGTTTCGCGTGGCGCCCCGGGTGCCCCAGGGAAACGTTCTGGCCGTCGACATCCAACCGGAGATGCTGAACATCATTCGGAAGCGGATCACGGAACGCGATGTGACGAATGTGACGCCCGTCCGCGGCACCGTGACCGACCCCCAGCTCCCCACCGACTCGGTCGACCTCGCCTACATGGTGGACGCGTACCACGAGTTCTCTCACCCTTACGAGATGATGACGGCACTTTACGAGGACCTCACGCCCGGCGGACGTGTGGTGCTGGTGGAGTATCGGCGGGAGGACCCCAGCATTCCGATCAAGACGCTGCACAAGATGACGGAGGCGCAGACCCGAAAGGAAATGCGAGTGGCGGGCTATGAGTGGGTGGAAACCAGAGAAATGCTTCCCCGCCAGCACTTTATGATTTTCCAAAAACCGGTGGACTGAGGGGGCACCTCTCTTTTGCGCTCCTCCAGCTTCCTACTCGCTCGCAGGGGCATCTCCACAGAATTGTTTGGTCGAACGGAAAGATTTTCAGAGTCATCGATTTAGGGCGTGAGGTCTTCTGGCCATACGTCCCGCTCGCTCTATGCTCCGAAGCCTCTCACCCCGTTCCCTCCTACTCGCCATTGCGATTCTGGGACTCCCCGTCCTCGCGTCTCCCGCGCAGGGCCAGTCAGAACATAAGTCGATTCTCACCGCCAAATCGTCCCCCAGGCCCGCCGTTCCTCTGTCTCCGAGGCCCCCTTCCCCTCTGCCCTCAGACGACGAAGGCGTCCAATTTAGCCGGGCTTTGGCCGGAAGCACCCTCGGCGCGGCGGTAGGCGGGCTGCTGGGAGGACTCATCATCGCGGCGGCCGATCAGGACCGAGATCGACCGTACGCAGACGACGAGAACAGCCCGGAAGGGGCCGCGCTCCTTCTCATCGCCGGCGGCCCGCCCGCAGGCGCGGTCCTCAACAGCGCCATCCCACGGGACCACACGGGGGCGTACGTCATGAGCGTGCTGGGAGAGCTCGTTCTGGGCGGAGTGGGCGCATTCGTGGGCGCCGCCCTCGGGGGCGACTCGGACCGGGGCCAACTGATCGGTGGGCTCACCCTTGGGGGAACGGGTGTGATTGTCGGCGCGGCGGGCGGCGCGGTGCTGGCCGCTCCGGACGGACCCGGCGGCGCGCTGAGCTACGAGGACGGCACATGGTCCGTGCGCGTGCCCGCTGTGCAGGCCGGATTCCATCGACGACCCCAGCCGGGACTTCACGGTACCCTGTCGCTGTTGTCCGTAAAGCTTTGATCGTCCCGTATGATCGTCCGTTGCGCAGGGAAACGAAGAGACACGAGGGGGAGCACGCGCGGCGCTCAGGCGCCGGCCTCCTCAAGATGCCGGTCCATCGCCACGACCTCGCGGTGGTCGCCGAAGTCGTAGGCCATGTCGCCCCAGTCGAGCGGAGCGTCGCACCGGTGGATCGCCCGGTGATGATTGGGACACACGAGCATTAGGTTGTCGAAGTCATCGTCGCCGCCGCGGCTGAGCCACTGGATGTGATGGCCCTCGCATAGCGGCTCGCCATACTCGCTCACTGGATCCCACCAGCAGATCTGGCAGTGGCCCTCGTACAGGTTCTGGAGACGGCCCACGAGATTTGGATTGCGCTGCGGCGCTTCTTCGTAGAGATACTGCTTTCGCTCCTCGGCCACGCCCGGCTTCTCCTCGTGGACAAGCTGCTCTACGGAGGAGCGGTCTCCCATGATGAGAGCCGCCTCCAGTTTTTCCTCGGGGAGGATGCGGGCCCGCGGTTCGAGCGGAAGATCGCGGGCCGCCTCTCGAAGAATCCGGTGATCGTCGTCCGTAATCTTGCGAACGGCGGCGTGGCCCTGGAAGGAGCGTCCGAGAACTTGGGCTTCGGTGCGAATCGACAGAAATCGAATGATTCGTTCAACACTGGGCGCCCCTTCGACCCGAAAGTAGCGGGATCGGTCGACATCGCCCCATACCCGATAGTCGCCATACCGGAAATCGGGACGATTCATCGTCTTGGCCTGCACGATCAACTCAGCAGCCAGTACGTAGCGACCGTCGGCCGTGCGAGTGAATGCCCACAGGCTATCTCCCGTCTCCACCTCATGCATCACCGGATTTCCCTGGTTGAGGTGGTAGCTCGCCCCGTAATCCAGGTCTTTCCGGTAGTTGTCGCGACGCCAGTAGTAGAGCAGCGGCATCGCCCGGCTCGGCCGACCGATTCAAGAGAAAACAGCGAGGGGATCTCTCGTCTCTTGGAGCGACGTGGAGTCCCTCCTTCGGTGCGTCTCACAAGATTCGCACGTACCGGTCCGCAGATCCCGGAGCGGGCGCCGCCCGGTGCGCCCCTACGGCGGTCCGCCGACGGCCGTCCGCCATCTTGTCAGGGCTACTCATTCTCCGATGTACTCTCCGGCGCCCCGTCCCCAGACGGACGCGGGGACTCCCCGTCGGCGTGCAGCGTGAAGTCGTCCAGCCCAATGCCGTCGATCACCGACTCGTAGTGAGTCAGGTCGGCGGGCAGGAGCACCTTGTTCTCCTCCTTGCCCAGCTTGGCAATCGTGTCGAGGTACTGCTCGGCCAGGCGCAGCTTCACCGCCTCCTCCCCACCGGGTGCAGACACCGCCTGGGCCACCCGCTCGATCGCCTCCGCCGTTGCTTCCGCCAGCGCCTCAATCTCTTCGGCCCGGCCCTCCGCCTCGTTGATGCGGCGCTGCTTCTCTCCCTCCGACTGGTTAATGAGCTCTTGCTTCGAGCCCTCCGCGTCGTTGACCGTGGATTCCTGCTCCCCCTCCGAGCGGGCCACCGTGGCGCGGCGCTCTCGCTCGGCCGTCATCTGGCGCTCCATCGCCTTCTGCACCGTGCGCGGCGGCTCGATGTTTTTGATCTCGTAGCGGTGCACCTTGATGCCCCACGCGTGGTCCACCTGGTCGAGCACCTCTACGACCGCCTGGCTGATGGCCGCCCGATCCTGGAAGGTGGTGTCCAGCTCCATCCGCCCGATCACCGAGCGGGTCGTCGTCTGCGCCAGCTGGATCGCGCCCCGGCGGTAGTCAGTGACGCCGTAGGCCGCATTTTCGGGGTCGGTCACGCTCAGGTAGATGATGCCGTCCACCTCCACCCGCACATTGTCCATCGTAAAGCACTCCTGCGGCTC
The DNA here is from genome assembly GCA_913056185.1 of uncultured Bacteroidota bacterium. Classification (GTDB taxonomy): domain Bacteria; phylum Bacteroidota; class Rhodothermia; order Rhodothermales; family Salinibacteraceae; genus Salinibacter. The sequence continues at coordinate 3,691 of CAJXLV010000041.1, forward strand.
CACCGGGATGGCCTGCTCGCGCAGGTCGAGCGTGTAGGCCACGCGGTCGATGAACGGCACGAGGGCGTGGAAGCCGGCCCCGAGCGTCTTGTGGTAGTTGCCCAGCCGCTCCACCACGTAGGCGTTTTGCTGCGGCACGAACCGGATGGCCCGCAGGAACTTGTAGGCCACGTACAGGGCCAGCAGCGACAGGATGCCGAGGCTGATCGTATTGAGGAACTCGAAGGGCGAGGCGTCCATGGTGGCGTGGTTGTTGTGCGTGCGGAGGAGGGGATGGAGGGCGCGTTCCTACCTGTTTCCTACTTGTGCTGCAGGGGCTTTGTCACTTCCGAGGCGCCTTCAAAGAACGACTTCAGGTTCGCCGCCTCCATCGGGAGCACGCTCACGTCGGCGCCGTCCACGACCTCGCCGAGGCGGTCGATGAACTGCTCTGTGAGGCGCATCTTCACGGCCAGGGAGCCGCCGGGCTGGGAAATGGCATCTGCCACGCGCTCGATGCCGTTGGCCGAGGCCTCGGCCAAGAGCGCCGTTTCGCGGGCTTCGCCCTCCGCCTCGTTGATGCGCTGCTGCCGCCGCCCCTCCGACATCAGGATGGACGCCTCGCGCTCTCCCTCCGAGGTGTTGATCTGCGCGTCGCGCTCGCCGGACGATTTTGTGATCTCGGCGCGCTTGTCGCGCTCGGCCTCCATCTGCTGCTCCATTGTGAGGACGATGTCCTGCGACGGCTGAATGTCTTTCAGCTCGTAGCGCATCACCTTCACGCCCCACGGGTCGGAGGCCTTGTCCAGCTCCTCCACGATGGCCTCGTTCATCGCGTCCCGCTCGCTAAACGTGTCATCGAGCGTGATTTTGCCCACCTCGCTGCGCATGGTGGTCTGCGCCAGGTTCACCGCCGCGAGGCGGTAGTCGTTGATGCCGTAGCTGGCCTTGTAGGCGTCCATCACCTTCAGGTACACAATGCCGTCCACCTCCACCTCAATGTTGTCCTTCGTGATGCACTTTTGGTGCGGCACATCAAGCACCTGCTCGCGCGTCTCGTGGCGATAGGCCACGCGATCCACGAACGGAATGATGAAGTGGAAGCCAGGCTCCAGCGTATCGTGGTACTTGCCAAAGCGCTCCACAATCACCTTCTCGCGCATCTCCACGATGATGAAGGTGTTGTACACCACAAAGATGGCGGTAAAAAGAACAACCAGCAGGGCGGTCCACATGGCAGCAGCGGCAGTGGGGAGAAGGAAGGAGCGAGCGGAAACGGACAGCGGTTAGTTGGGGCGGCGGGCAGAGGGGTCGTAGCCCAGCCCAGACGCGTCGTGCGAATCGTCGGAAGATGGAGCGTCCGCGGAAGGAGTACTCGTCTTGCCAGAGACGTCTTTCCCAATCGCCTCAGAAAGCTCCGCGTCGAGGTCTGCGTGATCGACCGGCTCTACGATCCAGGTGAGGTTGTCGCGGTACAGAATTTTGGCGTCGGCCCCTTTCGGCAGTTCCCCCTCCAGGGTGCGGGCGTCCCAGGAGGCGCCCCGGAAGCGAATGCGCCCCGAGTCTTCCGGCCCCACTGACTCCACCACGCGCACTGTCTGCCCCATTGCCTCCGCGTCTTCGTCGGTCACGCCCAGTGAGATGTCCCCCTCGGCGAAGCGGAGCAAAAAGGGGCGCAGCGCAATGGTAAGCCCGGCGGACGCAAAGACCCAGACGATGACGGCGGTAACGGGATCGAGAAGCAGCCCAAGCGACCGCACGCCCCCGACCAGCAATCCGCCCACGCCGAGAAAAAACGCAATTCCCCCGGGCACGACGGTCTCGAGGAGCATGAGCGCAAGCCCCCCTCCGAGAAAAGCCCATGTAAGGAGCGTCGGATCTACATCCATGATCGCGTACGTCTCGAAGGAAGGTCCGGTTTGGGAGTCTTCAATGCATAGGGTGTGACGTGCGAGCGGGGCGGAGGTTCACGGTGGCTTCTTGTTGTTGCATCATCGTGCGAACCGACCGGGGCGCTTGGTGTTGAGGCCACGCGGTTGTGTCTTCCACGTGGCTGCGCCCTCTGTCGTCCGCCTTTGTCGCCCGCCCAACCCGTCATGCCTGTTCCCTCCACGACAAACCGCCCTCCATTGTTACGTCCTTCCGTCTTTGCCGACCTGCCGACGGTGACGGCGGGCATAAGTACCCGGCACGGCGGCGTAAGCGGCGCGCCCTACGATGCCCTCAATCTGGGCCGGCATGTGGGCGACACGGCAAGCTGCGTGGAGGAAAACCGGCGCCGGTTCTGCGCCGCCCTCGATACCGATCCGGCCTGGCTGTGCACGGCGGGACAGGTGCACGGCGCCACCGTCCGCGTCCTCGATGCGCCGCGGCACGAGCCCTTCTGCGACGGCCTCGTGACCACCACGCCCGGCCTGCTTCTTGCCATCGCTGTGGCGGATTGCGCGCCGGTGCTTCTCGCAGATGTGGAGCACGGCGTGGCGGGGGCGTGCCACGCAGGCTGGCGGGGGACGGTCGGCGAGGTGGCCGCCCGCACGGTGCAGACCATGGTGGACTGCGGGGCCGTCCCCGAGGCCATCCGGGCGTACATCGGCCCCTGCCTGTCCCCGGAGGCGTTTGAGGTGGGGCCCGAGGTGGCCGCGCAGTTCGCGGACGCGGTGGTGATGCGCCCCGATGGTGCCGAGCGCCCCCACGTCGACCTGAAGACGGCCCTCCACCGCCAGCTTGCCGGGGCGGGCGTCTCCGCAGATGCCGTTGAGGTGTCCGACCGGTGCACGCTGCAGGAGCACGACCACTTCTTCTCGTACCGCGCCGCGGACGGCCCCACCGGCCGCATGTTCGGGGCCATTACGCTTCGTCATTGACTTCTCCCCCGGCGAACGCCGGAGGGGTTACTGCTCCTTCGCGCATCCTCAATGCCCTAAAGCCTTCCAGGCCGTCCCTTCCTCTACTCGCCCGCACCTACGGCCCACGCTCAGGACAGCCCCCACGGAGGACAGCACTCAGAACGTTACCCCTTGCCACCGCCCCCCGACACGAACGTGCCCCTTGCCACTTCGACCTACACCCCGCCGCCTCTGCTCGATGGCGGCCACCGGCAGACCCTCTACGCCTCTCTCGTCCGCCGGGTCGCCTTTTCGTACGATCGCCGCGAGCGTCTCGCGACGCCGGACGACGATTTTCTGGACCTCGACTGGTCCGAAGCGCCCGGCGCCGACGCGCAGCGCGTGGCGGTCTTGACCCACGGGCTGGAGGGCAGCGCCCGACGCGGCTACATGCGCGGCATGGCGCGGGCCTTCGTGCGGCGGGGCTGGGACGTGTGCGCCCTCAACCTGCGCGGCTGCAGCGGCGCCCCAAACCGGCGAGTGGCCACCTACCACAGCGGCAAGACCGATGACCTGGCCCTGGTGGTCGACCACGTGCTGGCACAGGGCTACACGACACTCGCACTCGTCGGCTTCAGCCTCGGGGGCAACCTTACGCTCAAGTACCTCGGCGAGCGCGGGCCACAGGTTGACGACCGGATTCGGGGCGCGGTGGCCCTCTCCGCCCCCATCGACCTCAGCGCCGCCGCCACCCAGATCGACCGGTGGGCAAACTGGCACTACACGCAGTACTTCCTTCGTTCGCTGCGACAAAAAATGCGGACGAAAGCCCGCCAGCACCCCAGCCGGGTCTCTGCCCGGCATCTCCGGCGCATCCACAGCCTCCGCGGCTTTGACGATGCATACACGGCTCCCCTCCACGGCTTCGACGGGGCCGAGGACTACTACCGGCGCGCCAGTAGCAAGCCGCTGCTGCCAGACCTCGCGGTGCCCACCCTCCTCCTCAACGCCGCCAACGATCCGTTTTTGCCCCCGTCCTGCTACCCCCACCCCCTCGCCCGCAGGCACGAGCCCCTCACCCTGGAGGTGCCCACAAGCGGCGGGCACGTCGGCTTCGTCTCCTTCAACGCCGACGGCGAGTACTGGTCCGAGTCCCGCACCACCTCCTTCCTGGCTCCTTCGTGACCCAGCGCCCCCAATTCCCGCATCACGCCTCCTCCAGCCGCACATCCCGCACCTTCAGCTGTAGCGTTGTGCGGCCGTTCCAGGTGTTGTCCTCAAGCGAGAAGAGCATCTCCACCGGCGTGCCCGACGTCCGACTCTCGCGCAGCATCGGCAGCTTCTCGCCCATGCCAAAGCCAATCGCATCGAAGGAGCGTCCCTCCGCCGACGCCCGCTGACGCACCGTGCACTTGAGATGCGCATCGTCGCTGCCCACCGTGCGGGCCGATACCACCTCCAGGTCTTCGGCGTGAAAGACGGGCCGGGGGTTGGCGGGGCCAAACGGACCAAACTGCTTGAGCACCGCCCAGAAGCGATCCTCGACCGTCCCGATGGTGTCGAGATCGATCGACGCATCCACCTTGATCGACGGCGTGAGGAGCTCCGGCGTCACGCGCTCGCCCACCGCCGCGTCGAAGCGGTCGCGAAACGCCTCGATGTCGTCCGCCGCGAGCGACATGCCCGCCGCGTGGTCGTGCCCGCCAAACTGCGTGAGCACCTCCTCGCAGTCAGTCAGCGCCTCGTAGATATTGATGCCGTCAATGGAGCGTGCCGACCCTTTGACCTCCTCGCCGTTGTGGGTGAGCAGGACGGTGGGCTTGTGGAAGCGCTCCATAACGCTGCTGGCCACAATGCCGATGATGCCCAGGTGCCAGTCTTCGTCGTAAAGCACGAGGGCGTGCGGGCTACGGCTCGTGATGTGACGCTCAGCCCGCTCGATGGCCTCCTGCTCGATGCGGTCGTCGATGGTGCGGCGCTCCCGATTGAGCTGCTCGAGGGTTGCGGCGGGTCCTTCAGCTTCTGTATAGGAGGGCGCCAGCAGCAGCTCCACCGCCGTAGAGGCGTGGTCCATGCGCCCCGCGGCATTGATGCGCGGCCCCAGCGTGAACACGATGTTGCCCGTGGAGGTGACCGACTGGAGGTCGAGTTCGGCGGCGTCGGCCAGGGCGCGGATGCCGGGCCGCGTGCTCTCTTGCAGGGCGCGCAGCCCTTCTGCCATGAGCACGCGATTTTCGCCGTAGAGCGGCACAATGTCGCTCGCTGTGGAGAGGGCGAGGAGGTCGAGGTAGTCAAAGGCGCGGGCCGGGTCGTCGTCGCGGTGGGCGAGGGTGGCCTGCACAAGTTTAAAGCCCAGCCCGCACCCCGAGAGCTCCGTGAAGGGATAGTCGTCGTCCGGCCGCTTGGGATCGAGCACAGCCAGCGCCTCCGGCAGGGTCTCCTTGGGCGTGTGGTGATCGGCGATGATGAGGTCGAGCCCCTGTTTCTGCGCGTAGGCCGCCTCCGCGTGGCCCGTGATGCCGCAGTCGAGCGCAATCACGAGGCCGGCGCCTTGCTCCACCGCCCGGTCGAGCCCGCGGCGGCACAGCCCGTAGCCGTCCTCGTAGCGGTCCGGGATAAAAAACGACGCCTCCACACCGTGCGTGCGCAGGAAGTCCGTGACCAGCGCCGCCGCCGTCGTCCCGTCCACGTCGTAGTCCCCGTAGACCAGCACGCGCTCGCCGTTCTCGATGGCCGCCGCCACCCGGGCCGCCGCCGTGGGCATGTCGCTCATCCCCAGCGGGTCGTGCAGCGCCGAGCGATCGGCCCGAAAGAAGTGCTTCGCCTCCTCAAACGAGGCAACCTCTCGCAGAGCCAGGGCGCGGGCCAGCGGCGCCGGCAAATCGTTGAGGGCCTCCTGCAACCGAGGCACCACGTCAGGAGCCTCCAGTGAACGCGGGATCCAGCGGTAGGTCATGAGATCAGGACGGAGGCGAATGAAAGAACCGAGTGAACGAACGGGCGGGCGGCAGCCGCCGGGATTGTAGGCCGAGGTGGCAAGACCCGCCAACGGTTTGCGATGCAACGTTGATTTGTATATCGTCGTACAATTGACCTCCGCCTGTTCGAAGACACCCCCTTCGGGGCAAAGCCAGAGATTGGGGCAAGGCCGGGAGATTCTCCTGCGGGCTTTGCTGCCCTCATCCCACACGGGGCTGCATCCCTGCCTCTGAGCGCCTGTCGGCGCCGTGGAGGTCTTATCAGTGGTCGCCGGGGTACACGGCTGTGGGGGACACTGTTACAGAGTACACTGTTGTGGAGCAGACTGTTGCGCGGAGCACCGCATGTGCGGTCGATCCCGCACGCCGGTGGGCAAAGCCATAACGGACCGTTTAGGTCCTTCGCCAGCCACTCGGAGAGACGAATCTTGTGTAGTCCGTCGAATCCGTTGCAGCACACCGTCTGCACTGGGGGCGAAGCGGCCGAGTGCACTCAGAGTGCTCGTCTCGGACCCATCGCCCCAAAAGATTCGTCCGGGTCCACCGAAAGGCCTCGCCCCAACAAAAACTGCTCCCTGAAAAAATGCAATTCGCCCTGAACCAAGCCCCGCGTGCCCTCGTAAAGGAAATCCAGTTCGTCTTTTGAACATCTCTTCGCGTTGACTTTCCCTCCGACCAAGGCCGAGGGATTTTTCCTCACGGAAAAGACGTTCTGGTTCAACGGATCGGCTTCGACCCTTCGCGTGCTTCGAGAGCAGAAGCGAGCCGAAGCCGCACGCGCCCTCCGCAGACATTGACCTCGAATAAGGCGCCCGTCAGCCCGACGGCACGAATGCTTCGCGGCACGTTGTGCCCTTCGTAATGATCGGTATGACATCAAATTGCGCCTTGAGGCGAGCACATTGTTCCGTTGAGGCTGCCGAGAGCCCCCCGAACCGACAGGTTCATATCGCCCAGGGAGCGACTGCTCCGTGAATCCGGGAGTTTTGCGGCTCTCTCGCGCTCTCAGTATTGTAGAGGTCGAACAACTTGTGTCGGCCTGATCGGCCCGGGGTCCCGTACAGTGCCACTGTGCCCCACCCTCCCGGCCGAAGGTCTCTGCACACATCACCTGTGTCTCCCGGATGGGACTCGTTTCGCCCCCCATGCTGCCGTAACCGTTGCCTGCTGAACGCCCTTCCCGACTGTCTCTGGACTCCTCGTCCGCGCTTGCGAGGTCGGAAACCCGTTCGCCACTCTCTCACGGAATGCTGTCTTCGCCTCAGAGCCCCTGATGCCTCATCGGGACCCAGGCGCCTTCTTTTCTACCCCCGAGTGACCCCCATGAAAATTTCGACGTTGCAAGAAAAGGAGATCGACGAGCTTCGCACCATTGCCGACGCTCTCGATCTCTCCGACTACACCGAGCTCCGAAAGCAGGACCTAATCTATCGCATCCTGGAGGCGCAAGCCGAGGGCGCGGCGGCCGGCGACTCCACGCGCAGCGATGCAGAGCCCTCCGCGTCCCCGTCCAACAATGGCACGGGAGACCGCGACACAGCAGGCTCCTCCTCTCGTCATGCGTCTGCACAGCGCGCTGACCGGGGATCGGGGAAGCCGGCCTACATGCGTCGCTACGACCCCGACGACACGGAGCTTCGCGGAATGCTCCAGAAAACTGGGGTGCTCCAAGTCTTGCCAGATGGCTACGGCTTTCTGCGATCCGATGAGTATAGCTACCAGTCGAGCCCCGACGACATTTACGTCTCGCCCTCCCAAATCAAGCGCTTTGGGCTGCAAGAAGGCGATACGGTGAAAGGGAGCGTCCGACCACCGAAGGAGGGGCAGAAGTTTTTCGCCCTCATTCAGGTGGACACCATCAACGGGCGCCCGCCCGGCGAGATCGACGAGCGGTCCGACTATGAGTTTCTCACGCCTATTTTTCCGGAAGAGCGGTTCACCCTGGAGGTGGACCCGGAGAGCTACGGCCCTCGCATTCTCGACCTCTTTGCGCCGATTGGCAAGGGCCAGCGCGGGCTTATCGTCTCGCCCCCGAAGGCGGGCAAGACCGTGCTGCTCCAAAAAATTGCGGAGGGCGTCACGACCAACCACCCGGACGCACACCTGCTGGTGCTCTTGATCGATGAGCGCCCGGAGGAGGTGACCGACATGGACCGTACGGTAGATGGGGAGGTCATTGCTTCCACCTTTGACAAAGACCCCGAACGCCATGTAGAGGTCGCCGACACGGTGCTGCTAAAGGTGCGTCGCCTCGTAGAGGCGGGGCAGGATGTGGTGGTCCTGCTCGACTCCATCACACGCCTCGCTCGCGCCCACAATGCCATCACTCCTGAAAAGGGACGAACGCTCTCCGGCGGCATCGAGGCCGGCGCCCTCCGCGGCCCGAAGCGGTTCTTCGGCGCGGCTCGCAATGTGGAGGAGGAGGGCTCCCTCACCATTGTCGGCACGGCCCTCGTCGATACAGGCAGCCGCATGGACCAGGTCATCTTCGAGGAGTTTAAGGGCACCGGCAACATGGAACTGGTGCTCGACCGCGAGATGGCCGACCGTCGCCTCTATCCCGCCATCGATCTCATCCTTTCCGGCACCCGCCGCGAAGAGCTGCTGCTCCCCAAGCCGGTTCTGAAGCGCGTGTGGGTCATGCGCAAGCTCCTGGCGGACATGGACACGATCGAGGCGATGGAGTTTCTCCTCGATAAGATGCGGGGGACGGACGACAACGAAGAGTTTCTCAGGATGATGAACTGAGAAGCTGCCTGGCGGGCTGTCTGTGGCCCCCCGGTGACCACTGGGGCGCTGCGCTCCCAGTACTGCACGCCCCCCTGCCCGTGCCGTCATGTCGCTCCCTGGCGCCAGCGCACGGAGGAGACCGTACAAGCGCCGTTTCGCTGCGGGCCGGTGGTCCTCAGCGGCGCTTCCCGGAAGAGATGCGCAGGCACTGGGCACCATCTATCATCTGGGCATCCCCATCACGAGTCTCCGCTACGGTGCCTGCGGCCGCAACTCACGTCCGCCCTCTGGGTAACACCCCACTGGTAACACCCCACTGTTGGATTGCCTCTCGTTGTGTCTGCCTCACCGACGCCCTCTTGCCTCATGCACCTCCGTCTGCTCGCCCTCCTCGCGCTGAGCGCCCTTCTGGCCGCCCCCGCTCTTGCCCAGGACACCGACCCGTTCATGCGCCATCCGTCCGTTCACCCGGACGGCGATAGGGTCGCGTTCTCCTACCAGGGCGACCTCTGGACCGTCCCGGTCGGCGGCGGCACGCCGGAGCGCCTCACGATCCACGAGGCCTACGAGGGCCATCCGCGCTGGGGGCCAGACGGCACCCAAATTGCCTTCACGAGCGACCGCTACGGCAACAGCGACCTCTACGTGATGGGCGCCGCCGGCAGCACGCCGGAGCGCCTCACGTACCACTCCACCGGCGACGTCCTCGGCGGCTGGACGCCGGAGGGGCGGCTCCTCTTCACCACGCGCCGCACCTACGCACAGGCCGAGTGGAGCGACGAGATCTACACCGTCGACGCGGAGGGCGGCACGCCCGACCGCCGCCTCGATGCCGTGGGCAGCTCGCCCCGCATGTCGCCGGACGGGCGCTTCATCGCGTTCGTGCGTGGCTACAACGACGTCACCAAAAAAGGGTACGAGGGGCCCGCCGACCGCAACGTGTGGGTCTACGACACCGAAACCGACGCCTACACGCAGGTCACCACCTACGCGGGCAACGACCACAGCCCCGTCTGGACCGGCCCGCGGACGCTGCTCTACATCAGCGAGCAGAGCGGCACCTACAACGCCCACCGACTCTCCATCACCGATCAGGGCGCGGCGGACGGAGCGCCGGAGGCCGTCACCACGTTCGAGGACGACGGCGTGCGCACCCTCAGCGCCAGCCGCGACGGCTCCGTGATCGCCATGGAGCGCCAGACCGACATCTACGTCATCGAGAACGGCGGCGAGCCGCGTCCCCTCGACGCGACCGTCCCCGCCGACTACCGCTTCAGCCCCACGGAGAAGATGCAGATGACCGACGGCGTGCAGGAATACGCCGTCTCCCCCGACAACGAGCAGATCGCACTCGTCCTGCGTGGGGAGCTTTTCCTGATGCAGAATGAGACCGGCACGCCGCGCACGCGTCGCCTCACGTCGCACGCCTACCGCGACCGCGCCGTGGCCTGGGCCAACGACTCCACGCTCGTCTTCTCGTCGGACCGCAACGACAACCAGTACGACCTCTACCGCCTCACCTCCGCCGACCCCGAGCACCCCGGCGACCTTTACGACGCGCTGCAGCACCGCGTGGAGCGCCTCACAAACACCCCGGAGGACGAGCGCGTGCTGGCGGTGGCGCCCGACCGCGCGCACGTCGCGTTCCGCCGCGGGGCCATGACGGACTACGGCGAGGGGCAGCTCATCACGGCCTCCCTCGCGGACGGCACGCTCGACAACGAAACCGTGCTGCAGGAGGGCTGGAACGCCCCCACCGACGTGGCCTGGAGCCCCGACAGCGAGTGGCTCGCCTACAGCCAGAACAATCTCAACTTCAACTCCGATGTCTTCCTCCACGCCGCCGACGGCTCGGAGGGCCCCGTCAACGTGAGCCAGCACCCGCGCAACGACGGCAGCCCGGTGTGGAGCCCCGACGGCTCGAAGCTCGCCTTCGTCTCCGACCGCAGCGGCGGCGACACCGACCTCTGGTACGCCTGGCTGCAGGAGGAGGATTGGGAAAAGACCAAGCGCGACTGGGAGAACCTGAAAGACGAAGACGAGAAGGGAGCAAACGGCGAAGACAGCGACACGCCGGACGTAGAAATTGATCTCGAAAACATTCACGATCGCCTCGAACACCTCACCAACATGCCGGGCGGCGAGGGCGACCCGGCCATCGGCCCAGACGGCGATACGTTCTACTTCGTCGGCGGTCGGAGCCCAGGGCCCGCAGGGGCCGATACGGAGACCGACCTCTACAGCATCCAGTGGGACGGCTCGGAGCGGACCCGCATCACGGAGGGCGACATCGGCCCGAGCGACGTGCGCCTCTCGCCCGATCAGTCGCAGCTCCACTTCACCCACGGCGGCTCGTACTTCGGCGGCGGCAAGCTGGCCCGCGTGCCACTGAGCAGCCCCGCCCTGGAACCGCTCTCCTTCGCCGCGTCCATGACGGTGCAGCACAACGAAGAGCGCCGCCAGATTTTTGCTGAAGTCGGCCGCGCCCTCGGACAGGGCTTCTACGACCCCAACTTCCACGGCGACGACTGGCAGGCCCTGCTCGACGAATACCGCCCCTGGGCCATGCAGGCCTCCACGACGGAAGACTTCCAGTACGTCGTGAACCTCCTGCTCGGCGAACTGAACGCGAGCCACATGGGCTACGGCGCCGGCGACCGCGCCGAGACCCAGACCGAGCGCACCGGACGCCTCGGCGTGGAGCTCGACCCGGTGGAAAGCGGCGTGGAGGTGCAGCGCGTCGTCCCCCGCTCCCCCGCCGACCGCGAAGCCAGCACGCTCCGCCCGGGCGACGTGATTACCGCGGTGAACGGCCGCCCCGTGGCCGACGCGAATGTCTACCAGCGCCTGGAGGGCACCGTCAACGAGAAGATTCTCCTCAGCGTCACCAATCCCGACGGCGAGGAGCGCACCGTCCGCATCCGTCCCACCGGCGACCTCAGTGACGAGCTGTATCGCGAGTGGGTCGAGAATCGCAAGGACCTCGTAGAGAAATACTCCGACGGCCGCCTCGGCTACATCCACGTGGAGGGCATGGACTGGGAGAGCTTCGAGCACTTCGAGCGCGAGCTCTACGCCAGCGCCCACGACAAGGAGGGCCTCCTCATCGACGTCCGCTTCAACGGCGGCGGATGGACCACCGACTACCTGATGACCGTCCTCAACGTGCAGCGCCACGCCTACACGGTGCCCCGCGGCGCCACGGACAACCTGGAGCAGAACCACACCGACTTCCGGGCGCACTACCCCTTCGGCGAGCGGCTGCCGTACGCGGCGTGGACGAAGCCCGTCGCGGCCCTCGCCAACCAGAACAGCTACTCCAACGCCGAAATCTTCTCCCACGCCTTCAAGAACCTCGACCACGGCACGCTGGTGGGCCAGCCCACCTTCGGCGCCGTCATTTCCACGGGCGCCGTGCCCTTCATCGACGGCTCGTACGCCCGCATGCCCTTCCGCGGCTGGTACGTGTACCAGACCGACAAGAACATGGAGCACGGCCCCGCCCGCCCCGACATCCAGGTGGAAAACCCGCCGGGCATCAAGGCCGAGGGCGAGGACCCACAGCTCCGCCGCGCCGTGGAGGCCCTTCTGAATGGCGAGACCGAGTAGCACGTCTGGAACTGAAGGCCCCGACCGGATGTGCAAAACGGACGGTCGTTACTGCTCCTCACTCACTTCCCTTCCCCTCCCCTCCATGCCCGAGAACACCCAACTCGATGCGTTGCTGTTCGACATGGACGGCGTGCTGGTGGACGTTTCCCGCTCCTACCGCCGTGCGATCGAGGAGACGGTCGAGCATTTTACCGGCCGCCAAATCGGCGAAAATGCCATTCAGCGGTACAAAAACTACGGCGGGTTTGAGGACGACTGGAAGCTCACGCACGCCATCATCACCGACACGGCGATGGAGGTGCCCATTAGCCGCGTCATTGCCGAGTTTCAGGAGCGATACCGGGGCGACGACTGGGACGGCTTCATTACCGAAGAGCCGCCCCTCATCGACGACTCCGTGATTCAGACGCTCAATAACAACCATATTCTGGGCATTGTGACCGGACGCCCGGAGGAGGAGGCCGAATGGACGCTCGACTACCAGGACTGGTCGGGCTACTTTCCGCTGGTGGTGGGCAAGGAAAAACAGGGCGACCGGCAGAAGCCCGACCCCTTCCCGCTTGAGCACTCGCTCAACATGCTGGCCGCGGCCGGCTGCCCCCTCGACCCGGACCAAACTGCTTACATCGGCGATTCGGTGGACGATATGCAGGCCGCCTCGGAGGCGGAGATGTGGCGCATCGGGGTGGTGCCTCCATACGTGGATGCCGACGAGCACGCCCCCCTGCTGAAGGAGAACGGGGCACATCTGGTGCTCGAGGACCCCAACGACCTGCCCGACGCCTTGTCCGCCCTCGGCGATCGGCGAGCAACTCCCTCGGTTTCTTAGAGCATTGAGGATGCGGGAGGGAGCGGTTCTTCCCTCCGGCCGTAGCGGGGGAGACGGCACTCCCGCACGCCTCCCTTCCCCACAAGCCGCCCGCCCTGCTCCGCACGGGCCTTACCGCTCGCTCGTCGGTACCAGAATCTCCACCCGACGCTTTTCCGGTCGGCGGCGGGGCGGTCCCTGCGTCTCTACTGGGGGCGGCCCGAAGGCCTCGATCTTAAGGCCCTGCGACTGCAGGTCGTGGTACCGATCCAGGTAGTGTGCGACCGCCGCCGCTCGCTGGGCCGCCAGGTACCAGTTGCTCGGGTAAATGGCCTGCAGACTGTCCCCAATCGGCACGGCGTCCGTGTATCCCTGGATGCGAAAGTCCGCCCCTGCGAAGTCTTGCTGTAGGACCTGGGCGTGCGCGTCCAGGCGTTGTCGGCCCGCGTCCGTGATCCATGCGCTCCCCGAGGGGAAGTAGATGGGCGGCGTGAGCGCCGTCTCGTCCCTCGCATCCTCCGGCACCTCCTGAAGCCGCTGAACGCGCTGGCGCAGCGTGCGGGTCACCTCCCGGAGCGAGTCGAGCCGCGCCTGGAGCGCGGGGCGCGGCTCCGGGCCGGGTGCCTGGCACCCTGCGAGCACGATCGTGGCAACGAGGAGGCCAACAGAGATGCGCATGAGCCACAGAGGAGGATGCGGGGACCAAGGATTCGTCAATCTCGCCGATGGTCCTCGCGAATGCAACCCTGAAGCGGCATTGCGCCAAAAGCGCACCCGGACGACACTGGCCCGCCCCCCTTGCGCCCCCCTCCGGGCCAGACCGGAGGCGGCGCCTCCCGTGCGCTACAGCGGCCACACGAGCGGAGTCACCACGATGAGGACCCCCCACAGCAGCAGCTGCAGGAGGCCGCCCACACGTACAAAGTCGAGGAAGCGGTAGTTGCCGGGTCCGTACACCATTAGGTTTGCCTGGTACCCGATGGGCGTACTAAACGCCATGGAGGCCGCGAGGGTCATCGCCACCAGAAACGGGCGTACGGCCAGCCCCTGGCTCTCTACGACCGAGAGCGCCACCGGAAACATGAGCGCCACCGCCCCATTGTTGGTGACGATATTTGTAAGGACCGCCGTGGCGAGGATTAGGCCGGCGAGCAGTCCCCGAGGGCCCCACCCGGCCGCCACCTCTACGATGCCCTCTCCAATCATGCGCGCCGCCCCGCTGGCCTCCATCGCCTCCCCAATCCCGAGCGCTGCCCCAATCACCAGGAGCACGCTCCAATCGACCGCCTCCCGCGCCTCCCCCGGCGTCAGCACCCCTGCCGCCACCAGCACAATGGCGCCCAGGGGCCCCGCCACCGCAATGTGCAGCGCTCCCGTACCCACCAGCGCCACAACGCCGACCAGGACCGCTACAGCAAGCCAGAGCGACCGTCCGCCCCGCTGCGGGCGCATGTCCTCGCGCTGGGCCTGGGCCTCCCGCGCCGTCTTGTTCTCCTCCCCGCCCGCCTCGCTGGTCACAAAAAACTCCGGCGACCGTTCGTAGGCGCCCCGAAATCCCTGTTGCGTATCCAGGAGCAGCACATCGCCGGGCCGGAGGCGCACCGCATCAAACGGCGGCTCCAAACGCTCCCCGTCACGCCGAAGGCCCGTGAGGGCGGCCCCAAAGCGCTCCCGAAACGGAATTGTGTCCACGCGCTCCCCAATAAACGAAGACCCCTCTCGCACAACCACCTGATGCTGCTCGCGCTCCTCCTCGCGCGAAATGTCGGCGTACGCGAGGCGCAGGCCCGGAAATGCACGCAGCCCGAGTTCAGGACGCGGCACGGCCTCCATCTGCTCCGCGTTGCGGATTGTCTCTGGGAGGTCGCCCTCCGCCCCAGTCGTCTTCGCGCTCTCCACCGTCGGCGGGGCCTCCATCCCCGAGGGAGCAAACAAGAGTCGATCGCCCGGCTGCAGCGTTTCGTCCAGCCCCACCGGAGCAATGCCCTCGGCCCCCCGCTGAATGCGCACCAGGGTGAGGCCGGGCAGCAGGTTCAGCTGCGCCTCGTCCACCGTCGTGCCCACGAGGGGCGAGTCCATCGCCACCTCTACCTCCACGAGGGCAGCCCGCTCCGCCTCTTCCTCGTCGCGGATGTCGGCCCGGGCCGGAAGGAGCGACGGAGCGACAAAGATCACGTACACCAGCCCCACCGCCGCACAGGGCAGCCCCACCCAGGCGAGCTCAAAAAACCCGAACCCTCGGAGGCCCTCCGCCTGCAGCAAGCCGTGCGTGACGAGATTGGTGGACGTGCCGACCAGGGTGCAGATGCCCCCCAGCACCGCCGCAAAGGCCAGCGGCATCAGCAGCTTCGAGGGCGAGATGCCGTGGCGGGAGCACCAGCCCCGGATCGCCGGAATGCCCATTGCTACCACCGGCGTGTTGTTAAGGAACGCCGAGTACGTGGTCACAGACGGGCACATGCGCAGCAGCAAGCGTCGCACGTTTCGCTCCTCGCCCAGCACGTACTGGCTGGCAATGTCGAGGGCCCCAGCTTCTTGCAGCCCGGCCGCCACTACGTACAGCGACCCGAGGGCCAGAAGGGTGGAGTTGGCGAACCCCTGGAGGGCTTGGTCGAGCTCCACAACCCCCCCGAGCACAAGCGCCACCAGCCCGCCCAGCAGCACCGCATCGGGACTGAGCACGTCCATCACCAGCGCCCCAAACACCAGAAGCAGTATCCCAAGCGTGAACGCAAGGTCGATGCCCATACGGCAAGCCGCGTCGGTGGTCTACAAACAACGCCGGGCCCTTCGTGCGGCGGCTCCTGCATTCGTGAATCGAGGTCCTGAGACGAATCCAGAGAACCGCGGATCGTCGAATACACGCAAAAAACGACGGCCGTGTTTGTGGCAATACTCTGGACTGGAGCAATCATCTGTTAAAACGCCGAATTGCCCCACGCGGGACGCAGATCGGGGCGAGCAATGACGCATGGGCAGTACGCACGACAGAGCCCCTTCCCCATGTCGTCGCGGACTTTTTTATCACACGTCCTTCATATTTTGCGGGGATCATCCATCGCAGAGTTCGCCTACTTCTGCTCTACTTCCAATCTTTTGTGCGCGCTCGCTGGCGCACTGTCCTCGCTCTCTGCGAACCAGGCCGCCTGCCTGGCACCCCCATGTGGCATCTCTCCTGGACGTGGATCCGGGACCGCCTGACCCTCGATCAGTGGCTCTCGACCTCCACCCCGAGCACCCTACGCAAAGATGTGGCGGCCGGCCTCACGGTAGGCGTCATGTTGATTCCCCAGGCCATGGCGTACGCCGTCATTGCCGGCCTGCCGCCCATCTACGGGCTGTACGGCGCCCTCGTCCCCCTGCTTGTCTATCCCATTTTCGGCACGTCGCGCCAGCTCGCGATTGGGCCGCAGGCGCTGGACATGCTGATTCTGGCCGCTGGGCTGACGGCGGTGGTGGAGGCAGACACGGGCACCTACGTGGGCATGGCCATTGTCGTGACGGCCATGGTGGGCCTCCTACAAATCGCAATGGGGGCCATGCAGCTCGGCTTTGTGGCGAACCTGCTGTCGCGGCCCGTCATCGCGGGGCTTACCTCCGCCGCGGCCCTGATCATTTCGTTCAGCCAGCTCGGAAACCTGCTGGGGATTGACCTCGGAAACTCGCAGTACGTGCACGTGCTTCTGTGGCGGGCCGTCCAGCACCTCGGGGAGGTGCATCTGCTCTCTCTGGGCATTGGGGCGGTGGGCATCGCGCTTCTGCTGGCGCTGCCGCGGTGGGTGCCCACAGTGCCGGAGTCGCTGGTGGTGGTGGCCCTGGCCACGGCCGCCAGCTACACGTTTGCCTTTGAGGACCAGGGGGTGGCCGTGGTGGGCGCCATCCCCGACGGGCTTCCCCCCTTCCGCCTCCCCGCCCTCAGCCTCGACACCCTCAACACCCTGCTGCCGGCTGCGGTGACCCTGGCGCTGGTGCAGTTCATGAAAAATGTATCGCTGGGACGCGTCTTTGCCACGCGACACGGCTACACGATCGATGCCAACCGCGAGCTGGTCGGCCTCGGGTCGGCCAACCTCGTGGGGGCGTTTTTCTCCAGCATTCCGGTGTCGGGGAGCTTCTCCCGCTCGGCCGTCAACGACCAAACGGGGGCGCAAACCCCGCTCGCCAACTGGTTTACGGCCGGCGTCATTGCCCTCACGCTTCTGTTCCTCACGCCCCTCTTCTACTACCTGCCCCTGCCGGCCCTGGCGGCCATTATCATCGTGGCCGGCATCGGGCTGATTGACCTGCGCGAGCTGCAAAGCCTCTTTAAGGCGCGACGGCGCGACGGCTACATTGCTCTCTTCACAGCCACTTGTACGCTCCTCATCGGCATTCAGGAAGGCATCCTGCTTGGCATTGGGGCGTCGGTCATTGCCGTTCTGTTCCGCATCAGCCGCCCCAACATGGCGGAGCTGGGCCACGTGCCGGGCACGCGCCTCTTCCGCGACCTCGACCGGTTCGACCAGGCCATGCGGCTCGAGGGCATCATGGTGCTGCGCGTGGATGCATCGTTCTCATTCGCCAACGCGGAGTACTTCAAAGACTTTCTCCTGGAGAAGAGCGAGCGCGAGGGGCGCGATATCGAGGTGGTCATCGTAGACGGCAGCAGCATCAACGGGCTGGACACGACGGCCATTGAGGCGCTGTTTTCGGTGGCCGAATCGCTGACGGAGGAGGGCGTGGAGCTCCACCTCACGGGGCTCATTGGGCCGGTGCGCGAGGTGGTCCGCCGCTCTGGGCTGCACGCCTTGCTGGGAGAGGATCGGTTTCACCTGGACCCTCACGCGGCGGTCGTGAGCGTCCTCAAGCGGTGGGATGCGGAAAACCATACGCACCGGCTGTCGCAGTATTTTGACACGACGGAGATGGAGCAGCGCGAGGCAACCCCTGCGGCGTCGTAGCAGCGGCTCAGTCGGGGCGGGCCTGCTGCACGAGCGTGCCGCACGTCTGTGCCTGCTCCATTACCGTCCCCACCGTAAATGCCCCGCGCGGCCACACGGCGCAGCCCGCCGCCTCGAGCGCGGCCGCGGCCCAGTGGTTGCAGTTGTTGAAGACGTGGTAGGGCAGCGGCGACGCATAAAACCGGCTGCGGATGTAGTATCCGGGCGCGACGAAAGAGGCGCGCCCGGTGGAGTCGACCGCAAACGACTCCGCCACGAAGGTCGTAAGCGCCTCGAGCTCGTCGGGGCCCACCGGCACGCGCACAACGGTCTGCGCGCCAAATCGCTCGTGCACCTCTCGCGTCACGGGCACGACGTGGAGCACGCTTTCGGTTGGCCACGCCCCCGCCCGCACCCTTCCCCAGATCCCGCGGGAGCGCCCTGTGTAGTAGCCGGCCTCTCCCCACCCAATCTCCAGGTAGCGCGCCGCGGGAAAATCACCGAGGATGGGCCAGGCCGTGTCCGGCACGTCGGCCCGGCGCACGGCAATGCCCGCGTGCCAGCCGTGCCGCACCACGTAGACGGCGCTCGTGCTATCGGGCGTGGGGCGAACGACTTGACGCGGCAGGTGGCACCGAGTGAGGAGCAGAAGGCCCCACCCGGCCAGCAGAAGCAAGACAATGCGTCGTCCCCAACGAGCCACGGCAAGACGGTTAAAAGTCTTTAGAAATGGCCTGTATGGCAGCACACTGAAAGGCCCACACGGTGCACGAACGGTTCGGGGAAGCAGTCAATTCATGAGGCGAGCGCCTCGTCTCCTACTCACGTGCCAGCCCCCCCTCGGCCCATGCCCACCGCACCTGCCCTTCGAACACACGTCAACGCCCTTCTCACCGCCCGCCAGGCCCACTGCACCTTCGACGAGGCGGTTGCCCACATGCCCCCTGCCCGGCGCGGCGAGCAACCGGATGCTCTGCCTTACTCGGCGTGGGAGCTCGTGGCGCATCTCCGTCGCGCCCAGCACGACCTCCTCGACTACTGCCGCACTCCAGACTACGAGCCCCCCGAGTGGCCGGACGCCTACTGGCCCGAGGCCCCCGCGCCCCCCCGTGCAGAGGCCTGGGACGAGGCCGTGGCGCAGTTCAAGCACGACCGCGCGGCGCTGTCCGACCTCGTCACCGATGAGACAATCGACCTCTACGATACGGTTCCTGCCAGCGACGAGCACACGTACCTGCGCGAGGCCCTGCTCGTGGCCGACCACAACGCGTACCACATCGGGCAGCTGGTCACGCTGCGCCGGCACCTCGGCCTGTGGCCTCCATCCAGCAACGACAAGTGACCGCCGTGCCGACGCGTGGTTCGCCTACGACTGGAGGTGGCGGTCCAGGTAGCTCTCCGCCTCAGACTCCACGCGGCCCCGCATGGGCAACAGAAATGGACTGAGGTTGATGGCGACATGCACGGCTTCCGCCTCCACCTCAATGTGCCCGTCGGCCCCTTGACCGTCGAACTGAAGAATATTGCCCGCCCACTCGGAATTGACCCCGAGCTTGGATTCGAGTTTCTGCGCAACCTGTCCCACAGCAGTGCGTCCGTCATCGAGGCCCAGGGAGTGCGTCCGCGTAATGTTGATGTCCGCCATCGGAGGAAGTGCGTGTTGCGAAAAGTGCTGGCTCGAAGAAGAGGTACGAAGAGCAGGGCGCCCCGTTCTCTTCGCGTTATGGACGGTCCCCGCGGATTCTTCTTGTAAGTACCCCGTCGCCGTCGTTTGTTATGGGTGCTCCCATCGCTTTTCTTGATCGCCTTTTTCCAGGATGCACACCGCTCGGTCCCCTCGCCGCCTTCTTCTTGTCCTTGGCCTGGCCCTGCTCCCCCTTGCGGCGGCTGCACAGCCCGCCGACAGCCTCCAGTCTCCGTCCGCCTTCCTCGGCTACGCGCTCGGCCAGCAGTTTACGCCCCAGCACCGCGTGGCCGACTACGTGCGCCACGTGGCCGCACGCTCCCCCCGCGTCACACAGCGCCAGTACGGCACCTCGGTGGAGGGGCGCCCCCTCCAGCTGGCCACCGTCACCACCCCAAGCAATCACGGCCGCCTGGAGACGCTCCGCCGCGACAACCTGAAGCGGGCCGGGAGGGCCGAGGGCGAGCCGCAGGCCGACCCCGTGGCCATCGTCTGGCTCAGCTACGGCGTCCACGGCAACGAGTCGGTCTCCACCGAGTCGGCCCTCCGTACGCTCTACGCACTGGGCAACCCCCAGAACGACCGCACGGGCGGCTGGCTCCAAAACACAGTCGTGTTGCTCGATCCCGTCCTCAACCCCGACGGCCGCGCCCGCTACGTGCAGTGGTACAAGCGCATGACGGGCACTCAGCCCAACGTGCGGCCCGCGGCCCGCGAGCACCACGAACCCTGGCCGGGCGGGCGCTATAACCACTACTACTTCGATCTGAACCGCGATTGGGCGTGGGCCACCCAGCCAGAGACGCGCCAGCGCCTTGACGCGTACCACCGCTGGATGCCGCACGTGCACGTGGACTTCCACGAAATGGGCGTCAACGCGCCGTACTACTTTGCCCCGGCGGCCGAGCCGTTCCACGAGAACCTGACCGAGTGGCAGCGAGAGTTTCAGTTCACCATCGGACGCAACAACGCCGAGTACTTCAATGAAAACGGCTGGCTCTACTTCACCGAGGAGGTCTTTGACCTGTTCTACCCGGGCTACGGCGACACGTGGCCGCTCTTCAACGGCGCCATTGGCATGACGTACGAGCAGGGCGGCTCGGGCCGGGCCGGGCGCGGCATCATTACCGCCGAGGGCGACACGCTGACGCTCACCGATCGCCTGCGGCACCACCACGTGGCGGGCCTCTCCACCGTGGAGGCCACCGCCGATCACCACGAGCGCGTGGTGCGCAAGTTCGCGGGCTACCACGCTTCTGCCCAAGCCACTCCGCCGGGCGCGTACAAGACGTATGCCATCCGAAAGGATGCCCAGGGCCACCGGCTCGCGGCGCTCGCACGGCATCTCGATCGCCAGCATATCCGCTACGGCTTTGTCACGGAGCCACGCACGGTCGAGGGCCGCTCCTACCGCAGCGGCACCACGCAGGAGACCCGTCTCCGGCGGGGCGATCTCCTGGTGAACACGGCTCAGCCCAACGGGCGCCTCGCCAAGGTGCTCCTGGAGCCGAAAACGACGATTGTCGACTCGCTGACGTACGACATCACCGCCTGGAGCCTGCCCTACGCCTACGGCCTGGAGGCAGTCGCCCTCCCCGATCGTGTGGCGCCGAACACCGATACGCTGCCCCTCGCTACCGCCTCGATGTCGGGCGAGGCCGACTCCCCGTACGCGTACGTCACCCCTTATACCAGCCGCGCCGACGCACGCTTCGCGGCGGCCCTGCTCGATGCCGAGGTGCACGTGCGGTTTGCGACGCAGTCCTTCGCGGTGGACGGCCGCTCTTACGAGCCGGGCACGCTCATCATCACCCGCGCCGGCAATACCAACCGGCTCGGCCGCTTCGACGCTACGGTGCGGCAGTTGGCCGAGGAGCACCACCAGTCCCTCCAGGCGACCCCCACCGGCTTTACCGGACGAGGCCCCGACTTTGGCTCCAACAACGTCGGGTTTATCGAGCCGCCCCACGTTGCGGCCCTCTCCGGCCCGCCCACCAGCCCGTCCCGCATCGGGGAGGTGTGGCACTTCTTCGACCGGCAGCTCGACTACCCCGTCACCCTCCTCCCGGCCGACGACTTTGAGGCGTCGATGCTCGACAATGTGGACGTGCTCGTGCTCCCGAGCGGCGCCTACGGCGACTGGCTGACGGATGCGCGGGCCGCGGCGCTCACCGACTGGGTGCGACAGGGCGGACGCCTCATTTCGATGGGGGCCGCCCTCGATGCGCTCACCGATCACGAGGCATACCGCCTTGCCCGGCGAGAGGCGTCGCGTCCGGAGGCGTCCGAAGAGCCGTCCCTGTCCTCCTATGGCTCGCAGACCCGCGAGCGGCTGGCGGGCGCCACCCCCGGCAGCATCCATCGCGTGCGGCTGGACGAGTCCCACCCGCTCGGCTTCGGCATCGAGCCGCCCTATTTCACGCTCAAGCGCAATGACGATGCCTTTGCCTACCTCGAGAACGGCCACACGGTCGGCGCCCTCCAGGCCCCAGCGCCGGTGAGCGGCTTTATGGGGCACGAGGCGCAAGAAACGATCGATGACACCTTCCTCTTTGGCACACAGCCCCTCGGCAACGGACAGGTCACCTATTTTGTGGACAACCCCCTCTTCCGCGGCTTCTGGTACAACGGCCAGGTCCTCTTCGCCAATGCCGTCTTTTTTGTCGGCAATGGGTAGGGCCTGACGGGCGCAGAGGGCAGGCAGTCAGCCCATTCCCACGGCAAACATCTTCT
Source organism: uncultured Bacteroidota bacterium (assembly GCA_913056185.1). Classification (GTDB taxonomy): domain Bacteria; phylum Bacteroidota; class Rhodothermia; order Rhodothermales; family Salinibacteraceae; genus Salinibacter. The sequence goes on from CAJXLV010000041.1 coordinate 25,959, forward strand.
CCAGGTCGTGACTGGAGTGCACGCGAAAGCCGATGAGCGTTTCGGTGTCGGTAATGCCCTGGACCTGCCGGATCTCGTTGGTGACGAGGGCGGCAAGGGCTTCGTTTTCGGGCACGCGGATCATGGCCACGAGGTCGACGCGCCCCGCCACGGAGTGGACCTCGCTGATGCCGTCGAGGGCCGCGAGCGAGTCGGCGACGTCGTTGACCTTGCCGCGCTCAACGTCGAGCAGAACGATAGCGGTAACCATGGGATGTAGAGGGTGTGCGTGTGAGAGGAGAGAGGGTGCAGCGGGGACGTGTCGTCTGCAGGCAGTGGTGGAAAAGTAGCGTATGCACGTCGGTAAACATACACCCAAATCCCCACACGCCCAAACGCGTTTTCACTGAGTTGCAGCGCTTTTGCATGGATTCCGCAAGCCCCAACGATGTCGCCGGCGATCACCATACGTACGTTGTCGAGTGCAGCGACGGCACCTACTACACCGGCTACACGACAGACGTGGAGCGACGCGTGGCTGAGCACAACGACGGCACGGCGGCCAAGTACACCCGCGGACGGCGCCCGGTGGAGCTCGTGCACGTGGAAACCTACGACAGTCAGTCGGAGGCCATGCAGCGGGAATACGCCATCAAGCAGCTTCGGCGAGGGCAGAAAGAGCGGCTCGTGCGGGACGGGACGGAGGCGCCCGACGTGGCATAGCGCCCCGTCCCCTACAGCGGCATGTTGCCGTGCTTCTTGCGCGGGTTGTTCACCACCTTGTCCTCCAGCATGTCGAAGCCGCGGATGAGGCGCTTGCGCGTCTCACTCGGCTTGATCACATCGTCCACGTAGCCGTACTCCGCCGCCACGTAGGGCGTCGCAAAGCGGTCGCGGTACTGCTCCACGAAGTCGTCCTTG
>CAJXLV010000042.1 GCA_913056185.1 uncultured Bacteroidota bacterium
AAGTAAAAGCGCGGGACCGTTACTGCGCTGCGAAGCGAGTGCTTGTAGAGTGCTCTTCTCGCGCTCTACTCAATACTGTAAAACTGTTTCAAAATTCCGCCCGCCCAATGGGTGGAAGCCCTTCGATGACGGCGCGGGGGAAAACCCTTCTGCCTGTGTCCGTACCGGGCTCATCCACCAATCGACCATTCTTGCACACCCCCGCACGGCCCCGACAGCAAAGCACGACGAACTTGATACATGATGCCCATGGCTTGTTACCTTCGCCCCCTGTAGCGCGGCGATTATTGGACGCACGAAGACTGTGTGCGCCACCCCCTCGACAGGGCTTCCTGGGCACTGTCTTGCAGGCTCCATTGTCGCTTCCCGACCGCGTCCCGTATTCCGCATTGTGCCTCCCGCACCCATGATGACCTCAGATCCGCAGCAGCCGCGCGCGTCCACCTCGCCCCACGAGGCGGAGGCCACGACGCAGGATAACCCCCCCCTCTTTGAAAAGTGTCATCGGTTTTTTGACCCCTCGGGCGATTATGCCAAGATAAAGGCGAACGACCTCTATCCGTACTTCCGGCCCATTGAAGAGAGCGAAGGCTCCCGGGCTGTCATGAATGGGGACGAGCTCATCATGGCGGGCTCGAACAACTATCTGGGCCTCACGGCCGACCCGCGGGTCCAGGAGGCCGCCCAGGAGGCCACCGCCAAATACGGCACCGGCTGTACGGGCAGCCGCTTCCTGAACGGCACGCTGGACCTCCACTTGAAGCTGGAGGAGGAACTCGCGGACTTTATGGGCAAGGAACAGGCGGTGCTGTTCTCCACCGGCTACATGACGAACGAAGGGGTGCTGGAGGCCATCGCCGGGCGCAACGACATTATCTTTTCCGATAAGGACAACCACGCCTGCATCGTGGCGGGGACGCAGGCGAGCCTCGCCGACACCAAGCGCTACCGGCACAACGACCTGGAGCACCTGCGCACCATGCTGGAGCGCGCCGCCGCCGAACGACCGGAGGCCGGAAAATTGATCGCGACCGACGGGGTCTTTTCGATGAGCGGGAAGCTGGCCCGCGTGCCGGCGCTGCTCGACCTCGCAAATGAGTTCGACGCGGCCCTCATGCTCGACGATGCGCACGCCATCGGCGTGGTGGGACGCGGCGGCCGGGGCTCGGCCTCCACATTTGGCCTGAAGGACGACGTGCACCTCATCACGGGCACCTTCTCCAAAAGCTTTGCGTCCATCGGGGGCTTCTGTGTCGGCGACCGCGACGTGGTCGAGTACATCCGCCACGAGGCGTCCACCCACATGTTCAGCGCCTCCATGCCGCCGTCCACCGTGGCCACGGTGCTCAAGTCGCTCGAAATCCTGCGCAACGAGCCTGAGCGCCTCGACCGCCTGCACGAGATTTCGGACTACATGCGCGACGGATTCCGCAACCTCGGGTTCGACGTGTGGGAGAGCGAAACTCCCATCATTCCCGTCGTGGTGGGCGACATGGAAACCTGCTTCCGCTTCTGGCGCGCGCTCATCGACGAGGGCGTGTTTGTGAACGCGGTGGTGCCGCCGGCGGTGCCGAAGGGACAGGCCCTCATGCGCACCTCCTACATGGCCACCCACACCGACGAGGAGCTCGAGGAGATCTTGGACGCCTTCCACCGGGTGGGCCACAAGCTCGGGGTGATTGGCACCAACGGGCATGGATAGCCCCCGGCGCTGAACAGCGAAGCCATTCGGCTCGTATTGACGCCGTCGTTGCCCGGCTTGTCGTCGGGGAGCGGCGGCGTTTTGCGTGGTTCCCCTCACAGCGCCCCCCCGTCCGGAATGCCGTCCTCCACGGATGCCGTCACCATCCGCCCCGTCGAGGGCTGGTGGGATCGAAAGCGGTTCGTCGACGTGCCCTACGCGTTTTACCCGGGCCGCTACCCGCGATGGGTGCCGCCCCTGCGCCGCGACGTGAAAAGCACGCTCGATCCGTCCGCGAACGCCTTCTTCGAGCACGGCGACATGCAGCTGTTCCTGGCGGAGGACGCGTCCGGGGCCGCCGTGGGGCGCATCGCCGGCATCGTAAATGGCATGCACCTCCAAAAGTACGACGACGCCACGGGCTTCTTCGGCTTCTTCGAGTGCGTGGAGGACTATGCCGTGGCCGAGGCGCTCCTCGACGCCGCCGCCGAGTGGCTTCGCGCGCAGGGCCTCGGCCGCATGCGCGGCCCGGCCAACCCGTCGCTCAACGATACGGCCGGGCTGCTGGTGGACGGGTTCGAGTTTTACCCCGCGCTCCTCATGCCCTACAACCCGCCCTACCACCCAGACTTTCTGCGGCGGTACGGCTTCGAGCGCATCATGACCATGTGGTCGTTCTACGCGCACATCAAGTACGCAAAGACGGACCGCCTGCGCCGGGGCACCCGCCTCGCCAGGCGCCGCACACCGGGCCTGGCGCTGCGCACGCTCAACATGGACCGGTTTGCGGCGGACGTGCAGGCCGTGCGCGAGATCTACAACGAAGCCTGGTCCGACAACTGGGGCCACGTGCCCATGACCGAGGGCGAGTTCGAGCAGCTTGTCGACGAGCTGGAGCAGATCGTCGACCCCAACATGGTGTTTTTTGTGGAGCACGACGGGCGGCCCGTCGGCTTCTCTGTGTCGCTGCCCGACGTGAACGAGGCCCTGCGCCACGTGCCGGACGGGCGCCTGTTTCCGCTCGGCCTCCCCAAGCTCCTGCTCCACGCCCACTACAGCATCGACACCCTCCGCATGCCGCTCATGGGCATCCGGCCGGAATACCGCGGCAAAGGCCTCGATGCAATGCTGATCCTTGCGACCATGGACGCCGCCCCGGAGCACGGCTACGTGGGGTGCGAAACGAGTTGGATCCTGGACACCAACGACCGCCTGCTGAACATGATTGAGACGATCGGGGCCACGCAGGACAAGGAGTACGCCCTGTTTGACGTTCCAATCTCGAACGGCGCGTGACGACGGCCAGCCGCTGCGTGCCGACCTCTTTTCCCCGAATTCCTCCCGACTCCCCGCCGATGACCCCCCAGTTCGTCTACTTCGACGTTGATGACACCCTGCTCGATCACCAGCAGGCAGAGCGCAAGGCGCTGGCCGACGTCCGAACCCGCTACGCGGCGGTGTTTGGCGCCCACTCCGTCGATGAGCTACAGGCCACCTATCACTCCATCAACGCCCCCCTCTGGCGGAAGTACGCCGCCGGCGAGATCGGCAAGCAGACCGTCCAGCAGCGGCGGTTCGAGGGGCTGCTCGACGCTGCGGGCGCTCCGCACGCCGACGCCACGCTCGTGGCCCGTTACTACATGCAGCGCTACGCCGCGCACTGGGCCTTCATTCCCGGGGCGCGAGACACGTTCGAGGCCGTCGCCGAAGAACACCCCGTGGGCCTCATGACGAACGGGTTCGCGGAGGTGCAGGAGAAGAAGCTCGACCGCTTCCCGGTGCTCCGCGACACGTCCGAGGCCGTCGTGATTTGTGAGGACGTGGGCGCGCTCAAGCCCGACCCAGATGTGTTCGACCACGCCACCGAGGCGGCGGGCGTGCCGTACGAGGACGTGCTCTACGTGGGCGATTCGTACTGCTCCGACGTGCAGGGGGCGCAGCCGGTGGGCTGGCAGGTGGCCTGGTACGTCCGCACCGGCACCAATGGCCAGTCCACGGGCGACCGCGTCTTCCCGTTTTCCGACTGGGAGACGCTGCGCGAGCGGCTGGTCTGACCCCTACCCGAGCAGCTGGCGGAACGACTCCAGAAAGACCTGCACGGAGCGTGGCTCAAGGAGGACGGTAAGCACCACGCCCGCAATGGCCCCGCCCACATGGGCTTCGTGCGCAATCCAGTCGCCCACGCCGCCTTCCCGGCCGCTTCGTCCCATTGCGTAGATGGACCCGAATACGTACCCGAAGGCGAAGAGGATGGCGGGGATGGGGAGGGCGAAGAACAAGTAGAGGTTGCGGAGCGGGAAGAATACGCAGAACGCGAATACGACGCCACTTACGGCCCCCGACGCTCCAACTGCCGAGTAGTGCGGGTCGTCCCGATTGAACACAAACGTGACGGCGTGGGCGACCAGCTCCGCGCCGACGTAGAGAATCAGGAACGCCCCTGCCCCCAGGATGCGCTCCAGCAGCGGCCCAAAGAAGTAGAACGTGATCATGTTGAACGCCAGGTGCGTGCCGCTGCCGTGCACGAAGCCGGCCGTCAGGAAGCGGTAGTACTGCCCGTCCTTCTGAATGCGACGCGGCTGGAACGAAAGCTCCCGGATGAGGGATGGGTCGGTGAAGGCGTAGAGGCTCACGCCCACGTTGGAGAGCAGCAGCGCGAGCGTGATGGGGGCCTCAAGAAGTCGTTCCATTCAACTGGTGGGGGGGAGGAGAGCGGGGGACGGGGCGAAAGAGAGCGGCCCTGGACGCACAGGAGGATCAACCGCAAGACGCGCGGAGAGATGCAGGGGCGGCAATTTTTGCGTCTCCCGAATCACGTCTCCCGCCTCAGACCTCACGCCGCCACGCCGGAGACGTGGTGGAGGAGCGACTCAAAGACGAGCCGCCCATCGTCGCCCCCAAGCAGCGGTTCGACGCAGCGCTCGGGGTGGGGCATGAGGCCGCATACGTTGCCGGTCTCGTTTACGAGGCCGGCGATGCCGTGAGCAGAGCCATTCGGATTGGCGTCGTCGGTCACGTCGCCGCCTGGCGTGCAGTAGCGGAAGAGGACCTGGTCGTTGTCTTCGAGGCGGGCGAGCGTCTCGTCGTCGGCGTAGTAGCGGCCCTCGCCGTGGGAGAGGGGAATGGTGACCACTTGTCCCTCCGACATCGCGTTCGTGAACGGCGTCTCCGCAGTCTCCACGCGGAGGGTCGTGTCCGTGCAGATGAAGCGGAGCGACTCGTTGCGCAGGAGCGTGCCCGGGAGCAGGCCCGCCTCGCACAGAATCTGGAAGCCGTTGCAGATGCCGAACACGAGCCCGCCCTCGTTTGCGAAGCGCCCCACCTCCTGCATGATGGGCGAAAAGCGCGCAACGGCGCCGGAGCGCAGGTAGTCGCCGTACGAGAACCCGCCCGGCACAATCACCACGTCCACGTCCCCAAGCTCGTCGTCCTCGTGCCAGATGAACCGCGCCTCCTGCTCAAAAACGTGCTTCGCGGCGTGGTACGCGTCGTGGTCGCAGTTGGACCCCGGAAAGACGACAACACCGAAGCGAGCGGACATGGGAGGCCAGGAAGGATGAAAAATGAGGCGGCAAAATGGGGCGTCTTACGGAGTCCGTATTCTGTGCGGCCCGCTGCCTGCGCACCACGCCCCCCGAACTGCGCACGACAGAGTCGTTCGGAGAGGGGCATTCGAGACAGGAGGGCAGGTGCTTTCGAGAAAAGACGACGCCCTACGCATTTACGTAGTCCAGCCAGGCACTTCCCTCCACGTAATTCTCCACCACCTCCGTGAGGTCGTGGTTGCGGTAGGTGGTCACCCGGCTGTCCACGTCCTTTTGGAAGACCTGCAGGCAGTTGGAAATTAGGTCGCTGCGGAACCCGCGGTCGCCCATTTCGATGGTGAACTCCATCGTGACCACCCGGCCGAGAATGCGCCCGAGCTCCACGAGCTTGCGCTGGGGCAGCGAGAGATCCACCTCAAAGTCGAGCGTATCGTCAAAGTAATCCGCGGCCCGGCGGGTCATCTCGAAGTCCGAGAGGAACGCGTGCAAGTTGCGCTCCTTGGCCGACCGCATCGACTTGAGCACCGACTCCGAGATCTGCTGATAGAGCACATCGTTCGAGCCCTCGAAGATTTGGAAGGGGCGGCTGTCCACCACCGAGCGGCCCGCCACGTGGTCGAGCCGGTACCCCGTGCCGCCCGTCAGCTGCAGGAGCGACTGCGCGGCGTTTTGCATCAGGTCCGTTACCACCGTCTTGGTGGCGTTGGCCGCGAGGGCGTCGCCCGCGAGGTTGTTGTCGGTGTGGGCGTGTTCGCTGGTGTGGAGGCACAGGGCCGAGCAGGCCGTGTAGGCGGCCTGCAGCCGGGCGAGGCGGCGCTGCACCTGGTCGTAGTTGAGGAGCGGCGTGCCGCCCACAGAGCGCTCGCGGCAGTGCTCCAGGGCCTCGTCGAGGATGCGCTGGAGAAAGCCCATGCCCATCCCCGGAAACTCAATCCGGCTGCGGTGCAGAATGTCGAGCATCATCTTAATGCCCGTGCTTTCCGGCTGGAGGCGGTGGGCCTCCGGCACCTGGATGTCCACGTGGTTGCGGCCGTACGGAATCATGTAGAGGCCGAGGTTTTCGTAGAACTCCTCCACCTCAATCATTTGCTCGGGCCGGTTCATGTCGGCCACGAAAAAGTCAATGTCGCGTCCCAGATCGCCATTTGGTCCTTGCCGGCGGGCAGCCACCAGGAAGAAGTCGGCCCAGCCGGTAAGGCCGGCCCAGTGCTTGGTCCCCTGCAGGTGGTACGTGCCGTCGTCCGCCTGCGTGTACGACGTCTCCATGCTGAGGGCGTCGGTCCCGTAGTCGGGCTCGGTGATCATGAGCCCGCCCAGGTTTTTCTCCTCCACGAAGCGCTCGAAAATGGGGCCTTTGATGACCTCGTTCCCGTACTTCGTGAGGGGCTGCAGGAAGAGGGCCCCATTGATGCCGAGCGTCAGGGAGAGGGCGAGTGACTCGTACGACGCCGCCGCGAGGATGGATTGGCACTCGTGCACGTGCCCACCGCGTCCCCCGTACTCTTCGGGGATGAAGACCGACAGGGGCGTCACCGACTGAACCTCCCGCATCATAAACGGCGGGAGGCCGCGCTGGGTGCTCACCGCGTCAAAGTCCCCCCGCATCGTGAAGGCCTTATGCACCTTGTCGCGAAAGGCGTCCCGGTACGTACGAAAGTCAACGGAGGTGCCGATGTCTTCAGACAGGTAGGAAGCGATGCTCATTGGATGTACACGTATCGACAGGAGAATGAGCCCCCCGAAGTCACAGGGCGCGATGTAGGAGGGGTGAATGAACTCGCCCGAAGCCCAACACTGCCGCAACGGATGTTGGGGAAGAAAGATCGACGATGCGAGGGCAATCTGCAAACAAAGCTGCAACAAAACAACAACAGCTGTCCTGCAGACACAACCCCGCCGGGGGACCGAGACCCCAAAAAGGAAAAAGCCGACAGATGCCGTCGGCTTTTTCCTTTGCGTCAGCAAGACACATGTACTGCGGGCGTGCAGGCAGCAGTTCGCCCCGGCCCACGTGCGACACGACGAGCGCGCTGAAGATGAGCACGCCACAGATGGGTTAGAACGGGAGGTCATCGTCCGGCTCAAACGTATCGTCCTCGCCGCCCGAGCCGCCGGACTGAGGGCCGGAGGGGCCGGCGGGCTGCTGCCGCCGCGTCTGGTCCATGTCGTCCTGGCCGCCGCGGTCCTGGTTAAAGCCGCTCGGCTCGCCGCCGCCCTGGCGGTTGCTGTCCAAGAACATCATCTCGCGGGCTTTTACCTCCGTCGAGTACCGCGTGTTGCCGTCGTTGTCCTCCCAGGAGCGGGTCTGGAGCTTGCCCTCGAAGTAGACCTGCGAGCCCTTGCGCAGGTACTCGTTGCAGACCTCCCCGAGGCGGCCCCACGCGACAATGTCGTGCCACTCGGTGTTTTGCACCTCGTTCCCGTCACTATCGGTGTACGAGTCGTTGGTGGCGAGGGACATGTTGCAGACCGCCGTCCCACTGCCGGTGTACCGCAGCTCTGGATCGCCGCCGAGGTTGCCAATGAGAATGACCTTGTTGACTCCGCGTGCCATGGTGATCACCTATATGATTGTTCGGAGAATAGAAAAGTGCCGGGCCCGGTGAGGCAAGAACACAGTACGTCTTTCGTCGCGAAGTGTCCCGCGGTGGGCGACGCGGCGACGTTCCGCTCCCCTCTGCGTTCAGGGGCGTTCTGCCGATGCACGCTCCGCGGGACGCTGCCCCCCTGCGCCTGGGCTCGGCTGTGCCTCAGCAATGGGACTGCTCAGGCGGAACGTGCGCAGAGGGTGAACATAATGTTACTGAAAAATATAAAAAATGTAGGCAGACTTTTGCAACAGGGGGCAAGCAACAGGGGGCAAGAGCAGCCCGGAGAGGGGGCATACAAAAATGCCGGGCAGACGCGCTCACCCAAAGACGCATCTGCCCGGCAAGAATGGAGGCCTCCTGGGACAAATTGTCCCGAGCAACCAGATCGCGCAGGCGACCCGCGTTGCACATGCCAGGGATGCAATGAGTGTGCCAATGGGGAGGCAGACAGGCATTGGAGGAGTAGAGCACGGATGCAGCGTGCGGTTGGGCACACAGTTGTCCGTCCCATTGGACAGGCCCCATGGTTGGGAGGGACGGCGGTTGGGAGGGACGGCTCGCCCGAGGGCCGTGAGGGCTACGGCCCGGAGGGCGACCGCAAGGGCCGCGCCTCCGCCAGCTGCTCTAAAAAGTCGAGGGTAAGCGTGTTGAAGGTGTCCGGGTGCTCAATCATCGGCGCGTGCCCACACTTGTCAATAAACTCGAGACGGGCACTGGGCATGCGGTCTCGGAACTCCTCGGCCACTTCCGGAGGCGTGATGACATCGTCACGGCCCCACACCAAGAGCGAGGGCATATCGAGCTGCGGAAGCTGTTCCGTGACCGTCTCCTCGTCGGCGGAGCGTGCAATTTTGAGGAGACGGAAGGCACGCGGACGGTCGTTGACAATTTGCAGCATCTCATCGACCAACTCGTCCGTGGCATGGGCCGGGTCGTAGAACGTGAGCTCCGTGCGCTCCTTGATGAACTCGCGGTCTTGCCGACGAAAAAACGAAGAGCCCATCGTTGTTTCGTAGATGCCCGAAGACCCAGAGAGGACCATGGCATCTACGGTGTCGGGGAAGTCGAGTGCATAAAGCAGGGCCACGTGCCCGCCCAGCGAATTGCCCACCAGCACCATTGAAGAGAGTTCGAGCGTCGTCACGAAGTTGCGGATGAACTCCGTAAGCCGCGGCACCCCCGTATCGGAGAGGGGAAAGCCGTACACCGGGAGCACCGGTGCGAGCACACGGTGGCCGCGGCTGGAGAGTGCGCCCACCGTATCGACCCAGTTGCTCAGGTCGCCCAGCATGCCGTGGAGCAGGACGATGGGGGGCAGGGGGCCGTCGTCGGGGCCTTCGTCATTGTATCGGAAGGGCCCCGTCTCGTGAATGGGGAAGGGAGTGTCATGCATACGTGGGCACGTCATTGATGAGGCCGGAGCAGGTGGAGGGCAGGGCCTCCCGGAGCATGCGTCGGCGAGAGCAGGTGGGAAGGCCGGCAGGGGCGGAGGCCGGGGCCACAGGATGGGTCCCTATGGGGACAACGCTCCGCAGGAATCCGCATGGGAACGGACACCGGCAAAAGGTGGGAGTCAACCGTGCGTGCTGATATACACAGGCAAAGGCCGTGTAGATTTTCGGGTCCCGTGTTGCAAGAAACGTACGAGGTCGGTAACATTCAAAGCCAGGTTCTCCGTATCCCGTTCCGGTCTCTCTGCCGCCTGCGCGAGAACGGCCGATTCGGCCGTCCGGCCGAGAGCAGGGCCGGCGGCGGAGAAACTGGCAGATGCGCCCCCGGTACCAACACATCCATCCTCCATTCTTCTCGCCCAGCACGCCGATTTCTCATGATGGAACCGTCACGGAAGCGCACGACACAGGTTGGGGTGTATAGCGCCCTTGCGGGTGGCGCTCTGGGGTTTGCCCTGGGCATGCTGTTTGCCCCACAGCGCGGGCCGGATGCCCGGCGCCGCGTCGCCTACCAACTTGAGCGTCTCGCCTCCCAGGCCGAAGAGGTCCTCCGCCGCCTCGTCCAGGCCCGTGGCGAGAGCCCCGGCCGACGCAACAGCGACGCGGTCGTGCAGGATGCCGAGACTCGTGCCGACCACATTCGCGATGACATCGACGCGCTCATGGAGGAGCTCCGCAGTGCTTCCCAGGAGCACGACGCGTCCCGCTGACCGATGTGGCCGCCGGCGGTCCGTTTTCGTTATCGATTGATCGATCCCCTCCTACATGCCAGATCTGACCGTTCTTCTCTCCCCTGCCGATCGAAAGCAGCCGGGCGGAAATCCCTTTGCGCCGGACATGTTTGACTACCGCACGTCCGGAACGTTCAATTACTTTGACCACCTGAACCCCGATCGGCGTGAACTGATCGACACCCTGCAATCGGTGATTGCGGAGGAGAGCGAAGACGCCCTCGCGGATCTGTTCGGGCTTGAGGAGTATGAACTCGAGGAAGCGATTCGCGTCAACGGAGAGATCTACGACGCGCCCCTCATGTCGGCCCTCGATCGCTACAGCCCCGGGGTCATGTACGCCGCCATGGATTTTGCCAATCTTCCGACGGGGGCGCAGCGCCGTCTTCTCGAAAATGGCGTCGTCCTGTCCGGCTTGTTTGGCCTCCTCCGCCCCGACGATCTCATTCCCAACTACCACCTGGGCATGGACGTGGATCTGCCCGGCATTGGGCCGGTCTCGGAGTACTGGCGCCCCATCATCAGCCCGATTCTTAACGAGAGCCTGGCCGACCGATGGGTGTGGGACATGCTCCCTGAGGTGCACCGCGGCGCATGGACCGACGAGCACACCTACCGGTCCCGCGTGGAGGTGGTCTTCGAGCGCGCGGAGGACGGAGAGCGTGTCCCCATTACGGGGGAGGACCTGGAGGTGCAACGCGGTCAGTTTGTGAACTTTATCGTCCAGGAAACGGCCGAGGACATGGACGATCTTCGCGAGTGGGCCGAGGAGGAGTCGGACGAGCTCTCGTTCGATGAAGAGGCCTCGACGTACGACGCGGAGACGAAGACATGGACGGTGGTGATGGTCCAGGAGTAGAATACGCACCCACGGCGCGGAGAGCGCGGCGGTCCTGTCCCACGACGGGGCTTCCAAAGGCGGAGCACGATTGTCGCATCCCTCACAGGGCTTCATCACACGGCTTTCTTCCATGACTCCTCCGGTTGTCCTCGGCATTGCGGGCGGGTCCGGGTCCGGCAAAACGACGGTCCTCAACCGCATTCTGCACGAGTTTGGGGCCGATCCCATCGCCATCCTGGACCACGATGCGTACTACGAGGACCTTTCCCACCTCTCGCCGGACCAGCGTGCCCAGTTTAACTTCGACCACCCGAAGGCCCTGGAGACGGAGTTGATGCGCGAGCACCTGGACCGCCTCATCGAGGGCGAGGCGGTGGAGAAGCCGATGTACGACTTCACCACGCACACGCGCGAGGACGAAACGGAAACGGTGGAGCCGCGGCCCGTCATTATCCTCGAGGGGCTCCTGGTGCTGGCCGAGTCGACGCTGGAGGAACAGATGGACATCAAGATCTACGTCGACGCCGCCGACGACATCCGGCTGATGCGCCGCATCCGGCGGGACATGCAGGAACGCGACCGCTCCATTGAGGGCATCCTGCGCCAGTACGAGCGGACGGTGCGTCCCATGCATCTGGAGTTTGTGGAGCCGTCGAAGCGGGAGGCCGACATTGTGATCCCGCGCGGCGGGCACAACCATGTGGCCATCCAGATGGTGCTTTCCCGCATTCACGATTTGCTGCGCCTGGAAGAGACCGGGGCCGTTCAGTCGTGAGGGGAGGAGGGCGGCGTCGGGGGCGCTGCCAGCAGACGCGTGCCGTGGAGCACCAGATGGGGGGCGTGGCGGGCCGTGCTGAGGTGTTCGGCGAGCAGGCCGCCCCATCCGCCCGTCAGTACAATGCGGGGACGATCCGGGAGCGCATCGGCAAAGCGGCGGCACATGCCCCGGACCTGATCGACGAGTCCCCACACGATGCCGCTGCGGAGCGCCGTTTCGGTGGCGCGGCCCACGGGCGTGGCCGGCGGCGAAAGTGGCACCGGAGGCAACTGGGCGGTGCCCGCTGCCAGCGCCTCCTGCACCAGGGCGGGCCCTGCACTGATGGCCCCGCCCCGGTACACCCCGTTCCGGTGCACCACCTCGTAGTTGAGCGCCGTTCCGGCATCGACGACGAGCACGCTCCGCGGGCCGTCGCGTCCATGGCGCATCCACCCAGCAGCAGCGGCGGCAAGCCGGTCGTGGCCCAGCGTCTCGGGCGTCTCGTACGCAATGTCGAACGGAAGATCCAGCGCCGGCGTGACGCGGACGAGGGGGGCGTCCGTGAGGGAGCGGAGGGCCGTCGCAAGGGCCTCCGTGCGTGCCGGCACCACAGACACGAGCCCAATCCGCTCCAGGGAGGCGTGCTCGGCCCAGGGCGCGAGGGCCTCGCGCCAGTGGGCCACCGGGGGCGCTTCCGCGTCGCTCGGAGACGCCAGGGCATGGGCGTCCACGAGCGTGTCTCCGTCGAAGAGGGCCGCCTTGACGGCGCTGTTGCCAATGTCGAGTGCAAGCAGCATGGCGCAGGGCTGAGGGGGGCGTGGGGCGCTACCGGTGACGGGTGGCCTCGCCGGCGTGAACTGTGGTGGGGCCTTCGGGAGTATCGAGGCGCAGGGCACCGGTGGGGGTGATGCCCTGAACGGTCCCCGAACGAGACCGGTTGGTGTTGGGGACGTGCAGGGTGGTTGGTTCGTGCAGCGAGGCGAGGCGCTCCTCGTATGCGCTGCGGACCGCCGCGGCGCGGCCCTGCTGCACGGCGTCGGACCGGCGCTCGAGGGCCGCCAAGAGGCGGGCCAACAGGGGGGCGCGAGGCACCCGGCGGCCCGATACGAGGCAAAGCGACGTGGCCGTGTCGGCCAGGGCGTCGGGGAAGGCGGTCTGGTTCACATTGAGCCCCACCCCCAGGACCACCACGGAGCTGTGCGGCGGCGTCGCGAGGGACGACTCCAGCAGCATGCCGCAGGCCTTGCGGCCCTCCAGGAGCACATCGTTGGGCCACTTGAGGGCCGCCCGGTGGGGCGAGACGAAGGCATCGACCGTCTCGGCCACGGCCACGCCCGCGGCTATGGAGAGCAGGCCCAGTCGGTCGGGCGGCATCTGCGGACGGAGCACCACCGAGAACAGCAGATTTTGGCCTCTTGTGTCGGTCCAGGCACGCCCGTGGCGGCCCCGGCCGTCCGTTTGGTGCTCGGCGCACACAACAGCCCCATCGGGCGCCCCGTCGGCCGCCCACGCCGCGGCCCGCTCATTCGTAGAGTCCACCTCGTCGGCCCACCGCAGTGCGCGCCCGAAGCGATCGGTGGCGAGGCGATCCTGGAGGCGTGTGGCGAGGGAGGAGGCCATGGAGCGCGTGCGGAGGAGAGCGCGGGCGGAGGAGAGCGCGGACGGATGGGGGCTGCGGGCAGGAGGCGATGCGCCGCGACGCGGAGCCGGAGCCTGCACTGGAGTCTGCACCGGAGCCGGTGGGCGTCAAGAGGGCGTTTGGGGACGGTCGTATTCGGAGTAGACCGAGACTGTGCGGAACTGGCGAGGCGGGCGGAAGGGCACGTCCACCCGGGCGTGCATGCGGGTGCGACGGGGCAACCAGACCGCGGGGCCGGGGCCGACGTCCACAGGGCGAAGGCGGAGGGTCAGCCGGCTTTGCTCCTCAAACAGCAGGATGCGGCTGTTGCGAACGACCGTCAGGCCCACCAGTTCGTGCGAGGCGCGGTCGAAGGTGAGCCGGGCGTAGCGGATGCCTTGCTCGGCCCCGCGTCCATGGGACCGCGCCGTGGCCTCCACGATAAGCACCGGCGTGCCGCCTGGCAGCGCGCCGGGGCGCAGGGCGTAGCGGTAGGCCTCTTGGGTGCGGGGCGCGAGGTAGGCCGGCTGGTCGGCCAGGGCCTGCGTGGCCAGGTTGGCCGGGCGGGCCCGAGGGGCCTGGGGCGGCGCAATGCCCGATAAAAGACCGCCGCGTCGGAAGGTGCCTGTCGAGTCGGCGCGACGCAGCGTTCCGGCAGCGCCCGGGGCATACGCAATCGTGCGGGTCGCGGACGCCGTGACGGCCCCCGTGCTGTCGAGCTGCTCGGTGCATACGCGGCGCGTGACGGTGTACCCATCGAGCCGCGCGAAGGCCGAGTCAAACGCCGTCCGCTGCATGCGGCCCAGCAGGGCCAGCACGGAGTCGCGGGGCGCGGTGGAGGCGGCCAGCGTGTCGATCTCCTCGGCCCCCGGGAGGGGTGTAGAAGGCGGCCCGCTGGTACAGCCTGTTGTGCTCCACGCAACGCCCATGAGAAGCATCCCGGCCACGGCGAATTTTAAAAAACGGGCGCGTTCGGTCGCGGCGGGATGCATCATTCGTTGTTGGTTCATATGTTGGGACGAAATTCTGGCACCATTAGGACAGAGTCAGGCAAAAGTTTCAGTGCAAGTCGAGGGCTTCGTAGAGTCTTCGGTCACATCCTCCTACTGCGCAACCGGCGCTGCTTCGATGGAGATCCATGACGCGACAGAACGTCCGACGCATCACTCCCCCCACGACGATGCGCTGGCCACTGCTGTGCAGGCGGCCCGCCGGGCGGCCCGTGTCATCCGGGGGCGGGCCGGGGCGCTGGAGGACGTGCGGGCCAAGGGCCGAAACGACTTTGTGACGGAGGTGGACGAGGCCGCGCAGGCTGCCGCGCTCGATACGATCCGGACGGCGTGCCCCGACGATGCAGTGCTGGCGGAGGAGGGAGACAACGTGGGGGCTGCGCCGACCTCCATCGACGGGCGGCGATGGATTGTGGACCCGCTCGATGGCACCACCAACTTCATGCATCAGGTGCCGCCCTACGCGGTCAGTGTGGCGTTGCAGGAGGGCGATGGCCTCCTTGTGGGGGTGGTGCTGGATGTGCCCCACAACGAGCTCTTTACGGCTGTCGCGGGGCACGGGCTGCAGCGCAATGGACAGCCTGCCGGGGCAACGCACACGGACGTGCTTGCGGAGTCGCTTCTGGCGACCGGCTTCCCGTACCGGCGCTTTGAGCATACGGAGGGCTACCTCGATGTGCTGGACGACGTTCTTCGGGCGGCCCGCGGAGTGCGCCGCCACGGGGCGGCTGCGGTGGACCTGGCATGGCTGGCCTGTGGACGCTTCGATGGCTTTTTCGAAACGGGACTGCGGCCCTGGGATGTGGCCGCAGGAGCCCTGCTCGTGCGCGAAGGCGGCGGCCGGATTACCACGTACCACGGCGAGGGCGGCCTCGCGCCCCTGTTCGACCAGCAGGTCTGCGCCACCAACGCTCACCTCCACGCCTCCTTGCTCGACCACCTTGCCCCGATGGACGACGTGCGGCTGTAACGCGTGAGGCGCGTGACACGTGAAGTGTGATTTTGACTCCGTTGGCCCCAATTTTACGCGTCACGTACCACCGAAGAACGAATCTGCGAGATACTGCTCGTTCCCCCTTTTCAAACTGAATGCACTACGCTATGGACGGCTACGACCTGCTCGACGGAAAGACGGGCATCATCTTCGGGGCTCTCAACGAGGAAAGCATTGCCTGGTCGGTCGCGGAGGCGTGCGATCGGGAAGGCGCCGATTTTGTGCTCTCCAATGCACCGGTGGCCCGCCGCCTCGGCAGCCTCGACGCCCTCGCCGACAAAACCGACAGCGACGTCATCTGGGCCGATGCCACCGACGACGAGGCCCTGGCTGAGCTGTTTGCGGAGGTGAAAGAGGCGCACGGGGCCATTGACTTCATTGTCCACTCCATCGGCATGGGGGTGAACGTGCGCAAGGACGTGCCCTACGAAGACCTGAACTACAACTGGTACGAGCAGACGCTCGACATCTCGGCCGTGAGTCTGCACCGCATCGTCCGCCACGCCCTCGATGCCGACGCCATTGCGGACGGCGGCTCCATCCTCGCCATGAGCTACATCGGCGCCCAGCGCATCTTCTCTAAATACTCGGAGATGGGCGACGCCAAGGCGCTCCTCGAAAGCATTGTGCGCTCCTTCGGCTACCGACTGGGAGAGCACGACATCCGCATCAACGCCATTTCGCAGAGCCCCACCAAGACCACCGCGGGCTCGGGCATCGATGGGTTCAATGCGATGTACGAGTTTGCCGAGCGAGTGGCGCCCCTGGGCAACGCTGACGCCGACTCGTGCGCCGACTATGCGGTGACACTCCTCAGTGATCTCACGCGCATGGTCACCATGCAGACGCTCTACCACGACGGCGGCTTCTCCAACATGGGCATCTCCGACGAGATTGTAGAGGCGATGGCAGACTCGCTTGCCGAGGAAGAGAACCCGTCCTAAAGCGGGGGCGACCGAGGACGTCCTGCGCGTTCGTGTAGTGCGTGATGAGGAATGCATGAAGCATACGCTTTACAGGATGACTGTTCACGCATCCCGTCTCCACGCATCTCGTCCCCCGCATCCCGTCCCCACGCATCCCGCGTCCTCCTCCATGATCGAGGGCCCCTGTTGCCACTGTGACTGCCGTTCTTGCTCGAATGATTTCCTTCCGTTGATTTGCTTCCGTGATCAAACTCTTTGTCACCGACATTGACGGCTGCCTGGCCGAGCCTTACACGCCCTACGACCTGGAGGGGCTGCGTCGGCTCCGCCGTGTGGCCGACCGCGACGACACCCCGGCCCTGTCCATCTGCTCGGGGCGGGCGTACCCGTACGTGGAGGCGATGGCCCAGGCGCTGCAGCTGACGGTGCCGGTGCTCTTTGAGGCCGGCGGTGGGCGCTTCGATCCCGTGGCCGCCCAGACGGCCTGGAGCCCCCGCCTCACCGAGGCCGCGGAGGAGCAGCTCCGCGCGGTCGAGCACTGGTTCCGGACGGAGTGCGTGCCCGGCACGCGCCTGTCGGTGGACCACGCCAAGCGGACGCAGGCGGGCGTCGTCTCCCCCGATCCGGACGAGATCCGGGCCGTGCGCCCCCGCACCGAACAGTTCGTTGCCGACCACGCGCCGGGCCTGCACGTCTTTGCCACCGATGTGTCCGTGGACGTGGTGCCGCCCGGCATCACAAAACGGGCCGGCCTCGACTGGCTGGCCGACCACCTGGGCGTGCGCCTCGACGAGATGGCCTACATCGGCGATGCGGACTCGGACCTCGAGGCCCTAAAAGCGGTGGGGCGGTCCTTCGCGCCGGCCAACGCCGCCGAAGCAGTGCGCGCGGAGGTGGACCATGTGACCGAAGGAGCAGTTATCGAGGGCACCCTTGCGGCGTATCGGCGCTGCTGCGCCTCGCCCGCCCAGTGAGACCCGGAGGGACGCGTGCGGCACCGTTCGCTACGCCCCCACCGGCGCACGCTCCACACCCCGACACCGTACACCCCGACGCTCCCCCACCACAACTTGCACTCCCGCTTCCATGCGAACGACCGGGTGGCTGCTTGTTCTTCTCGGGCTCATGGGCGGCCTGTGGCCGGCAGCCGCCCAGCTTCACGTCTCCACCGATACGGGGCGGGCGCTGCCGTCCACGGCCCCGCCCTCCGGCCTTGACGGGGCAGGCGCGCTCTTCTACGTTGCCGGCGGCGCCGCCACCCTGCACAACGTGCCCCGTGGAGAGGCCCCGGTGCGCCGCCTCCCCCTGCGCACGCCCCTCACCCGGCTCAGCTGCGGCAAGAAGCGCTGCCGCGTGCGCACCGACGCAGGACGCGAAGGCTACGTGGCGGCCGACGCGTTGTCCAACGTCTGGCTGCGCGTCTCCAAGTCCCGCCGCCGGCTGTACGTGTACCGCGGGGCCACGCGGGCACAGACCGTCCGTGCCGACATGGCCTACAATTCATTTGCCGACAAGCAGCGAAACGGCAGCCAGGGCCGCCCCGACCACTGGCGCACGCCCGAGGGAATCTTCTACGTGGTCCACAAAAATCCTCGAAGCCGGTTTTACAAGGCCCTCGTCCTCAACTATCCTAAAGTAGAAGACGCGCGCCGGGGCCTGAACAATGGGCTGATCTCCCGGGCGCAGTACAAGGCCATCGAGCAGGCCCAAGAGGAACACCGCATGCCTCCCATGAACACGCCCCTGGGCGGATGGATCGAGATCCACGGAGACGGCACGGGCGATGCAACCGCCTGGACGCAGGGCTGTGTGGCGGTGCCCAATTCGGTCATGGACCGGCTCTGGCCGCAGGTGCGCGTCGGCACGCCCGTGCTTGTTGAGTAACCGCCGCCCCGCAATCACAATGAGCAATCACAATGGCCAGTCACAACGACCAATCAGAACGACGCGGGGCCGCCGCGGACTGTCACTCCTTTTCCCCATCCCAAACCTACACCATGCTTTCGACCCGTTGGATTCCCACCCTTCTCGTTGGGCTCTTTCTCCTGGCCGGTTGCGGCGGGGGGAGCAACCCCGCGGCCCCGCCGGACGGCTGGCAGACCACCGACACGCGCTGGTGGGCGGAGGGCGTCGATACGGCGCAGGCGTTCCCAAACCTCGATAGCCTGACCACCATGGGCGTGCTGGACCAGCGATTGCAGCTGGAGCCCGGGGGCACGGTATCGCGCGAACAGTTCAATCGGGCCATCAAGCAGAGCCTCCTGCCGCTGTACCGCAACAACCCGATGGTCGTGGACTCCCTCTTTGAAGAATACGCCGCCCCGCAGCTCGAGAGCGTAGAGCTTGACAGCGATATCGTGGGCGAGCGCGGCCAACTGAAGTCGGAGGTCCTGAACAAGAACCAGAAGACGGCCTACGAGGCGATTACGGAGTACTTCCGGGAGCCGCAGCGAGAGCAGTCGCCCAATATTACCTGGCCCGACAGCCTGCGCTCCGAGGAGTACACCGGCATCGTGTCGCTGCAGGTGCACCTAACTGTAGACGGAGAGGGCGACAACGCCGTCGCCCGTCCCGATGCGGTCCAGATTTTGTCCGGCCCCAATCCCACGCTTAATCGCATTGCGGCCAAGGCCACCACGCAGGCCACCTGGGAGCCGGCCTATCTCTTGAAGGAGGGCAACTGGGCCCCGACCGAGAGCTGGGTCCGCTTTGATGTGCCCTTCCAGATGCGGTAGCCCGATTCGATAGCCCGATTCGATAGCCCGATGCGGGAGTCCGATGCGGCGGGGCGTTCCGGAGGCCCTGTGTCTCCGCGCTCCGCCGCTGGGACGCCGCGCTCCGCCGCTGGGACGCCCCCACGGCTACCCCACCAGCACGCCCGCGATGGTGGCCGTGGTCCACGACGCAAGCGCGCCGCCCAGCACCGCCCGCAGGCCGAGGGCCGCAATTTCGCTCTTGCGTGACGGGGCGATGCCGCCGAGGCCCCCGATCTGGATGGCGATGGAGGAGAAGTTGGCAAACCCGCACAGAGCGTACGTGCCGATGATGATGGAGCGCTGGCTGAGCACGTCCTTCAGGTCGCGCAGCGAGGCGAAGGCCACAAACTCGTTGACCGCCACCTTCTCCCCGAGCAGGGTGCCGAACTGTAGGATGTCGGCCGCCTGCACGCCCATCGCCCACGCCAGTGGGGCAAACAGAAACCCGAAGACGGCTTCCAGGGAGAGCGCCTCAAAGCGCCCCCCGGACGCCTGGGCCACCAGCTCGTTCACGTTGTAGAGCTCCACCCCAAACACCACCGGGGCCCCCACCCACTCAAAGCCGGCGTTGATGGTCCCGATAAGGGCCAGAAACGCCAGAAGCATCGCCCCCACATTCAGGGCCAGCCGCAGCCCGTCGGAGGCCCCGCTGGCGGCGGCCTCGATCACGTTGTCCACCTCCTCGGTGTCCTGAATCTGCGCGCCGTCGCTCGTGGCAGGCGTCTTGGTCTCGGGGACCAGGATCTTGGCCATCACAATGGCCGCGGGCGCACTCATCACCGACGCCGAGAGCAGGTGCTTCGCAAAGAGCTGGCGCGACTCCGGCGAATCTCCCCCCAAAAACCCGATGTAGGCCGCCAGCACGCCGCCCGCGATGGTGGCCATGCCGCCGGTCATCAGCGTCATGATTTCGCTCCGAGTCATGTCTTCCACGTAGGGCTTTACCGCCAGCGGCGCCTCCGTCTGCCCGATGAACACGTTGGCCGCGGCGGCCAGCGACTCGGCGCCGGAGATGCGGAGCGACTTCTGCATCACCCAGCTCATGCCGTTTACCAGCGGCTGCACCACGCGCAGGTGGTAGAGCACGGCCATGAGGGAGGCAAAGAAGACAATGGTGGGCAGCACCTGGAACGCAAAGTTGTTGCCCTCCTGCGGGTCGCCCAGGTCCCCGAAGATAAACCGGGATCCTTCGTAGGTGAACGACAAGAGGGTGTCGAAGAAGGTCGCGATGGTGTCGAACACCATCTCGCCGGGGGCGGTCTTGAGCACGAGCAGGGCAAACACGAGCTGAAGCCCCAGCCCCATGCCCACGAGCCGCCAGTTGATGGCCTTGCGGTTCGTGGAGAAGAGCACGGCGAGACCAACGAAAACGGCGATCCCGAGGACGCCGCGCAGCAGGGCAATGGGAAACGACATGTGTGGGAAAAGCCTGTACGAGTCTGATCGGAAGGGCCGAACGTAAAATAGAAACGTGGGCCGGAATGGCAAGCAGCGGCACGACGCGCGCCGCACAGCCCCGTGCCGCGTGGGGGCGAGGCGACCGGCAGCGGGGACGTGTGCCTACAGGCACCCCGTGCAAAAATCGGATGCGAAAATCGGGCGAATGCCGGCCTTCTCCCTACACCAAACCGCCTGCGTGGATGGACCGGACGGTGCGTACCATTATTTGGACGTCCATTGCTTGGACGTGCGGCATCGCCAGACGCGTCCCGGTGCGCACGCCCCGGTTCATCTATTTTGTTCACCCGTTCTGCCGTCCGCCCATGCTTGTGCGCGTACAAGGGACCAACGTTGCGCTCAGTGACCACCTCTACGCCTTTACGAAGGATAAGCTTGCCGAGTCTTTTCGGGCGCTCGGGGCGTTGAACCGCGATCCGGTGCACGTGGACGTGGAGCTGGAAGAGACCACGCGGCGCCACCCCAAGGAGCGCGAGGATGCGCGCCGTTACCGGGCCGAGGCCAATGTGACGGTGCCCGGCCGCCTCATCCGCGCCGAAGGATCGGCCGATACGCTGCAGCAGTCCATCGTGGAGATGAAGCACCGGCTCACCCGAGAGCTTCGCGAGTGGCGCGAGACCGTGATTGATGAGCGGCGTGCGGGCGCCCGCCATGCGAAGCAGGAGATGGGGGCGGACATTGAGGCGGAGCGCTACGAAGGACTCACGGACGACTACGAAGAGCGCTACATGGAGGAAATTGAGGAGTTTGGAGGGGAAGATGCGCAGGAAAGCACCTGAGAGAGCGAGCACCTCGTTCCGGATGGCCCGCCCCAATGCGAAACGGGCACCCGGGCGAACCCCGGATGCCCGTTCCGAGAGGGCCCTCCGTGCAGCCTGTAGGCAGAACCGCACGACCGACAGGGCGAGGACAGAAGCTACTGCCCCGTGCCCGTGCCGCCGTTGGTCGACGAAGAGCTCTGGGCGTCCGACCGCGACCACGTATTGTTGCCGCGGTTCACGTCCGGCAGAAGGCGGTTGGGATCGATGGCCACCTCCTGCAGCGTGCCCTTCGTCACACGCAGCGTATTGGTGTCCTGCGTAAAGAACGCCTCGGCGGGCACGCGGCGCTGCTCCGTAGAGCCGTCCGCGTAGGTGAACTGCACCGTCACCGGCAGCATCAGGTCGTTGCGCTGCTCCACCGTGACCCGCGTCGTGTCGCCCGTCGCCACGGAGTCGACGGCCTGGTCCATGGTGTCCGTCTCGTAAAACCAGCTGCGCCAGAACCAATCGAGGTCTTCCCCGGCGACGTCTTCCATGGTGCGGAAGAAGTCGGCCGGCTTGGGGTGCTTGTAGGCCCAGCGGTCGAAGTACGCCTTAAAAGCCGAGTCGAAGCGCTCCGGGCCGAGCACGTACTCGCGCAGGAGCATGAGGCCGTGGGCGGGCTTGCCGTAGGCGAGCGCCCCGAGGGCCCGGTCGCGCACGCGGTCGGAATACGTCATGATGGGCTGGTCGCCGTAGGGCGACTGCAGGAAGCGCGGCATGCCCTTCGACAGCTGCTGCAGGCTCTGCCGATTGGTGCCGCCGTAGAAGGCATCCGTGGAGTACTGGTTCATGAACGTATTGAGGCCCTCGTCCATCCAGGCCCAGCGGCGCTCATCGGAGGCCACGACCATCGGAAACCAGGTGTGGCCAAACTCGTGGTCGGTGACGCCGAAGAGGCTGCGGCCCCGCGAATTGACATCGCAGAACATGATTTGCGGGTATTCCATGCCGGCCACCCGCCCGGCCACGTTGATGGCGTTGGGGTAGGGGTAGGGCGTCAGGAACTCGGAGTAAAATTCCACGGAGTGCTGCACGTACTCGGTGGAGCGTTCCCATCCGGGCGAGTCGGGCGTGCCGAGGCCTTCCCGGGGGTAGTACGACTGCGCGAGAATCGTCTCGCCGCCGGCCTGGGCCTGCGCGGCGTCCCACATGAAGGCCTGAGAGGCCGCCCACGCAAAGTCACGTACGCGGTCGGCCGTGTAGCGCCAGGTGAGCGGTCCGGTGCCCGAGGGACGCGTCGCGGGGCTGCCCACCTCGGTGCTGTCG
Organism: uncultured Bacteroidota bacterium; assembly: GCA_913056185.1. Classification (GTDB taxonomy): domain Bacteria; phylum Bacteroidota; class Rhodothermia; order Rhodothermales; family Salinibacteraceae; genus Salinibacter. The sequence continues at coordinate 22,429 of CAJXLV010000042.1, forward strand.
ATAATCATAACCGTTTCCCGACTGGTGCGCGCCTCACTGAGGCGGTCCTGCAGCGTCTCGGGGAGCACCGCGTCCGGGTTCTGGAGGCGGCCCGTGGCGGCCACGATCATGTCGCGCGGCACCGTGATGTTGATGTTGAAGGTGCCGAACTCCAGGTAGTACTCGCCCTGGCCCAGGTAGGGCAGCGGGTTCCAGCCGTGCACGTCGTCGTAGACGTACATCCGCGGGTACCACTGCGCAAACTGGTACACGGTGCCGTCCTCGACCTTGAGGCGCCCGTGGCGGTCGGCGCCGTACTTGGGCAGGGTGTACGCGAAGTCGAACGAGAGCTGAAGGCTGTCGCCGGAGGCCAGCGGCTCGGCAAGCGACACGCGCATGCGGGTGCCCTCCAGCAGCGTGTCCGGCGTCGTGGCCTGGCCGTCGCGCCGGAGGCGGAGGTTGGAGAGGTCGTACCCGGCGCCCTCGAAGAAGCCGCTAAAGCGGGCGTCCGACGGCACGGCCGCGGCGCCGCGGCTGCCGGGCTTGAAGTAATTCTGCTCCAGCTGCACCCAGAGGCGCTCCAGCGACTGGGGCGCGTTGTTGACGTACGTGATGGTTTCGGTGCCCGTCACCTGGTTGGTGGCCGTGTCGAGGGCCACGTCAATCTGGTAGTCCACGGTCTGTTGCCAGTAGTCAGGGCCCGGGCTGCCGTCGGCGCTCCGATAGGCATTGGGGGTGGGGAAGTCGACCGGCTCAAACGCGTCGAGGTTGTGGGCCGGCACCTGCTGCGGCATCTGCTGGGCCGAGGCCTCGGGGGGGAGCAGGAAGGCCCCCAGCAGGACAGACAGCAGAACGCCGACCAAAGACGGAAGGCGGAACGTCATGGGGAGAAAGAGGACCGTGAAAAAGAATACGGATGGGACTTTTTAACGTACGTCTCCGGCCGCCGAAATGGAAAGAAGGAGACGTTAAAGCCTGGTTAGAGCGTCGCTGGGCGGCGTGCCTCCGGCTACGGGCGGCAGGTCGGAACTGTTTGGGGGGGAGAATACACAGATGCCCCATCCGCCCGTGCGCCCGACTCGACTGCGGTCGTGCAGGGGGAGGCGTATCCTGCTCTTCTGCCCCGTTCTGTCTCGCTCCTACGGCCGCCCCTGCTCATGAGTCCCGCTCCGGAGGCCCCTGCCCACGAGCCGCCCGCCGCCCCCACCGCCGAGATTGAAGACACCCTGGGCGTAGGGGCGGCCCGGCAGCACGGGCGCTGGGGGCGCTGGGTCGCCGGGGCGGTGGTGCTCCTTGCGGGGGCCCTCGGCGTCTGGTGGTGGACGCGGGCGGACGCCCCCACGGCCTACGAGACGCAGGCGGCCCGGCGGGGGGCGCTCACGGTGTCGGTGACGGCGACGGGGGCGCTGGAGGCGGTCACCACGGTGGAAGTGGGCAGTGAAATCTCGGGGCTGGTGGAGACGGTGACGGTGGGCGCCAACGACCGCGTGGAGCAGGGGCAGGTGCTGGCGCAGCTCGACACGGATCGCCTCCGGGCGGACGTGACGCAGGCGGAGGCCAACCTCACGGCCGCCGAGGCCGCCTACGAGCAGGCCCGGGCTACCCTCGAAGAGCAGCGCCTCAAGACGGCCCGCACCGAGCGGCTGGCCGACCGCCAGTATGTGGCGCCGCAGGAGGTGGAGACGGCCCGGGCCGCCCTGGAGCGCGCCCAGGCCGCCACCACGAGCCGCCGCGCACAGATCAGCGTGGCCGAGGCGGCGCTGGAGAGCGCACGCACTTCCCTCCGCAAGGCGTCCATCCGCGCGCCCATCGACGGCCTCGTGCTCTCGCGCAGCGTGGATCCCGGGCAGGCGGTGGCCGCGTCGTTCCAGACGCCCGTCCTGTTTACGCTCGCCGAGGACCTGGAGCGCATGGAGCTGCGGGTGGACGTGGACGAGGCGGACGTGGGGGCGGTGCAGGCCGGGCAGGCCGCCACTTTTACGGTCGATGCCTATCCGGGCCGGACCTTCCCCGCCTCCGTCACGAAGGTGCACTACGCCCCCAAAACCGTCTCCGGTGTGGTGACCTACGAAGCGGTGATGACGGTGGACAACCGCGACGGCCTGCTTCGCCCCGGCATGACGGCCACCGCCGACATTACGACCGACACGATCGAGGACGCGCTCCTTGTGCCCAACAGCGCGCTCCGCTTTACGCCGCCCGGGGCCTCTCCGCCGGCGCGCCTGGCGGGGCAGGAGCTGGTATGGGGGCTGGAGGACGATACGCCCACCGCGATTCCGGTGACGCCGGGCCGCACCGATGGGCAGTGGACCGTGGTGCGAGAGGGAGCGGTGACCCCGGGGCAGGCCCTGTTGACGAATGTGGCGCCGCGAGAGTCGTGAGTTGCTGTATGCAGTTCCAGGAGCCCCAGGAAGCAACCCATCCGCACATGTAGGGACGCACGGCTGCGCCCCTACGAAGACAGGAAACGCACACGCAATCGTACATTCTCCCATCCCATGGCGTTCGTCACGACCGACGACAGTTCCAACCCTCCCGCCAAGACGGACCAGGCGGGGACGCCCCTCGTCGCCTTCCGCGGCATTACGAAGGTCTACGGAGAGGGCATGGCTGCGGTGCGGGCGCTCGACGGGATCGACCTCACGGTTGAGCCGGGGGAATTCGTGGCGATCATGGGCCCGAGCGGGTCTGGGAAGTCGACGTGCCTCCACCTCATCGGCTGTCTCGATACGCCGACCGACGGCTCCTACCGCTTCGCGGGCGTGGAGGTCGGGGCACTCCGTCGCAACCAGCGGGCCCTGCTCCGGCGCGAGTACCTTGGGTTTGTCTTTCAGGGCTACAACCTGCTGAGGCGCACCTCCGCCCTCGAAAACGTAGAGATGCCGCTCGTCTACCGCCGCGTGCCCCGGCGCGAACGCCGACGGCAGGCGCAGGACGCCCTGGCGGCGGTGGGGCTGCAGGGGCGTGAGCACCACACCTCCGCCGAGCTGTCGGGTGGACAGCAGCAGCGTGTCGCCGTCGCCCGCGCCATCGTCACCGAGCCGGCGCTCCTCCTGGCCGACGAGCCCACCGGCAACCTCGACTCCACCACCGGCCGCGAAATCATGGACCTGCTCACCGGCCTCAACGATGCGCGCGGCATCACCGTGGCCATGGTCACGCACGAGGAGGCGATGGCCGCCTACGCCGGCCGCATCGTCCGCTTCCTCGACGGCCGCATTGTGGCGGACGAGAAGCGTGTGGCGGACCCGGAGCACTCCACCTCCCGGAGGCCCGAGGGTGGGGGAGGGCCGTCGGCATGATCTGGAGCACCGTCCGGCTGGCCCTGCGCGAGCTGGGGCGCAACGCAATGCGCTCCGCGCTGACCATCCTGGGCATCGTGATTGGGGTGGGCGCCGTCATCAGCATGGTGACGCTCGGCGGCGGGGCCACCACGCAGATCACCGGCGAGATTTCGAGCCTGGGAAGCAACCTCATCATCACCCGCCCCGGCACCCGCCCACAGCACGGCGGCATTCAGGTGCAGGCCGAACCGTTCGACCGGGCCGACGTGGCGGCCATCGAGCGCGAGGTTCCGAACACCGAGGCCGTGGCGCCCATGGCGTCGGCCCCGACGGTCGCCGTCTTCGGCAACGAAAACTGGTCGACCACGGTCAACGGCACCACCGCCGACTACCTCGCCGCGCGCGACTGGCCGCTGGCGCTGGGGCGCACGTTTACGGAGGGCGAAGAGCGCTCCGGGGCCCTGGTGTGCCTGCTCGGGGCCACGGTGCGGGATGAGCTGTTCGGACAGCAGGACCCACTCGGGGCGTCCATCCGGCTCGGCGCCGCCGCGTGTCGCGTCGTTGGGGTACTGGCGGCCCGCGGCGAGTCTACCTTCGGGATGGACCAGGACGACTTCATCCTGGCGCCCCTCCGCGCCGTCCAGCGCCGGCTGGTGGGGGACGACGACGTGGACCTGATCTTCGTCTCTGCGCAGAGCGAGGCCGCCACGGCGCAGGTGCAGGGCGACCTGGAGCGCCTCTTGCGGCAGCGCCGCCGCATCGGGGCGGGGCAGGAGGACGACTTTACGGTGCAGGACATGGCCGAGATTGCGAGCATCGTGGAGAGCACCACCGGCGTCCTCACCACCTTCCTCGGCGCCATCGCCGCCATCAGCCTCCTTGTGGGCGGCATCGGCATCATGAACATCATGCTCGTGTCGGTCACCGAGCGGACGCGCGAGATCGGCATCCGGCTGGCCATCGGGGCG
>CAJXLV010000043.1 GCA_913056185.1 uncultured Bacteroidota bacterium
GCGAGGTGGCCCTGGTTGGCGCCGCGCGTGAGCCCGGCAATAGTGCCGCGGGCGTACTGGTCCCAGTAGGGGGCGCCAAGGCCGGTAAAGGCGGGCACGAAGTACACCCCGCCATTGCTGTCGACCTGCCGGGCGAGGGCCTCCACCTGCGCCGAGTCTCGAATGATCTGCAACTCGTCGCGCAGCCACTGCACCACGGCCCCCGCGATGAAGATCGACCCTTCCAGGGCGTAGTAGGTGGTGCCGTCGAGCTGGTATCCGATGGTGGTCAACAGGTTGTGCTCCGAGGTGACGGCCTTTTCGCCGGTATTCTGGAGCATGAAGGCCCCCGTGCCGTAGGTGTTTTTTCCCAGGCCGGGGGTTGTGCACATTTGCCCAAAGAGGGCGGCCTGCTGGTCGCCGGCGATGCCGGAGATGGGGACTTGAGAATCAAAGGGCCCGACACGCGTGTGCCCGTACACCGTGCTGGAGTCGCACACGTCCGGCAGCACCGCCTTGGGGATGTCGAGGATGTCGAGAAGCGCAGGGTCCCAGTGCCCTTCGTGAATGTTGTAGAGCATGGTGCGCGACGCATTGGTCGCGTCCGTGATGTGCTGCTGCCCGTCGGTCATGCGCCACACGAGCCAGCTATCCACCGTGCCAAAGGCCAGCTCGCCGTTCGCGGCCCGGGCGCGAGCGCCGTCCACGTGATCGAGAATCCACTTCAGCTTGGTCCCCGAGAAGTAGGCGTCGATGATGAGGCCCGTCTTTTCCTGGAAGAGGTCCAGGTGCCCGGCATCCTTCAGGCCATCGCAGAGCCCAGAGGTGCGGCGGTCCTGCCACACAATGGCGTTGTGGATGGGCGTCCCCGTCTCGCGATCCCAGACGATGGTCGTCTCACGCTGGTTGGTAATGCCGATTGCGGCCAGTTGGCGCGCCTCCACATCGGCCCGGCTGAGGGCTTCCGAGACAGTCCCCATCTGCGTCGACCAAATCTCGTCGGGGTCGTGCTCGACCCATCCGGGCTCGGGGTAGATCTGTTCGAACTCCTTCTGGGCAACCGTCTGGATTTGGCCCTGATGGTTGAAGAGGATGGCCCGGGAACTGGTCGTTCCCTGATCAAGGGCGAGGACGAACTCCATAGGAATGGGGGACGGCGAGACAGTCGGTTGGAAAGGCAGTGGATCAGGTTGTGCTCGCTGCTCCGGCAGTTGGGCCGCGGGCATCTGGCTCGCGGCGCGTCCGGCGCCCAGAGGGGCTCACGGGAAGGCGCCCGGACCAAACGGGCTGGAAGGGCTTACGAGCGTCGAAAGCACCCTCAGCGGCAGTTACTGCGTCAGCCTACGTGGCGCCGACAAATGCCGCCTGCAAACCGCTCAAAAAGTATAGGAAGCGCTTTTCCAGTGCGGTAGCGTAATCTTCCGATAAAATGCTTCCATCTTCCCAAATCGACGCGTCCAATTGGCATTTCTCCTGACGGCTGAGATATTCCGTTGGGCGTATGCACGAGGGGCTCGTCAAGACAGACACGAAAGAGGCTGCGTTGGGCGTGTTCTCCGCGCCATGATCGTGTTGAGCATGTTGAGCGCAATCGTGTTGAGCGCAATCGTGTTAAGCGCAATCGTGTTGAGCGTGTTGGAACGTCGGCGGAAGCCGTGCTGTCCATGCTGCGCAGCCCCGAAGAAGCAGCCCTGAAGAAGCAGCCCTGAAGAAGCAGCCCTGAAGAAGCAGCCCCGAGAAATCGCTGCCTCGACCGATGAGCCTCAATTGGCGGGCGTCTCCATGAACAATATTTTGTGTTCGTAAGCCCTTCCGCTCCGTTGCCCTGCCATGCCCGCTCCGTTGCGCCCCACCCGGTCCAAGGAAGAGCCGCACTCGCTCACCCGCTACCGCTCCGGGATTGGGGGGGATGAGGCCCGGCTTTCGTTCTACGCCGTAGAGGATGCTGTGCAGCAGGTCTCTTTGCGGGCCCCCCACCTTACGTACTACGGCGTGGTGAGCGGGCAGGCCTACGTGCACGTGGAAGGGGACGGCCACGATCGCGTGCACTGCGGGCCGGGCCACTCGCTGGTGGTTCCGCCCCTCCAAACCATCACCGTCGATTTTCCGCAGGCCGCGCACACGCCGGCCCGCTGCCTGGTGCTGAAGATTGACCGGCAGCAGGTACACTCGCTGCTCAGCCAGCTCTCGGACCCGACGCGGTGGGACGGGACGGCGCGTCGGTGGCGGGCGGAGGCCCGGGGCTACTCGCACGTGAAGGCGCAGGAGGGCGTCTCGCGGGTGCTCGAGATGGTGGCCTATCTGTTTCGGGAAGACCCTCCGAACCGGGATCGCCTCATTGACCTGAACGCCATGGAGCTGATCATTCAGCTGTTGGACACCTCGTCGCGTCCCTTGCTGGTGGGCGACATTCCCCGCAATACGTCCACGGGCGGGCTGGCAGCGGCCGTGCAGTACATTCAGGATCACCTCGACCGCCACATCTCCATCGACGAGCTGGTGGAGGAGGCGTGCATGAGCAAGTCCAGCTTTTACCGCCACTTTAGTGACGAGTTTGACATGTCGCCACTGGAGTACATTACCCGCGAACGGGTGGTGCGGGCCCGCGAACTGCTTGCCGATCCCGACAACACGGTGACCAGCGTCAGTCACGCCCTGGGGTTCAGCAGCACCAGCCATTTTATCGACATGTTTAAGGAGCACGAAGGCATCACGCCGAAGCAGTACCAACTGGAGCGTATCGACCAGGGATAGACTTCCCCGTCCGTCCCCCGTCCACGACGCGGACAGGGGCTGCGGATCCGGGTCCACGTTTGATGCATGAACTTACCCACTGACTATGTCCGCAATCACACTTTTTGGTGCCGGAAGCTGGGGCACGGCCCTCTCGGTTCACCTTGCCTCGGCCGGCCGCGATGTCGTTCTATGGGCGCGGCGCCCGGCAGTGGCCGAGGAGATTCGCAAGACGGCCCACAATCCCACGTATCTTCCCGAGCTGCTCATCCCGTCGTCCGTCCACATTACAACGGACCTGGAGGAGGCCGCCCAGGCCTCGGACGTGTGGGGCGTGGCAGTGCCGTCCCAAAACGTACGGACGCGGATGGAAGCGCTTCGCCCCCACGTACATCCTGAGGTCCGCCTCGTGGCCTTGTCGAAGGGCATCGAGAACGAGACGTTGCTCACGATGTCCCAGGTGCTCGATGATGTCTTCGAGCAGGTGCCCCGGGCGCACATTGGCACCCTCTACGGCCCCAGCCACGCGGAGGAGGTGGCGGAGGGCCGGCCCACGGCGATTGTGGCAGCGTCCCCACAGGAGCAGGAGGCCCGCCGCATCCAGAAGCTGTTTATGACCGAGCGCTTGCGCGTGTACGTCAACACAGATGTGCTGGGCGTAGAGATTGGCGGCTCGGCCAAGAATGTGCTCGCCATCGCGGCCGGCATTGCCGACGGGGTCAGCTACGGCGACAACGCCAAGGCGGCGCTCGTCACGCGCGGCCTCGCGGAGATCCGGCGCCTGGGGCAGGCCCTCGGGGCCGATCCGCAGACGTTTGCCGGCCTTGCGGGCATTGGCGACCTGGTGGTCACGTGCATGAGCCGGCACAGCCGCAACCGCTACGTGGGGGAACAGATTAGCACCGGCAAGAGCCTGGAGCAGGTCATCGACGAGATGGAGATGGTGGCCGAAGGGGTGCGCACGACGCGCTCGGCCTACAACCTGGCCCGCCGACACGGTGTGGAGATGCCGATCACGGAGGCGGTCCATGCCATTCTCTTCGATGGCAAAAGCCCCCGCAAGCTGGTAAAGCGCCTCATGACGCGTTCGGCAAAGCACGAAAACTGGCTGCCGACCACGCTCCAGAAATAACGCGGGCGGCACACGGCCGGGCAGCGGGGCGGCGCCCCGGAACGCGTTCCCGTCGGTCCGTTCAGCCTTTGTGCTCCGGCCTCTCCCCATTTTTTGCACCAGTCCCCACTGCCCATGTCGCGTGCGTCCTCCGGCTCGTCCATGCCCTCGGCCGATCTCAACTCCGTGCCGACCCTCGAGCAGTTCATCATCACCCGCCGTGAGCAGTTTCCGCAGGCCACCGGCTCCTTCTCGCGGCTGCTGCGCGACGTGAGCGTGGCGGCCAAAATCATCAACCACAACATCCGCCGCGCCGGCATTCTGGATGTGCTCGGCGAAACGGGCACGGTGAACGTGCAGGACGAGCGGCAGAAAAAGCTCGACGAGATTGCCGACCGCGAGCTTGTGCGCGCCCTGCGCCGGGGCGGCGAGTGCTGCCTGATTGGGTCCGAAGAGCAGCCGGAAACGATCCCCATGTCGCCCGACGCGAAGGCGCAGGAGCGCTTTGCGGTGTTTTTTGATCCGCTGGACGGCTCTACCAATACGGACGTGAACGCGTCGGTGGGCACCATCTTCAGCATCTACACCCTGCCAGAGGGCGTGCAGCCGGACGATGCGCTGGGCGTGGCGCTACGGCCCGGCAGCGAACAGGTGGCGGCGGGCTACGTGGCGTACGGCTCCTCCACCATGTTCGTCTTTTCCACCGGCAACGGCGTCAATGGCTTTACGCTGGACCCCGGAATCGGCGAGTTTCTCCTCACGCACCCGGACCTCCGCATTCCCGAGCACGGTGCCCGCTACTCGATCAACGAGGCGGACCGGGAGGACTTTGTGCCCGAACTGCGCGACTTTTTGGGCTGGCTGAAGCGGAAGGATCCCGAGACGGGTGCCCGCATCCGCAGCCGCTACATCGGATCGTTTGTGTCGGACTTCCACCGCAACCTTCTCACCGGAGGCATTTACATGTACCCCGCCACTGCCGACCATCCCGAGGGCAAACTGCGGCTGATGTACGAGGCGAATCCGATGGCGTATCTGGTGGAGCAGGCCGGTGGGCGCGCCAGCGACGGGCACCGGCGCATCCTGGACATCGATCCCGATGCCCTACACCAGCGCACCCCGCTCTTCATCGGCAGCGCGCCGCTGGTGGAGGCCGCGGAGGCGTTCCTCCAGGGGCGCGAAGCGGAGGGGACGGCGCGGTGAAGGGCGCTGGTGCGTCGAGAGGCGCTGGGGCGGCACGAGGAGACGCGACAACAGACCCGAACGGACAACAAGCCCGAACGGACAACCAGCGCGAACCGACGAGCCGCATCCTCAGGCCGACGGTGCGTGGGCGCCCTGTTCGGGGGCGCCTGCGCTTCTTTGCGCGCACCCTGCACGCACGCATCCTTGCACGCACGTACTGTTCGTTGATCCCGACTCTCCATGCCCGATCCCACAATGCCCGACGCGCTGGACCCGCCCCGGAAGCCGCGGGAGACGATGCGTCTGCCGGAGTCGTTGGACCGCTCGTTCGAAGGGTGGACCGAAGACGCCTTCGGCATTCTGGACCGGCTGCGCGAAGAGCCGCACATCGAGCAGTACAAGACGGAAAAGCCCGGCGTCACCGATTTCCTCAAAGACCCGTTTCGCCGGTACCGGGACGATCTGGTGGTAAACTGGGTGCTGCCCAACCGCCTCGGGTTCGAAACGGAGCGGTACGTGTTCAGCCGCCTGCTCAAGAACGACTTTGGGGCGGGCGGCTGCCACGACACCCTGTGGATGTCGTTCTACCGCCCGGAGACGCGTCGCCTGGAGGACGTGCAGATCACGCACCGCGTCTCCCCCGATGGATTTGCGGTGGGGCTGTACGTGGGGGCCCACGCCACCGACCTTCTCGCGCAGGCCAAGCGGCGCATCGACGACGCGCCGGGCACCTACCTCGACCTCGTCAATCCGCTGCTGGAGCGCGACCACTGGCGCCTCTCCACGCATCGCGGTTCGGGAGAGGGGGAGAACGAGACGGTCTTCCGCGCCCCCTTGGAGGCGGTGCCGGACGCGGTGGCCGCGGCGGAGGGCATCCACGTGCGGCATTCCATCTCGCGGGCAGACACCCTGGCGCTGGGACCGACGCTCGTCGACCGCGCCCTGGAGCGGGTGCTGGACGTGTGGCCCCTCTACCGGTTCTACCTGGCGGGCGATGGGGGCGGGGCGTAGGGCGTGAGGCGTAAGGGAGGTCGTGATAAGTTCTTCTCCGTGTAGCTCTTTTCCGTGTAGTTCTTCTCCGTACAGATTGCCATTCATGTCCGATCTGCTCGAAACCGTCATCGACGGCCGCGTCTGCACCCTTCGCCTGAACCGCCCTGACACGCGCAATGCCCTGAACGCGGAACTGGTGTCGGCCCTCCGATCGGCGCTCGACGAGGCCGAGGCGCGGGACGACCTGCGGGTGGTGGTCCTGACCGGAGCGGGGTCGGCGTTTTCCGCCGGGGCCGATTTGTCATCGCTCCGCGCCCTGCGCGAGGCGGGGCCGGTGGAGAACCAGCGCGACTCCCGCCACCTCGCCGGGCTCTTTCGCCAGGTGTACCAGCATTCGATGCCCGTTATTGCAAAGGTGAATGGAGCCGCAATTGGGGGCGGGTGCGGCCTCGCGGCGGTCTGCGACATGTCGTACGTGGCGGAGGGCGCCCCCCTGGGGTTCCCGGAGGTGCGCCTCGGCTTTGTGCCGGCCATCGTGATGGTGTTTCTGCGGCGCAAGCTGGGGGAGACGCAGGCCCGCGACCTGTTGTTGCGGGGGCGCCTCGTGGACGCGTCTACGGCGGCCGAGCGCGGGCTGGTGACCCAGGCCTGCGCCCCGGAGGCGCTGTCGGACGCGGTCGCCGAGGCGGCGCACGAGCTCGCCCACAAAACGAGCGGGTCGGCGCTCGCCCTCACGAAGCAGATGCTGGCCCGGGTGCCGGGGATGGGGCTCGACGAGGCACTCGACTACGCCGTGCAAATGAACGCTTTTGCCCGCGGCACCGACGACTGCCAGGCCGGCATCGATGCCTTCCTCCACGACGAGGCCCCGCCCTGGGCGCGCGGCGGCGACTCGGAAACAGGCGACTGACGTGCCTGTACGCGTCATTCCTTTTGGTACCGACGGACGCACCGCCCCTCTTTTTCTTCGTGCGATTTCTGGTGCGACCCAAGAGCCCTCGCTTCGCAGCGCCTCGATTTCGCCTCGACTTCGCCTCGCACCCCGAGCGTACTTCCTCGCTGACGCTCAGGGCGCTCCGCTCGGAATGACGGTGTTCAAAGTGGTTGTGCTGACTTGCTTACAACACCGAACCGCAGCCGCATCCGGCCCAAGAACGCAGGCCCCGACGAGAAGCCCGAGGCCGCCCTCGCCCCGACGTTCCGGGGCGGGCGTTTCCAGGTTCAGCGCGAACGGCCGCGGCATATGTCCCGACCATGAAATCTTTACGCACGTCGGTACCATCTTCGCGTCCCGTCGGTTACATTCTTCCTTGTAGACAGGGCCGCTCTTGCAACCTGCTGACCAATTATTCCGCTTGTACACCATGGGTAAAAACGTTTCCGAAAAACTGATTGATAGCCACCTCGTCGGGGGAGCGATGGAGCCGGGGGAGGAAATTGAGCTGACAATGGACCAGACCCTCACCCAGGACGCCACCGGCACGATGGTGATGCTGGAGTTTGAGGCAATGGGAATTCCCCGTGTCCAGACCAAGCTCTCGGCACAGTACGTCGACCACAATCTGATTCAGTCCGACTTTAAGAACCCGGACGACCACCTCTTCCTGCGCAGCGCCTGCAAGAAGTTTGGCGCATGGTACAGCCGCCCAGGCAACGGCGTGAGCCACCCGGTGCACCAGGAGCGCTTTGGCGTGCCGGGCCAGACGCTGATTGGCTCGGACAGCCACTCGCCCGCCGCGGGCGCGATCGGCATGCTGGCCATTGGGGCCGGCGGCCTGGACGTGGCCATGGCCATGGCCGGCAAGCCGTACACCATCAACATGCCGGAGGTCTGGGGCGTAAAGCTCACCGGGGAGCTGCCCGACTGGGTAAGCGCCAAGGACGTGATTCTGACCATGCTGGAGCGCCACGATGTGGACGGCGCGGTGAACCAGATCATTGAGTACTACGGGCCGGGCCTCGACAGCCTCAGCTGCATGGACCGCCACGTCATCGCCAACATGGGGACGGAGTTGGGCGCTACCAGCACCGTTTTCCCGAGCGACGACGAAGTGCGGGCGTTCCTCCGTCGTCAGGGCCGTGAGGAGGCCTACCGAGAATTGAAGGCCGACCCCGACGCGACCTACGACGAACACGAAGAAATTGACCTTTCCGCTGTCGTGCCCAAAATCGCCAAGCCCAGCAGCCCGGGCAACGTGGTGCCGGTGCGGGAGGTGGAAGGCCAGGAGATTTACCAGAGCTACGTGGGCTCTTCTGCCAACCCGGGCTTCCGCGACTTCGCCAGCGCCGCCGAGATCGTGGACGGCCACCAGGTGCACGACCGCGTGTCGTTCGACGTGAACCCGACGTCGCGACAGATCCTGGAGAACTTGATGAACTCGGGCCACCTCCAGATGCTCACCCGCGCCGGCGCCCGCATCCACCAGGCCGGGTGCAACGGCTGCATCGGCATGGGGCAGGCGCCCGCCACGGGGCAGATTTCGCTGCGCACCGTGCCGCGCAACTTCCCGGGCCGCTCCGGCACGAAAGAAGACGCGGTGTACCTCGTCAGCCCCGAGACCGCTGCCGCCTCGGCACTCACCGGCGAGATTACCGACCCGCGCGACCTGGCGGACCTGTACGACATGGAGTACCCCCACGCCAGTGTGCCGGACAGCATCAGCGTGAATACCGACCAGCTGGTAGAGCCGCTGCCGGAGGACGAGGCCCAGGACATGGAATTGGAGAAGGGCCCGAACGTGGTTTCCCTGCCGGAATTTGAGCCGCTCGCACAGTCGTTCGACCTGCCGGTGCTGCTGAAGGTGGGCGACGACATTTCCACCGACGAGATCATGCCGGCCGGCTCGCGCATTCTGCCGTTCCGCTCCAACATCCCGAAGATTTCGGAATTCGTCTTCGAGCAGGTCGACGAGAGCTTCTTCGACCGCGCCATGGAGCATCAGGACAATGGCTTTGCGGTGGTGGGCGGCACCAACTACGGCCAGGGCTCCAGCCGCGAGCACGCCGCCATTGCGCCGCGCTGGCTCGGCACGCGGGTCAAGATCGCGAAGAGCTACGCCCGCATTCACCGCCAGAACCTGGCGAACTTCGGCATCCTGCCGCTTCTGTTTAAGGACGAGGAGTCCTACGACAGCATCGACCAGGGCGACACGCTGCAGCTCCGGAACCTGCGCGAACAGGTGCGCTCGGGAACGGACGTGGAGGTCAGAAATGCCGACAAGGACGAAACCTACGTCGTGGAGCACGACCTGTCGGAGCGCGAGCTGCAGATGGTGCTCGAAGGAAGCCAGATTAGCGTTGTGAAGCAGGAGTTTGCCGACGTTGAGGCTTAACTCCACGCCACGGTTGTTGTCATCGAACGGGGAAGCCCAGGTGCGGCTTCCCCGTTTGGTGTTTGACGGCTCCGCTCCAGAGCGTTCCTGATCGCCCGCCCCGATTGGCGATCGGGGGGCTGGAGCCGGGGGGGCGGTGGGGCCTGGACGCGTTGCTTTCGGACTTCTTCCGCCCTTCTTTCGCCCCGTTTGGATGGATGCCCCTCCCGCCCCAGATCTTCCCCGGCCTTTCTACAACGAGTGGTGGGGCGCCCGGCGGGCAGCAGCTCGGGCGCTGTGGGACTGGCACACGGCGCTCTGGCACCCCCAGGTGCCGGCGGGGAGCGAGGTCGAGGCGTACTTCGATGCGGAGCGGGCGCGTGCGGAGGCGGGAGAGCGGGTGCGGGGGATGCCCGAATCGACGGCGACAGCCGCCTATGAGGCGTGTGCCACGTACGATCTCCCCCGGGAGTGGCTGGGTGCGCAGGTGGAGGCGGCTCGTCTCCTGCACGGCCCCACACGCTTTGAAACGGCCGACCGCCTGGATACCTTTGTCCGCCTCTGGGCGGCACCGCACGCCCGCCTGCTGGCGGCCCTCGCGGGGTGCACCAATTCGGTGCAGCGCAGCTGGGCCGATGCGCTGGGCCGCGGCTTCTTCTTGCTTGCGCGTCTGGTGCGGCTGCCCACCGACCTGGCACAGGACCGCCTCTTCGTGCCGCGGGCGGAGTGTCGCAAGTACGGCGTCGGCATCGATCAGCTGCGCACAGGCCCTGCCACGGAGCCCCTCCAGCGGCTGCTGTGGACCCAGAGCGTGCGTGTGCGGGACGCTCTCCAGCGTGGACGCCTGCTGGCCCGCGACCTGGGAGGGCGCCGCCGCTACGCGCTCCGCTGGTACTGGCACGGGGCCCTCGCGCTGCTGGAGGAGATGCAACGCCGCGACTATGACCTTTGGACGGAGCCGCTCCGGCTGTCCCGCTTTCGGCGGCTGGAGGTGTGGCTGCAGATGCTATTTGGGCGCTCCTGACTGCTCTTTTTCACGTTTCTCCTTCTGCTCTGCCATGACGACCTACAAAGATGCGGGCGTCGATGTTGCGGCCGGCGATGCGGCGATCGATCGCATCCGCGCGACGGTCCAGGACACTTACACCCCGGGCGTGCTGGCGGACATTGGCGCGTTTGGGGCCTGCTTTGCGCCCGACCTGGAGGGCATGGAGGCACCTGTGCTGGTGTCCTCGATCGACGGCGTGGGCACAAAGCTGAAGGTGGCCGCCCGCATGGGCCGCTACGACACGGTGGGGCGGGATCTCGTCAACCACTGTGTCAACGACATCGCTGTCTGCGGCGCTCGCCCGCTCTTCTTTCTCGACTATTACGGCGTGGGCACGCTCGACCCCGACACTGCTGAGGCGGTGGTGCAAGGATTTGCCACGGCCTGCTCGGCCAATGGCTGTGCGCTGGTGGGCGGGGAGATGGCGGAGATGCCGGACGTCTACGGCGAGGACGACTTTGACTTGGTGGGCAGCATTGTGGGGGTGGTTGACAAGGCGGCCCTGCTGCAGGGGGAGGCGGTGCGCCCCGGCGACGTGCTGCTGGGGCTGCCGGCGACGGGGCTGCACACCAACGGCTACACCCTGGCCCGCACGGTGTTGTTTGAGGCGTACGATGTGGACGATCGCCCGCCGGCACTGGAGGGGGCCTCGGTCGGCGAGGCTCTGCTTCGGGTCCACCGGTCGTACCTGCCTGCCATCCAGGCCCTTCTACACGACGACCTGGCACAAGGCCTCGCTCACATCACCGGTGGGGGGCTGCCGGGCAACCTCGCGCGCATCCTTCCAGCGGGATGCGCCGCGGCGGTTGACTACGAGGCGTGGACGCGGCCGCCGCTGTTCTCGCTGATTCAAGAGCAGGGGGCGGTGCCGGAGGCCGACATGCGACGTACCTTCAATCTGGGCGTGGGCCTGGTTGCCGTTGTGCGCCCGGAGGCTGTGGAGGCTGCTACGTCGTGCCTCGCGGGGGCGGGCGTTCCAGATGCCGTCCGCATCGGGCGTGTGGTCTCCGATGCTTCTTCTGATGCGTCTGAGGCCCCCGATTGACCCCCTTGGGGGGCGGTGCCGTGGCCCCCCGTACCGGAACATTTGGCGCCTGTGTGAAGATACGACACTGCTGCCTGCTGCCTGCTGCCTGCTGCCTGCTGCGTAGGCGTCCCTTTTCCCACCCCTGTAGAATTGCCCCTCCGCCCTCATGTGGTCCTTGACGCTCATCTTGCTCGCCAGCTATCTCCTCGGGTCCGTACCGGGCGCCCTCTGGGCGAGTCAGGCCCTGCACGGTGTGGACATTCGCAACCACGGCAGCCACAATTGCGGGGCCACCAATGCGTTTCGGGTGGTGGGCTGGAAGGCGGGCATGCTGGCAACGCTCGTCGATTTCGGAAAAGGGTTCCTGGCGGCCGGCGTGGTGGCGCCCATGGTCCGCCTCGATCCGTTGCCTCCCATTGAGGTGCTTGGGGGAGAGGTCGGGACCGTCGTGGGGCTCCTGGCGGGACTGGCGGCGGTCATCGGGCACATGTATCCTGTTTTCGCCCGCTTCGAGGGCGGCAAGGGCGTGAACACCGCCGCCGGCATGCTCTTCGCCCTTACGCCCCTGACGATGGCCCTCACCCTGGGGGTGTTTGTGGCCGTCTTGTTGATCGGGCGCTATGTTTCGCTCGCGTCTATCAGCGCCGCCCTCGCCTTTCCCACCCTTGTGGCGCTGCGCCGCTACGCCCTGGACGCCCCCATTGACGTCAGCCTGCTTGTCTTCGGGACCGTTCTGGCCCTGGCCATTGTTGTTGCGCATCGATCCAACATCCAGCGGCTCCTCAACGGCACCGAGAGCCGCATCAGCTCCTTTCAGCCTGCACAGGGGATGCGCGGGCGCGGGGAACTTTGAGGCCCCTTGCCGCTACGCCCAAACGTCCCTCTCCACCAGCTCTCCCGTCGCACTGGGGGCGTCGTCCCTCGACAAAAGCCCTTCCGAAACGTGTGGGCGAAGGGCGGCAACTGCTCGTCTGTCTTCCTTGATCCCCGTTTGGTTTCATGGCTGACTCGATTGCTCTGTTCGGCGCTGGTAGCTGGGGAACGGCCCTGGCCGTCCACCTCGCCCAGGAAGGACGCGACATTACCCTTTGGGCGCGCCGCCCGGACGCCGTGGCTCACATGCAGCAAACCCGCCACAACCCTCGCTACCTCCCCAACGCCGAGCTGCCGGCGTCCGTATCCGTCACAAGCGACATGGGCGCTGCCGCGTCCGCCGCCACGCTGTGGGCGGTCGCCGTCCCCTCCCACAACCTGCGCAGCGTCGTGGCTCAGCTTGCGGCCCACACCCGCATGGGCATCACGGTGGTGTCCCTTGCCAAGGGCATCGAAAATGACAGCCTGCAGACCATGTCGCAGGTGCTGACCGACGAGCTGCCGGACGTGTCGCGCCGCCAGATTGGGGTGCTGTACGGCCCCAGCCACGCGGAAGAGGTGGCACAGGGGCGTCCCACGACCGTCGTTGCCGCGGCGCCCACGGAGCCGCGGGCGGAGTGGATTCAGCACGCGTTTATGACGGAGCGCCTCCGGGTGTACGCCAATACGGACGTGGTAGGCGTGGAGATTGGCGGATCGGCGAAAAATGTGCTCGCCATCGCGGCCGGCATCAGCGACGGGGTGGGCTACGGCGACAATGCCAAGGCGGCGCTTGTGACGCGTGGTCTCGCGGAAATGCGGCGCCTGGGCCTGGCCATGGGGGCCGACCCGCAAACCTTCGCGGGCCTCGCGGGCATCGGCGACCTGCTTGTGACGTGCATGAGTGCCCATAGCCGAAACCGATACTTTGGCGAGAAGATTGGGCAGGGCCAGTCGCTGGAGGCGATCGAGGCGGAGATGGACATGGTGGCCGAGGGCGTGCGCACGACGCGCTCCATCCGCGCCCTGGCGCAGCAGCATGGCGTGGAAATGCCGATTGCCGAAGGCGTCCACGCGGTGCTGTTTGAAGGGGCGACCCCCGACGAGGTCGTGGATGCTCTTATGACACGCCCGGCCAAACGTGAGCACTGGCTGCCGCAGGGCCTCACGTCGTAGGGGCCTCACGTCGTAGGGGGGCCTTATGTCGTAGGGGCCTCAGGAGAGGGGGCCCGTGAGAGACGGCCCGCGAAGAGGGACGGGGGAATGGCCCAGACGGCTACGGTACGGGCCCGCCCGGTGATGGCCCTGGGGACTCGAGGAGACAGTGAGCGCGCGCTGTGCTGGAGGGGATCCGTGTGGGCACGTTGGGCGCGTGGACACTCAAGCATCCGTGCCGCTGCGCGGCAGCACCTCCACGCATATCTCCACGCATCCGTAGGGATGTCGGTACACACACCTCCATCCCTTCCATTTTTTCGTCAGCCATCAGACAACGGTATGACTCGTCGGGAACTGGAGCAACTCGTAGACCTGGGCGAGGGCCTGAGTCTTGAATTTAAGCGGCGCGTGCCCCGCCCCCAGCGCATCGCTAAGGAAATGGTGGCGCTGACCAACACCCACGGCGGGCGCATTGTCCTGGGGGTGGATGACAATGGGGCTATTCTCGGCATCGATCACGCGTCGGAGGAAAAATTTCTGCTTCGTCAGGCCGTACAGGCGCACTGCCGCCCGGCCGTCGAGTACCAGACAGAGCGCATTGAGGTGGAGCCGCACTGCGATGTGTTGCTTGTCACCATTCCGGAGAGCTCGGCCAAGCCGCACGCCGTGGTTACCACGGGGGAGCCGACGGACCCCGGCACGGCGTACGTGCGCGTGGAGGCCCGCAGCGTGGAGGCCAGCCCGGACACTGTGCAGGAGATGCGTGCGCAAAAAGACGGGGCGGGGGTCACGTTCGAGTTTGGGGAAACAGAGTCATTGCTCATGCGCTACCTCGACGACTACGGGCGCATCTCGGTCGAGCAGCTTGCCCAGCTTGCCGACATCTCTTCGGAGCGTGCGTCTCAGACGCTGCTCCGGCTCACCAAGGCCGACCTCCTTCACCTACACCCGCACCAGGACGGAGACTTTTTTACCCTCAACTACTGACGCAGCGCGCGTGCCTGGTTCGCCTTCTCGTTTCCTCGTCTTTGCGGACAGTCTTCGCTGAGGGCCAGGGGGGCGCGGCGGTTGTTGTATCTCCGGAGGCGTGTGGATAAACTATGTGTGCCGCATACTTCTGTTATTGAGCCCCCGAAATGCCTGTCACCCAGACCATCCCGCTCCACGAGACCGCTCGGAACCGGTACCTGAACTACGCCCTGTCGGTCATTACCAGCCGGGCCCTGCCGGACATCCGGGACGGCCTCAAGCCGGTCCAGCGTCGCATCTTGTACGCCATGTTCGACAGCCTGAACCTGTACCCCGCCAAGCGGCACCGCAAAAGTGCCACTGTCGTGGGCGAGGCGATGGGCAAATATCATCCACACGGCGACAAGGCCATCTACGACGCCATGGTGCGCATGGCGCAGTCCTTCTCGCTGCGGGCGCCGCTGGTGGACGGGCACGGCAACTTTGGCTCCCTTGACGGCGACAACGCGGCGGCGATGCGGTACACGGAGGTCAAGCTCCGGCCCCTCGCCATGGAGATGCTGGAGGGCCTCCGCGACGAGACGGTCGACTACCGGGACAACTTCGACGGCACCCTGGAAGAGCCGGTGGTGCTCCCGTCGCGCGTGCCGAATCTGCTCGTCAACGGCGCGAGTGGGATTGCGGTCGGGATGGCCACCAACATCCCCCCGCACAACCTGGGGGAGGTCGTCGACGCTGCGCTTCACATGGTCGAAGAGCCGGACGTGACCACGGCAACCCTCGTGGAGGAGCACATCCAGGGGCCGGACTTTCCTACGGGCGGGCGCATCCTCAACACAACGGAGGAGCTCGCCGAAATCTACGAGACGGGCTCCGGGACGATCGAGATGCGCGGGGCCTACCGACCCAAGGGCAAGACCCGCGTCATCATCGAGTCGGTGCCCTACGGCGTGGACAAGAGCAAGATTGTGGAGAAAATCGCCGACCACATTGCGGAGGAGAATGTCCCGCAGCTCTCCAACGTCCGCGACGAGTCGACCGACGACGTGCGCATTGTGCTGGAGCTGAAGCGGGGCTCGGACACGGAGGCGGCCCTGGCGTACCTCTACAAGCACACGAAGCTGCAGAAGCGATTCCACGTCAACCTGACCTGCCTGGTCCCCACGGAGCGCACCGACGTGAAGGCGCCGCGGCAGGTGGACCTGCGCACCATTCTGCGTCATTTCCTCGACTTTCGGCTGGAGGTGGTGACGCGCCGACTCCGAAACGAACTGGAAGACCTGGAGGCGCGCATCCACATCCTGGAGGGCTTCGAGACGATTTTCGACGCCCTCGACGAGGCGATCAAGATCATCCGTGCCTCGACGAACAAGGCCGACGCGACGCAGCGGCTCATGCACCGCTTTCGGCTGGACGAGGACCAGGCGGAGGCCATCCTGGAGACGCGCCTGTACAAGCTGTCGCAGATGGAGGTGGAGGCGATCCGGGAAGAGCTGGCGGAGAGGCGCGCCCGGGCCGAAGAGATCCGCCGGCTGCTCGACGACGAGGAGGCGCGGTGGGGCCTGGTCCAGGACGAGCTCCAGGAGATCCGCGACGAGTACGCCGACGAGCGCCGCAGCACCATTGTGGGGCCGCAGGCGGACATGGAGTACACCGAGGAAGACTACATCGTCGACGACGACGTCCACGTGATCGTCACGCGCGATGGCTGGGTGAAGCGGCAGGGCACCTACTCCGACCTCGACGCCATTCGGACGCGGGACGGGGACGAGGTGGGCTGGGTGCTGGCGGGATCGACCCGGGCGACGGTCGGCTTCTTCACAAACTACGGCACCTGCTACACCGCCCGCATTGCCGACATTCCCAGCACCACCGGCTACGGCGACCCGGTGCAGAAGCTCTTTTCGTTCGACGACGGCGAGCACGTGGTCGGCGTGGTGAGTTTTGATGAGCGGGCCTTGCCCGATCCCGTTCCGCCCGAGCCGAGTGACTCGGGCGAGTTGTTTGACCCAGAAGACCCCGAGGCGCCGAGGCACCCATACGTGGTGGCGATCACGAAAGGAGGGCGAGCCACGCGATTTACGCTGGATGGGTACCTGGAGCCGTCCATCCGCACGGGGCGCAAATACATGCGCCTGGACGACGGGGACGAAGCGGTGCGGGTGCACCTGGCGCGGGGCGACGAAAACGTGTGCCTGGCTTCCCACGACGGCCGTGCGCTCATCTTTCCGGCGCACCAAGTGTCGGTCTACAAAGGCCCGGCAAAAGGCGTGCGCGCCATCCGACTGGAGGACGGCGACCGAGTTCTTGGGTTCACCCTGAGCACCCAGGCGCGTGAGGGCCTGGCGGTGCAAACGAACAACGGACGGGACGAAATCGTGCGCACCACGAAGTTCGACGTCACCAACCGGGGCGCCAAAGGCACGCTGGTGATCAAGCGGGGCTACTTCGCGGAGGTCTTTCCGGAGCCCGTGGAGGTGACGCTGGATGAATATGCGTAGGTGCCTCCAATACTGCGTAGTCCTCAATTTGTCTTCGGTGCAGGGTAGGATCGCCAAATGACGGCCGACCACGGACTGCGGACCGCCGCAAAGCGCTTTTCCCGCAGTCTGCCGTCTGTGGTCTGCCGTCCCAATCAGCACGGTTGCACCTTGACGGTTCTTTGCACTTCAATCCTCCAGACCTCACACATAGAAGATGCCCAAGACCTACACCGGCGAAGACATCGACGTCCTCGAAGGCCTCGACCCCGTTCGCAAGCGCCCCGGGATGTACATTGGGGGGACGGGGCGGCCCGGCCTGCACCACATCCTGTGGGAGGTGGTGGACAACGCCGTGGACGAGGCGACCAACGGATACGCCTCCACAATCGAGGTGGTACTGCACGAGGACGGAGAGCACGTGACGGTGTCCGACAACGGCCGCGGTATTCCGGTGGACGAGCACCCGGAGAAGGAAATCCCGACGGTGCAACTAATCCTCACCACGCTCCACTCGGGCGGGAAGTTTGACGCGAGCAACTACATCACCTCCGGCGGCCTGCACGGCGTGGGCGTGTCGGTGGTCAACGCGCTGTCGGAGGAGCTGGTCGCCACGGTGAAGCGCGACGGGAAGGAGTACGAGCAACGGTTCCGGCGCGGGACGCCGGTGACGGGCCTGGAGACGACGAAGGAGAGCACGCGGGGGACGGGGACGACCATCTCGTTCCGGCCCGACCCCGACATCTTTGAGTCCGTGGCGTTCGACCCCTCCTGGATCCGGGAGCACCTGGAGGTGAAGACCTACCTCAACCGCGACCTGAAGATTGTCTTCCGGGATGAGACGAGCGACGAGCGCTACGAGCTGCACCACGAGGGGGGCATTCAGGAGTACCTGGGCCACCTCGTGGAAGACCTCCAGGTGAGCCCCATTCACGAGGACGTGTTCATGTTGGCGGACGACGACCTGGACGAAGAGGGCCGCCTCGAGATTGCACTCCAGTGGACCGACGCGCCGAAGGAGCAGCTCCACACGTTCGTGAACGGCATCCCGACGCAGGACGGCGGCACGCACGCACAGGGTCTTAAGAGCGGCGTTCGCTCGGTCGTCCGCTCGTTTATGGACACGCACGACCTCGTGCCGCACCGGCTCGAGATCAAAGGCGACGACACCCGGGAGGGGCTCGTGGCGATTGTGAACCTGTTTCTGGTGGACCCGCAGTTTCAGGGACAAACCAAAGACAAGCTGAACAACCCGTCGGCCCGCTCCCTGGTCTCCGGGGCGTTGCGGACGGACCTGGAGCAATACCTCAACGACCACCCGTCCACCGGCGAGGCCATTGCGTCGCGGGTGGTGCAGGCCGCAAAAGCCCGGCGGGCGCGCCGGTCGGCCTCCAGCGGCAGCAGCGGCGGATCGGGCTCGAAAAGTCGCCTCCAGCTGCCGGGCAAGCTGGCGGACTGCTCCTCGAGCAGCGCGAGCGAGTGCGAACTGTTTATCGTGGAGGGCGACTCGGCGGGCGGCTCGGCGAAGCAGGCCCGCGACCGCGACACGCAGGCGGTGCTGCCGTTGCGCGGGAAGGTGCTCAACGCGGAGCAGGCGACGCTGGACCGCGTGCAGAGCAACACGGAGCTCTCCAACATCGTGCAGGCCCTGGGCTGCGGCCTGGGAGACGAGCTCACCCTGTCCGATCTCCGCTACCACAAGGTGATTCTTCTGATGGACGCGGACTCGGACGGCCACCACATTGCGACGCTGCTGCTTACGTTCTTTTACCGCTACATGCGGCCCCTCATCGAAGGCGGGCACGTCTACATTGCCCAGCCGCCCCTGTACCGCATCGACGCGGGCCAAGAGACGCACTGGGCGCTCGACGACCCCGACAAGGAGCGCATCCTGGACGATCTGCGGAGCGACGGGCGCAACCTGACCGTGGACATTCAGCGCTTCAAGGGCCTGGGCGAGATGATGCCCGCCACGCTCAACGAGACGACCCTTTCGCCGGAGGGGCGTCGCCTGCTGGAGGTGGACATTCCGGACACCGAGCGGATGGTGACGGAGCAGACGATTACCGACCTCATGGGGCGGGACAGTTCTGCGCGGTTCGAGTTCATCATGCAACACGCCGCGGAGGCGGACGAGCTGGACGTGTAACGCCGGCCGGGATTCGCGGTCCCCGAACCGCCCTTGCCTCGGCGCCGCTTGTGAAAGCCTCTGGAAAGCCGCCGTCCCGAACGCTGCCCCCGAACTTTCCGGGCAGGGCGAGGTACCTGGTTGTAGATTTTCTGCCCAGGCTCGTAGCTCAATCTGGTAGAGCAACGGACTCTTAATCCGTGAGTTGGGGGTTCGAGTCCCCCCGGGCCTACTGCCCGATCCCCGTAAGCCCCTGCATTTCAAGGGGTTACGGGGTTTTTTGGTTTGTGGTGGGTGTGACAATGGGTGCAATTCTTCCCGATTGTCTCCAGTCCAGGGGGGGCTATCCAGGCACTTCAAACCGCACTTTGACTTCTTCCCCGGTTAAATCCCCTCGATTCATCGAGGGGAGAAGTCAACTGCAGTACTCAAATCGAGAGGCTTTCGCTTAGAGTCGATCCATTTGACCAAACGGGACTGAATCCAGAAGCTACTCGGCGTTCTTGCCCTGACCTACAGCTGGACCCGGATTGTTGGCCTACGCCGGAAAAGACGGGAAGGTCCCCCTCGGGAGTGCGCTAACGGGTATCCGGAGAGGAGCCTGTTTCGGTGCGGACTGGACCGGCTCCACCAGGACTGCAATTCCGCGGTCCCCACGCAGCAGGTCTTGGGTCTTCTCCTCATCGATCGTAATCTCAAAAGTAGCCATCGCGCTCCTGCTTTGGTTGCTGGTTTGACTCGCTTACAACCTGGCAGAACGCGGTGGCTTTCTCTATTCTGCCTGCTCAATTACACAAGATTAGGGACTCAACCGCCTTCTCCGGATAGAGCGAAACTCAGTGGGGCATATTAGAGGCAAATCGGGGCAGTCTGGTTGATTTTCGGGGCCGTACCCGATAATCTTCCGGGCTAAAAAATAAGTTGCGAATCTCGCTCGAGACGGATTCTCCAGCCTGGCATGCCCGATCACGACCGCCAGGCCGACATCCGAAAGGTCGCCAAGATCCTCCGCGACGGAACCTATTCCTACGACCAATCTGCCGATCTCTTCAAGAAGGCCCGCCGCGAGGTTGGGCTATCGCCTCCGGATCGGTCCGGGCAAGGCTCTCCCGAACGTCTCTCTTCAGAAGAACAGGAAGCGTTCTTGGAGGCCGCTTACGACCACGATGGCCGGACGGGCCTCATGGTGCGGACGCTCCTGGAGACGGGAGCACGGGTGTCCGCGTTCGTTCAGATTCGGGTAGAAGACATCTCGTTCCGCGACCTGGAGATTCGCCTCCGCGAAACGAAGGGTGACAAGCCCCGGGACGTACCAATTCTCTCGTCTCTTGCGAATGAGCTTCGACTCCACATCGGAGAGCGGGAGACCGGATGGCTTTTTCGCTCCTGGCAGGGCGGGCATTACTCGAAGCGCCGCGTCCAGCAAATCGTAAAATCCGTCGCTAAAGACGCAGGCATTCAGAAGCGGGTCTACCCGCACCTCCTCCGTCACACTGTTGCCCAGCGCTTGGCCGATGAGGGGATGCGGGAGGAGCTCCTCCCGCAGTTTCTTGGGCACGAGGCCCCGGAGACCACTCAGCGGTACTACAAGCCGAAGCGGTCCCAGGTTAAGGGGGCCTTCGAGGAGGCGATGAGGGGAAGGGCCCGTGACGCCACCATTGCGTGACGCCACCATTGACAGCGGAGACGAGCTCTCTGGCCGATGAGCTGCAGGGCAGACGGTCGAGAAGATCTCGCCTCAGGATCTGGCATCAGGGGAACGGATTGTATGTACCGACGTGCATACATCTGGCAAATTCACCGAGCTTCCGGTCCTCAACTGGCCGAGCAACCCGCTGCGCCTGATGAAATTCGACTGGCACGATGAGTAGCGAAAGTCGAACATAGAGAAGCACGACCTGGATTTCCTCGACGCCATCCAGGTCTTCGAGGAAGAGCACTTCATGGAAGACCGCACCCGAGAGGA
Source organism: uncultured Bacteroidota bacterium (assembly GCA_913056185.1). GTDB lineage: Bacteria > Bacteroidota > Rhodothermia > Rhodothermales > Salinibacteraceae > Salinibacter. The sequence continues at coordinate 20,941 of CAJXLV010000043.1, forward strand.
AGAGAGGGAAACGCGGAAGGCGATCATTGGGCCGCTTCCTGAAGCGGACGTTCCAGGGCATTGGTCTGGGAACCTGATCGTCGTGGTCTTCACTCCGCGAAATGACACGATTCGTATCATATCCGCCCGCAGGGCATCGACCGATGAGCGACGACGTTACGAGCGTTACGTTGGATGAGGCAAAAGAGATGGAGGGCCACACCGATTGGGAGGCTCTCGAAGAGAAGACCGACGAGGAGATTCGCGAGGCGGTCGAGGGTGACCCGGATACCGACTTTCTCGACGAGGAGTGGTTCGAGAATGCTGTGTTCGTCAATCCCTCCGCGGAAAAGGAGCGCATCTCAATCCGCCTCGACGAGGATATCCTTGAGTTTTTCCGGGCTGGAGGCAAAGGATACCAGAGCCGCATAAACAAGGTGCTGCGGGAGTACATGGCGGTCCAGAAGCACAAATCCGGGGATGCCCACGGGGACACCTGAAAACGGGGACATCTAAGAGGAGGCCCGTCCTCCAGCGACGCTCGAGGGATGAGAATTCGTAGATCAGGTGATAACGGAAACGAAAGCGCCTCTGAGATCCCGGGTCCCATGGGGCCTCTCCCCCAAAGCTCTGGTTCAAAGTCCTGACATCACAAAACGACTGCTATGAACCGAACATCTACACAAAGCGTGCTTGTCTCCACGACGCCGCGCCTGGAAGGGTGGGAGATCACGGAGTACCTCGGTGTGGTTTCCGCCCATGTCGTTGCCGGTACCAACATTTTCAGCGATATTGCCGCCTCGTGGAGGGACGTGTTCGGCGGGCAGTCGAAAAGCTACAAGAAGCAGTTAGAGCAGATCAACGACGGAGTAGTTGACGAACTCAGGGAAGAGGCTTCCCAACGAGGGGGAAACGCCCTCGTGGGTCTCCAAATCGACCACGATCAAGTCTCGGGGCACAACAAAGAGATGTTCATGGTCACGGCCTCTGCCACGGCCGTGTGTGCACAGATGCTTTCCGAGCCGGGTCCAGATGCCCAGGAAGGGAACGCGGCCGTAACGGCAAGGGAGGTTGGAGTGGAAGAACGGATTGTCAAGCTGATGAACGAGTCCCAAAATGGAACTCTCACGCTCAACGAGGACCGCTGGCGTTTTCTCATCGAGAATCAAGTCTCCGACCTTGCCGGGGCCGTGCAGTCTGCACTTACGGAGGTATTGGGGAGCCCTGGGGGGGCTACTCAGAGGCAGGAGCACCACTTAAACAGTGGGCGAGATTACTTTCTCTCGATCCCAGAGAATACGGCGAAAGAATGTCTCTACGAGATGACTTCCCACGATAAAGAGAGAGTCGTAGACTGGGCCATCGGCGTCCTGGAAGACGGTAACTTGTTGGACCTCGACCGGATCGAGTCAATGCTCAATGGGGACTTTCATGATGAGCAGAAGCCCGCCCTCGAGATTCTGACCACTGTCGACAAGCCCTACTACGAGCAGGGTGACATCGACCGACTGAAGGCTCTGAGGTCGAAAGTTGAGAATGGATTTGGGGAGCGGGGAGAAGTACTTGAGGTTGAGGATGGTGGCATGCTTTCCTCCGGGACGAAGGAGGTTTGGGAGATTAAAGACGGGGCGCACAATCCAATCGGCCAGGAATACTGCAAGGAGACAGGACTGGACATCTATGGATTTAGAAGAAGGGACACGAGGCCTGAGGATGCGATCGAGGTCCTTGAGACGAAGACTTCGGCCCTGACTCGAAGGTTTGGGGACGGCTGATGATTGGCCCAGGGCAGTAGTTTCTGGGAGTCTCGAGCACTCTCGAAAACGCACTCTCGAAAACGTCGCCTACCAATCACGTCCACTACAATCAGGGCCATCCCCCGGCCCGTCGGCGCGGGTTTGCCCCAAGGGATAGCCCAGAGGGGTTGGCCGGTCATAATCGAGGAGCCCCGGGTACTCGACCTGCTGGGGACTAGGCTCTATAACATCCCCCGTTCCGACGTCGATCTGCATCCCCGCGCGGGCCGTGCCGAGGTGCCCGAGGAAGGTGACGCGCAGGCCCTGGTACTTCCCGCCGGGCCGGATTTCTTGGATGTCGATTGTGCCTGGGTCGTAGCTCCATGCCGTCGTCGGGGACGCCTGTGGCGATGGCGGGCCGGACGGCCTCCTCGACGGTTTCCTTTCTCGCCTCCAGGTCAAGCACTTCCAGGTCGAGAACGTCGATATCTCGTGTCGGGCGGGTAGGCCCTGCCCCCTCCGCCCGAAGCAGGAGGGCGCCTTTCAATACAAATCGCCCGGCGTGTTCGGTTTGTGCGAGGCGGTAGAGGAAGCGCTCGATCCCGTAGGAGAGCAGAAGCTCGTTGAAGGGGCGACCTGTCTGGCGCGCCTGATTTAGGAGCCGGTCGTGAACAGACTGGGAGATGTTTGACAGGTTACGACTACTCATTGGAGGCTACTGCAATTTGAGGAGTGCTGTTCTTTGGCCGGCAGCCCCCGCTATCAGTGCGAAAGCGTTCCCTCTGCTCGACAGTGTTCTCTCGCCGATAACGCCTCATTGCGCGGAGAGTGCTTCTACATACGGGCGAAGGACCGACTCCACGCGGCAGATGCGGGCGTAGTGCATGAGGTCTTCGGTCCGGCCCACGCCCTTTTCCAGGCAGGCCCGGAGTCCTTCGAGGGCCGTGTCCAGCCCAGCCCTGTTCCGAAACTTAAAGCAGTCGGCCACGGTCTTGGCGGGGCCGAAGATTTTCACGTCGGCTCCGCCCAGCTGGTGGTGCTCTACGCCTTCGGTGAGGGCCTCGCCCGACATGCGAAATACCCGAATTGGGGGATGGTCCAGGGCCGGAGGACGCCGGTTTCTGGGAAGAGCTATATCTACGGCGTGGGGGATCTCGGTCGTCAGGTCGTGGAAGTCCAGCGCCGAGATCAGGCAAATGCGCACGGCGTCGCTCCGGGCCGCCACGACAACAAGGTCCGGGTGGGAGAGGGGAGGGAGACTCGCCACCCGGTACAGTCCCCGGCTGAGCGTCTCGAGCTGGCCGGTGTCGCGGAGGTGGTACACCACGCGAGGATGGATGCCCAGCTCCCGGGCCTCCGAGGTGCGAAGCAATCCCCCACGCTCGCGAAAGATCGATAGGGCCTCCCGGGCCTTCTCCTCAGAGACGTGCACTGCGAATGGATAGTAATAAACATACTGATTAGGATTCGATCTTGGTGGTGGCCGCGTGGATGCTGCGTCGGAGCTCGGCGGTGGAGATGTGCTCCAGGAGGAGCCCCAAGCCCACGACACGCCCGAGTTCTCGAAAGGCCCGGTAGAGCTGGTTCTGCCGGCTCTGCGTGCCGAGCTTCCGAAGAAGCATCGAGGGAAAGACGGTTCCCGCCTGCACTGAGAGCGCCACTTGCATGAGGTCTTTCCAGCGGGCCTCGATGAGGTCCCGGTCGACCACGCGGCTGAAGAGAGGATCGACGTGCTCGTAGCTTGCTTCGGCGCTCGGTCGGTAGAAGGCTCCCACGCTTACGTTTCGCATCCGGGGCATGAGCTGGATCCCGAGGAGATGAGCCAGCCCGAAGACCGGCTCGGGCTGGCCGTGCGTGTCAGCGTGGACGGTGTCCGGCTGCTCTGGCAGACTCGTTTTCCAACAGCCCGTCGAGGATGTAAACGGCCTCCCACCAGACCCCGCAGGGCAATAAACCGTGAGAAGAGCGCAATGTAGGTGTCGGAGATGTGGTGATCGGCGATCCCCCGTATCCTCCGTATCGAATGTGGCGCTCGCGGAGGAGACCCATTTCGACGAGTTCGACGTGCGTACCGTCGGCGAATCCGCGTTCGCGAGGTGTCGGTTCGTAGAGCGTTCCAAGCTCGCGCTCGGAGAGGGACGGCTTGAAACGAGGATATGCGGTTCTCTCAACAGATGCCGTGCGGGAGTGTCTTTGGAGGAGAGCTGATGGTGTCCAAAAAGGGTGGGGCAAACTGGCCCAGGAAAATCGGCCTTCTACCGGCGGAAAGCAAGGTGGCAAAAGTGTCCGAGAAGGAGTACCTTTTTGGACGCTGCCTGTCGCCCCGAACACCGATCTTCCCGCCCGGCCCATTCCGTCCGTATGAAGACTGCTGCCTACCTGCGCGTCTCCACCGCCGAGCAAGACGAAGCTCTTCAGCGCCAGGGAATCACCCGCTTCGCGGAGCACGCCGACCTGAACGTCACCGACTGGTATTGCGACAAGGGCGTCAGCGGGCGCGAAGAGAAGCGGCCCGCACTGGACAATCTCATGGAGGCCGCCCGCCAGCGGGCCATCGACTGCGTGGTGGTCTGGAAGTTCGATCGCTTTGCCCGAAGCGCGTCCCACCTGATTCGAGCCCTCGATGAGTTTAATCACCTGGGCATTCGCTTCGTCAGCGTGCAGGACAACATCGACACCGACAGCCCGATGGGGAAGGCCATGTTTACGATCATCGGCGCGATGGCCGAACTCGAATCGTCGCTCATCTCCGAGCGGGTACAGGCGGGGATGCAGGCGGCCAAAGAAGAAGGAACGCACGTCGGGCGCCCACCGACGCCCGACGAGACAATTCAAGAAATCGAGCGTCTGGCGGGAGAGACCGACCTGTCCATTCGCAAGATCAAGAAAGCCCTCAAGGAGACTCGCGATGAGGACGTAAGTCGGGGCGTGGTCGGGCGCGTCGTCAAAGAAGTGCGCTCAGAGGAGTAACCCGGGGGCTATGTTGACATTTTGCACGTATCCCGAAAGTGCCCCTCAAAGCGCCGTAACGACGCTGGGGCCAGCGGCAAACATTTGCATTTCTGCTTACGGACTGTCATATTTGCACTGTGTAGATGCCTCTGCGTGACAAGATGCCGCAGGGGTAGCCCCGCACACGCGGGGATAGACCCTACGCGACGTTTTTTGCGCCGAAAAGCGGCTCGGTAGCCCCGCACACGCGGGGATAGACCCCCATTGACCAAGCCGTTTCGCTACATCCGCCTGGTAGCCCCGCACACGCGGGGATAGACCCTCCCTCGGGATC
>CAJXLV010000044.1 GCA_913056185.1 uncultured Bacteroidota bacterium
TTTCAGGAGGCGCGCGACCCGAGCTCCGACAAGCACGACTGGTACGTCTGGAGCGACACGGACGACAAGTACGAGGACGTGCGCATCATCTTTACCGACACCGAAGATTCGAACTGGACCTGGGACGCACAGGCCGAAAAGTATTACTGGCACCGGTTCTTCAGCCATCAGCCCGACCTCAACTTCGACAACCCTGAGGTCCGGGAAAAGATGAAGGAGGTAATGTTTTTTTGGCTGGACATGGGCGTGGACGGCCTCCGCCTCGATGCCGTGCCGTACCTTTTCGAGCGCGAGGGCACCAACAGTGAGAATCTGCCGGAGACCATCGCGTACGTCAAGGAGCTGCGGGCGGCGGTGGAGGAGCGCTACGGCCCCGGCAAGGTGCTCCTGGCCGAGGCCAACCAGTGGCCCGAGGACACGCTGCCGTACTTCGGCGAGGACGCGACGGGGCAGAGCACCGGGGTGCAGATGGCGTTCAACTTCCCCGTCATGCCCCGCCTTTACATGGCGCTGCGGCGCGAAAACCGCCGCCCCGTCGTGGAAATGCTCGACCTGACCGGCGGCATTCCCGACGACGCACAGTGGGCCCTCTTCCTGCGCAACCACGACGAGCTCACCCTCGAAATGGTGACCGACGAGGAGCGGGACTACATGTACCACGAGTACGCGGCCGACGACCGGTTCCGCATCAACGTCGGCATCCGGCGCCGCCTGACGCCGCTTCTGGGGGGCGAGCGCCGCCGCATCGAGCTCATGAACGCGCTGCTGTTCAGCCTCAAGGGCAGCCCCATCCTCTACTACGGCGACGAGATTGGGATGGGCGACGACCCCTTCCTCGGCGACCGCGATGGCGTGCGCACCCCTATGCAGTGGAGCCCCGACAAAAACGGCGGCTTCTCGCGGGCGCCGCACCACAAGCTGTTCATGCCGCCCATCAACCGAGGGAAGTACAGCTACGAGTTCGTGAACGTGGAGGACGCGGAACACGACCCGCACTCGCTGCTCCACTTCATGCGCCGCCTCATCGCTCTGCGGCAGCAGCACAAGAAGATCTTTGGCCGCGGCAGCCTCGAGCTGCTCCCCCTCGACAACGCCGCGATTCTTGCCTTTCTGCGCCGGTACAACGGCGACCAAGTCCTTGTCGTCGCCAATCTTTCTCGGTTCGCACAGTCTGCCTTTCTCCCTCCTCGCGAGGACCTGCAAGGCATGGCCCCGGTGGAGCTGTTCAGCCAGTCGGCCTTTCCGCCCATCGGCGACGACGACTATCACCTCACCGTCGCTCCTCATCACTTCTACTGGTTTAAGCTCGTGCCCGAAGACGATGTCCAACGCGATCACTCCCGACAGAGCGGCCTCCAGCCGGTGGACGCGGAGACCAACGGCCGCTCCCACCCGGTTCTGACCGTGGCCGAAGGCTTGCAAAACCTGCTGGTGCCCACCATGGCGCGGCGCCGCGGCCCTGAGCAGCTGGAATCGCTCCTGCCGACGTTCATCCAGAAACAACGGTGGTTCGGGGCCAAAGGCGCCGAGATTTCCACCGTCCATATCGAGGACGCCGTGCGCCTGCACGCCGCTCCCGCCATCTACCTCGTGGTGCTGGAGGTGGAGCTGGAAACGGAAACCACCTTCTACATGCTGCCGCTCATGGCCGCCCCCCCCGACCACGCCGCGCCGGTGCTGGAGGAGCGCCCCGACGCAACGGTCGCCTGGCTGCGCATCGACGAGACCGACGAGCGACGCCTGGTGTACGACGCCACCGTCGATCCTCACTTCTGGAGCACGCTCTTCCACTGGTGGCAGCAAGGCAGCCGCGGCCGCTCCCTCAAGGGCGTCTACGCGGCCGACCCCTCTTCGGCTGCCGCCCACGACTCCCCAACAGATGTTGAGCTGATTACGGGCGAACAAAGCAACACCTCGGCCCTCATCAATGGCGACTACTTTGCCAAAATCTACCGCCGGCTCGAAGAGGGCCCCAACCCGGAGAAAGAACTCCTCCAGCATCTTACGGACGTCGGGTTCAATTTCTCGCCCCGGCTGCACGGCACCTTCCACTTCCGCCGCCAGCACCGCCGCTACACGCTTGGCGTATTCCAGGAGGCACTGGACGTAGACAGCGGGGCCTGGACCTATGCCCTCGACACGACAATGCAGATCCTGGACCGCGTCAAAGACTCTCCGTTCCCCCGCGAACAGGCCCAGGCTGCTGGCTCCCTTGGGGCGCACGGGATCGAAATCGGCGGCCTGCCCGCCGACGCGGCCGTCCCGGTGTGGCTCGAAGAGGTCGCCCCCGAACTGATCTCTTTTGCTCGCACCCTCGGCGTCCGTACCGCCGAGATGCATCGCGCGCTGTTTCGGGCCGAAGGCGACGGCCTCTCCCCCGTCGACGCTCCCGCCGACGCCGCCGCTGCCCTCGCGGAACGCCTCCGCACGGAAATGGCCGATACGCGCCGCCTCCTCGACCGGCACACTCCCCTCGCCCCGCACGTCTCCCTCCCCTCCGCCTCCGACTGGAGCGCCGCCCGCCAGCACCTCTCCGCACTGTCCTCCGTCTCTGGCTCCCACAAGTACATTCGCATCCACGGCGACTACCACCTGGGCCAACTCCTCCGCTCAGAGGGAGACGTCTACATCCTCGACTTTGAGGGCGAGCCGGCCCGCTCCCTCAACGAACGCCGACGCCGCAAAAGCGCGCTGCGCGACGTGGCGGGCATGATGCGCTCCCTCGAATATGCTGTCCTCGCGGCCTGGGAAGATCACACCGATACGGCCCCCGACTATGCCGACTGGATCAATGCGCTTCTGTACTGGGCAGAAACAACCTTCCTCAAGGCCTACGTCGATACCACGAACGACGCCCCCTTCGTGCCCCCGCCCCCTGCCCGCACCTCCTTCCTCTGGGCCTTCCTGCTCGACAAGGCCCTCTACGAAATCCGCTATGAGCTCAACCACCGTCCCAGCTGGGTCTGGCTCCCCCTTCACGGCCTGCGGCGCCTGCTTCATCCCGACCTCACAGCGCCCTCCTCGGTCTCCAGCTGATAGCCCATCCCCCGCCCCTGCTCACCTCTGCCCCTCTGCTTACCTCTGTCCGCCTGCCCCTCTATGCCCCACCTCACCCCCGACGACCTCTACTACTGGAACGAAGGCACCCATGCCCACAGCTACGAACGGATGGGAGCGCATCCCAACCAGCAGGGCACCTGGTTTGCCGTCTGGGCGCCCAACGCCGACCGGGTGGAGGTCACGGGCGATTTCAACGACTGGCGCTTTGGGGCCGCCGTGCTGGAGCGCCGCGAGGGCGGCCTCTGGGAAGGGTACGTCCGCGGGGCCCAGCCGGGCCACAAATACAAGTACCACCTCCACGCCGACGGCGAGTGGGTGGACCGCACCGACCCCTATGCCTTCCAGATGGAACCGCCCTCCACAAACACGTACGAGGGCCTCTCGTCAATTATCACCGATCTGGACACCTACACGTGGAACGATGACGACTGGATGAACACCCGCACCGGCCCGGCAGGCCTGGATGGGCCGCTCTCCATCTACGAGGTGCACCTCGGCTCCTGGCGCCATAAGGGGCATGGCGAGTCACTAAGCTACCGCGAGGTGGCCGAGCCGCTGGCCGACCACGTGGAGCACCTCGGCTTTACGCACGTCGAGTTTCTGCCGCTCGCCGAACACCCGTACTACGGCTCCTGGGGCTACCAGATTTTGGGCTACTACGCGCCCACCTTCCGCTACGGCAACCCGGAGGGCCTCATGCACCTCATCGACACCCTGCACCAGCGCGGGATTGGCGTCATCATGGACTGGGTGCCGGGCCACTTTGCCACCGACCCCCAGGGGCTCACCTATTTCGACCGCTCGCACCTCTTCGAGTACGAAGACCCGCGCATGCGAGAGCACCCGGACTGGGGCACGCGGGTGTTCGACTTCGGGAAGAACGGCGTGCGCAACTTCCTCCTCTCCAACGCCCTCTTCTGGATGGACAAGTACCACGTGGACGGGCTGCGGGTCGACGCTGTGGCCTCCATGCTGTACCGCGATTATTCGCGGGAGGGCGACTGGAGCCCCAACCGCCACGGCGGGCGCGAAAACCTGGAGGCGATCCGCCTGCTTCAGGACACCAACGAGCACATCTATAAGGAATACCCAAACGCCATCACGCTGGCCGAAGAGTCGACCGCCTGGCCGGGCGTGACCACCCCCACCGAGCACGGCGGCCTCGGCTTCCTCTATAAGTGGAACATGGGCTGGATGCACGACACGCTCACCTACACGAGCAAAGAACCCGTCCACCGCAAGCACCACCACGGCGACCTCACCTGGACCCTCAGCTGGGCCTTCTCGGAGAACTATACGCTTCCCCTCTCCCACGACGAGGTGGTGCACGGCAAAAACTCGCTCTGGGGCAAGATGCCGGGCGACGACTGGCAGAAGGCAGCCACCCTGCGCCTCCTCTACGCCCACATGTTCGGCCACCCCGGCAAGAAGCTGCTTTTCATGGGCGGCGAGTTTGGGCAGTCCCACGAGTGGAACCACGATCAGGAGCTGGACTGGACCCTCACCGACGAGCCGCTGCACGAGGGCCTCATGGAGTGGCTCGGCGACCTGAACCACTTCTACCAAACCGCCCCGGCCCTCTGGAATGACCGCGAGGAGGGCTTCGAGTGGATCTCGTACGACGACCGCGAGAACAGCGTCCTTGCCTACCGGCGCCTCGGAGGCGACGCGTCCCTCATCTTCGTGCTCAACTTCACGCCTGTCGTCCGCGAAAACTACCGCATTGGGGCGCCCCAAAAGGGCGTCTGGCACGAACAGCTCAACAGCGACAGTGAAGCCTACGGCGGAAGCAACGTGGGCAACGCCGGTGCGATCTGCACCGACGCCATCGGCCAGCACGGGCGCGACCACTCGCTCACGCTCACGCTGCCGCCCCTTGGGGGGCTCATTCTCACACACGACCACTGATCCTCCCCACCCTGCGCGGATTCCCCCTCTTCCTCCGGGGGTGGGGCGGCTTCGCTCGAAGATGCATCCGGCAGCTCCGGAGCGCTTCCCCCCGTTTCGGGATGCCCGCCCCACGCCTTCTTTGCCCCCGGCCGCGCCCTCCGATTTAACACCTTCTGTATGATCGGACGTTGACGGACACCTTGGACGTGCTTATTTAGAAGTGATCTAAATAAGGCAGATTCATCATTCGCACGCTCCATGAGCCGCTTCTCCGAGCCCCTCGTCCTCTTAGGAAGCTGCACCGCATTGCTCGCCCTGGTGCTGCTCCTCTCCGCCTGCTCTGACGATCCCATCTTGGGCCCATCGGACGGCGCGCCGCGGGAAGGGGGCAGCTATAGCACCCTCAACCGCCTTGCCCCTCCTGCCGGTACGGTAGACACCAGCGCCTCGGCCCCCGGAGCTGTTGCCCAACGGATGCGCCCCTCGCACAACCCTGAGCGCTTTTAACCGGCCCCTGCCCCCCTACTGGCAAGCTGCCCCGGCGCCCCACGGAGACGGCCCCGATCACACGCGCCTCCCTCGTGCGCGCCTCGGCTTGCGCTCGCTCCCTCTTCGTCTCTGCCGTTCACCTGCCCCGAACGCCCCAGACCTTGTATGTGGTCACTTCGCACTCTCGTCCTGCTCGTTTTTGTATTTGGTCTAAATTGCGGTCTCGTCGCCGGCCAAAACGAGCCCGAAGGGCGCATTGTGGGACGCGTGGTCACCCTGAACACCGGGGCCCCCCTCGCGGACGCGACGGTGGGAGTGGTGGGAAGCGCACAGCCGCAGGGCACCGTGACCGGTGCGGACGGCCGCTTCGTTCTCGGTCCTCTTCCTGCCGGCACCGCGACGCTGCAGGTGCGCCATGTCGGCTACGTCACGACCACGCGCACCGTTCAGGTGACGGCCGGAGAGACGACTCGCCTAACCGTTGAGCTGGCGAGCGCGACGGTGGAGCTATCCGGGCTCGAAATTACCGGCACTACGCGCAGCGCGCGAGCAGCCCTGCCCGGTGCCGCCTCAAAGGTAGACGCCGCCGCCCTCGAGCAGATGGACCCCATCGGCGCGCAGGCAGCCCTCAAGCACGTCCCCGGCGTCTACGGCCTGTCCGACGACGGCATGACGCAGACTCGCATGTCGGTGGGCATCCGGGGCCTGCAGCCGCGCCGCACGCAGCGGGTGCTGGTGATGGAGGACGGCATGCCCATCCAGCCCGCCCCCTACGTCTTTTCGCCGCTGTACTACAACCCCCCCATCGAGCGGATCGAGGAGATTGAGGTGATCAAGGGCAGTTCCACGATCCGGCACGGTCCGCAGACCATGGCGGGCGTCATCAACTACGTCACCCGTCGGCCGCAGCGCCGCTCCCTCGGCGGCACCGTGGAAGTCACCCCCGGCACGAACGGCTACCTGAGCGCCTTCGGCGAGCTCGGCGGCTTCGGCACCGACGACGTGCGCCCGCAGGTGCAACTGCTCTTCAAGCGCGGCGACGGCTTCCGGGACAACAACGACTTCCGCCAGGTCAACGGCACGGCCAAGCTGCAGGCCGCCATCGGGGACGACCGCTCGCTCTACGTCAAGCTCAACGCCGACTACGAGCGCCTCAACGCCACCTACACCGGCCTCACGCCCTACACCTTTCGCACCGATCCGGACTTTAACCCCAAGGACGACGACCTCTACCAGATCTACCGGGCCTCGCTGGGAACCGTCTACAACCGCCGCTACAGCGACGACGTCCAGGGCACCACGCGGCTGTACGCCAACGCCTTCCACCGCCCGTGGTGGCGCGAGAAGGACGTGTTCGTGGCGGCGGATGCGTACCAGAATCCGGACGTGGAGGCCGAGGCGGTTCCGCCCAACACCCCGGGCCCGCTCATGCGCGTCGGCATCAGTGAGGTGCAGGCCCCCCTCACGCTCGACGATGCGCCGTACTTTGGAAACGTGCGCACCTTTTACGTTGCCGGCGTGGAGCACTCTGTGGGCGTTCAGCACCGCCTCTTCGGGCAAGATGCCGACCTGGAGCTGGGGGGACGCCTGCACTGGGAACGCTTTCGGGACGACCGCAAGATCAGCGACGAGGTGGGCGTGCGGGAGGGCGTCTTCTATCAGGGGACGGTGGCCGATCCTGGCCCCGTCACCATCATCGGCGGCAGTTCGATCTACGAGACACGCGCCTTGTCCCTCTACGCCCTGGAGGACGTGCAGTGGGGCCCGGTGCGCCTCTCGCCCGGCTTCCGCCTGGAAGTCTTCGAGCAGTCCCAGATCAACCGCCTGAAGGGCAGCCAATACCGCGATCAGACGAGCGTGGTGCCGCTGCCCCGCCTCGGCTTCAACTGGAACCTGGGCACCGCCAACCTGGGCCCCCACATGGGAGACAGCAACGTTCGCCTCTTCGGCGGCGTCCACCGCGGCTACACGCCGCCCTCCAGCGCCACCTTCGCCATCGTGGGCTTCGATCCGCCCAGCGCCACCGCGGCGGGGAACGGCGGGTTTGACCTCAAGGCCGAGAAGAGCTGGAACTCGGAGCTGGGCGTGCGGGCACGCTCGGACGCCGGCCAGGTGGAGGCGACCGGCTTCTACCTCTACGTGGAGGACCTGGTGGGCGGGCGCACGAGCTTTCAGCAAAACCTGGGCGTGGTGGAGAGCTACGGACTGGAACTGCGGACCCTGCTGGAGGGGCCGTCTTTCGCCGCGCCGCTGCCCACGCTGGACGTGTCGTACACCTACCTGCAGTCGGCGGTGGTGCAGGGCATCGTCACGAGCGCCGTCGACGGCATCCCCGAGGACATCAGCGGCAACGAGGTGCCCGCCGCCCCCACCCATACCGCCACGGTGGGCCTCACCAAAACGTTTTCGGAAATCGGGCTCACCCTCTCGACGGACCTCCGCTACACGGGCCGCTTCTACACGGACCTCGAAAACCTGGAGGCCACCAACAACCGCGGGGAGCGCGGCCCGGTGCCCGCCCGAACGGTGCTCGACGCCGGGGCGACCTACGAGCATTCCGACGCCCTCAGCGTGCAGCTCACCGCCAAGAATGTGACGGACAACGTCTACATCGGCTCGCGGCTGCACTCCAACCCCCGCCAGCCGAGCGCCAACCTCAGCACCGGCATCATCCCCGGCGCCCGACGCCAGGTCAATCTCTCAATTCAGTACAACTTTTGAGTCTGCATGAGGGACCGTTTTCCTCTTTCCACTTTGTGAGGGATCTCTCACCCGTTGGGTCCCGAGCTTCCGCTCAGGACACGGAGATTTGAGATCTCACAAAAAAAGCGCCCCGCCTCCATCCCTGGAGCCGAGGCGCTGTCCTTGCACTGGACACTTTCCTCAACACACACGTAGACATGCAACGTTCCATTCAACTTCCGACACGTGCATTCCTTCTGCCCCTGCTCGCCCTGGGGCTCGTCCTTGCGGGTTGCGACAGCAGCGGCTCAAGCAACACCGCAGACCCTGAACCTCCGAGCAACGCCCCGGACGTCTATCCGGCCCCCACCAGTGAAGCGAGCTACGCCGAAGAGATTGCCATCAACTTGCAATCGGCGGGGCTCGGCATTCGGCTGGAGAGCGACCCCTCCCCGGGTATTCTGCAGAGCATTTACACGGGCCCAGCGGCCGATCAGTCCATTCGTCGCATCTCTGGGCTCAGCCAGACCTTCAAACAGACGACGTACGGCGATATCCAGAGTGGCGTCGATCTCTCCGCAGCCCTTTCGACGGATCTGCTTCTGAGGAGTGACCAGCTGGAAGCGCCGGATACTGACGCACCGGGCACGCTCCGGACGGCAGATCAGCTGATCAGCTATTATCTCGAGCAGGCGACCGAAACCTCGTCCAACGGCGTTGACTTTAGCCAGTTGAGCGAAAAAGGGGTCGCCGGCGCGCTTTCGTTTTACGAAGGTGCAGAGATCCTGAACGATTTTGCCGACGACGGCAGCGTGGCATCAGACCCGGCCGAGGCATGGAACGAGGCCTTTGGGCACTTTGGGGCGCCTCGCGACTTTACGGCGTTTCTCGACTATACCGATCCTGAGGGACTGGTCGGGGGCTCCTCCTTCCAGGATCGGAACGGGGACAACGTAGTCGACCTGGTCAGTGAGGCCGTCTACATCTGGGCCGGCTACACGGCGGAGCGGGCGGCAGTAGCCGAGGGCACCGGCACCCCCAACGACTTTGCCCGGCGGGCCTTTGAGGCCTTTCGGCAGGGCCGGGTGGACATTGACAATGGCACGGACCCCTCCGATCACGCGGCCGCGGCCCTCGATGCCTGGGACGCCACGGTGGCGGTAAATGTGATCCACTACATCAACGGCATGCAGAGTGCATTGGACGCGGTGGAGGGAGAAATCACTACGGAGAAGCTCGCGGATTCTGCAGGCTTTCAGGACAGCTGGGGCGAGACAAAGGCGTTTGCCTGGACGCTTCAGTTCAACGAGACGGGGCCGCTCAGCGATGCGCAGCTGAAGACGATTCATGACCGCATTGGCAACGACCCGCCGTACAGCGAGGGAATGAGCGCTTCGGAATACACGGCCGAACTCACGACCGTGAAGGAGACCCTCCGGGACGCCTACGGCTTTGCCCCCAGCAACGTGGAGGCGTGGTAACCCCTCCTCCTTCATGAGAATCACACAGTGTCTCCACTGGTGAGTTGACCCCGACCGCCCCTCTTCCGCCTCGGCGGGGGAGGGGCGCCGGTGTCTGGCCCACCGCCCTGCACCTACTTTTTGCCTCGCCTGCCCCCTCTCATGAACGTGTCCGCGCCTACCTCTTTACGAGCCGCCCCGGCATGGCGCCGGCTGCTGCGGCGATGCTGGCACGCGCCGGGCCGGGCGTGGGGCGCACTCGTGGTGGCCTGTGTGGGCAGCCGCCTCGCCACCACCATCACGTACATCGAAGACCCCGACAGCCTCCGCTTCGCCCTCAGCGTGGCGGACGAGTACGACATTGCGGCCCTCCAGCCGCACTTTCCCGGATATCCGGTGTTCTGGGCCGCCGCGGAGCTGTTTTACCTCCCCACCGGCTCGTTCAGTGCGAGCTTTTCGGTCGTCGGCGGCCTCGCCACGGGGGGCATCGTCTGGGCGCTGCTGCGGCTGCGAGGCGTCGCGCTGCGCTCCGTGGACGGCGCCGCGATTGCAGGCGTGGTGTTCTTCAGCCCGCTGGTGTGGCTGATGGGCACCCGCTACATGCCCGACCTGCTGGGCACGGCCACTGCGCTCGCGGCGCTTGCCCTGCTGATTCGGGCGGTTTCTCGCCGAAACGGGGCTGTCGACGAGACGGCCGCGCTTGGGGGAATCGTCCTTACGGGCCTCCTTGCGGGACTGCGGCTCTCCTACCTCCCGCTGGTGATTGCACCGGTGCTGTTCGTGCTCTGGCGCTCGCGGCGCCCCGTCCGGTTGGTGGGCGCGGGGCTAACCAGCGTGGCGGTGTGGCTCGTGCCGATGATTCTGGACACTGGGGTCTGGACGCTGGTCGACGTGGCGTGGGGGCAGACGACGGGGCACTTCACGGATTTTGGCGGGACGGTGCAGACGGAATCGGACCTGGGGCGCCGCGTGGCCGGGACGGTGCAGGGCCTCTGGGCCGACGGGCTGGGCGGCTGGTGGCCGGGGCGACACGGGCTGACGGGCGTTGCGGGCGCGGGTGTGCTGGGGCTGGGCGGCCTCGGTGCCTGGCGGCTAATCCGGAATCGCCACAGCCCCCGCCGCGTGGGGTGGATGGCGGGCTGTGTGCTGGCGTACGGCGTCTGGATGTTCTTTTTCCAGAATGTGGTTCACAAGAGCCGCCACGTGCTTCCCCTCCTGGCCCTGCTGCTGCCGGTGCTGGCAGAAGGCGTGGCGGCCCTGTGGCGATGCCGACGCAAATGGGCACGCGGGGTGGTTCTGGGGACCGCCGGCGCGTACGCGGCCGTCGCGCTCGTGCTTGCGGTGCAGCACCAGTCGCCCACCGCCATCGCCCAGGCAAAACGCTTCGTGGAGGGACAGACGGAACGGCCGGGGCCCACGCGGGTCGCCTCCGTCCCCCTCGTCAACACCTACCTGCGGAGTCAGCAGGTGGACGCCCGGTTTCTCTCCATCGAAGATTCCTCCGACGTGCGCCGCCTGCGGCGGGCCGGCACGGGCCGCACCTTCGTGATCGGCACCTACGCCTCCCTGCTGGAGCGCTCCCCCACCCGCACCCGCACGTTCTACCACAATCCGCACGTAAATCGCATGTGGCCCAAGGTGACTGTTTATGTCTACACACACTGACGCTGCGGACGCGCCCCTAACGGTTCTTGGCGGAGGGCCGGCGGGCCTGGCGACCGGCTTTTACGCCCGACAACAGGGGCTCGACGTGCGCCTCTTTGAGGCCGCGGACGCGGTGGGCGGCAATGCCCGCACGCTCCGCATGGGCCCCTTCCGCTACGACACCGGCGCGCACCGCTTTCACGATAAGAATGCGTCGGTGACGGCCGACGTGAAGGCGCTCCTCGGTGACGACCTCCGCCGCATCGACGCCCCCAGCCAGATTTGCTGGCGGGGCCGCCGCATCGACTTTCCGCTGGCGCCCTACAACCTGCTGCGGTCGCTGCCGGTGTCCCTCCTGGCCCAGATTTCGTGGGAGCAGCTCTCCATTCCGCGCGTCTCGGACGATGCCGACCACTTCCGCGAGATGGCCCTCCAGAGCTACGGCCCGACCCTCGCGGAGCTCTTTCTGCTCAACTATACCGAAAAACTGTGGGGCGCGGACGCCACGGAGCTGTCCCCCCGCGTGGCGGGCGATCGGCTGGAAGGGCTCGACCTGACTACCTTCCTCCTGGAGGCGTTCGGGGGCACGACCGACAAGGCGCGGCACCTCGACGGGTCGTTCTACTACCCCAGGCACGGCTACGGACAAATTGCGGAGGCCACCGCCGACGCCCTGGGCCGCGACCGCATCCACACTGGGGCGCAAATTACTGGGCTCTCGCACGACGGCACACGCATCCGCCGCGTGACAATCAACGATGCCACGCCGGTGGAGGTGGAGAGGGTCGTGAGCACCCTGCCGCTCACGCTGGTCGCAAGGCTTCTGGAGCCCTCACTGCCCGATGCCCTCCGGGCGGTCGCCGACTCGATGCGGTTTCGCCATCTGCGGCTGGTGGTGCTGGGGCTCGACCGCCCCCGCCTCACCCCCAACGCCTCGCTCTACTTCCCCGACCGCGCAGTCCCGTTCACGCGCCTCTACGAACCCACCAACCGAAGCCCCGACATGGCGCCGGACGACCAAACGGTGGTAGTGCTCGAACGGCCCTGCCACCCTGGAAGCGACGCCTGGGAGCAGTCGGACGCGGCCCTGCGGACGCAGGCCGTGACTCTGTTGACCGAGCAGGGCCTCCTGGACGAGGACGAAGAGGTCGTTGCTTCCACACACCACGCCGTGCCTTTCGCCTACCCAATTCTGGAAGTGGGCACCGAAGAGAAAGCCGAGCGCCTCACCTCGTCCCTGGAGCGCTTCGAGAACCTGCACCTGCTGGGCCGGAGCGCAACGTTTACGTACACCCACGTCCACACCCTCTACGCCCGGGCCCGGCGCCTCGCGCAGCATCTCTCATCTGCCCCGCAACCGGCGTAAGGGACAATTCGCTTACGCCGTCTCGCCCTTCACCGTGACGACCACCGAGCGGGCGCCCCCGAAGTCGCGGTGCTCGTTCAGGTAGATCCCCTGCCAGGTGCCGAAGGCGGGCCGCCCGTCCTGGATCGGAATCGAAAGGCTCGTGTCCAGCATCGAGGCCTTGATGTGGGCGGGCATGTCGTCGGGGCCCTCCACGGTGTGCTCGTAGTAGGGCTGGTTCTCGGGCACCATTTCGTTGAAGTGGCGCTCCATGTCGCTCCGCACGGCCGGGGCCGCGTTTTCGTTGATGGTGAGCGACGCGGAGGTGTGCTGCAGGAAGAGGTGCAGCAGTCCCACCCGGATGTCGTCGAGGCGCGGACCTGGGTCCAGCACCTCCTCGGTGACAAGGTGAAACCCGCGGGGCTTCGGGGCGAGACGAACCGTTTCTTGACGCCACTCCATGATCAAACTCGGTTTGTGCACGAAACTGGTGAACCTCCCCGACGCTACGGGCCGGTTCGGACGTCGATCCACACCGGGAAGTGATCGCTGACGGGGACGTCGGGGACCCGGGCGGGCCGGGGCCGCCAGACTCGTGCCTCCTGTACTTTCAGATTGGTGGAGGGCAGGACGTAATCGATGCGGGCGGCCCAGCGTGAAGTGTCCTCGGGATCGAGGTCCGGCCTCCCGTCCTGGCGGCCGGCCGTCGGCACCGCGGCTCCGTTGACACGCTCGTGGCCGACGAGCGCTCGGATGGCACTCCGGAAGCTGGAGGGATCGCCCGGATCGGCGTTCAGGTCGCCCATCACAACAAAGGACGCCCCGGCGTGGAGCCCCCCGGCCCGCCCCGAGTCGTCCTCAATGTAGGGGGCGCGGTTCAGGTAGTCGACCCAGAGCTGGATTTCGTCGTGGTTGCGGTGGTCGTTGCGCCGGGCCACGCCGTCGAAGCCGGAGGGCGTGGGGTGACTGGCGAGCAGGTGGAGCACTGCGCCGCCGGGCAGCCGCACCGGAACGTCCCAGTGGCTCTTGGACGACAGGCGCACCTCCGCCCACGCGTCGGGGCCGTACCAGGGCTCGAAGGTGGTCGAATCGACCGGGACGGCCGCGGTGGGCATCTGGTGCCAGCGGAGCTCCCGGAAGGTGCGAATGGAGTCGCGGAGGACCGTGAGGTCGTCGCGCACAAAGAGCGCCATGCCGTACTGCCCCGGAAAGGTGCCGAAGCCCCAGGCGTCGTTGCCGTAGGCGCGCCCGGCGTCGGTCTGCGGGGCCACACTGCCGTCTGCAGGAGAGCCGGGAATCTCCGGCACGGTCGAGACGACCCGCCCGTCGTTGTTCAGGTCAAAGCCGCTCGGAATCCCCGTATTGACGGGCAGCATAACGGGTTGGTAGGAAATCCCCTCCAGGGAGTCCGCCTGCGGGGTGGACAGGTAGTGGTGCGCGAATCGCTGCGCGTTGTGACCTTCCGGAGCGCCGTCCCGATAGCCAGGGTCGCCCGGCTGGTCGTACGTTATTTCGTTCACCAGTAGAATGTCCGGCGCGAGGTGTTGGATGCGCGCCGCCGCCCGCTCCAGGCGCGGGTGATCGCGACGGCGCAGATCCGCCGTGCGCACGTCTTCGATGTTGTAGGTCATCACACGGAGGGGCGTGTCTCCCGGAGCTGTGTTTTGGGGCCGAGGGCGGCAGCCGAGTAAGAGGACGACGACGGAAAGTGCGACCAAGAGTCCCGTACTCCGAGACGATGTTGGGGGCTTCATAAAAGAAAAGGACTGTTGAGCACTGGATTCGAGGCCCGAAAAAAACTCTCTTTTCCTGAGCCTTTACGAGAGTCACCGAAGGCGACGATTCTAATTGCTCAAACGTCCTCTTGCTCCCCCAACCTTCTCTCTCACAAATGCTGGACAGCCCAGTTCGAGACGTCAGTTGCGCCTCGACTCAGAAATCCGTAGCTGAGACTGCTCTAAACGATATTTCTACTCGTAGTCTATAGAAAAGCCCGACCGCATCTTACCTGCAGCCGGGCAAGACCTCCCGTTGAGAAATTAAGCGAAAAGAGAACGTCACCGAGCCGACTGAGAGGCCGACCGTTCCCGGTGGGAATCCGACCAATTCGTGAGCTCTACGCTTCGCATGTCTCCCGAATTCTGGTTGGAGACTAGCTTCAGATCATCTTCGGACTTCGTGAGCGTGAAGGTTTCGACGTCTGGATTCCGCACTTGGCTGGTCGTCGCACGATCAAAGACCGTTCCCTCAACAATGAAGCTGGTGGATCCCCCCAGGCCGAAATTCACCGTCTTGTTCTTGATGACAACATTCGTCAGGAGCTCCCCGTTCGAGTTACTGAGGCAGTTTTCTGCGGCAGACTCCATGTTCGGGGTTCCCAGTGGAAGGAATAAAACAATGTACTTCGTATCCTCGCCGGTGCAAGTCCCCACTCGGGTGTAGTCCTCTCCAATGTTTACATTCCGAGTGGACATGACTGTTAAGTCCGCAAGACGCTGCGTGCATCCGCCCAAGAGGACCAGGGCACAAAACACAGCTAAAAGAGAAAAACTTCGGTGTATCAAGGCGTGTCTCATGGCTACCAAATGTCATTCAGAGAGTACGTAAGTGGAAAACCGGTTTTCGGACATTTCCTCCACTTTCTTTTCCCTTCCATTCGGCAAGACCGCTGAACTGAAAATATCAAGAAAAGAAGAAGTCAGAGATAATTCCACATAGGCCGGGCTTTTCATCCCTTCTGGGCCTCTACCAATCTTCCTAAAACCTCAGTCAACTCCGAAAACCCAACCTCCTCCTGCGCCCCACTCTCCATCTCTTTCACCGTCGCGGCGCCGGCCTCTAATTCGTTGCCCCCAATAATCATGGTGTACGGAGCGTTCTGGCGGTTGGCCTCCTTCATTTGCGCCTTGAGTGAGCGGCCCTTCAGGTCATGCGCAACGTGCAGGCCCGCGGTTCGGAGCTCTTGCGTCGTCCGAAAGACCCACTGCTCCGCCTCGTCCCCCAGCGCCGCAATGAACACGTCCGGCGTGGGCGATTCCGGTCGGTCCACCGCCGCAGCGTCGAGCGCCAGAAAGAGGCGCTCCATCCCCGCCGCAAAGCCCACGGCCGGCACCGGGGCATCGCTTCCCAGCACCTCGGCCAGCCGGTCGTACCGCCCGCCGCCCGCAAGTGCGCTCTGCGCCCCCAGGCCCGGGTGTTCGAGCTCGAAAGTCGTTTCCGTATAGTAATCGAGCCCACGCACCAGCCGCGGGTCCTCCTCGTACTCGATGCCCAGATCGGCAAGAAGGCCCTTCACCTCGTCGTAGTGCGCAAGGCTCTCCTCCCCCACGAACTCGATAAGCTGCGGGGCATCGCGGAGGAGCTTCTGCTCGTGCTCCACCTTGGTATCGAGGATGCGCAGCGGGTTGCGCTCCAGGCGGCGCTGGCTCGTCTCGGACAGCTCGTCGGAGTAGGGTTCCAGGTAGCCACGGAGCGCCTCCACGTACTCGGCCCGGCGTTCCGGCGTCCCGAGCGTGTTGAGCCGGAGATCCAGGTCCGACAGCCCGAGCGCCTCACAGATGGCCATGAGCACAGCGATGGTTTCGGCGTCGGCGCGGGCCTCATCGGCCCCCAGGATTTCGATGCCGAACTGGTGAAACTGCCGGTAGCGGCCCTTCTGCGGCTTCTCGGCGCGGAAGCAGGGGCCGAGGTAAAAGAGCTTCTGTACGCCGCCGCGCTGGGCGAGGTGGTGCTGCAGGAAAGAGCGCACGACCGGCGCCGTAATTTCGGGCCGGAGGACATACTGCGTGTCGCCCCGCTCGAAGGCAAACATCTCCTTCTGCACGATGTCGGTCGACTCGCCGACCCCCCGCGCCACGAGCTCGGTCGGCTCCAGGATGGGCGTCCGGATCTCCTCGAAGTTGTGGCGGCGCATCACATCGCGGACAGTGGTCTCCACGTGGCGCCACTCGGCGCTGGGCGCAATGCGAGTGCCGCCGTCGTCGGAGTAGGCGT
This sequence comes from uncultured Bacteroidota bacterium, assembly GCA_913056185.1. Taxonomy (GTDB): domain Bacteria; phylum Bacteroidota; class Rhodothermia; order Rhodothermales; family Salinibacteraceae; genus Salinibacter. The sequence continues at coordinate 16,564 of CAJXLV010000044.1, forward strand.
CGGGCAGGATGTCGAAGGTGCCCCGGATGTTCTGAAAGGAAGTGCTCACAGGGAAAATAGGATTGACAGAACGGGTGCAAAGAAGAAGCCGCCATGGGAAACTGCTGTGGGAGCCTGCTATGTGCGCAGGGCCTGTTCGCCATCGCGCAGGATGTCGAGAATTTCTTGGGGCGTGTCCGCCGCCACAAGTCGGTCGCGCAGCGCCTCGTGGCTTACCAGTCGCGAGATGCGACCAAGGATGCGGATGTGTTCGGACTTGTGCTCATCGGGCCCGACGACCAGGAGGAGCAGGCGCACCGGCACATCGTCCACGGCCTCAAAGTTGACCGGTGTGTCGGTGGTGGCAAACGCGAGAACGGTATCGGTAGCGGCGGGGGTTTTGGCGTGGGGGAGGCCGAGCCCTTTCCCCACCCCGGTGGACATTTTTTCTTCTCGCTCGCGGACAGCGGCGCGCACATCGTCCAGGTTTCGGATGGCCTCGTGCCCGGCCAGGAGGTGCACCAGCGCGTCGATGGCGGTCGCCTTATCGGGAGCGCGGAGCCCCACACGGATGCGCGCGGGGACAAGCAACTGAGCCAGCGTGGGGGTCCGGGTCGTGGGCATGAGAGGGATGGGGGAATGAGCGAGTCCCGACACGAGGCGGTCACGGGCAGCACTGGGGCAGGGCGTGGACCAGACAGCATACGGGACGGCGGTGTCGATGTCAGGGCATCCCGGGTGCGTGCGCCCGTGCGCCCCCACCTGAGGGCCGGGCCAACGCCTCACCTACGAAGAATTCACGATCGGAGCCCACGGACACTCACCCAGTGTCGCCGGCTGGCGCGCGATCGAAGCGCGTGACACTGTCCTGAACAAACCGCCCCTCGTTCGGGACAAAGCGGCGCTCCTCCACCGTGAACGCCTCTGGGTGCACGCGGATTACGTTATAAAGATTGACCGGGCCTGTGGGCGGGCGGTAGCGGTTGCTGGTGGCCGTTCCCGCGCTGGCAATGACGATGCGGCGCGTACCAGGAATGATTTCGAGTGGTCGGATGGCGGAGATGTGCAGATGCCCGCAGAGGACAAGGTCGACCCCGACCTCTGCAGCCCGCTCAAGTGTTGCGCCGGCGTAGCGGGCCACTGGGTGTGGACTTATCGCGCCAATAGCCGTCGGGTGCAGTTGATGATGCACCACGAGTACCTTAAACCGATCTGCCGGCATGCGCCCGAAAAAATCGGTGAGCGCCGCCCGGTCGGGGGCTCGGAGGCGCCCCCCTTTGACGGTGGCGCCGTGCGCAGAGGTCAGCCCAAGCACCGCGCTCCTTTCCGTTCGGTGTGTGGGCGCCAGGTCGTCGGTCACATAACGCTTGTAGCGTGCCAGCGGGGTACGGAGGCGCTTCCAGGGGCGCCACCAGGGATACACATCGTGATTGCCCGGCACCACCAATGAGGGCGGCCGAAGGGCCTCCAGCAGAGCCCGCGCCGCCTCGTACTCCGCCACGCGAGCGCGCTGGGTCAAATCACCACTCAACGCCACCAGATCGATGTCCTCGCCGTTCAGTTCGTCGACCAACGCATCAATCACTCCCGCATCCGCGATGCGCCCAAAGTGAAGGTCCGAGATGTGAGCAATGGTCATGGCGTTGCGCATTGGAACGTTGGGCGGTCAACGTTCTGTGAGACAACGCTACAGCAGCAGGTTCATCGGTTCCTCCAGGTACGACTTTACAGTGTCGAGGAAGGCAGCGCCTTTGGCCCCGTCCACGACGCGGTGGTCGCAGGAAAGGGTTGCCTTCATGCGCGTACCCGGCACCACCTCCCCGTTCTCCACGACCGGGGTTTCGCGAATTTCGCCAATGGCCAGGATCGCCGCATTGGGGGGGTTGATGATGGCAGTGAACTCCTCGATGCCAAACATGCCGAGGTTGCTGGTCGTGAACGTTGCCCCCTCAAACTCTTCCGGCTCCAGGTCCCGATTCCGGGCCCGTTCGGCCAGCGCCCGGGTCTCGCGCGCGAGCTCCGCGAGGCCCTTGCGGTCGGCATCACGAATCACCGGCGTGATCAGTCCTTCATCAATCGCCACGGCAATGCCGATGTGGACACGATTGTGCTTGTGAATCTCGCCCTCATCGGGGCGGTAGGCGGCGTTGACGTACGGGTGATCGTGCAGCGCCAGGGCGCAGGCCTTGGTGACAAAGTCGTTGAAGGAGATTTTCGCCCGGCCCTGTGCTTCGGTCTTCTCGTTGAGGTCAGCGCGGAGCTGCAGCGACTTCGCCACATCGATGTCCACCGTCAGGTAGTAGTGCGGTGCCGCGTACTTGCTTTCAGCGAGGCGGCGGGCGATGGTTTTGCGCATCTGCGAGATGTCTTCTCGCTCGAAGGCAGCCTCCTCTTCGGGCAGGGCGTAGGAGGGCGCCTCGGGCGTCGGTTCGGGCGTCGGTTCCGGGGCCGGCTCGGGGGCGGGCTCAGGGGCCGCCTCTTGCTGCTCCATCCAGGCCTCCACGTCCCGCCGCACAATGCGCCCTTCAGGCCCCGTACCGGGCACCTGTGCGAGGTCCACCCCGTGCTCCTGCGCAATGCGACGGGCGAGCGGCGAGGCCTTGATGCGTCGGCCTTCCACATCGGTGCCCGCCGGCACCGGCTCCGGGGTGCGTTCACGAAGCTGCCCGTCGCCGCTGGGCTCCGGCTCCACATCCGGGGCCGGCGCGTCCGAGCCTGCATCTTCCGGCACTGCGTCTTCTGTAGCCGCCTCGTCTGTAGCCGCCTCGCCTGTAGCCGCCTCGCCTGTAGCCACCTCGTCCGGCGCACCGGACGGCTTCGCCGCCCCACCATCCGCATCGCCCACAAGGTCGGAGATGTCCTCTCCCGGCTCGCCAATCACCGCAATCAGGTCCCCGATGGGCACCGCATCCCCTTCGGCAATCAGCTGCTTGAGCAGAACGCCCTCGTCGAAAGCTTCCAGGTCCATTGTGGCCTTGTCCGTCTCCACCTGTGCAAGCACGTCGCCGGAGGAGACCTCGTCGCCCTCATCCACGAGCCACGCAGAGAGCACCCCCTCCTCCATCGTGTCGCTGAGCTTGGGCATTTCAATTGGGTTCGCCATGGGTCGGGGTTGGGGATCGAGGGACAAAAGGGAACGGGAAGCGGGGAGCGCTCGGAAGCAGGCGCGCCGGGGCGTCACTCGGCGTACAGCACGCGAAGGCAAGCCTCCACCGTCTCTTCGGCACCGGGCATGTAGGCGTCCATCAAGTTCGGGGCGTAGGGCGCCGGGGTATCGGGCGCCGTCACGCGGAGGATGGGCGCATCGAGGTAGTCGAATGCTCGGTCCTGCACCTGGTGAGTAATCTCGGACGCCACACTGGCAAAGGGCGTGCTCTCGTCAACCACCACCAGGCGGTTTGTTTTCACAACCGACTCGACAATCGTCTCAATGTCGAGCGGCTTAATCGTGCGGGGATCGATGACCTCCGCCTCGTAGCCCTGGTCGGCGAGCTGATCCGCAGCGTTCAGGGCCACATGATAGCTCTTGCTGTGCGCCACAATGGTGACGTCGTTTCCTTCGCGCGCCACCCGGGCCTTCCCAATCGGGATCGTGTAGTCCGAGCTCTCGCTCACCTCGTCCGTCATCCCATACATGAGCTCGCTCTCGAGGAAGACGACCGGATCGTCGTCGCGGATGGCGGTCTTGAGCAGGCCCTTTCCGTCGTCGGGGATGGATGGCGCCACCACCTTCAGGCCCGGGAAGTTGGAGTAGAGGGCTTCCGTCGAGTTCGAGTGAGTAGCCCCGAGCTGTCCTGCCGCGCCGTTGGGGCCCCGAAAGACGATGGGCACCGTGAACTGACCGCCCGACATGTAGCGCATGTTGGGGGCGTTGTTGATGACCTGATCGAAGGCCACGTACGAGAAGTTGAACGTCATAAACTCGACAATGGGACGCAGGCCGTTCATGGCCGCCCCGATGCCGAGCCCCGCAAAGCCAAGCTCGCTAATGGGCGAGTCAATGACTCGGCGCGGGCCGAACTGATCGAGCATGCCTTTGCTCACTTTGTACGCGCCGTCGTATTCGGCCACCTCTTCCCCAATGAGGAAGATGTTCTCGTCGCGCTCCATCTCTTCGGTCATTGCCTCCCGGAGGGCCTCCCGGAATTGCAGCGTAGCCATGGGTGATTTCAAGTTGAGTAGTGAGGGGGAACGGGTCAGCGTGACATCGTGGAGCGCCCTACGTGGTGAAGGGAAAATCCTCCTGCGTGTAGATGTCCTCGTAGAGGGCGTCTTCGTCCGGGAAGGGGGCCTCGTTGGCCGCCGCGATGGCGTCTTTCACACGCTGCTTGGCCGTATCGTCGATGGCTTCAATGTCGGCCTTCGTGGCCAAGTTGTGCTCAAGAATATAATCCTGGAGGCGATTGATCGCGTCTTCGCTCTGCCGCTGATCCAGCTCTCCCTCTCCGCGGTATTCGGCGGGGTCGGTGATGGAGTGGCCCTGGTAGCGGTACGTGCGCACTTCCAGCATGGAGGGGCGGCCCTGGCGGGCATAGTTTTCGACGTGGTCGCGCACGGCTTTGTTGACGCTGAAGACGTCCATGCCGCTGGCCAGTGAGCACGGAAAGTCAAAGTTGTAGCCATGCTTGTAGAGGTCGGGCTTGCTAAAAGCACGGTCCACGGCCGTGCCCATCGCGTACTGGTTGTTTTCGCAAATGAAGACGATGGGCAATTCGTAAATGCCAGCAAGGTTGCAGGCCTCCCGAAAGGCGCCCTGGTGCATGGCCCCATCGCCGAAGAAACAGAGGCACACGTTGTCCTCATCTCGGTATTTGTGCGCAAACGCAAGGCCCGCCCCCAGCGGCAGGTGTGCCCCCACGATGGCGTGGCCGCCCATCATGCGCTTCTCGCGGTCGAAGAAGTGCATCGATCCGCCCTTCCCTTTCGAACAGCCGGTGGCCTTGCCAAAGAGCTCCGACATGCAGACGTCGGGGGCCATGCCCATGGCCAGGCCCATCCCGTGGTCGCGATAGGCGGTAATGATGGAGTCTTCGCCCAGCTCGATGGCGTGGACGCTTCCGGTCGAGACGGCCTCTTGGCCGATGTACAGGTGCAGAAAGCCGGAAATTTTTTGGCGCTGGTACATCTGGCGGCAGCGGTTCTCGAAGCGGCGCTGCAGCAGCATGTTGCGCAGCATGTCCAATACCGCCTCGTCACTCAGGCCGAGCGCCTCGTGGCCGTACCGGTCGGCCGGGTACGTCTCAAAGGAAAGCGTTTCCTCCAGGGGGCCGTCCGGAATGTCGATCGATTGGTGGGTGGCGGGGCCTTCGCCCGCGCCCTCGGACTGTCCGTTGGAGAGGGGGCTGGACCGCTTTTCGGTCGTTCCACTGTCGGCAGTCGCGCCCTCTTCGGTCGCTTCCACGCGGCTGTCGAGTGCCGTTTTGATTTCCTCCGCGTAGGCCGGCCCGATGCCTGTGAGGTCTTCGAGCGACTCGACCGCCTGCAGGTGCTCAAGACTCGTAACGCCCGCTTGCTCCAACCGCGAGGCGTGCGGAAAGTCGTCGGGCAGGCCGGTCTCTTCGTGGACGCTTCCGTTGGGGCCGGCGCTGGAATCGGGGGCCGGGGTGTCGTCAGCCATGGCGTTGGAAAGTTGGATGCGGGGCACGAATGTGAGGGCCACGCGCGATGTCGCCGCTACGGGGAAACAACCCCCGGGTAACAGCGGCGAGTGCACGGGCTTGGAGGCTTGAAAGCCCAAAATAAATTTGCCAAACGATTGTATCCCAGCTTGCCCCCCCAGTTTCACCCCGGCACCCTGCTCTGGAACTCGTTTTTTATTAAAATCTGTTTATCCTACCTGGATTTCGGCTCGTTCGAACGCAATTCTTGAGCCTCGGCTGTTCGTTGCTCCCCCCAACGCCCTTGCAGTGCCCCTGACTGCTACCCTCACCGCCCTCTTCTTCAACTCGTCGCGCCCGTGCCCACTGCCCCCCCTCCCGCCCCCACAACGCCCACAACGGATGCCCTGGTCATCATCCCGACCTACAACGAAGCCGACAACATCGGCCAGGTCATCGACTTGGTGCTGGCCCAGCCCACCCCGATTTCAATCCTGGTGGTGGACGACAACTCGGCCGACGGCACGGCGGAGGTCGTTCGCTCCAAGCAATCCACTGCCTCAGACCGGGTCCACCTCCTCGAACGCAGCGGCAAGCTGGGCCTGGGAACAGCTTACCTGCGCGGCTTTCGGTACGCCCTGGCCCACGGCTTCACGTACGTCTGTGAAATGGACGCCGACCTGTCGCACGACCCCGACGATCTCCCGCGCCTCATTGCACCGGTGCGCGCCGATGAGGTGGACCTCACCATCGGCTCTCGGTACATTCAGGGCGTCCGCGTGATTAACTGGCCCCTCTCACGGCTTGTGCTGTCGTACAGCGCCGGCCTGTACACCCGCACCATTACCCGCCTCCCCATTCTTGACGTGACGGCGGGCTTCAAGTGCTTTCACCGTCGGGTCTTGGAGACGCTGCCGCTCGATCGCGTGAACAGTAACGGCTACGCCTTTCAGGTGGAAATGCACTACCGCACCTGGCGCGCCGGCTTCCGCATGCGCGAGGTGCCGGTCATCTTTACAGAGCGCACCGAGGGCCAGTCCAAAATGAGTCGCGAGATTGTGGTAGAGGCTGCCCTAAAGGTGTGGGAGCTTCGCCTCCGCGATCTAATCGGGCTGTTGTGAGGGGAGAATGCTGTGAGGGGAGAATGCTGTGAGGAGAGCATGCTGTGAGGGGAGCATGCACCCTCCTGGCCCCCGTCTCGGGGTCTACTCCTGTTGTTCTCTCGTCCCCTTCCTCCTCATTTTTTCGGTTTCCTAATAGATCGCGTCGCCGCCACACCGTACCTTGGGTGTCTGCACGAGTTGTACATTGCCTGCCTCTTCTTCCCGAACCCAACCCATCCAACCATGAGCACCTCCGGCGAGCAAATCACGATGGAGGACGGCGTCCTCCACATCCCCGATACGCCCATCATTCCGTACATTGAAGGCGACGGCGTGGGGGCCGACATCTGGGCCGCCGCCCGCCCGGTCTTCGACGCCGCCGTGAAGACGGCCTATAACGGCGAGCGCGCCATCGAGTGGACCGAAGTGCTGGCCGGCGAAAAGGCCAACGAGCACACCGGCGAGCTCTTGCCCGAGGAGACCGTCGACACGATCCGCGAGCACCGTGTGGCCATCAAGGGCCCCCTGACGACGCCCGTGGGCGCCGGCTTCCGGTCGCTGAATGTCGCCCTGCGGCAGAAGCTCGACCTCTATGCCAACGTGCGCCCCACGTACTACATCGACGGCGTCCCTTCCCCGATGAAAGACCCGGGACAAATGGACATGGTCGCCTTCCGGGAAAACACCGAGGACGTATACGCCGGGATCGAGTGGAAGGCCGGCACCGAGGGCGCCGAGAAGGTGCGTCGCTTCGTGGAGGAGGAGATGGGCTTCGACGAAACCATCCACGACGGGCCGGTGGGCATCGGCATCAAGCCCATTACAGAGTTCGGGACCAAGCGGCTTGTGCGCGAGGCCATCGACTACGCCCTGGAGAGCGACGGGCACCAGTTCGTGACGCTCGTGCACAAGGGCAACATCATGAAGTTTACCGAGGGCGCCTTCCGCGACTGGGGCTACGAGGTGGCCCGCGAGGAGTACGGCGACGAGGTGATCACGGAAGACACCCTCTGGGAGGAGCGCGACGGGGACCCGCCCGAAGACGCGGTGGTTGTCAACGACCGGATCGCCGACAACATGCTTCAGCAGATTCAGACGCGCACCGACCAGTACGACGTGCTGGCGATGCCGAACCTGAACGGCGACTACCTCTCCGACGCCTGCGGGGCGCAGATCGGCGGCCTCGGCGTGGCACCGGGCGCCAACTTCGGCACCGCCGCCTGCCTGGCCGAGCCCGTCCACGGCTCCGCCAACAAGTACGCCGGGCAGGACAAGGTGAATCCCTCGGCGCTCATCCTCTCGGGCCGCCTCATGTTTGAATACATGGGCTGGGACGAGGCCTCCGATGCCATCCTCGACGCTCTGGAAACGACAATTGCACAGAAGCGCGTGACCTACGACTTTGAGCGCAACCTGGAGGGCGCCGAACTGCTCACGTGCAGCGAGTTTGGGCAGGCGGTGGTGGAGAATATGGGGTAGGTGCGTGTGGGCGCTTGTGCGTGCCGATTGATCTGTCCCCTCTGCCCGCTACCCCATTTGAGCCCCGCCGCTGTGAGCGGCATCGTGGAGCAATCCGCGGTGCCGCTTTTCCTATGCGGGCTCTGCTCTACACTCCGGTCTCCCGGAAACTATCTCTCACGAGTTCGTTCGAGAGAACGCCTCACCAATTCAACGCGTCTTCGTCATGCCTACGCTCATCGACACACGCGAGGCCTTTCGTCGCCTGCGGGAGCAGGGCGGCTTTACCGACAACCAGGCCGATGCCATCGTCGACATCTTTACGGACGTGGACGAACAGGTCGCCACCCGGGGCGACATCGAGCGTCTGGAGGAAAAGATCGAGAGTGAGACCGAACGCTTAGAGAAAAAGATTGAGAGTGAGACCGAACGCTTGGAGGAAAAGATCGCAAGCGAAACCGAACGCTTAGAGAAAAAGATCGGAAGCGAGACCGAACGCTTAGAGAAAAAGATCGGAAGCGAAACCGAACGCTTGGAGGAAAAGATCGGAAGCGAGACCGAACGCTTGGAGGAAAAGATCGGAAGCGAAACCGAACGTCTGGATGAGAGGATCAACTCGGTCGAATCTCGTCTGACCCAGCAAATGGATGAAACGGAAACTCGACTGACGCAGCGAATTGAGGTCTCCGAAGAACGGCTGGGACAGCAGGTCGAACAGGTCCGCAGTGAGGTCACGCGGACCGTCGTTGCCTCCGTTGCCGCCGTGGGAGCGGTGCTCGCCGTCGTGATTCCGCTGGTAATTTACAGTATGGGGTGAGCGCGAGAGAGTCGTAAAATTCCCGGATTCACGGAGCGGTTGCTCCTTGGGCGATATGAACCTGTCGGTTCGGGGACTCTCTCGCCAGCCCCAACGAAAC
>CAJXLV010000045.1 GCA_913056185.1 uncultured Bacteroidota bacterium
TTCATCACCCTGTCGGCACAGGTCAACGAGCAGATGCCGTTTTACGTGACCACCGCGGTGGTGGAGGCCATTGCAAACCGGCCCGTGCGGCTGCAGGACGCCTCCGTGCTGGTGCTGGGCGTGGCCTACAAGGGAAACGTGAGCGACACGCGCCACTCACCGGCCGCTCGCATCATCCAGCAGCTCTGGGACAAAGACATCGAGCACGTTTGCTACCACGACCCCCACGTGCCCACCTACAGCATCGACAATCGGGACGGCGCCTCCACACAGGTACCCGCGGTGGATTCGCTGACGCCCCAGGCGCTGCAGGCGTGCGACGTGGCGGTGCTCGTCACCGACCACGACGCCTACGACGGCGAAAAAATTGTGCGGCACGCCCCCCACGTCATCGATACGCGCAATGCCCTCGCAGGAGTGACGGCGCCGCACCTGCGACAAAAAATTACCTTGCTCGGAGAAGGAGCGGTGCAGTCGTAGCGGGCTGCAGCTCAGAGCTCCTTCTCGAGCAGGCCCATAATCTCGTCGTACGACTCCTGCGCCGCAGACTCGTCGCCCGAGCGGATTGCATCCGTTACGCACGTCTCCAGGTGATTGCGCGCGATGGCGCGCCCGACCGCCTTGAGGGCTTTCTGAACGGAATGGATCTGGTCGAGAATGTCGCCGCAGTAGCGATCGTCGTCCACCATGCGCTTCAAGCCGCGCACCTGTCCCTCAATGCGGCTGAGGCGGGCAGTAATGTTCTCGCGGTCGGCATCGCGGAGGGGCATGGGGACGGCGAAGGAGAGACGAACGGAAACGTGCTCAGGCGGCGACACAGGGGCACCAAGATTCTCAACATGGCCCGCAGGGGGTTGTTTCTGGGTGCCGAGGTCGAGACCGCCCGTGCAGGCCCGCACAGTGCGCCGTGGCCGCCCCGGCCCCGCGGCCCTTTCACCGAAAGATTGCGGGCACGCTTTGAGATCCGTCGGTGGGACCTTTTACGTTACACGTATCGTCTGCCACATACGCCCCGTTCCCACGTCCTTCCGACTGCTGCCATGCCCACGCTTGCCCCTTCCATCATTGCGTCCGATGCCGGGCGGTACGCCGCCTGTGCCGATGAGGCCCTCCGTGCCGGGGCCGAGTGGCTGCACGTGGACGTCATGGACGGCCACTTCGTCCCCAACATCACCATCGGCCCCGATGTGGTGCGCGCCCTGCGCCCCGTGGCCGACGAGCACGACGCCGCGCTGGATGTGCACCTGATGATGGAGGCCCCGGAGCAGTACGTCGAGGCGTTTGCAGACGCCGGGGCTGACGTGCTTACGGTGCACGTAGAAGCCTGCCCGCACCTTCACCGCGTTGCTCAGGACATCCGGGCCGCTGGCTGCAAGGTGGGCGTTGCCCTCAACCCCGCCACGCCACTTGGCCACCTCGACGGCATCCTGCCGTTTGTCGATCTCGTGCTCGTCATGTCGGTGAACCCGGGCTTCAGCGGGCAGGCGTTCATTCCGGAATCGACGGCCAAGGTGCAACGGGTGCGCCGGCGGCTCAACGCACTGGGCTCGGAGGCCTACGTGGAGGTGGATGGAGGGGTGGGGCCGGATACGGCACTGGAGCTGGTGCAGGCTGGGGCGGAGGTCCTGGTGGCCGGCAGTGCCGTCTTTGGAGGGGCGAACAGCACTGAGCACAACCTCCAGGCCCTCCGCGAGGCCCTTACCCTGCGGGTCTAATGCAGCGTGCGCCCTCACGTCTCTGTTGGTCGCTTTGTTGGTCGCCTCTGTTCAGGGGGGACGCTTGCCGAAACCGAACTGCTGCCATGGTGGACCCCCGCTCGGCCCTGAATGACATGAGCAACACGGTGTGTGTGGTGACCGGGGCCAACTCGGGCATCGGCAAGGCCACCGCCAAAGAGCTGGCGCGCCTCGGGGCGCACGTGGTGATGGTGTGTCGGGATGAACGCCGTGGGCGGGACGCCCAGGCGGAAATCCGGGCGGCCGCCGAGCTGGCTCATCCCAGCCGCTCCGACCCCGTAGACCTGCGCATCGCCGACCTGGCGGTACAGGAAGAGGTGTACCACCTGGGCGAGACCATCCGGGCGGAGTACGACCGCCTGGATGTGCTCGTCAACAACGCAGGGGTCTTTCTGGACACGCGCCACGAAACGGCCGATGGCATCGAGGCAACCCTCGCCATCAATCACCTTGCCCCATTTCTGCTCACGCATCTGGTGCTGCCCCGCCTTCGCGACACGGCCGGGCGCGTGGGGCAATCCCGCATCATCACCGTCAGCTCTCGGGCCCACCGCGGGGCCCGCATCGACTTCGACGACTTGAACGCGGAGGCGAGCTACAATCCCTTCCAGGCCTACGCACAGTCCAAACTGGCCAATATTCTTTTCACCCACGAGCTCTCCCGGCGGTTGCAGGACGACGGCGTGGTCGCCAATGCGGTGCACCCGGGCGTGGTGAAGACCAACATCTGGCGCGGCACCGGCTGGATGTCGCGCATCGCCCGGCTGTTCTCCTGGTTTTACAAGCGGCCCGAGGAGGGGGCACAAAGCGTGGTGTACCTTGCGGCCTCGCCCGAGGTGTCGGACGTGACCGGGCAGTACTTCCAGGAGACGGAGGTTGTAAACCCCTCGCCCGAGGCCTACGACGAAAAGACCGAAACCCGACTCTGGCGCGTGAGCCGGGCGCTTACGGGCCTGGCCGAAACGGACCCGCCCGGTCCCGTGCAGGGGGAAGAATGATCCGGCGAGGTCCCGGCCGCGCCTCCCCCGAGACCACTCCCGGGCCCCCTCTTCGCCCCATCCAGCGTCACGCGCGGTCCTTCACCAGGCCCTCAAGGCCTTCTTCCTGCGCCGCGTCCAGCTGCTTCTTCTCGCGCCGCCAGAACACAAAAAGCGTCGCCCCGATCAGCAGGGCCGCAAAGACAGAGCCGTACCGCATAATCTTGAAGGCACTCGCCGAGTACGAGTTGGCGTCGGGGTCGAACCGGGCGCACGCCAGAAAGGCCCTGTCGGCGAGCGTGCCCACCGTGCCGTTGGAGGCCTCCACCAGGGCCGTGCGTACGTTGCCCGAACTCGGGGACAGCGTGGTAAAGTAACGCGTGATGGTTCCGGAGCCGCTCAAGAACACGATGGCGGCCGGGTGGGCAAACTGGTGCTCCTTGTTCTGGAGGCGCTTGTAGCGGATGCCCACCGAGTCGGCCAGGGCCTGAATGGCGGGCCGCTCCCCCGTCAAAAAGTGCCAGCCGTCCGCCACCTTCTCCGGCTCGTCCAGAACAGCCGTGTAGCGCTTCTTGGCCGTGCGCGCAATGGCAGGCCCTTCCTCGGGGCTGATGTCGACCGTTACCACCGTGTACGTCTCCCCGGCAGTCCACTCCAGCCCGCCCAGGGCACGGGCAAACTTCTGGAGCTGAATGCGACACAGCTGCGGGCAGCGGTGGTAGTTGAGGGTCAGCATCACCGGGGTCTCCCCGTCAAAATACGTACGCAGGGGCACCGATTCGCCGGCTTCGTTGCGAAAGCTCAGCGACTGGGGAAGGGAGGCGCCCAGGCGCTGCTCCACGCCCACCCCCTGCAGCGCCTCTGGGGAGCGGTTGGCCCGCTGGGCAGACGCAGAGGGCTGCAGGGCCGTGGCCCAGCATAGAACAAGTGCCGGCACGAGCAGGACGGACGCGCGCAAACGCGGCGCAACCGGAAACAAGAAAGACAGCATGAAATCGGACACGAGGAGAGTCAGAGACGCGACGAACCAGGACGGGCGGGAGGACTGCCCAAAAACCTCACATCTACGAAACGCTGATCGGTCGCGAAAGTTTGTCGAAGACGTTTGCTGCCAAGCCCTGCTTCGAATCGTGATCCATCGCCCCCTGCCGCGTTGCTTCTGGACGGGCCGGCCCGCCTGGGAAGTCGCCCCCCCGGCACCGGCTGCGTTCCTGCGCACCGCGGCCCTGTACACCGCTCTCTCGCATACTGTATCCTCACGCACTGCCCCTCGCGCACAGCTCGGTGGACAGATGACAGCGCCCCCGGCCGCGGCCCCCCCGACGCGGGAGCACATGGCGGTCTGACGCGGCGGTGCCTACGATACGAAAACGTCCCAGGACGTGCCTGTCCTGCAAAGCAACTGCGCGTACGGAGACGCCCCCCTTCCCCTCGGGTCCCCCAGTGCTGATGGCCGAAGAGATGCTGAATTCTTCCTCCACGCTGCAAAGCATCGTCGACCGCCTGCCGTTTGCAGTAGACGACACCGACGCGGCCAACGAGGCGTTTCAGCGGTGGAAACAGCAGGGCAAAGACGAAGAAAAGCGCACGGTCGACCTTTGGACGTACTGTTACGTCTCCCGCTACTTCTTGTCCAAGTCTGCTCGGAAAACCACCTTTAAGAATGCTTCGGACGCCGATGAGCTGACGACGCGAGCGTTTCAGAAGGTACAGCAGTCCCGAGACAGTGTTCGAGATCACGGCCGGTATGCCAGCTGGGTCAGCGTTATTTGCAAGAACGTCTTTCTCAACTACCTCCGGCGAGATCGCTACGCGGAGTCCATTCAAGACGAGAACGGCCCAACACTGACGGCCCAGGCCCGCCAATCCGTCGCGGACGTTGGGTTTGTGCACGAGGCGCTCACGGATGCCATTGACGAACTGCCCGACTACCTCCAAGAGCCGGCCCGGCTGTATTTCCTGGAGAACCTGGGATTCTCAGAAATCAGTGAGGCGATCGGAAAGCCCGTCGCGACGGTACGAACGTACAAGCACAAGGCCGTGAAGCAGCTCCGCACCAACGAACGCCTCCAGGAATACGTCCATCAGCCCGATCTGTGAACAGGGGGGTCCCTAAAGTGAAGATAAAGTGATTCCGGCTCCTCTCGTTTTAATTTCCGGTGTAGAACGTTAGACGCGAACAGTAGATGTGTCTTTTCGGTAGTCCCATACGAAAAAAATTGATCCAAGCGTGCCGGAGGGTCAAAAGAAGAGCGCTCTGTCTTCTCCGGTTTCTGTAGACATGTCCCATTTTTACTTGTGAACAACGTTGAAGCGAAAATTCTTTCCTACCCGCACCTCCAAGACGACGAGCAGGAGGACATCGAGGCATACGTGGAGGCTCATCCCGAGTGGGTGCCGCTCCTGTCGGATGTTCGTGCGCTTGAAAGCGCTTCCGAGTCTTCCCCGAAGGCCTTTTCGGACGATCTTATCGCGACGTACGTGACGGTGCGGCATGTTCACCCGGACGCCGTGCCGCCCGAGCTGCAAGAGACGTTTTCGGTGCTGGAGGACGCGCTGGAAGAGCGCCCGGCGCTCCGGCGCAAGGTGGAGGCGGCCCGGGCGCGTCTTCGGGACGCTGAGTCTGCCCTCGATCCTGCGGCCCACTTCGAGGCCTTGACCGACCACACGGTCGAGGCGGCGACGGACCCGGCCGCGGCAACGACGGCCTCGGGGCAAGATGCGACGGCCCGGGAGCCGCGCCTGGACGATGCGCTCCGTCTGCCACTGATCATGCGCTGGGTGGGCGCGGTGATGGTGGCCCTGGGCCTCGTATACGGGGGATTGTACGGGGCAAGCCGGATGGGACAGTCCACGCTCGATCGGCTTGCCGCCGTGGAGGTGAGCGACCGGGTGGTGGAGAGCTACAACAGTGGAGCCGTGCGCGGCCCGGCGCCGTCGTCCCAGACGACGTCAGTCGATGCCCAGTACCTGGAGGCCCTGTCTCGCCTCCGGGCGGCCCGCACCACCACCCTCGGCCTCTTCCCGCGATACGTGCCCGAGGAGCTTGCCGCTGCTCGCACCCGGTTCCGGACGGTACTGGAGTCGGTGGAGCCTCGGTCTTTCCTTGCCCTCGAGTCGCACTTCTACCTGGGCAAGATTGCCCTGGCGCAGGAGCGCCTCCCCGTCGCTCGGCGTCACTTCTCCGCAGTGGTCCGCGGCGAGGGTCGACGCGACAAGGAGGCGCACCAAATTCTGACGGTTCTCCAGCAGGAGTATGCCCCCGGTACGCCGTAGCCGGGCCGGCCCCAGGCGCCTCGTCGGCGGCCCGGCCGGCAGAGGGACGGCTCAGGCGTACGTGTTTAGCATGACCGGCATGATGAGCATCAGAATGTCCTCGCCCGGGGTGTCGTCGGCATCCTCGTGCGGCACCACAATGCCGGCGCGGTTGGGCGAGCTCAGTTGAAAGACCACGTCGTCGCAACTGATGTTGCCCAGCACCTCGGTCAGGTATTCCGAGTTGAAGCCGATTTCCATCGGCTCGCTGTCGTAGTCGCAGTGGATCGTCTCCTCCGCCTCGCTGGAGCGCTCCACGTCCTCCGCCGAGATGGTGACCGTATCGGCCGTAATGTCCAGGCGGATCTGGTTGGTCATGCTGGAGGAATACAGCCCTACTCGCGTGACCGCGTTCAGCATATCCTCGCGGTTGACGACCAGGCGGCGGTCGTTCCCGTCCGGAATGACCGATTTGTAGTTGGGATACGTCTCGTCGATGAGGCGGGCCCGCACGTGGGCGTCGGCAAACTCAAAGCTCACGTGCCCGTCGTCCACCTGGAGGGTGCAGATCTCATCGTCCTCCACAATGCGCCCGGCGAGCGACGTTGCCTTTTCCGGCACAATGAAGTTGATCTCCGTATCGTCCCGCAGCTCCGGCAGCGTGAGCTCCACAAGGCGGTGCCCGTCCGTGGCCACGACGGACGTATCGTCGGCGGCTACCTGGAAGTACACCCCCATCATGGCGGGGCGCAGTGCATCCTGGCTAACAGCGAAGGCGGTTTTGCTGATGGCCTGGCTCAGTAGGCTGCCCTCCACATTGATCTCTTGCCCGTCCTCCAGCTCTGGCAGCTCCGGATAGTCCGACCCGTCGTGCCCCACCATCTTGTAATGCCCCTGGTCGGTGTTCATGCGGATCTCAAAGTCGCTGTCCGCGATGAACTCAATGGGCAGGTCGGGCAGGGCGCGGAGGGTATCGATCAGCCGCTGTGCGGGCACCGCAATGGGGGTGCGGGCGGGCGTGCCGTTCGTCTCAAACTGTACGGGCACGGTCTGTACGATCGAAATCTCGAGGTCGGTGGCACTCAGCCGCAGCGCATCCCCGGCGCGCTCAAAGAGAATGCATTCCAGAATGGGCATGGTGCTCTTTGAAGGGACGGCGCCTTTGACGGTGTTGAGCGCCTCGAGGAGGTCGGCGCTGGAGGTGGTGAATTTCATGGCGGTCGGCGCGTTGCGGGAAGAAGTGGGGTGAACGATCAAAGCTACTCCACGAAAGCAAACAACCTTGTGGAGGGGTACCCACGTCCTAACGGAAAGGATGGGGGGAAGATTCGCGGCGGACTACTGCCCGTGGCGCTCGATCCGGCGAGCCACCGCCTCCACTGTCTCCCGAAAGTGCTCGTCCTCCGCCCGGCGCTCGTCGACGGTCTTTTGGGCGTGGATGACGGTGGAGTGGTCCCGCCCTCCGAAGTGGAGCCCGATGGACGTGAGGGAGTGTTGCGTGTGCTTCTTGGCGAAGTACATGGCCACCTGCCGGGCCCGCACAATGTCGCGCTTGCGGGTGTCGCTCCGCATCTGCTCCTGCGACACGTCCATGTGCGTGCCTACGATGCGCTGGATGTCCTCGACGGTGAGGGCAGCCTCCTGTTCGCTGAACAGGTCACTGAGGACCTCCCGGGCCAGCGGAAGGTTGATCTCGCGCTGGTGCAGGGTGGCGTGGGCAAGGAGACGGATGAGGGCGCCTTCCAGCTCCCGAATGTTCTGCTCAATGCTGCGGGCAATGAACGAAATCACCTCGTCGTCGAGCATGATGCCGTCGTCTGCCGCCTTGCGCTCGAGAATGGCGATGCGGGTCTCCAGCCCCGGGGGCTTGAGG
Organism: uncultured Bacteroidota bacterium; assembly: GCA_913056185.1. Taxonomy (GTDB): domain Bacteria; phylum Bacteroidota; class Rhodothermia; order Rhodothermales; family Salinibacteraceae; genus Salinibacter. Next base: position 7,842 of record CAJXLV010000045.1, read on the forward strand.
TCGGCGCTCAGGCCCCACTGGAAGCGGGAGAGCAGCCGCTCTTCCAGGCCCTCGATGGCACGAGGCGGGCGATCGGCGGACAAGACAATCTGCTTGCCCGCCTGCCGGAGGGCGTTGAAGATGTGGAAGAACTCCTCCTGCGTCTTTTCCTTGCCGCTAAAAAACTGTACGTCGTCCACAATCAGCAGATCAACCTGCCGGTAAAACTGGGAGAACGCGCTCACGCGATTGCGCTGAATGGACTGCACAAACTCCGTGGTGAACCGCTCGCTGGAGACGTAGAGCGTGGTCTTGGCGTCGTGGCGCGCCGACACGTGGTTGCCGATGGCCTGGATGAGGTGCGTTTTGCCGAGCCCGACGCCGCCGTACACCAGGAACGGGTTGAAGTGTGTCCCGTCAGGCTCCTGTGCGATGGAGCGGGCGGCGTTGCGGGCCAGCTGGTTGCACGCGCCTGGAATGAAGCGGTCGAACGTGTATCCGTCGTTGAGCGTGCTGTCGACATCGGGGTCTTTGAGGCCGGGGATGGCGAACGGGTTCTGCACCGGTGGGGCGTCTGCATCGTCGTCCGTCGACGGCACGGGCGCGGAGGAGGATGCCGCGTCCTCGGGGGCGGGCCCGGAGGGAGGCGGGGGCGGCGAGGCGTCTTCCGGAGGCGGGGGGGGATCCTCCCCGGCGGGATGGGCGGGAAGCTGCATGGAAGCGCCCTGCTCGGGGGCGTCCGGATCGTCCTGTTCGATGACGATGTCGTAGACGAGCCGTCCCGTCGGCCCGAGCACCTCGGTCACGGTTTTGCGGAGGAGCGAGAAGTAGTGTTCCTCCAGCCACTCGTAGTAGAAGCGGCTCGGGAGTTGAACGGTGAGCTTGCGCAGATCGTCCTCTTCGGTCAACGACTGCGCCTGCAGGGGCTCAAACCAGGTCGTGTAGCTCTGGGGGCGCACATGCTCCCGCACGCGGGCAAGGCACTCGTCCCAAACCTGTTCAGCGGAAGCGTCCATCACACGGCAGGATCCATCGGAGAGGGCGAGCGGGCCGCACTGCGAGGGCGCTCCAGCAGGGCGGCGAGAGGGCGTACGACTCGTCTGTGTGGCCCGCGCCGGCGCTCAAAGACGAGGGGGGATGTGGGCACGACAGGAAGCGAGGCGCCCCGGTGCGCTCCGGCGAGAGGCGGCACGGGCGCGAGGGCGGGTGCTGAGTCCCCAACGCATCGGTGCACAACCAGCAGTGCTCCAGGGCCCGCGCTCTGCCGTTGGGGCGGCCGTTGCGGACCCCGTCAAATTTCGGAGTACCAACGATAATCACTGCCCGCGGCAACGTCAAACAAGAGCGTCGGGCGGGTGGCGATCGCGCGAAGGAGGGACCAGAGGGCACTGCAGGACGCCGACGGCCGGGGCGGCCGTGGGCCCTGCCGGGGCGGGCGGGGTCTTGCACGGGAGTTGACGAACCATACCTTCGGGCATTGTCGTTGGGAGCAGCGGAAATACATCGGCCCGCGCAGGTCGGCAAGCGGCCGCGCGACAATGCTGCCTCTCTCCGCATCGTTTTTCACAGCCCCCCCACACCGCCCCATGAACGACCCCAGTCTGGAAGCCCTCAGCCGCGCCGCCACCGAAGAGAACGCCGCGTGCCCCGTCACGCTCGTGGTGAGCGGCACCCTGGTCACGGGTCACATCGTGGCACAGGACGCCTTTGAGGCCGACACCACCCACATGGTAGAGACTGCCATGGAGCAGACCGAGGACACCAACGAGGCGGTACAGGCCATGAGACGCATGATTTCCACCATGCTGGACGAGGTGGCGGAGCCCGACGGGACGTTCGTGCACGTGTCCGTGCAGGAGGTCATGACCGGAGCGGAGTCCATCGACCTCGGAGGGTCGGTGTTTCGCTTCCGCGCCGACGAGGTACAGGGCTACACGATTGGGACCGTGGAGACCCACGAAGGAGAGCAGTGAGACGCGCCCTCGCCGCTGCCTGGCGCAGCGCTACGCGTCCTCCACAGCAATGGTGATTGTGCGGTCGTTGTACTCAATCGTCACCCCGTCCTCCACCCGCGTCACCGTGGCCACCGACCGCTCCAGTTCGGGCGCCTGGCGCTCCAAAAATGCACGAACGGTCTCCTGTGCGACGGCGACGTGCTCGGGGGTGTCTCCGAGCTCCGCCGCGGCGTTAGCCGCATCCAACAGCAGCGGTGCGAGCTGAGCGATGGAGGTGGCCGCGATAAACTCTGGCCCAGGGCCGTCAAATTCTTCCATAACAACAGAAACGGAGCGGAGAAGCGTGTAGGAGCGAGGAACGACACCCAAGAACGAATCGGATGCATTGACTGCCGGGCTTGAATCCGAGACACGCTCCGATGTTTTGTTCGGGGGCGCCCCGGCCGCAGTGCTCACCGCCCCGTTCCTGCGGCTACAGAGAGATGTCCGTGAGCTGCGCCTCCACCTGCTCGCGCCGGTCCTGCAGAAACGGCGGAAGCTTCAGCGTACGGCCCAACTCGTCCACGGGCTCGTCGTGCAGAAACCCGGGCGGATCGGTTGCAATTTCGATGTTCACCCCGTTCGGCTCGCGAAAGTAAATGGAGTGGAAATAGTTGCGGTCTTTGACCGTGGTGGGAGTGTGGCCGGCATCGCGGAGCCGCTGCCGCAGCGCCCGCTGGTGCTCATCGTCTGTGGCACGAAACGCCACGTGGTGCACTGTGCCGTAGCCCCACCGCCCCTCGTGCATGTTCGGCTCATTGTACAGGTCGACGAACTGCGCGTGCTCGGGCCCAGGCACACGGAAACGCGTCCAGTCGCCGTCCTGCGGCGTAGGGGCGTGGTCCACCTGCTCGTAGCCCAGCAGCTGCAAGACCGCCGCGGTTTGCTGGGCATTGTTGGGGTGGAGCGTGACGCCGTGAATGCCGCGCACGGCGTGCTCCGGCGGCACCGGCCCGTCGGTCCACGGCGCAATGTCGGAGGTGCCCGCAATGAGCTCCAGCGGTTGCCCATCGGGGTCCTGAAACGGAAGGACCGTGCGCCCGAAGCGCTGCGTAGGGGGGTACAGGGTGGCAGAGGCCGCCTCGCGGAGGCGATCCGTCCAAAACTCCACCGCCCCCTCGGGGATGGTCAAGGCGGTGGCGGTGGCTTGCCCCCGGCCCACCTGGCCCTTCTGAATGCTGTGGTGCGGCTTGAACGTCAGCACCGAGCCGGGCGTCCCGGTCTCGTCCGCGTAGTAGAAGTGGTACATCGTCGGCGCCTGAAACGCCGCCGAGGGATTGTTGAAGAGAACCGTTTGCTTCACGAGGCGAAGGCCCAGAACTCCGGTATAAAAGTCGAGGTTCTGTTGGGGATCGTGGGCGTAGGCCGTAACGTGGTGCAGGCCGGCGACGGGAGCGCTCATGGGACGAAGGGGCTGAAACGAAAGAGAACGGAGCGAAAGAGGTTGAGCGAGACAAGGGCAAGGGCGCCCGGCGGTTTTGGAAGCGCTTCTACCGCCACGCCCCGGTGGGAGTTCAAGAAAAAAGAAGGAGGGAAGACGACAGGGACCAGACGGAGACCGGGCCGTGGCTTGTCCCGACGGTTTTCGGCCTCACGACACGACACACATCCGTTCCCCCGCGACCTCCCCAATGCGCACGCGGACCTCTTTGGACTCCGTGACAACACCCTGAAAAGGCTTCGCACTCGACATCGTTTCCCCGTATCCGAAGAGAGTTCTCGTGCCAGCCGGCATGACCGTCGGCCTTCGCGGATGGGCCTCGGAATGACGCGACATGCATTGGGGGGGAGGCAGGGGGGCAACGCAGAATTTGTTGTCGTGCAACATGGGGTTCGGCACCGAAAACAGAAATGCCTGGGACCGGAATGCCTCCTGTCGCCGAAACGGCGCAGCCCGACGCCCGGCCGTCTCTGGGTCCTGTGTCGCCCGCCCTGCGAGACCGACCGATCAAAAGTTATCCACAATTTGTCCACAATCCCTCCTCGGCGCTTATGCATAACGGAAATCCGTTTCAGGGGCCAGATTCGGGGATGTCACCGTCTATTCCCCCATTTAAATCCGTTATTGGGGAAAATCGCGGCACCTTCCCGATCTTGCCCAAAAGTTATCCACAGGTTCATCCACAGTTGTGCACAGCTCCTCACGCCCCAGGCGTCGGCAATACGAGCGCAGGCAGGGAGAAACAAAAGCGGCGCAGCGTACGAATTCTGTACGAGAGCAGCCCGTCCCTTTGCAGACCGGAATCTTCCGTTGCGGCGTCCTGTACAGAGTACGATCCCACAGTGCCCTTCCTTCGTCCTCCGCGAAAAGGGCCGCTGCCCTCGCGTCCCGTTCACACCTTTTCCCCTGCCATGGCCGACGAAAGTAGTGCCTATCCCGAACCGAGCGACTTTGAAGTAATGCGGCCGTCGTACCACGAGAACGACGACGGCTTCGTGACCGCCCGGATCGAGATCTCGCCCTTCAGCGTGCAGGGCGAGAGCCGGACCAAAGCGGGGGCGCGCCGCGCCGCCATCCACGAGGCGCGCAAGACGTACCACTCCTACCACCCCAGCTACGACGTCGAAAGCCCCTACCCCGATCACTTCGTAGACCGACAGGGCGCGGAGTGGCACCGGCTCCCGCCGTTCGAGCGCTCCACCTACGGCGACTACAAGTTTGTCAACGACTACGGGGGCGACGACGAAGAGGCCGTCGAGGAGGACTACGCGGACATCGAAACCATGCTGATGTGGGACGTGCGTCCGGTGGAGGAGCTCGACGGGGAGGCGGTGGAGGCGTAAGCAGGCCCGCCCGCGGGCATCCGCGCCGCGGTTTCAGACCCGGGTTGGCGAGACCTCTACGGCCTGCGACGTCGTGGGTCTCGTGCAAGACGACTTCTGCATTTGTCTGACAGTTCCACGGCAAGGCGCGTTTGAGCGCCACTTTGCCACGTCGCCCACTCTGTCTCGGCTCCGAATCCGCTCCCCAACCCGGGTCTCATCCGTTGCAGGGACCAGATGTGCCAGGCGTCGGCGGGGATTGACGCGTTGCTGTCCCTCGCTTCCGCCCTCATGCCTTCTCCGAGGCCCCGCGCGTGAGACGCCCGCGAGAGGGCTGGCGAGGCTCGGGGGCTGCCTGCCCACTGTAGAAGGCCCCTGCTCCGTGCACCTCTGTTGCGCGGGTCTGTTGTTGCGCAGGTCTGTTGTGCGGGACTCCGCGTACCGATCTACGCCCATCGACTCACACGTCCATCTACGCATTTGCGGTGCGCACTGCGGCCCATCGTCCCGGCAGGGGCGGTGGGTTTTTTTGGTGTGTACCCGGCATTGATCTCCGGGGGGCGGAGCACTATATTTCTTTCTGTTGGCACCTCTCTTGATGTTGCAAACGTAAGGCGGCCATTCACGCCTCCAAAAAGGAGGGCCGGGAGACGCAGGACGGGGGGACCCACTCCGGACGAGAGGTGTCCGGTCGCCGTCCTCCCGTTTGTTTGTTGGAAGTCCTCTTCGCCTCCCCGAATGTCCATCCCCAACGCCTCCATGGAGATTGACCCCCGATCTACCCGCGGGCAGCTTCTGGACCTTTTGCGAGAGGGACACGCCCTAACGCAGACCGAGATCACGCACCATCTGCCCATCGATTCTCGTCGTCACGCCCGTCGGCTCTTGAATGAACTTCAGGCTGCGGGGGTGGCGGTACAAGAGCGGCGGCGGGGGCGCCAAAAGGAGTACTACCTGTCCCTCTCCCAGCTGGCGGTGCAAGACCTGCCAGTGTCGCTGACCGAGCGACAGGCCCTCGCCCTGGTGGTCGCGGCCGAGGCGGGCCGGGCCGCCCTCGCGGCCACCCCGCTGTCCGAGCCGCTCGATCAGGGATTTGGGCGTCTTCTCGATCTGCTCGACCGGGGGAGCGGGACGTACGAGCTCAACCGGCTTCGAGAGCAGTGGCACTTTGGGACGGAGCCGGCGGCGTCTACCTTTCGGGACGAGGTGTTCGACACGCTCGTGGAGGCGCTCAACCGGAATCGCCCCGTCCGGATCGAGTACGCGTCGGCGCATGCCTCCGACGCCCCGCCCCGCCGAACCGTCAGTCCGCTCATCATGGCGGCGCCCGGGGGCTCCTGGCGCTGTGTGGCCTACTGCCACTACCGCGAAGCGCTGCGCGACTTTACGCTGAGCCGCATCGGCGAGATTGAGCTCTGCACCACTGAGGTGGCCGCCGATCCGCCGGTCGATTTCGACCCGGATCTGTACTTTCGAGAGCGATTCGGGGCCCTCGGCGGGGAGACGGAAGTGGTGCGGATTCTCGTGGAGGCGGAGGCGTCTCGCTACTTCCGGGAAAAGGACTACCACCCCACTCAGGTGATCGAAGAAGAGCGGGACACCGGGCAGCTGGTGGTGTCCTTCGAGGTGGCCGGGCTGGAGGGGATGAAGGCGTGGATTCGCTCCTGGGGCGATCGGGTGACGGTGCGCGCGCCCGACCACCTCGCCAGAGAGCTTGCGGAGGAGGCACAGAGGGTGGCCGATCGATACTCCGGCTGAAATACTCCGGCTGAACAGGCACCCCGAATAGGCACCCCGAACAGGCATCCGGACGCTGCACGTCCGCTCTGTCTGTACGGAGGTGTTTCTTGGACCCGCCTGTGACGTATGGATGGATGTCACGCCCCCATCAAGTTCCTCTCGACCATCACCTGCCCCGGGCGACGCCCTCGTTTTGCCATTGACCTTCGCTGGTTCCGTTCGCCATTTCTACCCTCCCCAGTTCTCGATCGCCCGATGCGTCTCAATCTCACCCTCTCTCCCAACACCGATCCCGTTCCCTTTGACCACCTCCACTGGCTTACCGGCACGCTGCACAAGTGGCTGGGGCCGGACAATGCCCTGCACGACGGCCCTTCGCTCTACAGCCTGGGCTGGCTGAGCGGCGGCCGCGGGGCGGATGGCGCCCTGCAGTTTCCCGACGGCGCCCGCTGGCGCCTCAGCTTCTACGAGGAGGGAGCCGCGAAGACGGTCCTGGAAGGCCTCTTGCACGCCCCGTCCGTCTTTGCCGGCATGCGGGTCGTGGAGGCCCAGCAACAGACGCCCCCGTCCTTCTCGGGGGGATACCGCTTCGCGGTGGATGCCCCGGTCCTGGCCCGTCGGCGCCGCGAGGATGGGACCCGCGAGTACCTGCTCTACGACGACGCGCGGGCCGACGACGCCCTCACCCGTACCCTCCGTGGCAAGATGAAGGCTGCTGGGCTGGACGTCGACCCGGATGCGGTGCGCGTCCGCTTCGACCGCGAGTCCAGCGGCGCCCACACCAAGCTCGCCACCCTCAAAAAGGACGGCCACGAGATCAAGCACCGGGGCAGCTGGTGCCCAGTGATCGTCGAGGGCCCACCTGCTGCCGTACGGTTCGCCTGGGCTGTAGGCGTGGGCGAGCTGACCGGAAGCGGGTTTGGGGCGGTGAAATGATCCCCGGCGGCCTGCAGCTTCCTCCGAAACGGACCCTCGTGTTTCCATGCCGTCCCGGTACGAACAATACACCACGCACCACACCTCCCGTCGCACAGACGGATGGGACTACACGCAGCCGGCCGCTTACTTCGTGACGATCTGTACCGAGGGCCGCCGGCGTCTCTTTGGGGCGGTTGAGCGCGGACGGATGTTTGTGAATGCCCTCGGCACGATCGTGGCGGAGGAATGGCACCGCTCCGAAACGATCCGCGACCGGGTGCACCTGGATGCTTTTGTCGTGATGCCCAATCACCTGCACGGGATTGTGGTGTTCGCCGACCCATCGGTGGCGGCCCCCACCTGCCCGCGGGGATACCGGGCGTTTCGGGCGTGGACGGGGGCCCCGACGGATGCGTCCGAGGACGATGCGGCGGGCCCAGACGCCCCGGCCGATTCCCCGACATCATCCGACCGCGATCCATCGTCGACCGGCGGGGTGGACGAATCAACGCCCCCGCCATCCGACAAAACCGCGTCGACCGGCGGGGTGGACGAATCAACGACCCCGCCATCCGACAAACCAGCGTCGACCGGCGGGGTGGACGAATCAACGCCCCCGCCATCCGACAAACCAGCGTCGACCGGCGGGTCGACGCTGATGGATAAAAAATCCGACGCCCGCGGGGATTCCGACGCGCCCGATGCACCCGACCCGGCCGGGGAATCGCGGGATGATCGCCCGACGGGCCCGGCCCCGAAATCATTGGGGGCGTTCGTGGCCGGGTTCAAATCGGCGGCGACCACGCGCATCAACGCCCACCGTGGCACGGCGGGCGCCCCGGTGTGGCAACGCAATTACCACGACCGCATCATCCGCACCGAACGGCATTGGCGGGCGGCCCGGCGGTACATCCGCCGCAACCCGGCGGACTGGCACGACGACCGCTTTCGCGGCGATGGATGATGATGGGGCCGCATGACACGACATTCCACGACACAATGAATTGCAATTGACATGTCTGAACCGATCTACGTCGTCACATATACCGGGCCGTTTGGGTTTATCAAACCGTGGACGGCCGTCCGCGACGAATTGACGTACAGTCAGCAGTTCCTCACGCCGAGTACGGTCGAGGGAATACGACAGAAGTTGGGGGTGTCGGAAATTTTGCGTCACCGTCTCACGCATCAGGGATTCAGCGTGCAGGGGGAGACGACCCAGTCGGCGGGGATCGACCGGAAAACGGTAAAGAAATACCAGGAGGTAACCTACAAACGGGCGACGGCGGTGCTGGACCGCGGCGTCATGCTCAATCCCCGGTTGCACCTGGCCTTTCCAACCCGCGACGATGCCGAGACGGCCCATCGACAGCACCTCTGCCTGTCCCGCAACGAGGATGTGGTGATGCCGGACGGACCGATTCGAGAGATGAGCGAATCGGGGTTCGATGAGCTTACCGGGTTTGAACTGGTGTTCGGTCAAGGCGACGACGCATTCATGGTGGGCTACAACCGCTACGAGGACGGGGCGCCGATGTACGGCACCCTCAACATTACCGGGGATCCTGTTGGCACAGAACACATCAACCGATGACCCTACTGGCAAAGAGTCCGGATCAAGGGGGCCTCACGCTGGAGGAGCACACGCGGCACGTCGTGGAGGCGATGACCCACATGGCCGACGAACTCGACGTCTCGTTCGAAATTGCGCGGCGCGGAGCCGTCGTGCACGACCTCGGCAAGGGCCATCCATTTTTCCAGGCCATGGTGCGGGAGGAGCTTACGGAGTGGGACTGGATCGAGCAGGAGCCGCACCGACACGAGATTTCGTCATTGCTCTTTCTCCCGCTGATCGATCGGGAGGAATGGCCGCAGATGGTGGACCTGATTGCGGCGCACCACAAGTCCGTGAAGCAGGATCGGAGTAAGCGAGGCCTGATTGATCTCGTGCGGGAGTACGGCCCGGACCGCGTTTTTGAGCGCCATCAGGAAGAGTGGGAAACCTGGGCGCCGGAGGCCATCGAAATCGCGGCCACGTTCGGAATCGAGCCGAGAGACATTGACGAGGCGGCCCGCCGAACGGCATTTGACGCTGCGCTTGCCCACTGCCGCCAGAATTCGGACGGGTGGTCGGCGCGTCGGGGCGTGATGATGAGCGCCGATCATTTTGCATCCAACTACACGCACGACACCGGAGACGAGGTGGAGCATCTGCACGAGGAGCCGGACCTGACGGGGTATCGGGACAATGGGGGGCCGTACACGGCGTCGGAGTTATATCCGCTCTCGACAATGGACACTGACGACGACCGGCCGCACACGCTGGTGACGGCCCCAACTGGGGCCGGGAAGACAAACTTTCTGCTGGGGCGCTGCGACGGACGGGTGTTCTACACGCTTCCGTTTCAGGCGTCCATCAACGCCATGTATCGACGGATTCAGACGGATCTCCACAAGCATTTTGACGCCCCGGCGGACGTGCGGCGGCTGCACGCCACTTCCCGCATTGAGCTGGAGGACGGGGAATTCGAGGAAGACCCGGACCTGCAGCGGCACCCAGGAGCCGGAGTGAAGGTGATGACACCGTATCAGATGGCCTCCATCGTCTTCGGCACGGCGGGGTACGAGGCCATGGCGCTCGACCTTCGCGGGAATGATGTCATTCTCGACGAGGTGCACACCTACGACGGCGTGGCTCGCTCGATGGTGCTCCAGATCGTGCGGATGCTCGTCGAACTCGGGTGTCGGGTTCACATCGGCACCGCCACGATTCCGTCGGCCCTGGCCGAAGCGCTCCTGGAGGTGCTGGGGGGCGAGGAAGCGGTGCAGCGCGTGCGGCTCGACGATGACACGCTCGATACCTTCAACCGGCATCGCATTCACCAGTGTTCGTCGCCGGACGCGGCCTGGAGTGCGCTCGACGATCGGCTGGAACAGGGAGATCGCGTCTTGTTCGTCAGCAATCAGGTCGACAGTGCGCAGCAGCGGTTCCGGGCCGTCCGCGAGCGGCATCCCGACGTACCCGCCATGCTCATCCACAGCCGCTACAAGCGCCGGGACCGTGCCGAACTGGAAGATCAGATCGAGGCGTTCGAGCAACAGGAGGGGCCCTGCGTGGTGTGTGCCACACAGGTCGTGGAGGTGAGCCTCGACATCTCCTTCGATGCCATGATTACCGACGCGGCCCCGCTGGACGGAATGGTTCAGCGCTTTGGTCGGGTCAATCGCGAGCGGTCCGAGGACACCATCGGGGTGTTGAAGCCGATCTACGTCATTGCACCGCCGGCGGAGGACGCCGCGATTCTGCCGTACGACGCCGAGACGGTGCGGGCGAGCTTCGAGGCATTGCCGACAGATGGCACGGTGCTCCGCGAGGCCAACGTGCAGAACCGGATTGATGCCGTGTACCCGCAGGTCGAGATCCCCGAGGTCGACACGCACTTTATCTGGCAGGACGGTCGCTACCGGATTCAGAAGCTGCAGCACCGGCCGAAATCGGTGCTTTTGACGGCCCTCAACATCAACTCGGAGACCTGCATTCTGCGCTCCGAGGCCACACAGTACGCCGACGCGTGGTGGGAAGAACGCCAGCGCATGCACATCCCTGTGCCGACGAGCTTCAACAGGTTCGATTGGCCGCGCCACCCAGACGGTCAGAAGCCGCTGTGCGCACCGGACGATCTGTACGATCCCGACGGACTCCCCCTTGGACTCACGATCCGCTCCGTCGACGACACTTCTCCAAACATCCTCTAATCCCTGCATGCTATGTACACCTCTTACGTTGGGCGCCGCGCCATCGACATCTACAACGAGCATCTGAATGACGGCTCCCCGCTGTCGCCGAGGGCGTTTTTCGACAACGTACTATTTGACACCGGCTTCGACGACGCCCGCTATCTCTTCTGGCCCAATAACGCCCCCTTCGCGCAACCGAAGTATTCCGGAAGCCGAGACGATCCCAACGTACGGCAGAATGCGTTGGCGGAGACCCATGAGAAAATCGGATCGATTGAACGTCCGGTGGGGCACCTTCTCATGGGAGGCATGGCTGACGGACCGATGGAAACGACATCCGGGCAAGTGAGCACGGTAGGCGCCACCGCAGACTCGGAGGACGCCTATTGCTCCTGGGTCGGCGCCATGTGCGGCGTGGGAGTATCGGGCGGCCTCTCGTTGCTCATTGATCACGACGACATTCTTCGAGCGCTCATCGAGGGGTGGTTCCACTACCGTAGCTACCTGGATCAAACGCCCGGATTGAAAGGGAACCAAATCGAGACGTGGAATGGGCAGTGGCTTTCACATCGATTCGGGTGGGACTACAACCCGACGGATCCCCTTCGCGACTTCGACCCGCACGTTACGAAGAGTTCCGGGATGAGTACGAAAGACTGGGCACAGGTGCTGTTTGCGCTCGCACGCCATCTGCCCGACACGCGTCTCACCGTGTACGTCTACTCGCTGGGCCAGACGAATCAGACCATCGGGTTCCGACCGCTTCTCTTGCCGGAGGTGCAACGTCTCGCCGAGCTCTACGAGCGTCTGTTCGGCGATGTGGAAGGTGTCACTGCCCGACGGCTCGCTGATGCCTTCGATCCTGAGTACAGCATCTACCGGGCCTGCGAGCAGGGAGCCATTGGACTCAAGGCGCTTCGCCCCGACAAGCTGCGCCAGTACATGCCCGGCGGGCGCTCGTCGAAAATGCCGAACACCACGCGCAGCGAAAACAAGTTCACCCGATACCTCATCTTCCAAACCTGGATCATTGCCATGCTCAACAATGAGGATCTCATCGACACGACCGAGCAACTTGCCGAAGCGCTGCGCGAGTACGCGCAATCCGATGAACGGGCAAAAACGACGGCAAAGCGGACAGCAGAGCAAGTACTGGAGGCCAGCCATCGGCGCGAGTTTTTGGAGTCGCTCTCCGAGGTGGTCAAAAACGACGCCACGCACGCCCCCCTCATCGACGAAATCGGGGATGAGGTGGTAAAAATGCCGTCGAGCGATTTCCCCCTATTCGCCACCCTCCTGCGACTCAAGTACCACGTATTCAGCCAGCAGCAGTCCGTGTAGCTGCCGGTTCTCTTCCTTCACGCTTTCTCACGCCCCAACTTTTTTCGAGCCATGAGTGCCAATTGCTTTTTCGTCCGTGGACTTCGTCAAGTGAGTCACACGGTATTTTCCGTTCAGGACGGTCAGAAGACATACTACGATCCGCAGTTTGGAGAAACGGTCGCCTATTCCAGTGGGCAGCAGGTGAAGCGGTCCATTCTGGACGCGGTGTCCGACGCGTTGAACGAGCGCCGAGCGCCCGTGACGTTCAATAAGACCCTCTCGGCAGACGGAAGTCTGTCGGACGGCGAACCCTGGTCGCCCTGCGATCCACAGTACGCCGATCAGCTCTTGGGGGGCTGGATGCGGGCGGAGTCGGGCGGCGGCAACACCGTCAAGCGCCGGAGTCCGCTTTCCATTTCCGCCATGCGACCGCTACATCCCCTGCTGGCCGGGCTCGCCAGCGAGTCAGCGTCGTACGACCGCAGCGACGATCCGGAGCAGCACTCCGTGCGCGTTGTAAATGCGGACGGGGAGGAAATGTCCGACGAGGAAGTGCAGGAGTTTCTGGAGTCGAACGACCGCACGCTTCCGCGGCGGAAGTGGATCCCGGAAAACCAGGTGGGCCCCCGCGCCCACGGGCTGTACGTGTTCGACGTGGCCGTGGACCTCGACCGCTTGTTCACGGTGTCGACGAACCAGCACGAGCCGGAGCTGAGCACGGAGAAGATTGACGAGCTTCAGGAGCAGGGGTGGACGCTGACCGACAACGAGGAGCACCTGGTGTGCCCACAGGAGCGACAAGAGGAGATTATTGAGGCGCTGGCGACGGGCCTTACGGACTGGCGAGTGACCAGCAACCAGAGCCGCACCTTCAGCCCGCAGCCCACGCTCTGTCTCGCCGTCAGCGACGACGCCAACCGCGTCACAAACGCCATCCGGGCCGACCTCACGGAGGAGGGACGCGGGAGAGAAGCCGTCCCCGTAATCGATCCGTTCGACGGCGTATCCGTCTATACCATGCCTGCATGCAAAGGGCACGTAACAGGCATCACGGCCAACCCCGACGCCCTGGACCGGGCGCACGAGGATATCGTCCAGCGTCTGAGTGCGTACAACCACGGAGAATAACGGCTGGCAGTTACAGAGTCGAAAGGACCCATCCCATCCCGGTACGAACGGAGCCCATCCTCGTACGAACGGGGTCTATGCCCGTACGAACCAGTTCTGGGCCCGTACAAATGGGTTTTGAGTCCGTACAACTCAAATCTGCACCCGTACGACCCAGGCCGGTGCCCGTACGGCCGGGGTCTCGTTGGGGACGACGGAGAAGAGCAGCGGTACGCCCTCGGTCTGCCCCCGTACCGGCGCGGTCTGGGGGCGTACGAAGGAAGACAGCGCCCGTACGAGCACGGCCGCGCCCCGTACAGACGAGTGCCCTGCTCGTACGAATGGGCGCCGGCGCGGGACAACGGGAAAGCGCCAGGCGGGGAACGGCATCACGGGGCTCCGTCACGGGGCTCCGCCACGGGGCACTGCCATGGGGCTGTGTCGCTTCTCGGGGCGATACAGGCGGCGAATAGGGCCCGGCCCCGCGGAGGATGGGCGTATGGGGAACTTTTTGGATATCGGTAGTGATTAAAAGAGACGGCATGCCCGGGAGCAGCTCCCTGCACGTGGGGCGTGCGCGGCCCTCGGCACAAGGACACTCCCCGGCACAAGGGCACCCTGCGTGTCTGTCGTCTCCCGATCGATCCCATACTCATCCACTTCCCATTCAGACCCATGGCGTATCAATCCATCCCCGAACAGTTGACCGAGGCCGAAACGGCCCTCGACAATGCCCTGGCCGATGCGTCGCTCCTCGAAGCCCTCGGGGCCTTTGGCTACGACGAGGCCACGCTCCAGGAGGGGCAGACGCTGCTGGAGGCCGCGCAGGACGCGCAGCAAACCATGGCGGCGGAATACAGCGACCAGTACGAGGCCACCGACGCCCTCAACGAGGCCTACGAGGAGGCGAATGCCACGTACATGCAGCACCTGCAGGTGGCGCGGGTGGCGCTGAAAGAGCATCGCGGTGCGGCCGAAGGCCTAAAGCTGAGCGGCCGGCGCAAGCGCACCATCCCCGGCTGGGCGGACCAGGCGCGCACGTTCTACGACAATGCGCTGGCGGACACCGACGTGCAGGATGCGCTCGGGCAGTTTGGGATTGCGTCCGAGGACCTGACGGCGGCGCAGGCGCAGGTGGAGGCCGTGGCCGACGCCAACTCGACGCAGGAGCAGGCAAAAGGCGACGCCCAGGACGCCACGGCGGCGCGCGACGAGGCGGTCGATGCGCTCGACGACTGGATGGCCGACTTCCGCGCCATCGCCCGCGTGGCCCTGGCGGACCAGCCCCAACAGCTCGAAAAGCTGGGCATCGCCTCGCCGTCTGCGTAATGCCGGTCTGCGGGATGCTCGTCTGCGTGCGGGGCTCGTGTCGTCCCCCTCACCGACAGGAACGCCGCGCACGCGTCGGCCGTGCCCGATCTCACCGCACTACGTTCCATACGTCGGTGCCCCCCATGGCGTTGGAGAATGTCGTCGCCCCCCGGGGGTTGACACAGCACCGACGGGTGACGATATTGAGAGGCACAAACACCAAAGGCACCGGCCCACAGCGCCGCTCAACGGCGATTTTTCGTCGGAATAGACAGGCTCCCAATCGCACCCTTGAGGTATTGAAAGACAGCACACGACGAAGAGGCCCTTTGCCTATCCGCCTCCCAATCGCACCCTTGAGGGATTGAAAGTCCGAGGACCGACAGGTCCAGAGGCAGGGATGCAGACCCGTGGGACAAGGGCAGCAAAGCCCGCAGGAGAATCTCCTGGCTTTGGCCGGGGGAGAAGTCAAAAGAGGTTGAGAGTCACGTTCCACCGTGCCTGCTGGTGAGACTGCGATGGGCCCGGCGGTACTTCGCGAGCCGCTCGGCGTCTTCCTCCGTGACCGTGTCCAGGCGGGTCACGTCCATGTTGTCCTCCAGGTCCGCGATCTTGACCTGGCAGGCGATCGGATGCTGGCCTGCTCGCTCGGCAAACTCCGCGTAGGATTCTCCGTCCTGTTTGGTCACGTGACGGAGCGCCTCGATGACCTCACTGGGGTAGCCCCTCTCCTCCAGTTCATCGAAGGCGTAGCCGGTATCCTCCACCAGGTCGTGCAGGACGCCAGCCATGCGGGCTTCTGTGGAGCTCTGGGCCTGCATCACCCGCAGGAGGTGCAGAATGTAAGGCGCGCCGGCCTTGTCGGTCTGGCCGGCATGGGCCTCGGTGGCCAAAGCAATCGCGTCTTCGAGCGTTGGCATAGCAGACTGGTCGGCTGCAAGGGCCGTTGCACGGTGAGCTGGAAAGCATTGCGGGAGTGGACCCGCTTTTGTGGACAACCGCGCGGCTTTCATGCCGCGGCGAGTGATTGCGGTTTTTGGGGTCGCTCTTTTCTCAGGGGGCACTCTTTTTTATAGCTCATCGGCGACTGATAGTCAAGGACTGAGTGCAATCTGTGCGGATTGTACCACTCCTCGACAAAGTCGAAGACACGGAGGCGGGCCTCCGGTCGGGGCGCAAACGAGGCGCGCTCGAGGAGTTCGCCTTTGAGGGGCGCAAAAAACGATTCGCCGAGGGCATTGTCGTGGCAGTCCCCAACCGAGCCCATCGATGGGCGCACGCCTGCATCCTCGCAGCGCCGGCCAAAGGCGACCGCGGTGTACTGAGGGCCCCGCCCGGAATGATGAATCGTCTCTTCCGGATCCCGCTGCTCGGAGGCGATGTCGAGCGCGTCGAGGACCAACTCGGTACGAAGGGGATCGGCCATGGCCCATCCGACGATGCGCCTGCTGAAGGCATCAAGCACGACTGACAGGAAGCACGACTGACAGGCACAGGGACTCCGCATCGGTCGGCACGGTAGGTGATGTCAGCTCCCCCCACTGGTCAGGCTCCTCGGCGGTGAAATCGCGCTCCACGCCCTCGGCGTTCATCAGGCGAGCCACCCGCTTTGCGCCGACGCGGATGCC
>CAJXLV010000046.1 GCA_913056185.1 uncultured Bacteroidota bacterium
AAAAGATCTACCGATAAAAGAGACAGCCGCCTGGGCATGGCTGACTGCACGACGAACACTCTTCCGGGCTGATGCGGCTCCGAGAACGGAGGCGCGAGACGGGCCTCGAATCGACAGGGTCATCCGCCCGCACGTTCATGCCCCCGCACTAAAGCATCCGCCCGCACGTTCATGCCCCCGCACTAAAGCACGGGGCTCTACAAGCCCTTCTCGCGCTCTACCCACCCTCGTAGAGCCTTGAGAAGCTGTTTGGCGGACGGACTATGACCTACGACTTCGCGGATCGTGTGCAGCCCTGGGACTATTCGGTCACTGCGTTCCCAGCGCAGAACGGGTTCTGCACATCGCCCGTCATGTTTGCTCGCAGGGCTCGTCCGTCGCTTCGCTCGCGTCGGCTGAATATCCATCCACCAAACAGCTTCTGAGGATGCACGAAGGAACAGCGCCCCCCTCCGGCTTCAGCCGGGGGAGAAGTCGAGACGATCGATGAAAGAGCGGTCTGAGGGGAAAATCTCTCCAACGCTCGACAGGCCGCGGTCTAGTGCCTATACTTTCAGGCACAGTGACACGTATCTTCCGGTCTGACCGCACACCGCTATGATTTGGGGACATCTCTCACGGTACCGCAATCTTGGGCTTCTTGTGCTCCGCGTCTCTGTGGGGCTGTACATGGCCATCGGGCACGGGTGGGGCAAGATTCTCGGCGGCCCCGAGCAGTGGGCCCAGCTGGGAGGCGTCATGGAAGGCATTTTCGGCTTCGTGGTCCTGCCCACGGTTTGGGGGTTTCTGGCGGCGGTGGCCGAGTTTGTGGGCGCGCTGCTTGTGACGGTGGGCCTGCTGACGCGGCCTGCAGCACTCGTGCTTGTCCTCAATATGGCCGTGGCTGCCCTTGCCCACATCACGGGGGTCATCGAGGGCAGTCCGGAGTTGGCGCTGATCTATGGCGTCGTCTTCCTGAGCCTCGTGCTCGTAGGCCCCGGCGCGTATAGCATCGACGGAGACGCGTAGCTGCTGCTTGTTTCTCTGGTGACTGCCTGTGCCCCCTGGCCATGCCTGCTCCTGCTCGCTGGACCTCGGTCGATCTTGCTCTCCTTCTGCTCCGGCTGGGGATCGGCGTCTCGTTTGTGTTCGTCTACGGCGCCGACAAACTGTTTGGCGGGCCGGAGCAGTGGGCTGGGCTGGGAGAAACCATGGCGGTGCTCGGCATCACGTTCTGGCCCACGGTTTGGGGCTTTCTGGCAGCCCTGGCCGAGTTTGGCGGCGGCATTCTGTTGATGCTGGGCCTGCTCTTCCGGCCCGCGCTCACGCTGCTGCTGGCCACCATGGCGGTGGCGGCGCTCGGCCACATCAGTGGGCAGATTGACGGGGGCCCCTGGCACGCGACGGAGATGGCGACGGTGTTTGTGGCGCTGCTGCTTACTGGACCGGGGCGCTACAGCCTCGATGCATACCTTTCATCTTCTGCCCTTGCGTCGCCTGAGTCTTAAGTTGAACGAGATGTTGCCTGTATGGAAACGTCGTCTGGCACGTCCGAGGTACTGGTGGTAGGCGCGGGGTTGTCTGGACTTGTTGCGGCCACGACGCTGCACGCGGCCGGGCGGCGGGTGGCTGTCTGGGAGGCGCGCGACCGCATTGGGGGGCGGTGCTGGAGCCCTGCCGTGGGGCCGGACGCGGTGTCGGTGGACCTGGGCGCGGCCTGGCACTGGACGCAGCACGAGCGGGTGCGAGCGCTGGTGGAGCGGCTCGGCCTCGAGCGGGTGCGGCAGCACGAGCCGGGCGTCGCCGTTCAGGAATGGAGCGAAGACGCCCCCGTGGAGCACTTTGAATGGCCCGACTCTCCGCCGCCGTCCTGGCGCCTCGCGGGCGGCACGCAGGCCCTACACGAGCACCTGGCGGCGACGCTCCCGGACGCCGCCCTCTGTCTGCGGCATCGCCTCCAGGCCCTTCGGCGCGTCGGCGAGGGGGTACAGGCCAGCGCCCAAACGCCCGATGGCCCCCGCACCGCTGCTTTCGACGCCGCTGTGCTTGCCGTGCCGCCCCGGCTGGCCGCCCACACCCTGCAGTTTGAGCCCGCCCTTCCAGATGCGCTGGCCGCGGCCCTCCGCACGACCACCACCTGGATGAGCCCCTCGGCCAAGGCGGCCGTCACTTACGACCGCCCGTTTTGGCGAGAGCACGGCCTTGCGGGGCGGGTGCGAAGTGCCGTGGGGCCGGTGCACGACTGGCACGATGCGGTGGGGCCCGATGGGGCGGCCGCCCTCGTGGGCTTTATGCATCCGCCCGGGCCGGAGTCGCCGACTCCCCAGGCCCCCAAGGCCCGACGGCAGGCCCTCGTACAACAGCTCGTGCACTGCTTTGGGGAAGCCGCGGCGGAGCCCACTGGGGTGGTCACGGCCGACTGGCGCCACGACGCCGCCACCACGCCGCCGGCCGGTCCCAAGTCGGGGCAGCACACGCCGCCCACGCCCTCGCCGCGTCTGCAGCAGCCCCACTGGGACGGGCAGCTCCAGTTTGCGGCCGCGGAGACGGCCGCCGACCATCCGGGCTACCTCGACGGCGCGATTCAGGCCGGCCGCCGTGCCGCCTCCGCACTGACATAGCGGTGGGGAAGCGTGACGGCGGAGCCCCTCCCGTCGTTCGGGGCGCTCCTTCGGGAACCCGCCGGAGCCTGCGAGCCTCTCTTCCGTATGTTTTCCACAGGGCCTTCTCGCAAGGTCTTCGTATGCCGGAGCCCGTATGCCTCGGTGCCTGCGGCATCCAGGCAGCGTACTCATCGCACGCTTCTCACACGTCCCCAACGAAACTCAGCCATGGCCAAACACATCCTGATGATCGTCGGCGACTTTGCCGAGGACTACGAGACGATGGTGCCCTTTCAGATGCTCGACCTGGCAGGGCACGAGGTCCACGCCGTGTGCCCGGACAAGGAGGCTGGCGACACGGTGAAAACCGCCATTCACGACTTCGAGGGCGACCAGACCTACACCGAAAAGCCGGGCCACAACTTTGCCCTCAACGCCACGTTCGCGGACGTCGACCCGGCCGACTACGACGCGCTCTGCCTGCCGGGCGGCCGGGCGCCGGAGTACCTGCGCCTCAACGACCGCGTGATGGAGGCGGTGCAGCACTTCTTCGAGGAAGACAAGCCGGTGGCTGCCATTTGCCACGCGGCCCAGATCCTCGCCGCGGCCGACGTACTCGACGGGCGCCGCTGCTCGGCCTATCCTGCGTGTGCGCCGGAGGTGGAGGCGGCGGGGGGCACCTACGCCAATCTTGAGATGACAGAAGCAATCACGGACGGCAACCTCGTGACGGCCCCTGCATGGCCCGCCCATGCGGCCTGGATCCGGCAGTTCTTGGAGCTGCTGGGCACCCGCATCGAACAGGCCGACCCCGTCGCGGCGTAGGAGCTTCTGCCGATTGAGGCAAGGCCGCAACGCCAAGCTGACGAGAGCGCCGGGTCCGTGCATGGACCCGGCGCTTTGTCGTTGGGCGTCGCTACTCGTCGTACACCAGGTCCTTCAGTCCCGAGGGCGGGGAGCGGTCCTCCACAAAGGCCCGGCCCTCCGCCTCGCCCGCTTCCCGGAGCGCAACGAGATCCGAGTCGCGGGTCACGCTCCCGTCAAACACCACCCCCGTTGCCAGGTCGGCGAGGCGTTGCCCAAGGTCTCCGGCCTGCGGGAGCCCCTGGCGGCACCCCCGCTCCAGCACCCGAATCGTGTGGTTGCCCACCGTCATGTCCAGGGCGCGGCTGACACCCGCGGCGAACCCCACCACGTACGCGGCCGACTTCGGTTTTAGCAAGCGTGGTGCATAATCGCCCGGCAGAGAGCCGACCTGCAGTTGCAGGCCGTCGGCAACAGTGTCGATCACGCGATTGGAGGAGGCATCGGGCATCACGGGGACGCGTCAGGTGAGTGTGTTCGTGACGTATGTGGGGTGGGAGCATCTACGGGCCCAGGCTGGAGGCGTTCAGGCACAGGACCTCCATGGTCCTCCCGGATCCCCAAACACGACCGCCCCGCTCGGCACAGGGCCAGGCGGGGCGGTGTGGCAACGAGTCGACATCTCCGTGGAGAGAGACGCCGAGCGTAGGTCTACGATTTTGGCGCCCAGGAGGTGCAGTATCCCTCCGCAGCAACGGGGCCAGGGAACAGGGTGCAGCCCCCGCAGCCCGCGCCGTACTTCTCTTTCTGGTACAAGGAGCAGTTGGCGCAATTCTTATTCGCCTCTGGAGACTCCTCCACGTACTGGAGGGAGTTTACCATCTGCTCACGCCGTTGCTTCTGGGTGGCCGAGAGGCCCGACAGGTCCGAGCAGTCGGCCTGTGCGGTCGCCGCGCCACCATCGCCGGATTGCGTTTGGCTCGCGCCGCCATCGCCAGATCCATCGGACCCGCCGCCGCATGCTGCGAGGAGCGACCCGCCCGCGCCGACTACGCCTGCAATGCTAAGGGAGTGGAGAAAGCGTCTCCGAGATACGTCGGTTTGATCGTCGGAAGTCATAAGAGGGGCGTTCGTTTGGTCAAAGAGCGTGTGAGGGAGGGTTTGGCTAGCCCGAGGGCCGTGTGTACGATGTCGTTGCGTGGTCCATTTTGGTGTCGCCTGTATGTACGACGAGCAACATTATGGAGACGTGTGAGCGAACGAGAGGGTCCCCGCCCCGCTGCCCGTCTGCTGCCCTTGAGAGAGCTCAGGGAGAGCGTGCATTCCATGCACGACGGATCAACTTGACTTTTCCCCCGGCAGCTCGAAGAGGACCCCTCCGGGGCAAAGCGCGGGGGAGTCTTCCTCACGGAGTCTTCCTCACGGAAAAGACGTCCTGTTTCACAGGATCGGCTTCAATCATTCGCGTGCTCTGGAGCTGCCGCTCTGAGCAGAGGCGGACCGACGTCTTCCGTGTCCTCCGCAGGCATTGGCCTACGCAGAAATTTCTGCGCACGGACGCTCCCGTCAGCCCGACGGTACAGATGCCCGAAAACTGTTACTCGAAAACTGTGTCCTCCTTGGTTATGGACGTGACGCTGAGCTACACCGTCAAAGTAGCACATTGTTTTGTTGGGGCTCTCTCACGCCCACTCAACACCATAAGAAACGCGCGTCACATTCGTAACCGCGCCTGTCGGTGCGTATGTGGGGAAATTCCCGAGATGTTGTGTCAGCGGTCCTTCCACAACTTCGGATTTGTTCGGCGCTTTTGCCGAGGCGCCTGTGAGGGCATGATCCGTGCGTGTGGACGAGTGACGGACGAAAAAGAGAAGATGAAAGAAAACCCCGGCGGTTCCTGAACACGTTCCGTCCGGACGGCTAAGTACCTTGAGCTATAGATCACAGGTCGGCTGTGGCGGCCCGCGAAGCATCCGTGCAGCCATCCTCACCACCACGTCTGTCATTCAGCAACCACGTCCCACGGGCTATGGCTGTTATCGAGGTGGAAGGGCTCTGGAAAATCTTTGGGGGCGACCCAGAGCGCGCGCGGGAGAGGGCGCGAGAGGGCGTGTCCAAGGCCGAGGTGAAGGCCGAGACCGGGTCGGTCATCGCGGTGAACGACGCCACGTTCGAGGTGCGCGAGCAGGAGATCTTCGTGGTGATGGGGCTGTCGGGCAGTGGGAAGTCGACCCTCCTCCGCTGCATCAATCGCCTCATCGAGCCAACGTTTGGCACGGTGGAGGTGCACGGCGAGGACGTGACGGCCTACGACGACGAACAGTTGCGCGACATCCGGCGCACGAAGATGTCGATGGTGTTCCAGAACTTCGGGCTGTTTCCCCACCGCAGCGTGCTGGGCAACGTGGAATACGGGCTGGAGGTGGCCGGCATGAGCAAGAGCGAGCGGGAGGAGAAGGCGCGCCGCACGCTCGACCTCGTGGGCCTGGAGGGCTACGAGGAGAGCCGGCCCAGCGAACTGAGTGGCGGCATGCAGCAGCGCGTGGGGCTGGCCCGCGCCCTCGTCAACGACCCCGAGATTCTGCTGATGGACGAGGCCTTTAGCGCCCTGGATCCCCTGATCCGCGACGAAATGCAAAACGAACTCCTGCAGCTGCAGGAGATGTGGGACCCGGCGGCCACGATTCTCTTCATTACCCACGACCTCGACGAGGCGCTGAAGATGGGCGACCGGATCGCCATCATGAAGGACGGGGAACTGGCCCAGGTGGGCACGCCCACCGAAATTCTCACCAATCCGGCCGACGAGTATGTCCGCTCCTTCGTGGAAAACGTGAACCGCACGAAGGTGCTGCAGGCCCGCACGGTGGTGCGCGATCCGCGAGACGAGGAAGAGGCCCGGCTCCGCACCGACAGCCCCTCGGTGCACCCCCGCGCTCCCCTCGCCGAAATTCTGCCAACCGTGCTCAAGAGCGACCAGCCTGTCGCCGTGCGCAACGGACAGGGCGACCTGAAGGGCGTTGTGAGCCGATCGGCCCTGATGGAAGAGGTCACGCGCAACGCCGGCGTGGACCTGGAAGAAGAGGCCGTAGAGGAAGCGGTAACGGCCCAGGCGTCTTAGCGCCTGGGGAGGAATGGCACGCGGGCAGAACTGCTGAACTGGCTTCCCGATCAGATCGAGTTGCGACAAGCCCATGGACCTGAACATTGGTGCGGCGTTCGAGGCGCTCATCGATTGGCTGAAGACGAACTTCGAAGGCTTCTTCGAGGTGGCCGCCACGGCCATCGGCTCCACCACCGAGGGCCTGGAAGACGTGCTGCTACTGCTGCCGAGTTGGGTCATGATCCTGCTCTTTACCGCCCTGGCGTGGTGGGTGGCCTCCCGCGGAGTGGCGCTCTTCACGCTGGTTGGCATGGGCCTCCTCGATAGCTACGAGTTTGCGCTCTTTGGCACCGAGATTGCCGTGGGGATGGGGTATTGGGAGATTACGATGGAGACCCTCGCCCTGATTCTGTCGTCTACGCTGCTGTCGTTGCTCATTGGCATTCCGTTGGGCATCTGGGCGGCAAAAAGCGACACGGTCGATGCCATCATCCGACCCGTGCTCGACTTCATGCAGACGATGCCGGCGTTCGTGTACCTCATTCCGGCAGTCGTCTTGTTTGGGCTCGGCACCGTGCCGGGCGTCATTGCCACCTTTATCTTTGCCACACCGCCCTGCGTGCGCCTTACCAACCTCGGCATCCGGCAGGTGTCGGAGGAGGCCATCGAGGCGGCGCAGTCTTTCGGTTCCACCCCTACGCAGATGCTGTTCAAGGTGGAACTGCCAATGGCCCTCCCCACCATTCTGGCCGGCATCAACCAGACGGTGCTGCTGGCCCTCTCGATGGTCGTCATCGCCGCGCTCATCGGCTCCGGCGGCCTTGGCGACCCGGTGGTGCAGGGCATCCAGCAACTACAAATTGCGACGGGGTTTGAGGGGGGGCTCGCCATCGTGATCCTTGCCATCTTTCTCGACCGCGTGACGCAGGCCATCGGCGAACGGGCCGGGTCCACTGCGCAGGCGGCGTAACGCTGCGTGTATCTGATGCTCCGCTCCCGTCCCCCCGGCCGCCGACACGGCCCGGGAGCTGGGGCCGTCTCCGATCCATCCTTCTTTGTTTTCTCTGACTGACCCTCTCGACTTGATATGATGAACCGACTCGCTTCATTTCGTTCGTTGACGGCGGTCCTTGCCGCAGTGGCGTTTCTCGCCGTTGGGGTAGCGGGCTGCGGTGGGGGCTCGTCCTCAGGCGGGGCCGCCGATGGGGGCGACCAGGGCACCTCCCAGCCCCTGAACATGGTCACTGTCAACTGGATTGAGGGCATGGCCTTTACGTACGCCCAGGAGCAGATCCTTGAAGACAGCCTCGGGATGACCGTGGACGTGAAGGAGGTGCAGGGCGGCGGTCTCGCCTTTAAGTCCGTGGCCGACCAGGAGCGCGACTACTTCAACGAGGCCTGGCTCCCCACCACCCACAAGGACCCCTGGAACGAAACCAAGGGGGACGCCAAGAAGCTCGGCTACATGTACAAGGGCACGTCTGTGGGCCTCACCGTGCCGGCGTACATGGACATCAACAGCGTGACTGAGCTGTCGGAGGTGCGCGAGGGCCTGGAGGGGGAGATCAACGGCATTGAATCCGGGGCCGCGGTCAACGACCAGACTCGCCAGATCCTCGAAAACAACGGCATTGAGGGCTTCGATGTGGTGCCCGCGAGCGGCCCGGCCACATGGCAGGCGCTCGAGAGCGCGATCAACAACCAGGAGCCCATCGTGGTGACCGGCTGGTACCCGCACTGGAAATGGGGCTCGTACGACCTGAAGTACCTCGAGGGCGCGCAGACCGGCCAGTCGCCCGTCTTCGGCGCCCCGGAGGATGTCTTCAAGATCGTCGACAGCGAGTTCACCGAGGAGTTTCCGAAGGACGCCGTGTGCTTCCTGAAGGTATCGGAGGTGAACGACGCGCAGATTGAGAGCCTTATGGACACCTTCCGCAACCGCGGCGACATGAGCAAGTCGGCCGCAGCGGCGCAGTGGGTGGAGAACAATCCGGACGTCATCAACGGCTGGATGGACCAGACGGAAGAGTGCGTCGCGTCTGACGGGCCGGTGCAGACGCTTCCGGACGACGCCACGTACTCGCGCGAGCAGGGCGCGTAGCCGGTTGCCCCACGGACTGAGGGCCCACGCACCCCCGACTGCCGCCCGGCGGTTGGGGGTGTTTTGTGGGCGGCCGCTCCGCGGTGCATGACGATCCCTGACGCGATGCCGAGCCGTGCCTGCCTTGCTGCGTGCTTGCATCCCGTTTCTAACGACGAATCTCGAATCGATTTCTTTCTCTACATCTTAGTGCCTATGACTCGTTTTCTTACGACCTTTGTAGTCCTTAGTCTTTTTGCTTTCAGTCCCCTCACGTCGGCGCACGCTGCTGGCCCGGTCGCCCCGGCCGACACCGCCGATGAGGCCGTCGTGAGTGTCTTCGACGACGAAACTGACGACGAATCCACGGACGCCGACGAGTCGGCAGCGGCCCCGCAGAGCGACGAGCCGTCGCTCAATGTCAACATCAACGGTTCGCTCCGCTTCAATGCGCTCTTCCGGTCGTATGGCGGAGGGTCTAGCTTCGACCAGTCCTCCGACCGCGTGTTGGGAGATGGTGGGTTTACGTTCGACACATTCCGCATCGGGGCCAGCGGTTCCTACGGTGATCTGGTGTTCGACGCAGAATATGCCGTGTACCCCGATGCCTTCGGGGGACTGTATCTGCACCATGGATGGGCGGGCTACAACTTTAGCGAAACCCGCCAGGTTCAGGTGGGCGTAAGTCAGGTGCCGTTCGGCATCCAGCCGTACGCCTCCAGCAGCTGGTTCTTCAACAACACGTATTACGTGGGCCTGGAGGACGACTATGACGCGGGCGTGAAGGCTGTCCTGTCACCCGGCAACTGGGACATTCAGGGAGCTTACTACATGAATCCGGAAGGCACCACCTTCTACGGCAACAGCACTCCGGATCGCTATTCGTACGACGTGATTCCGGGCCAGGACCAGTCGATTGTAGAAGAGCACCAGTTCAATGCCAAGGTGGCCTACACCTTTGATCACGACGGCCTCGGCTTCACGAAGCTCGGCGTGTCTGGGCAGCGCGGACAGCTGCTCGATCAGAATACAGGCGACACGGACTGGCACGCGGCCTATGCCGTTCACCTCCAGGGCCGGTACGGCGGCTTCGAGACCAAGCTGGAATTCATGCAGCAGGAACTCAACCCGCCAAACACAAACGACCGCTTCACGAGTATGGGAGCGTATGGCGGGACCTACCGCGTCGCCAACAAGCACACGGTCTATTCGTCCAGCCTGGCATATCACATCCCGCTGGATGTGGGGCCTGTCTCAGAGGTCAAGCCGTACTATGACTTCAGTCAGGTCACAAAGGATGTGGACGCGTGGAACGATAATGTGTCTCATGTCATCGGCTTCCTTACCTCAGCGGGGCCTATGTTCATTTACACGGACCTCATTGTGAGTAAAAATCACCCGTTTAACTTCTCCTTCCGGGAGAACACGGAGTTTGCTAGTGTAATGGCCGAAGGAGACGACAACGAGTGGCGAACGGCCTTCAACGTGAACATTGGCATTTACTTCTAACGAAGTCGCTCGGGCCGAAGCGGAGGGCCTGACACTCCGCGAAGTACAACGGGAGCATCGGCCCTGGGCCGGTGCTCCCGTTTTGTGTTGAGGGCTGCTCCGGCCGGGCGCGGGTGGATGGGGAGGGGGCTCGTGCTTATCCTTCGGGCCCCTCTCTGCTGGATTTCCATTGGAGTCCTCGCCCTGCTCTCCCCCGTCTGTGCACCGCCATGGCCCTCCGACTGGTCGACATTTATCACTCGGACGACGATGAGCCCCTCGACGTCCCCAACGACACGTACGATGTGCTCGGGCATTGGACCTACGCGATCGACGATGAGCAGCGCGTGGACCGGGTGCTGCTGGAGGTAGAGGAGACGGAGTCGTTCCTCGACTGGGTGGACCAGCACGTTCCGACGGACTACCGGGTGGTGCTACAGGCTGTAGAGGCGACCCTCCCCCGCCCGGAGGTAGAAGACGAAGAGTCGGAGGAAGAGGCGACGGAAGACGAGGAAGTGTCCGTGGGGCGCATTGGGCGGGCGGAGCTCTACGAGTATGCCCGCGGGGCGGTGGATGTGTCGGGGTACTACTACGCCCTCACGGCGCTGTCCGTCATCGTGGCAGCGGGCGGGATGCTGCGGGACCAGACGGCGGTGGTGATCGGGGCGATGGTGATTGCGCCGCTGATTGGGCCCAACCTGGCGCTGGCCCTGGGCACCACGCTCGGCGATACGGACCTGTTGGGGCGCGCGGCCTGGGCCAACCTGACGGGCGTGAGCCTGGCGCTCGGGGGGGCGCTGGGGCTGGGGGCGCTCGTGCCGGTGGACCCGGCCACGAATGAACTGGCGGCCCGCACCGTGATCGGCATCGTGGACATTGTGCTGGCGGCCGCGGCCGGGGCGGCGGGCGCGCTCGCCATCACGCGCGGGGGCGCCACGGGGCTGGTCGGCGTGATGGTGGCGGTGGCGCTGCTGCCCCCGCTCGTTGCCACAGGCCTGCTGCTGGGGGCGGGGCATCCCCTGGCCGCCCTCCGGGCCGGGCTGCTTACCGTGACCAACGTGGTCTCTCTCAACCTGGCGGCTGTCACGACCTTCCTGGTGCTTGGCGTATGGCCCCGTCACTGGCGCGACGTGGAGCAGGCCCGCGCCTCCACCCGCCTCGCGCTCGTGCTGTGGGGCGGCGCGGTACTCGTCCTGGCCGTCGTCCTGTGGTTCTTCTTCGGGTAGCGCCGCCGCACCGGGGGGCAACAGGGAGCGACAGGCCGCCTACGGAGCCTCGGCCACGCTTGGCGACTCCGACGCGCGCGGGCCTGCCGAGCGGCCGTCCGCAGAGGGGTCGTCCATCGACGAGAGCGACGGCTCGGGGAGGCCCCAGTACACGAGTCCCGCCATGGCCAGCATCGCCAGGGCGCCTCCGGCCGCGTTGCTGAGATAGCCGAAGGGGCCGTACGTAAGGCTCGCCACGAAGCTGCCAAACCCAAACCCCGCCTGCCCCACACTCATGGCCAGCCCCATCAGGAGGCCGCGCTGGCGGTCCGGCACCAGCGCCGTAATGAGCGATTGCAGCGGGCTGACGCGGATGCCGATGAGCGCCATGGCGAGGAAAAACAGCACGGCCGCAATCATGAAGCCCGAGATGTAGAGCGGGGCCACGGCCATCAGCAGCCCGAGGGCGAGAGAGGCCCACACCACGATCGGCTTTCGCCCAATCTGGTCCGACACCCGTCCCCCAAGCGGCGCCGCGAGGATGTTGGCCGTGCCGCCGATGGCAAACAGCAGGGCAATCTCGTAGCTGGTCACGCCCACGGTCGACTCCAGCCAGCTGGGCAGAAACGACGTAAAGAGGCCGAAGCCCGAGAACATGAGCAGGTACGACAGCACCGCGTTCACCGCGTCGGACCCCCGCAGGACCGTGCGGTATTTTTCCACGAGGCGGCGCGGCGTCAGGCGCTTCTCATCGAGCTCCGCGTCGGGCTGGGGGACGTACAGCCAGATGAGCACGGCCGAGAGGGCCATGGGCACCGCAAACATGAGAAAGGGCCACTGGTAGCCAAACCCCGTGGCCAGCACCTTGCCGATCGGGATGCCCGCCACCTGCCCAAAGGCCGTGCCGCTCATCACCCAGCCGTTGGCCCAGCCGCGCTGCTCGTACGGGAAGTAGTCGCCCACGTACGCCACCGACCCGCTCGTGAGCATGCCGCCCGCCACACCGGCCAGCAGGCGCATGCTGAACAGCAGGACGTAGCTCTCCGCCACGGTATGCAGCACCAGCGTGACGGCCATGAGCGTGGTGCCGTACAGTAGGATGAGCCGCCGCCCGATGCGGTCGGACGCGGGGCCCGTGATGAGGGCCGAGACGCCCAGCGACAGGGCGTAGGCCGTAAGCAGCATGCCGCGCCAGAACGGGTTGACCCCCAGGCTCGCCGCAATTTCCGGGAGGATCGGCACCATGATGATCAGCTGACTGCTGGCCGAAAACATCATCAGCCAGAGCGCAAAGAGGATCAGGTACGGATTTGAGGTTTTCGGGTCGGGCACGAGGACAGGCAGCCTGGGCAAAGAAAAGAGCCGGGGCGGGGGTGTTGCTCCGTTGCCGGGGGCAAACCGCCGGGGCGGCGACGGCGCTGAGCGATCGGGGCGCGCGGGCGATTCTTGCGAACGCCCGATGGGGGCATGCAGCGTGGGGGGCTTGACGTCTCCCCCGGCGAAAGCCGGGAGCCCTACAGGCCCTTTGTGTGCTCCGCCCAGTTTGATACAGAAAATGTAGGGCAGGGTGCGCACATGCAGGCCCGCGCCCGGAATCTTCGGAGAAATTCGTCTCTGTCCCGCTGAAAAGACCGGAGCTGGGCGGCCGTGTCGCAGTCTGCCCCCATCCAGCTGTTAATGAAACGGTAATGCCCTCGTAAAAGAGGTATAACACTTATCCCTTACACTCAAAATGCCGCATATGTTTTTCCCCTGTACAGTTGCTCGGCCGCCTCCCATCGTCTTTTCGCATGTGTGTCATGCCCGACCACGTCTCCCGAACGCTCCTCTTTTTGAGTCTCCTGCTGGGGGGA
Source organism: uncultured Bacteroidota bacterium (assembly GCA_913056185.1). GTDB lineage: Bacteria > Bacteroidota > Rhodothermia > Rhodothermales > Salinibacteraceae > Salinibacter. The sequence continues at coordinate 13,116 of CAJXLV010000046.1, forward strand.
CTCTGGCACAGTCCGGTCGCGCCGGTTGCGCACGGGCAGGCGCCTGCGGACGGGGCGTCTACAGAGACGGGAGCCGTCGCCGGGGTGGTGGTGGAGGCGACAGGGGGGAAGCCCCTTCCGGGGGCGAACGTGACGATCAAGGGCACCACGACCGGCACCACGACCGATTTGAAGGGGCGCTACCGCCTCGGTGACCTGTCGCCGGGCGCGTACACCCTGGTTGTTTCTTTTGTCGGCTTTCAGCAGAAGACCGTGACGGAGGTGCGCGTTGTGGCAGGGCGCACCACGCAGCTGGACCTCAAGCTGGCGGAGGCCACCGCGGAGCTCGATGAGGTGGTTGTGCGGGCGCGGGCCGCACGGGATTCGGACGCGGGCATGCTTGCTCAGCGGGCTGAGGCGGCGGCGGTGATGGACGCCATCAGCGCCGAGACGATCGGAAAATCGGCAAGCTCCACGGCGGCCGGGGCCGTCGAAAAAATGACGGGTGCGTCGGTCACCGAGGGCAAGTTTGTGAACGTACGGGGATTGGGGGGGCGCTATGTGAACACTCAGCTCAACGGTGCAGAGCTGCCCAGCGCCAGCCCGAACAAAAACTCCGTGTCCCTTGATCTCTTTCCGGCGGGGCTGCTCGACAATGTAGTCACCAGTAAAACATTTACGCCGGACACGCCTGGCAACTACACTGGGGGCAATGTGAACCTGAGCACGAAGGCGTTTCCCGAAGACCGGACGCTTTCGCTTTCGACGTCGGTGACCTACCACAGCGAGGTGGAGTGGGACGATGTGCTGCGCCCAAGTGGGGGCTTGGAGTCCGTACCGGAGATGGTGCCGGCCCTTCCGGACGGAGAGCTTACGGCCGATAACCAACCGATCCCCCCGTTCTTTGGGGCAAGCCCACAGGAGCGTCAATTCCTCGATGACGTGACCCGAGCCTTCAGCCAGGGAAAGGTGACACCGGCCCAGCAGTCTGGCCCCATTAACCAGGGGTATTCCGCCTCGTTTGGAGATCAGTTCCAGGTGGGCGAAGACATGCCTCTGGGGGTTGTGACTGGCGTGACCTATCGCCGCAGCACCAGTGCGTCGCGCGATCAGCGAACGGCCTCTGCAGGCCCCGCCTCGGAGGAGGGCGTGTCTCCGGATTTTGTGTTTGGAGGAGAGCGGGGAGCCACCGGGGAGACGCTGGGCGGCATTGCCAATTTCTCTCTAAAGCCCCACCCCAACCATGAGCTGTCAGTCAATACGCTCTATAACCGCTCGGAGCAAACCTCCGCGGTCTTCCTGACGGGGCGCATTCCCCGCGACGACGACACGCGCATTTTTAACCGCCGCCGCATTGAGCCGATCGATCGGACGGTGTGGAATATGCAGGCCAAGGGCGAGCACCTGCTGGGAAGCGGGGGAGGTGGCAGCCCTCGCTTGAACTGGAACGCGTCCTATTCCAAGACCACCCAGGAGGAGTCCGACGTCCGGTTCTTTACCGACGACTATCTGCCCGATCGCGACATCTACCGCATTGCAACCTCGGTCTACGAGTCGCCGACTCGCTACTTCCGAACCCTTTCGGAGTACACCTGGAGCAACGACGTGTCGGTCTCGGTGCCGGTTGGGCCTGGCCGTGTCAAGGTCGGCGGAAGCTATCTCTACAAGGAACGGGACCTCGACGAGCGTCGCTTCTACTATGGCAACCTGGGCTCCCCCACCTACCAGGGGGCCCCCGATACGTATTTCGGAGAGTGCATCGGCCTTATCGGAGGCGAAGAGTGCAACGCCGGCCCCTATCAGGGGACGACGGCACCAGAGCTGGGCGTTGTGATCCAGGAGCAGACGGCGAAGAAGAACAACCTGGTGGGCGATCGCACGGTGGGCGCAGGCTTCGCGATGGTGGACACGCAGGTGCCCGGCTTCAGTGCCCTCCGCTTCATCGGGGGCGTTCGTCTTGAGTATACCGATCAGTTCATCGAAACGCGCGAGGGGCAGACGGGGCGGATTGGAACGACCGATCTACTTCCATCTGCCAGCATCGTCTATTCGCTCCGCGAGGACATGAATGTGCGGGCCGCGTACGGACGCACCCTGGCCCGGCCCACCTTTCGTGAGTTCTCGCCCTCTACGTACTACGATTTTCAGAAACAGGAGATTTTCGACGGGACCCCGACGCTTGACCGAACGCTCGTTCACAATGCGGATTTGCGGTGGGAATGGTTCACTGGGCCGGGCGAGCTCCTTGCCGTGAGTGGATACTACAAGTCGTTCGATGCTCCTATCGAGCGGGTTGTCGTGGAGCAGGCGAACAACCGCGAGGTCACTTATCAAAATCAGCAGAGTGCCCAGGTGTACGGGGCCGAGTTTGAGGCGCGCACGCGGCTCGACGTTTTTGCTGATTTCCTCCGGTACGTGGAGGTGGGGGGCAACCTCACGCTCACCGAATCTTCCGTTACGGACACGCTCGGGGCTGATTTGGGACGCCCCCTGGAGGGACAGTCCGCCTATCTCATCAATGCTGACGTGTCGTACGACAACCCGGAGAGTGGCACCACGGTCTCCCTCTTCTACAATTACTTCGATGATCGGCTGAACACCATCGAGCGAGACAACCAGCCCGATCAGTACGAGCGTGGGCGGCACACCATCGATGTGGTCGCCTCGCAGGCCCTGCTGTACGGCGTGGAGGTGGGGCTGTCCGTCAAGAATCTCCTCAACGAAGAGACCGAGATCTATCAATCGTTTCCCAGCGAAGACTTTACGACGGTTCGCTATAGGCAAGGGCGAACGGTGTCGGTGAGCCTGCGCTACGATTTGTAACCTGTTGCGCTCCTCGCCCCGCCTCCCCCGTGTGTCCCCCCACTCGGCCTCCATCCGTTCGCCTTCTCCGCCGCCCGACCCACCCCTGCTCCCACACAGATACGACATCGCAAGTCTCTTTGCGGCCCGGCTCGTCCGGCCGCACGTGCCAACCGGCACGGTGTACACCTGGGCAAGTCCCTCTGGGGCTTGCCCATCGCTGCTTCTGAGCCCCACGTTACGAAAACTTTAATGCCGATGTTCGGTCCGTAGCGACGCTCAGGCTCCTTCCCCTCCCTCTTCCTACACCCTCCTCAACGCTCTTATGGATTCTCTTCACTCCAAATGCGCTCCTCGGCACGCATGGCGAACGTACGGCCTTGCCCTCGCTGTGCTCCCTGTACTGCTCTTGCTGGCCGGCTGTGACAGCAACGACTCCAGCATGACCACCACGCCGCCCCCTACGGATACGAATCCTGGGGTGACATATGCGAATTACGACACGACGAATAATGGAACGATCCTCTACGAAGAGACGGACAACACGAACGGTGTGGTGCCTTCAGACACAGCCGGCAACGCCAACGTGCGTCCCCACTACGTAAAGTGGACCAACGAATACACGTACGAATTCAGCGGGCGGACCTTCGTGAACGAGGGCGACACGCTGGAGATTGAGCCGGGCACAGTCATCAAGGGCATCCCGAACCAGGACCCTTCCAATGCCAGCGTCCTGATTGTCGCAAATGGAGGCACCATCCTGGCAGATGGCAACCCCGGCAGCAGCAATCCGGCGCAGGCAGATCCCATCATCTTTACGACCCGCGAAGATGATGTGAGCGATCCCAACGATCTTGGGCGCGACCTCGACGGTGCCTTCGGTGGGGTCATTATTTTGGGGAATGGGCCCAAGAATTTCCCCGGTGCCCGCAATGTGGAAGGCATTCCGTCGGACGTCTCTCGTGCGCAGTTTGGCAGCGACAGCCCAAACCCCAACCACGATGCGGGAGTCTTCCGGTTTGTCTCTATTCGGTACGGCGGCATCTCCATTGGGGCTGGCAATGAGATCAACGGCCTGACCATGGGCGCCGTGGGCGCTGGCACCACCATCGAGTACGTAGAGGTGTTCAACAACCAGGACGACGGGTTTGAATGGTTTGGCGGAAATGTGAATGCCCGCTACCTTGTGGCCTCCCGCGTGGGAGACGATTCCTACGACATCGACCAGGGCTACAGTGGCAATCTCCAGTTCCTGCTGGCCATTCAGGCGCAAAATCGTGGCGACCGCACCGCCGAGCACGATGGCGGCGATGACGGCTACGGGGATCCGGACGAAGGGGACGAGCCCTTCTCTGACCCGCAGATCTACAATGCTACGTACGTGGGCTCCGGTGCGGACGGGGCCGGCGATGTGGCCCTAAAGTTGCGCGATAACTTCGCGGGCAACTACTACAATTCTATCTTCTACGACTTTCCGGCACAATTGGTAGAAGTGGAGGACGCATCCGGCCCGGATAGCCGGGCCCGCTGGGAAAATGGTGAGCTGACAGTGGAAAACAGCATTGCCTGGTCGTTTGGGGCGGTGCAGGAGGCTGACAGTCCGTACCCGGACCTCGTGGAAAATGAAGGGGCCTGGGGCAGCGAGGTGGCCGACAGTCTCTTGGCCTACGGCAACACGTACGAGGACCCGGGACTGTCCCGCACGCCTCCTGCGGGGCCCTCCGACTTCCAGTCGGTCGGTGTCATTCCGTCCGACGCGGTTAACGGTGCGGGAACGGGAACGCCGCCTGCATACGTTGAGCAGGTCAATTACCGTGGGGCATTTGACCCCGAAGGCCCCAACTGGGCAGCCGGATGGACCTTTAGCGACGAGGTTGGCATGTTCCAGTAGGCATCCGAGCAGGCATCTTTCGCCTGTGAGAAAGTTCGGACTCGCGTTGCGCCGGGCGTTCCTGAGAGGGAGCGCCCGGCGTTTTTTTGCTGTGGGGAAAGGGGGCGGCGGGCCGCGCGGAGCATGAGGGCTCGTTGTGCATTGTGTAGGCGTAGATTCTTCCCTTGCTCTCGCCGCTCGCGCACCTGTCGTTTGCACGCAATGGCGCTCCGCTGCCTCTTTGTGGTTCAGGGCGAAGGCCGTGGCCACCTCACCCAGGCGATGGCCCTCCGTGGGCTGCTCTGCGAGGCAGGGCACGAGGTGACGGGAGTGGTGGTGGGCAAGAGCCGCGGACGCCGAATTCCGTCGTTCTTCCACGATGCCTTCGCGGGCCCGGTGCGTACAGTGGCGAGCCCTGGCTTTGTGTCCGACGCGGCGAACCAGTCGGTGCGCCCGTGGGCCACCCTCGGCCGCGAGCTCTGCCGGGTGCCTCAGTTCTGGCGCAGCCTGACGACGCTCCGGACCCTCATCGACCGCCACGATCCGGACGTGGTGATCAACTTCTTTGAGCCGCTGGGCGGGCTGTATGCGCTGCGCTACCGGACGACGGTGCCGGTGGTGGCGGTGGGGCACCAGTACATGTTCTTGCACGAGGCGTACCGGTTTCCGGAAGGACGATCTGTGGAGCGATGGGGCACCTGCGCGTTTGCCCGGCTGACGGCCTACGGAGCGGCCCGCTGCCTGGCCCTTTCGCTGTATCCGGTGCGCGAGGGGGGCAATTCTGCTCGTCTGCGAGTGCTCCCCCCTCTCCTACGCGGAGCGGTCCTTGAGCAGCCTCGGGGGGCTCCGGAGCCGTTCTTTCTCGTATACATCCTCAATAGAGGGTACGCGGAGGCGGTGATCCGCTGGCACGAGCAGAACCCGACGGTGCCCCTCCACTGCTTTTGGGACCGCCCCGACGCAGCTCCCACTGAGGCTTACGACGATACGTTGACGTTCCACCAGCTGCACGACCGGACGTTTTTGGCGCTCATGGCCCGCTGCCGGGGCCTGGTCTCCACGGCGGGCTTTGAGTCGATTGCGGAGGCGATGTATCTGGACACGCCGGTGCAGGTGGTGCCGGTGGAGGGCCACTACGAGCAGTTCTGCAATGCGGTGGATGCAGTGCGGGCGGGGGCGGGGGTGCGAAGCTCGGGGTTTGACATGGACCGTCTGCGACGTGCACTGCCACGGGAGGGGGCGGTGGGGGAACGGTTCCGGGCATGGGTGCGCCGGGCCCGCCACCGATTTGTGCACGAAATTGAGGCGGTGGCAGCGCAGCGGGGCGAGGCGGCCTCGGCGTCTGTGTCGGTCGCCAATCCGGACGTTCTGGAACGGCCTGAGGGATGAGGGGAGAGGCCAGCACGCCGCTCGTGCCGGGCGTGGGGGAGCCCGGCGGCGACGCTGGGGGGCGCCTCCTCCCGATGGGGCTGCCGCATGACCTGGACCGGAGCGCCTCCCGTTCGCTGCTTTCCGCAACCACGCCTGGGATGCCGATGGTGTACCTCCGACGCCTTGCCGGCTTGCTGCTGCGAGGGATCGCGGTTCTGCTGGTGGGCGCCTTCGGGGTGGGCTATGCGGCGCCGTTTTTGCCGCCGACGTTGTTTTGGTGGACCGACTTGTTTGCGGTGTTGCTGCCGCTGCTGGCTGGGGCGGTAAGTGGGCTGTCGGTCGTGCTCCTGGGACAGGGGGTTCGTCGAGGAGCGTGGGGGCGTGTGGGACTGGGCGTGGTGTTGCTGGGGCTGGTGGCGGTGCGGTTTGCGCCGCGGGGAGGGACGGCCCCTGCGCCCGCCGAGGAAGAGCGGCTACACCTCATGACGTTCAACGTGCCCATGTCGTACGCCCGGCAGCGGCCTTCCGCACAGGCCCTCAGCGACCTGGTACACCAACAGGGGCCGGATCTGCTGGCCCTGCAGGAGTCGTGGGTGCCGTCACCGTCGCTGTCGGAGACGGATGAGGGCGGGCCGCTTTGGCCGCCGGGGCCGCTGCTGGAGGCGCATGGCTACGCCCCTCCTCAGGTCCGACCGTCCGAGGCCACCCTCTGCCAGCCAGTGCTGGGGCGCATCCCGCTCGATTCGGTGCAGCGTGTCCCATTGCCCCCTGCGCGAAATCGGTGTAGCCACTACACCCGTACGCGCTTTCGGTGGCGCGGACGCACGGCCATCCTCTACAATGTGCACCTGCACTCCGTGGGCACGGTGCGGCCCTGGACGGCCGACAGCCGATGGGAGGCCCTGGGGCAGTGGCGTGCGTTCTTGGCGGCGTACCGGCGCGGCGCTCTCGCGCGTGCCCGGCAGGCGCGCCACCTGCGTGCGCGCATCGCAGCGGAGAAGCATCCTGTGCTTCTGGTGGGCGATTTTAACAGCACCCCGCACCAGTGGGCGTACCGCCACCTTGCCGAGGGCCTGCAGGGGGCCCCGCATCAGGCGCTTTGGGACTGGGGCGCGACGTTTCCTGCAAGGTGGCCTGTGGTCCAGATTGATCACGTGCTTGCCGATACAGCGTGGCGGATGGGGCGAGCCCGCATTCCCGCCCCGCCGCCTACTCCTCCCTTGTCCGACCATCGGCCCGTTCTCGTCTCACTCCAATGGGCCGAGGATCACTCAGAGTGAGACGAGGAAGAATGGGGGGAAGTGCCAAAAGGGCCCGCAGCTATTTCTTCCTGCACGCTGGTGTGCCGCAAGTCAACGCCCTCAATGAGAAAAACAACTCCCTTTGCGATGTTTGTGGAGTGGTCGGAAATGCGCTCGATGGCCTTGCTGGCCGTAATGAGATGGGCTGCTACCTCGGCGTGGGCGGGGTGGTTCTGGAGGTAGCCAACCAGGGCGCGGAAGTTGTCGTGGTGCAGGCGGTCTACCTCGTCGTCGAGATCGGGGATGCTGCGGGCCAGGTCCGCATCCTGGTCGAGGAATGCTTGCTTGGCCTCATCGAGCATGCGGCGGGCGGTATGGCTCATTGCCCGCAGTTGTACGGCATCGAGCACACCGGGGGCCTCCGTCACATGTTCGGCATTGCGGGCCAGGTTGCGGCAGTGGTCGCCGATGCGCTCGAGGTCGGTATTGATCTTTTCAACGGTCAGCAGCGTGCGCAGGTCGGTGGCCACGGGCTGGTGGCGGGCGAGGATGCGCTCGCAGTATTTGTCGACCTCCAGTTCCAGGGCGTCGACCTCCCGGTCGCGTTGCATAACGCGCTCGGCGGCGGTCACGTCGTGGGACAAGAGTGCGTCCACCGCATCGGTGAATTGTTCGGCCACAATGGTGGCCATGTCGAGGAGGCGGCTGCGCAATTCAGCGATCTCTCGGGTGAGGCGGGTCGTCATCGCAAGTCCCGGCGTCAGCAGAAGGAAAAACGGACCGGTACATACACTGTCGCCCCGGCGGTTGTGCCGCACCAGGGCACACAAGGCTGAGGGGGGCTCAGGGGGGCTCAGGGGGAAGGAACGGGCGCGGGGTCGCTCTCCGAGACTGGCGATGCCGGACGTCCATCCGCGTGCACACTGCGCAGTACTGAGAGGTATGTCTCGGCCACGGAGCCCCATCCGAAGTGGGTGGTGGTGTGGTGGCGGGCCCGCTTGGCGGCGGTGCCGAGTGCCCGGGGCTGTCCCCGGTACTGGGCAATGGCGTTCGCGAACGCGGAGGGATCCTCGGGGGGCACGAGGTGTCCATTGACGCCTTCCGTCAAAACGTCCTGGATGCCTTCCAGCCGTGCGGCGATGGCGGGGGTGCCGCACTGGCCGGCCTCCAGCAGAACGATCCCAAACCCTTCCATGTCATTCTCGACTGGCACGTTGGGCATGATGAAGAGGTCGGCCCCGCGGTAAAGGGCGGCGAGGGTGTCGTTGGGCACGCGGCCGAGGTGACGAACGCGCGGCGCGAGGTCGTGCCGATGGATGGTGTCTTGGATGACGGGGGACTGGGGACCGTCGCCTGCCACCCAGTAGTGCACGTCGGCGGGCAGGCGCGGCATCACGGCGTCGATGAACCAGGCCGTTCCCTTGCGCTCCACCTGGCGCCCCACGCTGCAGAGCAGCAGCCCGTCCGGGGGCGTGGGGGGCGGCGATGCGTCTGTGTGTTGCGCCAGGGCCTGCCGCTCGGCAAGACGATCTTCGGGCGGGCGGAAGCGATCCGCGTCGATGCCGTTGGGGACGACCTGCAGCGTGTGAGCGCGCGCCCCGCGCTCCCGGCAGGCGTGGCGGGTGGCCCGGCTGACGGGCAGTACGGCGTCGAGTGCATCGAAGACCTTGGGCACAAACCACTGGTACGGCGGAACGGGCGTCGTGACGTCCAGGCCGTGCACGATGGCGGCCGTCTTTACGCCGTGCCGCTCCAGCAGTCCCTGCAGGGGCACGGCCAGGCTTGCGGTCACCATCGACGAGAAGAGCACGAGGTCCACTGCATCGCTCTGTGCAGCGCGCCGGATTTTCCACCCGGCGTTTGCGAGAAAGAACGGCACCTTCGCGTGCAGGGTGCGCCAGGCGCTGCGGAGCAGAAGCGGGGTGTACGAAAAGGCGCGAGCGTCCGCGGCCTTTTCTGCCAGCGACTCGTGAAGCTTGAGGGCCACGCGCTGCATGCCCCCCACGTTGGCGAGGGGGCGGCCGTTGGGCGGGAGGGAGTGAGACACGAAAAGAAGACGCACAAGCCAAAGCCGTTTGGTGGGAAGAGACTACGCGGCTGTGTTGGTCGGGGGGAGGGACGACGACGGGGAGCCCGGTCGTGTGGCGGCTCCGAGCACCTCCCCGTAGTACTGGTGCATGCGGCGAAGAACGTTCGTCCACGTGAAGTCCTGCGCGCGCTCGTGGGCCGCGGCGGCCATGCGGCGACGGCGGTCGTGGTCGGTCACGAGTGTGCGCGTGGCATCCGCGAACGCGCCTGCGTCCTCCGGGGGGCAGAGGCGCCCCGTGGTGCCGTCCGCCACCAGGTCGCGACTGCCCGCCGCGTCGGCACAGACGGTGGGGAGCCCGGACGCCATGGCTTCGAGGGTGACGTTGCCGAAGGTTTCCGTGTCGCTGGGAAAGAGAAACACGTCCGAAGAGGCGTAGGCGTGCGCGAGCGCATCGCCCTCCAGGAAGCCAGTGAAGGTGGCATTGGGGAGGCGGGCCTGCAGGGCAGAGCGCGCCGGGCCATCGCCCACCACGAGGCTGTGGTGGGGCACGTTTTGGCGCTCCAGCCGCCTGATGACGTCGGCGTACACGCCGAGCCCTTTCTCCCACACCAGCCGGCTGACGAAGGCCACCACCACCGCGTCCGGATCGATGCCGTGGGCCTGGCGCCAGGCCTCCGAGCGGCGGGTTGGGGAAAACCGGTCGGTGTCCACGCCCCGGGGCCAGAGGCGAAAGGGGCTGTCAATGCCCTGCGTGCGCAGCACCGTGGCCATGGCGTGGGTGGGGACGTACACCTGCGCGCACCGGTTGTAGAACGAGCGCAAGTAGGCCCAGAGGGGACGCTCCAAGATGTCCAGGTGGTAATACTTGAGGTACGAACTAAAGTGCGTGTGGTACGACGCTACGACCGGCGTGTCGGTCGACCGGGCGCGGTAGAGGGCGTGGCGGCCCAGGAGGTCCGGCGTCGCGATGTGGTAGAGCGTGGGCGAAAAGGCATCCAGGGCCCGTTGCACGGAGGGCAAAATGCCGAGCGACAGGCGGTATTCGGAGCGGCCCGGCAGTGGGAGGGACGGCACGGGCACGAGCGTCCCGGCGTGGTCCTCGATGGCGGGATCGTCTACCGTCGGCGCGAAGATGCGCACGGCCACTCCCTGGGCCTCCAGGTGCTCCACGAGGCGGTTCAGCGTGAGCGAAACGCCGTCGGCAATGTGGGTGTACGCCCCCGCGAACAGGGCCACGCGCACAGGCGGCTGCGCACGGTCAGGCCGAACCGGGGAAGGAGCATTGGGGGCAGGGGAGTCCATCCGGGAAACAGTCCGATGGGGAGACGAGCCACCGACGGCCCCGTAAAAGCCATCGGTACACAGAAAGTTGTGGATAATTCCTGGTCGTTACAAGACGCGAGAAACGGCTGAGAGGTAACGGAACACCCGTGTATTTTTTGTAAACGAAACGGGGGGCTCGGCACGACCACAGTTCACGACAAAAAATTCCCGTTTTCAGACTCCCGTTTTCGCAGCAAGACGTCCTGCCTGGCACGTTGTGCCGCATCCCGGCGGCATCTTCTCGCGTGCAGCGATCCCATTTTCCAATTTCAAAAAGATCTCGGGTCGGGCCCAGGATGACGAAAGGAGCAGGGATTTTTGCCGCAGAATGAGAAGGGGCGTCCGATTTTTGTCACGTACCATGCGGCACGACACAGAAACGCCCCGGGCCGAGACACGACCCGAGGCGTTTGGGTCCGCAGTTCGTCGACCGGGCCCCTTCGAGGCCCGAGCGGTCCGTGCTGTCGGCGTTACAGTATTGAGTAGAGCACGAGAAGAGCGATAAAGCGCGCCCCTTCACGGGGCGTGATACATGGACTCTTCTCGT
>CAJXLV010000047.1 GCA_913056185.1 uncultured Bacteroidota bacterium
CCCAGCCGCCGGAGCGCCCCCGCGAGATGAACCGGGAAAATTGGGAGCCCCCCAAGTGCTACTTCGATGAGGACCAGCAGGTTGTCGGTTGGATATTAGGCCCTCTTGAGGCCGAAGACCGGGAGGAGCTCCAGACGTTAGCGGAGGAGCACGCGGTGAATTCACCACTTCGCCGGTGAATTCATCGACTACTCGTATACGAAAAGAAAAAGCGGCGCCGGAGTGTCAACCGCGCTCAGGGTCGCCTCTCGTCCAGTTCGCAGGTCGGTGGGCGCAGTGAAAAACGGGCCACCCTCCAAAAAAACCGCCCGGCACCCCCCACCAAGGCCTGCCGGGCGGAGAGGCCCCTCCACAGACGTGCGCGGGAGGGCGCCCCTTCGATGTGAACCAGTGGGACCGCGTGCGGCGGAGGTGAACAGAAGCCCTTCCCGGCCCCGTCAGGTCAGGAGCGCGGCCTCGGAGGCCCCGTCCCCGAACCAGTCCCGCAGCTTTGTGCGGGCGTCCTGCTTCGCGTCGGCGTCGATGTGCATCGCGACGGCCGCGAGGGCCGCCGCGATCACCGCCGCGTCGTCGGTATACCCGCCGGGCCACCAGTCGGGAATGGCGTCAGCCGGGAAGAGCAGGTACCCGAGCGCGCCGGTGGCCTTCGCGCGAGCCCATCCCGGCAGCGACGGGTCCTGCAGCGCGTAGTAGAGCACCAGTGCCGAGTAGACCAGGTCCAGGCCGAGGGCCTGCAGGTTGTCCCGGAGCGTGCGCCAGAAGCGAGCGTCGGAAAAGTAGGAGCGGTAGTCAGACATCGGTCGAGAGCGGTCGCTGTGAGTAAGAGCGAGGAGGCGGGTCTCCGTGTTGCGTCCCTCTTCTACCCGACCGGCGGCCCCGCGACTGCGCAGGTCCCTTTCACTACGACTCCCCGGCATTCACTACGCCGGCGCTGAAATCACCGCTCCGAGCCGTGGGGAATCTCTCCGCTGCGACCAGCGATTTTTTGGGGTTAAAACGGCAAATCATCGTCGGGAGAAAACGACTCCCCAGTCTCGCTGTCGGAGGAGTCGTCGCCGTCATTGGTGGAGCCTTCGGTTCCCGAGTCTTCGCTCCCCGTCTCCCCGGTAGAGAGGTCGCGCCAGTCAGTCGGACCCGGGGGAGACGGAGTGTGAGAGTGCCCGCCCCCGCAGCCGCAGGAGATGGGGTGGCCGCACTTGTAGCAGCAGGGCTGGGTCTCGTTGGTCTCGTCGTAGCGAACGTTGCAGTGTGGGCAATAGGCCATGGGAAAAACAGGTTGATGAGTTCAGCGATGGTTGGGGGGGCGTCCCAGAAACCGGCTAGGCATCTTCTGATTTGTCGTCCGGGTCTGGCAAGAGCCCTACGAGCAAGAGGAGCGCGCAGAGGAACAGGAGGACGCCAGTCGGCTTCAGCAAAAAAGCCATGCCGGGACCGAACAGGGCGATCAAGATCCAAACGATGGCGATGTAGCGGAGGGCGTGCATGGAACAGAGCGGGGTCTATGCGAGAAGGCCCTATGGGGCTGGCGGCATCTGCTTCACCTTCTCCGCGTGCGTGTCGACGTAGTCGTTGAGCTGCTTGCGGTCGTAGGTGAAGGCCTCCAGTCCCACCGACTGTCCCTCCCCCCGGGTATAAATGCCCTGCTCGACCGCCCGGAATCCATGACGCCCGGCAATCTCGCGATAGTCCCACGTCGAGACCGCCAGGACCGCACGTTCAATCTCGCCTACAAGGCGGGTGGGGACGTTAAATTCCCAGGTGTTCGCCCAAATGCGAGTGTGCAAAAACGTATTCTGGTCGCACCCGCCATACTGGAAGCTCACAGACGGAGGGCTCATCATGCCCTTCGTAGCCTTCGCGACCACGAGGCGTACGTGCCCAGCTCCGTCGAGCATGTAGAGCACAAAGGGACCGGTCACTTCAAAGTCTAAGTATCCATCCTCGAAGATTTGCTGCAGCCACCCGTCGGTAGCGGGGCCGCCGATGACGCCGTTGTCACGGGAGTCGTCCGGTGCCCACGTCGGGCGGGTCTCTCTGCAGAGCGACATGATCTTGCGGGCGTGCCGGGTGAGGGCGAGGCCCGTTTGGTACGTGAACCGGACCCGTCGGCCCTCGTCCTCTATGCCGGCTCGGGAGAGGGAGAGACGGAGGAGATCTTGCGGGTGGCCGTGAGTTGCATCGAACGCGTCTGAAGTCCTGTAAGGGCGTCCTGAGCTGTAGATTCGACCCGACGCAAGACCGCGTTAATTTCCGCCGCTTGGCGGTGGGGGCGCGTGACTTCTCCATTGCGCCACTTTGAGGGATCGACACGGATATCGGTGGAAACAAACTTGCGTGTGCCCTGATGAGAGATGCGGAGTTCGACGGGGGCGAGGCCGTTTGCAGCGGCTCTGTTCTTTCGACACCGAAATGACAAGCTGGCCATGAACGAGTCTCGGTGCTTTGGGTGCAACAATGGGTGCAATTAACCACCGAACTGGGGATGCCAACGTCAAGAAAAACGCCACACAGCGCCGTAGAAGGCCGATTTTCTGAAGTATTACAGGTGGAGTTCATCGCTTTTATAGTCCCCCCGGGCCTACTTTCTACGGCCCCCCGAAACGCCCCTGAGCGCCGTTCGTCAGCGGTTTTAGGGGCGTTTTTTGTTTTTGCCCGAACGAATGAATTGCACTGAGACGCACGGGAAAGAAGCCCTGGGCGTTGTAGGTCCATCGTCTGAGCGGATCGGCCTCGCTGACCTTCAGGCTGAGCCCAAGCCCCAGGTTCTCCCCGTCGACGGGAGTATCGACCAGGGGGCCGACGCTTCGCAGAACAGACTTGGCCGACTCAAGACGCAACAGGTTCGACCTTCGAGGTGCAAAAGAACAAGGTGCGAAGGAGCGCTGCGACGGCGGGATGATCAGACAGTGAAGACCCCCTGAATCAAAGATTTGGGGTGTTATGCCAAAAAGGACGTTTGTACTATAGAGCACGAACCAACTTCTGTAAAGAAGAAAGCAAGGCTTTACTTCCTGTTGAATTGCAATTCCCTGGACACAAAAAGCCGGACATAAAGGCAAAGTAATTTTCAGACCTGTGCTGAAGTGCTCGTCAGCCGCGCCCGAAGCGGCGCCGGGGGATACGTGGAGTGCGAGCATCCCACGACCAACGGCGGCTCAAACGGCATGTCCGTGCCGAAAACCACTTACTCCACGTAGATCTACCATACAATCTCAGTCGCCATGACGCACCGTTTTCGCCTCTACGCTTTTTTCTCCGCTGCACTTCTGCTCGGCGTCGCGCTTGGTCCCCCCCCGACACAGGCCCAAGATGCGCCCTTCATCACGGTCTGGAACACTGAAAATCCAGGGAAGACCGCTGACGATCAGATCAGGGTTCCCGGGACAGGGACCGATTATCAGGTTATCTGGGAAGAAGTAGGCAACACCTCGAACACGGACACGCTCACGGCTACCGACGAGGTGACGATCACCTTTCCGAGCTCGGGTGTTTATCGCCTCAAAATCAGCGGCAACTTTACGCGGATTCACTTCGGGGGGGAGAATGGGGGCGATCACGATAAGATCACGGAGGTCACTCAATGGGGCGATATCCAGTGGTCGACGATGGAGGAAGCCTTCACTGGGCCAGACCTCGATGAAGGAGGAGCATCCAATCTCGACATTTCTACCCAGGCCCCCCCGGACCTGTCAGGGGTGACGAGCACGAGGCGCATGTTCAAGGGGGCGACCGACTTCAACCAGGACCTCAGTAGCTGGGACGTCTCCAGCGTGACGGACATGAGGGGCATGTTCCGCGATGCATCAAGCTTCGACCAGGACCTTAGCGGGTGGGACGTCTCCAGCGTCACCAACATGTCGAACATGTTCCGCGGCGCATCAAGCTTCAGTCAGGAGCTTAACAGCTGGGATGTTTCCGGTGTAAAAAACATGAGGCGCATGTTTTACGAGGCAACCAGCTTCGACCAGGACCTCAGCGGATGGGACGTCTCCAGCGTCACGAACATGGGGCGCATGTTTTACAAGGCGACCAGCTTCAACCAGGACCTTAGCGGGTGGGACATTTCCAGCGTGACGAACATAAGTGGTATATTTAACAATTCGGCGCTCTCGCCCACCAGTTACGACCGAATTCTGACGGGGTGGGCGACACTGAACCTTCAAACAGACATTGTAATTGGTGCCAGCGGGGCTGAGTACTGCAACAGCGGTCCATTCCGTAAGCACATGACCCAAGGATTTGGTTGGTCCATCAACGATGCCAGCCAGCAAGATGGATGTCCTGATCTGCTTGCGGCCTCACAGGCGCAACAGGTCGGGAGTGACGGGACCCTTGACTTCGGCGACGTGTCTGCGTCAATGAGTTTCTTTGGAACCACCGGCTCCGGGCGCGTCACACTGGCCCGATACAGCGATGCGCCCCGGAATGCCGAAGACATTTCTGAGGAAAATGTCAGCCAGTACCGACTTGTGGCCGCAGGTGGTGGGATCCCATCTTTCGACAGCACAAAGATCCGTCTCGCTGTGAACGAGCTTGGCGGCATCAACCAGGTGGGCAATGTGACCGTCTATCGTCGTTCACGGCCCGGGATCGGCGCGTTCAGCTCCCTTGCCATGGGCATTGACGACAACGGAACGCCGGGCGACATCTCCGACGACACTCTCTCGGCCACGATCACCAACTCCAGCGGTGAAGACGGCTTCGGCGAGTTTGTACTCGCCAGCGACAGCGATGAGCTCCCCGTCGAGCTTGCCAGCTTCAACGCCACAGCCACCGACGGCAGCGCCCGCCTCACCTGGCAAACAGCCTCTGAGACGAACAACGCAGGCTTCGAAGTCCAACGTCAAAAGGAGAGCGGCTGGACGCAAGTCGGCTACGTCGAGTCGAAGGCTCCGGGCGGCAGCGCAACAGAACCACAGTCCTACAGCTTCGCGGTGAAGGATCTGCCGGTCGGCGTCCACCAATTCCGCCTGAGGCAAGTCGACCTGGATGGCAGCTCGACACTCATCGATCCGGTACGTGTGGACATTCAGATGCAGGAGTCGGTGAAGCTTATGGCCCCGGCCCCCAATCCGACGCGCAATACTGCCACCTTTTCCTTCGCCGTGAAGGAGCAGACGGAAACGACCATTCGCCTCTACAATATGCTTGGGCAGCGGGTCGCCACGGTGTACAAAGGCACGCCGACGGCCGGAGAAGAGCAGACGACTCGGGTTGATGTGAGCAGCCTGTCGAGTGGGGCATATTTCCTGCGCCTACGTGCCAACGGGAACATGGAAACCCGGCGCGTTGCCGTCGTCAGGTGAGAGCCTTCCGGGGCAACTCACCGGGGCAACTCACCGGGGCAACTCACCGGGGCAACTCACCGGGGCAACTCATGAGCCCCGGCTCGGAGTAGTCTGAGTCGGGGCTTGGGAGGGAGCTTCAGTGACGGTAGATTTGTCGAGGACAGGGAGGAGTGACCCCTGCGCTTTGCCTGTAAAGCAAAACTCGACGGCGTGAAACGGGGGACAGACTGTACGTCCCGCGGTCTCTTCCCTCCGCGACGTATTTCTGTTATTGCAAAGTGGTTCTACCAAAAGGTTGTGCCTCGGCGTTCGGGGTCACCGCTACTGGTGACGCCAGTAGCGGTCAGGCGCATCACGAGATGGGCAGTGCTTGTGGCGAGCTTGAGACAGACACTGCTCGCCGTGGTACGTGACAAAGACCGGGCACCTCTTCACACTCTGCGACAAAAATCCCTGCTCCTGTCGTCACTCCAAGCCGGATCCGAGACCTTTTTGACATTGAAAAAAGCATCGCTACACGCGGAGAGATGCCGCATCGAGAGGCGGCATGACGTGCCAGGCAGGGCGTTTTTGTCGCGAAAACGGGAGTCTGAAAACGGGAAATTTTTTGTCGTGTCCTGCGCACTCTCGCTCTCACAACGCAGAGAGGGGGCTGCCCGATGGACTGTCCTCAGTGCTCCGCCGCGTCGCCATGGTAGATCCGGTTGAGGCTGGTGGCGAGCTGGTGCAGCCGGTGAAGCTGTCCTTCTTCGAGGCACTGGTCCAGGGCACGCTGTACACTGTCTCGGCTCCGCGGGCCTTTGCCAGACGGAGACGAGGGGGCGGTTGTGGAGGGGTCCTGGGAAGAAGAGGAGGGCATGGGAGGCAATCCAAGGATGGGCAAAAACGGGGAAGCGGGCGGCCGCGCAGGCCTCGCGAAGAGGCGTTGCGCAACCTTCTGCCACGACTTGGTCCCTCCAACCTCCGCCCCCGATCCGGAGTTGTGACGCGAAGATGACGGAAACGCTTTCCTCGTGTGGACTTCACTCGATTTCCCCCTGTAAACGGCAAAGTCGTCGGTGGCAGGTTCGACGGTAGCGACACGAATGCCTATCCCGGCACGAGCGTGACGGGGCGCGTCTCGCATCGCTCCTGCGGTGTAGTTGGACAGCGCAACCCTGCAGGCGATGCGTTCTACAAACGCATAGCGGGCTTGAAAGTCGAACATATTCGTGTGCGTTCTCGCTGACGTGGTGGCACAAGCGTGTATGTTTCTCTTTTGCTATACACTGTTGCTCCTTCCATTTCTTGTGTCCCTTCGTACCAATCCGCCTATTCCATGGATAAAACGTCCGATGCCTTCGAAATGACAGTGGTCGACGTACGTGACCTGCCGCCGGTGTTCCAGCCGTCGGCGCAGGAGGGGGCCCCAAGCCCCGATCGGGCCTTACGAGAACTGCGCGCGGACCTGCCTGCGTCTTTGTCCCTGCTGCTGGAGGACGGTGTGGACGGCTTGACGCCCCGTGAAGAGCAAGCGTTTCTGGAGCGTCTGCAGTCCGACCCCAATCTGGGACTTCACGATGCGTCGCGTTCGCGAGAAGAGTGGCGCGCTCTGCTCACCGACTGGCTGAAGGAAGAAGCGAATCGGTACATGGCGGCCGCCGCGCAGCTGGCGCAGGGGTAGCCTGCAGCCGGAATGCCGTCGGGGCCTCGAAGCCCGAGTCGAAGGAGAAGCCCACGTCCTGGGCACATTCCGGACCCACTTCCCCGGGGTCGTCCGGAGTGGATCATCCGCCTCCGTACGTTGTTGGATAACATCTCCACCCTCACACGACGCCTTGCACTCTTCCTCCGCATGTGCCCAGGGATCGTCCCGTGAATCATCCGTCTTCGTCTTCATCCGGGCCCGACTCGTCTGCCGCGGAGAGAACTCCTCCTGAGGCGCCGGACCTGACCCTTGCTGAAGCCGCTGAGGCGATCATCTTCGCGGCGGATGCTCCGGTGTCGTCGTCCCACATTGCACGCAGTGTGGCGGAGGTGACGGGCCGAGAGCCGCCCTCCGCGCCAGAAGTGGACGCGGCGGTGGAGGGCCTTAACGACACCTACGCGGAAAATGGCCGCGCCCTGCGAATCAAAAATTGGGCGGACGGGTACCGAATGGTCACACGGTCGTCCCTTGCGCCGTTTGTCAAGGCGTACTACGTCGACGAGCAGGAGACCACCCTCTCCCGATCCCTGATGGAAGCACTGGCGGTCATTGCGTACCGCCAACCCGTCACGCGCCCCGAAGTGGACTTTGTGCGGGGAGTAAACTCCGATTACGCCATCCGTAAGCTGATGGAGATGGACCTTATTCACGTCGACGGGCGTGCGGACTCGGTGGGGCGTCCCTTGCTCTATAGCACGACCGACCGGTTCTTGGAGCAGTTCGGCCTGGAGTCCCTGCAGAGCCTGCCCACCCTTCGCGAGGTGCAAGACCTGCTGGACGATCCGGACTTCGATGAGGAGCGGGCCCAGCTGCTCCAGCTGGACCGCGAAGAGGGGGTCTCCGTCGACCTCCTGGACGAGGATTCCTCCGCACCTACATCAGAGGAGGCAGACGCGCCCGACTAAAAGAAGAGGGCTCCTCCACGGCGGCGTGTGGTCGTGCCTTCGCCCTCAGATGCTGTGTATTTCTCATCGCCTCCCCACCTCGCATGAGTGCTTCGTCCTCCTCGTCGTCATCGGACGGCATGCGCATCAACAAGTACATTGCCCACGCCGGCGTTTGCTCCCGGCGGGATGCCGACACGCTTGTGGAGCAGGGCCGCGTGCAAGTGGACGGCCACACCGTGACGCAGCACGGCACCCGCGTGCACGAGGGGCAGCGCGTAACGGTAGATGGGGAGGAGGTGTATCCGCTCGAGTTTGAGTACATCCTTCTTAACAAACCGAAGGACACAATTAGCACCACGGAGGATCCGAAAGGCCGCCAGACAGTGCTGGAGGCGATTGGGGTGCCTGCCGACAATCCCTCCGGCCTGTTTCCGGTAGGGCGCCTCGACCGCAATACCACGGGGGTGCTCCTTGTGACCAACGACGGCGACCTTGCCCATCGCCTGATGCATCCCCGCTTCGAGATTCCGAAAATTTATTACGTACGGGCGCAGGCGCGGGTAAAGCCACACCAGTTGGACCACCTGGAGCGAGGGGTGGAGCTGGAGGACGGCCCTGCGGCGGCCGACCGAGTCGCCTACCTCGACCCCACTACGAAGACCGACATTGCCCTGGAGCTGCACGAGGGCCGCAACCGCCAAATCCGTCGCATGATGGAGGCCCTGGGACACGACATCGTCCAGCTCGAGCGTGCCAAGTACGCCGATCTCTCCCTCGGGCACTTGCAGCGCGGTGACTGGCGGCGCCTGCAGCCCCAGGAAGTCCGCGAGCTCTACACCAGCGTTGATCTGACCCCATAGCTTTCTCCCATCGATGTCTCAAACCGCCACCAACGGTGTCCCCGACTCCGCCCTCGAGAACAAAATCAAGACCGAAGGCCTCACGTACGACGACGTCCTGCTCGTACCGGGCCACTCCACGGTCATGCCGCGGGAGACGGACCCCTCCTCGCAGCTGACGCGTCGGATTGAGCTCAACGTCCCGATCCTCTCAGCGGCCATGGACACCGTGACGGAGGCGGACATGGCCATCGCGCTTGCCCGGCAGGGCGGGGCTGGGGTGCTGCACAAAAACATGTCCATTGAGCAGCAGGCGAAGGAGGTGCGCCGCGTAAAACGCTCGGAAAACGGGATGATCCTCGACCCCATCACCATCTCGCCGCACGACACGGTGGCGGATGCGCGCAACATGATGAGCCACTACTCCATCGGCGGCATTCCCGTGGTGGACGAGTCGAACAAGCTGGTGGGCATCGTGACGAACCGCGATGTGCGTTTTGAGCTGCAGGGCGAAACGCCCATCCGCGAGATGATGACCGAAGACGGGCTGGTGACGGTGCCCGTAGGTACGACCCTCGACGAGGCGGTGCAGGTGCTGCAGCAACACAAGGTCGAAAAGCTTCCCGTGGTGGATGAGGAAGGCTACTTGAAGGGGCTGATTACTTTCAAGGACATCCGCAAGCGGCGCATGCACCCCAATGCCTGCAAAGACGACCACGGCCGTCTTCGGGTGGGGGCGGCGGTGGGCGTCACGCCGCAGGTGATGGACCGCGTGGCGGCGCTTGTGGAGGTGGGCGTCGATTTTGTGGTGGTAGACACCGCGCACGGGCACGCAGAGGGCGTGCTGAAGACGGTTCGGGGAGTGGCCTCGCGCTTTCAGGGGGAGGTGGAGATTATTGCGGGCAATGTGGGGACGGCCGACGGCACCCGTGCCTTGATTGAGGCCGGCGTTGATGGGGTAAAGGTCGGCATCGGCCCGGGCTCCATTTGCACCACGCGCATTGTGGCGGGCGTGGGCGTGCCACAGCTCACGGCCATCATGGAGTGCGCGGCGGAGGCGCGCCCGGATGGGGTGCCGGTTATTGCCGATGGGGGCATCAAGCAAACGGGCGACATTCCGAAGGCGCTTGCGGCGGGAGCCGGGGCGGTCATGATTGGTAGTCTCTTCGCGAGTGTGGAAGAGAGCCCGGGCGAAACGATTATTTACGAGGGGCGCAAGTACAAGAGCTACCGCGGCATGGGCTCGGTGGAGGCAATGCAGGCGGGCAGCAAGGACCGCTACTTCCAGGACGCGGAGGATGAGTTGCGCAAGCTGGTGCCGGAGGGGGTGGAGGGCCGGGTCCCCTACAGCGGAACCCTGAGCGAGGTGGTTCACCAAATGAAGGGGGGACTGCAGGCGGCGATGGGCTACTGTGGTTGCCAGGAGGTATCGGAGCTGTACGAATCGGCGCAGTTTGTGCGCACTACGGCGGCGGGCCTGCGCGAGAGCCACCCGCACGATGTGGAAATTACCAAAGAGTCGCCCAACTACTATAGCGGCGCGTCCGCACGCGGCGACTGAGCGGCGTGCTGGTGCCGGTCCTGTTGCCTGTTCTTCTGCCCTCCGTCCCGCTTGCGCATGTCTGATCGCCTTGCCTCCATCCGCCGCCGGCTGTCTGAACTTAAGGCCGAAGCGGTGCTGCTATCATCGGGGGCCGATATCCGGTGGGCCTGCGGGTTCACGGGGTCGAACGCGCTGTTGCTGGTGGGACCGGAAGCGGCTCATTTTGTCACGGACGGTCGCTATACGGAGCAGGCCCAGGCGGAGGTGCGCGGGGCAGAGGTCCACATTGCGGACAATGGGCTGTTTGCGTGCCTCGGGGCCCACGATCTCCTGGCGCCGTACACGACGGTGGCGTTTCAGTCGGACGCGGTGTCGGTCCACGCGCAGGCGTCCTGGGCCGAGGCACATCCGTCCCTGGAGTGGAAGCCGGTGCCGCAGCTCCTCTCTCGGATGGTGGCGAAGAAAGGGGAGAAAGAAGCGAAAAAAATCCGTGCGGCGCAGTCGGTTACCGAGTCTGTCTTCGACGACATTCTGGATCTGCTCGCGCCGGGCGTTACAGAACGCGAGGTGGCGGCAGAGATTGTGTACCGTCATCTGCGCCGGGGGGCGGACGCGATGTCGTTCGACCCGATTGTCGCTTCCGGGCCCAACGCGGCGCGTCCGCACGCTCGCCCTACGGACCGTTGCTTGCGGAAGGGGGAGCCGGTGGTGATTGACATGGGGGGGGTGGTGGAGGGCTACGCCTCTGACATGACGCGAACTGTGGCGCTGGGCGACCCGGGGGCTGCGGTGCGTCGTGCGTACGCCGCGGTCCTGGAGGCGCAACAGAAGGCCCTTGATGCGGCCCGTGCGGGCATGACGGGCGCTGCCCTGGATGCGGTGGCCCGAGAGTCCTTGGGGGAGGCCGACCTTGATGCGTGGTTCTCCCACGGGCTTGGCCATGGCATTGGGCTGCAGGTGCACGAGTGGCCACGGGTCTCGTCGTCGTCGGATGCGGAGCTGCCTGTGGGGGCGTGCGTCACGATCGAACCTGGGGTGTACGTGCCGGAGGAAGAGTACGGCATCCGCATTGAGGACATTGTGTGGCTGCAGGCGGATGCGGCGGAGAACTTGACGCAGGCTCCCAAAACGCTCCTCATTTCTTAGTGCCTCGGACGCGCTTTTATGTCTGTTATTGCAAAATGGGCTGCCGCTTTTCTTATACTAACGCTTCCAGGTGCGATAGGAAGTCTGCAGAACAGCCACGCGCAGTCCCAGGACTCATCGCCGGAGCTTATTGTTCGGGTTGCGGATGGTGCCCCGCAGTCGCTTACCAATCGGTTCCGGAAGACCGCTTCCGCGCTGGAGAGCGACTCGCTGCTAACTGGGGTGCGCCGCACCCGTCGTCTCTTTCGGTCCTCTCGGGGGCCTGATTCGCAGCCAGCGGCGACGCCGAAACTCGAGGCATTTGTCGTACAGGTGCGTGATTCGTCGGCCCTCTCCTCGGTCCGCACTCGGCTACAAACCCAGGCAAATATCGAGTATGTGCACCCCAATCTCACATACTCGGTCGATCGTGCTTCTGCGCGGGCCCCCGACCCGCCTCTTTCGCCGTCCAACACGTACGCGGATAGCCTCGATCACCTTGCCGTGATCCGTGCTCTCGCAGGATGGGACCGCACCACCGGCGATGCCTCGGTCCGCGTTGGGGTCGTGGACACGGGGATCTACCTTGAGCATCCGGACCTGGTGGATCAGATCTGGCGCAATTCGGCAGAGACGCGAAATGGAGTGGACGATGACGGGAACGGCTTCGTGGATGATGTGCACGGGTACGATTTTGTAGACCGTCCGGGCGTGGTGAAGCCGGGAGAGTACACGACTCGTGACCCGGATCCGTCGCCAGATTCGCTCGGCGGATTTTCGGGGCACGGGACGGCCGTAGCGGGGGTCATTGCGGCGCAGGCGGCAGATTCGACGGCGGGGATGGTAGGGGTGGCGCCAGAAGCGCGTATTGTGCCACTCCGGGCCTTTGCGGGCGATGGGCGGGGGCAGACCGATGATATAGCGGCGGCGATTGTGTACGGGGCGCAACTGGGACTCGACGTCCTGAATCTTTCGTTTGGGCGTGACCGCTCTGCTCCGCTGCTGCGTGATGCCATCGAGTTTGCAGTGTCACAAGGGACGGTGGTGGTCGCCTCTGCGGGCAATGCCGGAGCGGTAGACACGCCGCACTATCCGTCGGATTATCCGTCGGTAATCTCGGTATTGTGGCTGGCGGAGGATGGAGAGGGGACGCCGGATTTTAGCCGGAGCCAGTACGGCATCGGGATAGACCTGGGGGCGCCGGGCTCGGGGGTGTTTACGACGCAGTATCCGCGGACCTCGATTCTCAATGAGGAGCCCGTTACGCCGGAGGGGCTGTACGGCCCGTCCAACGGCTCCTCGTTTGCGGCACCTCAAGTGGCGGGGGCGGCGGCGCTTCTGCGGGCGGTGGACTCGACGCTTTCCCCAGCGTCCATTCAGAATATTCTGACGGGCACAGCCGCGGACATCGCGGAGGCGGGGTGGGATCATGTTACGGGTGCGGGACGCCTGGATGTAGCGCGTGGGCTCTTGCAGTCGTACCCTGCGAAGACGGCGCTGCACGCACCGGCTCACAACGATGGGGTGACGGGCACGGCGCCTGTGCCGGTGGTCGGGACGGCCCTCGATCCGGCCTTTGCGTCCTACACGGTCTCGTACGCAGAGGGAACGCAGGATCTTGATGAGCGCCCAGATCCATGGACGACCATTGCGGGGCCGGTGTCTGCACGGGCCCGCAACGATACGCTTGCCGTCTGGGACGCTTCGGGGCTTCCGGATGGGCCGTACACGCTCCGTCTCTCCGTCAAGCGCACCGATGGACAAACGGTGGAGGACCGGCGCCGTGTGGTGGTGGACGGCAGCCCGCCGGCCCTGGAGCCCCAGTTTGTGGGGGCGGGGTGGGTGAATGGGCGTTGGGGAGTGGTGGCGGACGTGGCCAGCGACGATACGGTGCAGGCGCGCATGGAGGTCACGCTCCGCGGGCACACGGCGGTGCGGACGGGCGAGTATGCGACGCCGCGCCAGGGGCTGTTCTGGGCGGATGAGCGCGGGCGCGGGGGCTCCGCGATGGTTCGCATTACGTTTACCAATCGGAGTGGGCTGGAGTCGACCGTGCAGCGAACCGTCACGGTGCCGCCTGACCGTACGACTGCTTCTCTCTTCTCCGCCACGGACACCAACCTTCCCACGGGGACGCTCCTGCCCCGTGCTCCGGATTTTGATGCCGATGGGCTTCCGGAGGTGGTGCTAAATACGAGTTCGTCCCGCAGCGGTGGGATTTCGGACACGGTGCGGTCGTTTGAATGGGCGGGCACTGAGTTTGCCCCGGCCGATACGCTGCTGGCACGTCTCCTCCCCAAAGATGTGGGCAATACGGATGGGGACGCGTACTCAGAATTTCTGCTGCAGATCAATGGCGCCACCATCTTGCTGGAGCAATCGTCGTCGGGCGGACTGCCACAGTCGTTGGTCTACGCCGATACGGCGGCCGTCACGCCGTCTCAAGAAGGGGCGTCTTTGCACGGGGCGCGCCTGGTGGACCTGGACGGGGACGGCCGCGATGAGGTGGTGGGCAATTGGCGCTCGGACTCTACCCGCACGGAGTGGCGGGTGATTGAGCGGTCGGGCGATTCGTTTGCGCTTCGGCAGCGCCTCGCAAATCCAACGTCGCGGGAACGGCCCAATTTGCTTCGCAGTGCCCCCAATGCGGCGACAGCCGATTTCGACGGCGACGGGCAGATGGACCTGTTGGTGGGCGACCGCGACGGCAACTGGGTGGTGTATGAGGCCACTCCGGATGGAATGATGGAGGCAGCGTGGAGCTACGAAACGGATCGCTTCGCCGCCGACCGTCGCTTCGCGGTCGGAAACTTGATGGGAGACGACCGCCCGGAGTTTGTCACGCACGCTACCTATAGCCCATCGCCCCCTCAGGGGGCGGCGGAGCCTCCCGTGAGCTATTACTACGTGTGGAGCGCGGCGGGCGATGACGACTACACCCGACGCTACCGACTGCCGGTGGTGGGCGACCGGGCGCTCGGGGCCATGACGACGGCAGACTTTGACACAGACGGACAGGATGAGCTTTTTCTCGTCCATCCGCCCTCGGTGCTGGTGCTCGATCAGGGCCCGTCGGGCGAGCTTCAGCTGCGCTATCAGGACCAGCGTTCGCCGGCTGTGGAAAGCCGAGCCGTGGTGGCGGCTGATTTTACGGGGGATGGCCGCCCGTCGCTTCTGACTGCCACAACGGGAGAGACGCTCCGGCGCTTCACGCTCAATCAGTCCACCGCCGTCCGTCCGCCCCCCCAATGGATCTCGGTGGTTCCCACAGGGCCGGCGGGCAGTCGCCTGCGGTGGCGTGCCCCCGAGGCTGACTCTGTGACGATCTTTGTGGGGCCGCCCGCAGGGGCCCTCAATCCGCTACGCACGACCACCGACACGACGGCTGCGGTCGCAAATTCTTCCCCGCATCGGGTTGCGCTGCGGGGCTGGGTCGATGGACAGGCCTCGCCCCTTTCTCCGCCGCGCCGTGTTCGCCCGCACCCCGCAGCAACCGTGACGGCAGTGCGCCACCCCACACCTACGTCCGTTGAGGTTGCGTTTACGGAGCGGCTGGGCCGCGTTCCTCGGCCGGAGCGCGTGCGGCTGAGGACGCACGGAGCGGCAACCTCGGTCATACCGACGCGCAACGGGCGGGCGTTTCATGCCCACTTCGGCGATGCTGTCGCGGGCACGCAGGACACACTCGCCTGGCCTCGTATCGCGGATGCGTCGGGGCTGCCGCTGGCCGATACGACGCGGGCGCTTGCATTTCCGGACGCTCCTACGCAGTCGCTGTACGTGGAGGAGGTCACGGTGGTACGCGAACAGCGAGTGCGCCTGACCTTTAGTGCGCCGGTCGTGGGCGCTCTGGCACGGACCCCGGAGCACTACCGCGTGGCTCCTCATGGGTCGGTTGTAGATGTGAAGGCGGACGGCGACGCGCCCTCTGTGGTTACCCTGCACCTGGACGGCGTGGTGGCGGGGGCAAGTGGCCAAGAGACGTCGCTGACCGTTTCGTCCCTGCGGACGCCGTCCGGCACCACACTGGACCCCGAGGGCGCTACGGTTCGTCTCACGCAGACGGCCGAGGATCTGGCAAACGTGAAGGTGTACCCAAATCCGGTTGATCTGACACAGCACGCTCCGGAGCTTACGGTAGCGGGCCTGCCCCGACGCGCCACGGTGCGTATCTTTGCCCCGTCGGGACGGCTTGTGGAGGTGCTGGAGGTAGAGAACAACCGGGTGGGCGGCACGACCTGGGACCTGCGCACGCGCCGCGGCGATCGGGTGCCTTCTGGCATCTACCTGGTGCGGGTGGAGGCGCCGGAGGCCTCGCCCGTACTGAAAAAAATGGCGGTCATTCGCTGAGAATTCGGCGCACGAAGTGCGCGCGAGGGGCCGCCCCGCGTGTCTCTTCGGGAGCCGGGTTTAGCGAATGCGTTGCCTGCTTGGACACTTGTGAGGTTCTGTGAGCTTCTCTGTTGCGTCTCGGTATCGGCTGTCGGATCGTGTGGTGCGAGGGGCAACCTTCGTGCTGCTGCTGTTGTGTCCGCTGTGGGCCGCGATGGAGGCGACGTGGCCGCTCCTGGTGGGAACATGCTTCGTTGCTGGAGCGGGGGTGGTGCTCCTCTGGCACCGGGATGCGCTTTCGATGACGACGGTGCTGGGAGGAGGCGTTGTGCTTCGCCTGGCGTTTCTGCCGTTGTTGCCTGGCCTCACGGATGATGCGTTCCGGTACCTCTGGGACGGGGTGCTGCACTGGGACGGGGTTAATCCCTACCGGTATGTGCCCGCAGACCCGGCCCTGCAGCGGCTCCACGATACTGCCCTGTTCGAGCGTATGAATTCGCCGGACTATTACAGCATCTATCCGCCGCTGAGTCAGCTGGTATTTGCGGCCGGGGCGCTGTGGTACGATGTGGGGGGAGCGGGGTGGCTGCCAGCGTATTATGCACTGAAGGCGCTCCTGCTGGGGGCAGAGCTGGCGGGGCTGGGGCTGCTGGCGCGGATGGGAGAAGCACGCACGGTGCTCTTGTACGCCTGGAATCCGCTTGTCTTGCTGGAGACGGCCGGGCAGGGGCACACGGAGGCACTCGTGGTGCCGCTGCTGATGCTGGCGGTCTGGGCAGTGCGGGAGCGACGGGGCGGTCTGGCCTCAGTGGCGGTCGCTGCGGCGGGGGCGGTGAAGCTGTATCCACTTCTCCTCGGGCCGCTTTTGCTCCGCCGGTTCGGATGGCGTGCGGTGTGGCCCGGGGCGCTGCTGGGGGCGCTACTGGGGGCCCCGTACGCGGCGGCGTATGTGCTTCCGCACGTCGCCGCGTCCGTTGATCTCTTCGCCCGTCTCTTCGAGTTCAACGCCGGGCCTTACTACCTGGCGAAACATGGGCTCTGGCTCGCCACGGGGAGCGACTGGAGCAAGACGCTTGGTCCTCTCTTTCGGGGGGTCTTTCTGGCCGGACTCCCGGTGCTCTATGTGATGGAGGCGCGCTGGGACTGGTCCTTTCGGCGGGCAAGCTTGTGGGGCGTGGGCGGGCTGTTTGTGCTAAGCACAACGGTGCACCCGTGGTACCTGGTGCCGGTGGTGGCGCTGGCTGTGCTGGGGGAGCGTCCGAACTGGCCCTGGCTCTGGCTGGGTCTCTGTTCGGTGGGCACGTACCTGTTTTACGTAGACGGGCCGTACTGGGCATGGATTGGGTTGGGATGGGGCGGAGCGGCTCTCCTGGCAGGGGGGCAGGCCTGGAGACGAGACTACTCAGAAGAATGTCCTTGACCCCCCTCCAGCTGCCCGAAGCTACTGCTTGGGAGGTGCGGTCGGGAGGTTCACGCCCCGGGCTCACGTCCCCCTTGAAGGCGAACCCGTTGCTGTGCCAGGGGCATGTGCGGGGAGCAGGCCGAATGCGATCAAGGTACTCTTCTCGCGCCCTGCTCAATACCGCAACTCCTCCACCAGATCGGCAGCGGTGGTCTGTGGGGCCTCGCGCCACTGGTATTCGTCGTACCGCCGGAACCACGTGAGCTGTCGCTTGGCGTAGCGTCGCGTGTTTCGTTTTACGAGACGAACCATCTCGTCGTAGTCAATCTCCCCCCGAAGATGCTGAATGGGCTCTCGGTACCCAATGGTGCTAAGGGGGGGCTTGTCGAGCTGTACCCCGTCCATGTCCATCACCGCTCGAACCTCGTCGAGAAGCCCGCTCTCGAGCATCTGGTCGACGCGGCGGTTGATGCGGTCGTAGAGGCGCTGGCGGTCCCGGTTCAGAACCACTGTTACGTAGTCGAACGGCGGCTCGGGTTGTTGCTCGTAGTAGTGCGAGAGAGGCCGGCCGGTGCCGTGGTATACCTCCAGGGCACGAAGCACGCGTTGGGTTTTGGTGGGGTCCATTTCGGCGGCCTGCGTGGGGTCCACCTCGGTAAGTTCGTCGTACAAGGCCTGCTTGCCCTCCGTCTCCAGTCGGGCTTGGAGGCGTTCTCGCACTGCATCGTCCACGTCGGGAATGTCGGCAAGACCGTACTGCAACGCATGCAGGTACAGCGTGGCGCCTCCCACCACCAATGCCCGCTTGCCCCGCTCACGGATCTCCGCGATACGGTCGTTTGCGACATCGGCGTACGCCCCAGCCGAGAGAGGCTCGTGCAGCGTCCGCTCTCCGATAAGGTGGTGGGGCACGCGCGCCTGGGCCTCTGGCGCTGGCTTGGCCGTGCCGATGGTGAGCTCTTCGTACACCTGTCGGCTATCGACCGAGACAATTTCGGCGTCCAACGCTTCGGCAGTCGCGAGGCTGAGTTCGGTCTTGCCGACGGCCGTTGGGCCGGTGAGGGTCAAGACGGGGGCGGTGGGCACTGGTCGGAAACGGCTTGAGAAAAGAGTGGGCGTAGTGCGATTGCCCCCCTCAATCGGCCTCAATGTGCAACGGTTCCGCAGTCGAGGCCGGGCACGAAGGCACAAAAAACCCCACCGCCGACACGTCGGCGGTGGGGCATTGTGGGGGCGTTCTCGTAGGTGAGAACGCAATCCCGTCGCGCAAAGATGCGCTTAGAACGATGCACTTAGGCGGTCGCCGTGGCCGGCTGTGCCATCTCGTCCACGTTGAAGCCCTCTTCCTCGGACTTCGCCTTGGCGATGTTGTAGATCAGCACGCCGTACCCGGCCTTCGCCAGCACGTCAGCAATGGTGTAGCCGACCTGCAGGGCGACGATGGTGCCCGGGGTGTTGGTCGGGAAGGCCTCGGGGTAGACCATCGGGATCATGTACGCGATGGGGTAAAAGCCCCAGGTTGCCAGCAGGAGCAGGCGTGCGTTGCCCAGGAGGGTGGACACGCGGCTGCTCTGGCGCTGAATGGTGTCGCCAAGCTGGGTGAACAGGATGTACAGAATCCAGACGAAGGGAATGGTGCTGAGGAAGCCCCACAGGCCGCGGGTGCCGAAGAGGGCCGCATTTTCGCTGATCTCACCGGGGTATCCCAGTACAATCATCGCAGCGGCAAGGAAGCCAAGCTTCGCAGCGAGAGGACCACGCTCGTTCTTCGGCAGGCCCATCACGAGGACGAGCTCAACCGTCAGCAGCGGCACCGTGAGGAGCCAGTCCACATAGCGATAGGCGTCGTTGAAGAGCTCACCGGTCGGCTCGTACATTCCGGCGGCAGAATTGAGGGCGTAGGCCGCCTCCCAACTGCTGGTGATCCGGAAGTAGTGATAGCCGGCGATGAAGACCACCAGCGCCGAGACCATCATGGAGATCCGGTACTTCGGCGCCAGGTTTTTGCGCGCCATGACAAAGAAGACGAACGACGCCGTCATGGTGGCGACCGTAAACGAGAACATGTTGAACACCAGACTATACTGGCCCGGCGTCAACGCAGGGAGTTCTTGTAGCATGGGTTGGGTTGGGTTGGGTGATAATGTTGGCGAGGACGAACCTCGGGAAGAGGTTCGAAAACCATTTTCCCAATGCGTCCACGTCGTTGTGCATTGTTACTGACGCGAACGGTGGGTGCATGTGTTCTGCTCTGCCGGATGGAAAACGAGTGATTGACAGCGCTTCCAAAGGTACCAACTGTAGCAGAGGCAGAACAGTGCCAATGTAAGCGAAAGCACTTGGCGGTGTCAACCCTGTACCGTCCTGGGAGAGCACAGATTGTGAGGTCTAAGTTATAAGTAGGCGTGCTGCACCGGTTTTTTTGCTCGTGCCCTTATTAATTCGTTGTGAACAAAGGGTGTGTTGTGTGCGGGAAAAGAGGGAGCACTCTTGTCGGCCATTGGCGAGGGAGGGGCTTGGGGAGAAGCCCTCTTCTTTCGTCCAGAATGTCACGCTGTTGCCTTCTTGGGCGTGACGGCTTCGTGGGAGCCGTATAGGAGAAGCAGCACCCCCTGTACCACCAGCAGATTCGTTAGGAGGAAGAACGAGGCTTCTTCAATGGGGAGGCCAAAGAGGCCCCAGCCAGTGGTATATTCGGGGGAGATGGTCCAGATGCCGCTGTGGATGGCGACCGCATCAGCGCCCCATAGATAGAGTGTAGGGATGCCCGTGGCGGCAAGAACGGTAGATCGAAGCGCCCAGAGGGTTTCGCCGTCGTAGAGCCACATTCCCGCCAGAACGGGAGGGGCCCACGCCAGAATGAGGCCAAGGTAGAGCCCGCGGTCTCCGCCCCAAAGCAAGAGCGCCGCGCCCAGCGCCGTGAGGCCTGCGAAGGCAAGCGTGCCTCCCCACGGGGCCCGCGTGCTGTCGGTCGTGGGCTGTACAGAGACACGGCCGAGGTACTGGTACAGGAACAGCCCGGTCAGGATGGGCTGCAAGACAAAGAACAGGTACTCTTCAACAGGCACGTAGCCGATGGTGGCGACCACGCGATCGGGGCCGTACCACCATACCTCACGCGCGACAAGGTAGTTGTCCCACGGCGTGGTGTACGTGAACGCGATCAGGCAGATCAGCGGGATGGCCCACCGCACACGCCAGTCGCCTTCGAGCCCTCGTGGCTGTCGGAACGCAGCCGCCATTAGAGCAATGGGGGGCAGCAAAAAAACGTAATGAAACGTAAGGTAACTCATGGAGACGGCAGAGTGGGCACAGGGAGGGGAACAGAAGGCGGCTACATCGACGACAGGATTACGCCGGCGGCATTGCGGCCGGAGGCCCCCATAATGCCGCCGCCCGGATGTGTACTGGCCCCTGCCAGGAAAAGATCATCGACGGGTCCTTTGTAGTTGGAGGCACCGAAGGTGGGCCGTGCAGAGAACATTTGGTCGAGGCTCATTTCGAGGTGCATGACGTTGCCGCGGTACAGCGCCAGATTTTTTTCGAGCCACTCGGGGTGTTGAAACAGCTGTCCCACGATGGACGCACGGGTGCCGGGCGCGTACTGCTCAAACTGGGTGAGGAGGGTGTCCGCCACTGTGTCGGCGATGTCGTCCCAGGTTTGCGCACCTGCCAGCTCGTACGGAAAGTACTGGCCCCAGAGCCAGAGCACCTCTCCGCCCGGCGGGGCGAGGGTGTCGTCGACTGCGGAGAAGGTCATGGCAACGAGGGGGGGATCAGAGGACGGATTGTCGGACAAGTACTCCCCGTAGGCCCCGCGGAGCTGCGTAAGGTCGCGGCACAGCAACTGCAGCCCCACGCGTGCGTCCGGCTCCGGTGCCATGCGGTACGATACGGGCTCGTCGAGGGCAAGCCGAAGCATCGCCCCAAAGCCATTTCCGATGCGCAGTCCGTCGGCCGCATCGGGGCGGTGGGAGGCAGGCAGCAGATGGTCGAAGGTCTCTTTGGCGTGGGTGGCGGAGCAGACGGACCGGCTGGTATACACCTGGTCGTTCACACGAACGCCCCGGGCGCGACGGCCTTCCACCAGGATTTCGCGGACGGGGGCGTCGGTGTAAATGTCGCCTCCGTGTGCTTCGATGTGGCGGCGGAGGGCCTGGGTGAGCTCGCCGGAGCCGCCGCGGGGGCGAGCCACGCCGCCCTCGTGGTAGAGGGGGTGCCACAAGGCAAACGGCCCGGTGAGCGGCTCGGTGGGAGGGGGGCCCGACTGTGCCGCCATCCAGGCAATGGCGGTGCGGATCTTTTCCTCCTCAAAATACGAACGCAGCACTTCCTGGTACGGCCGTAGAATGTGACGGAGCTCTTCCTGCCACGGCAGGGCCGACCCAGAGCCGCTGATCATGTTCTTGCCAATGGCGAGGGGGCTGGGGGGCGACAAAAATGTGTCCCGCATGGTCCGGGCAAACCCGATCCAGTCCGTCACAAATCTTCGATATGCCTCGCCCTCCCCCGGAAAAAGCGACTCCAGGTGGTCGACGGTACGATCCAGGTCACGGTAAAAGTAAATCACGTCCCCATCCGGAAACGGCGCCACAAACATGGGGTCGAGCTCCAGGTATGTAAGGCCGTATTGCTCAAGCTCCAATTCTTCTACAATTGGAGTTTGCCGAATGAGAATGTGTGCGCTGCCGCCCAGGTCAACCTGATAGCCCGGAAACAGCTCCTTGGTGGACACGGCGCCCCCCACCATTTCGCGCTGCTCAAAAACGCCGACCCGATATCCAGCCTGGGCAACATACGCACTGGCAATGAGTCCGTTGTGACCGGCGCCAATGGTAAGTAGGTCGTAGTCGGTAGCCATGAGACGGGTGTACTGCAGACAGGATAGTGGGAGGAAAAGCCTACGTACATGAAACGAAGCAGCGACGCCATTTTCACGGCCTGGACTGTTGAGTTTCTGAAACTGTTTCTGCGCTCTGTCGTGGACATTAAAGCGCAGTGAAGGCCTCTTCTTGCAAATGCCGCTTGGCCACGTGACGACTGGCGCTCGCTCACGGCTCTCTTCCCACGGTTTTCCCCTCAGCCGGCCATGAACTGGATCTATCAGGTTCTCAGCTTTTTTGTTGCGTTCGGTCCTATCATCCTCGGCACACTCCTCTGGCACTTCATCTGGAGTGACGACTCGGGCTCGTCCGGCGGGCCGCCCGGCGGGCCGGACTATGATCCGGTGCCGCCGTCGCCTTCTTTCTCCGGCGACCGCCGCCCGCAACACGATTCCCCGGTACGGACTCCTGATCTCCCCGAACGTGAACACGCGTAGCCTATATGGCTCTCATCGACATCTCCCGGCCCATTGCTCCTGATACGGCAGTGTGGCCCGGCGACCAACCTGTCGAATGGCGCTGGACAACGCGCCTGCATGCCCCGGACGGCCCGGCGGTGAACCTTGGGGCTCTTCGGATCAGCACCCACACGGCCACCCACGCGGATGCCCCGCTCCATACGGAAGCGGAGGGGGCTTCCATCGAGGCGCTCCCGCTGTCGTCGTTCGTGGGGCCGGCGCAGATGGTGGACGTGGGCGATGCCTCTGCAATTCGCCCCGAGCACGTCCCGGCTTCGTGTGCAGAGCGTCTCCTCTTCCGAACGCGTGCCAGCTCCCTGCCCCCCGACGTGTGGCCGGAACGAATTGCCCCGCTTCTCCCTGCTACCGTCGAGTGCTGTGCCAGC
>CAJXLV010000048.1 GCA_913056185.1 uncultured Bacteroidota bacterium
GAGTAACAGTTTTTCGAGCATCTGTACCGTCGGGCTGACGGGAGCCTCGTGCGCAGAAATTTCTGCGTAGGCCAATGCCTGCGGAGGACACGGAAGACGTCGGTCCGCCTCTGTCCTTGAGACATGCGAATGATCGAAGCCGATCCTGTGAAACAGAACGTCTTCCTCGCAAGAGAGAATCCCCCGCGCTTTGCCCCGGAGGGGTCCTCTTCGAGCAGCCGGGGGAGAAGTCAAGATGCGCCTCGCGATGTGATGCGCCTCGCGACTTTCGGCCGCCGCGAGCAGTTCCTCGGAGGCCTCCCGCTCGCCCTTCCCCTCCCGGCCAGACTCGGGGTCGACGCTCCCACATGAAGGCCCCGCAAACTGCAGTTCAACGACAGCAAGCGATCTGTGCCGCAGGCACAGCCTGGGTAGCGGTTCTCCCGCGAGACGCCCCCGGCCTCGTCTGCACGCCCAAACACGACGATGTCCGTCCTGCCCTCCTGCAGGAGCCGAACTGCTGCGCCGAGCCCGGCGAACCCTGTTCCAATAACCGAGACAAGCACCCTGCCGCCAGCGCCAACGGCACGCGCCGGGGCGGCGCGTGCTCACACGAAAGTGCCGCGCGCGCTTTTGCCGGACTCCGCTCTCTCCCTTTCCATGACCATGCGGACGAACCGCCCTCTTCGCACAGCATCGCTGGTGTTCTTCGACCTGGAAACTACGGCGTTGCGCCCCGATCGCGGTGGGCGCATCTGCGAGATGGCCGTCGTGGACGAACAGGGCATTCGGTTCGACTGGCGCAGCGATTCGACTCCGCCTCGCGACGACGCTGTTTCTCATCAGCTGCGAAGACTCGTTTCCCATCTCGAAGCGGGAGTAGTGGTGGGACACAATCTGCAATTTGATCTTCGCTTTCTCACCTACGAAGCGGAGCGCCTCAAGCTCGGCAGACTCGACCTCTATTTTACCGACACACTGGGCCTGGCGCGCTCCCTCCTCGACGCACCAGACACCTACCAGCTCGGAGACGTGCTCGGTTTCTTCAATGCTCCCCCCGAGAAGGCACTGCACACGGCCGTGGGCGATGCCCTCGCCACCCGCACCCTTTTCTGGCATCTCGTGGAGCACAGCGGGCTCCAGACATTGTCCGATGCACACGTACAACGGCTGCGGTGGGGACCGCAGTAGTTGCAACTCGCCCCAACTCTGGCGTCAATTTTTTTGTTTTTACAAAATTTTTCTTTGGTTTGATTGGGAGGTATTACGTGTCTTTAATCACTGTCGGTCTCAGCATTTTCTCGTTTGTTCGGTCCCGTAATGAAGCGCCCCCTCACCCCGCCCGATGTCTGGGCCAAACTCAAATACAAAGATGACGACCGCTCGACCGGCGAGGTTGTGGCCTGGCATCCCCTCCTCGCCCACTCGGCGGACGTGGCGGCCGTCACCGAAGCCCTCCTGCAACGAACAATCCTCCGCGACCGATTGGCGGCCCTGATTGGCTGGGACGCATTGTCCGACGTGCATGTGGCCCGCCTCGCGGCCCTGGCGGCACTGCACGACGCGGGGAAGGTGAACCATGGCTTCCAAAACCGGGCGTTCGGCCGCACGCCGGAATCCGATCACGTAACCCCAATGGTGAACGTGTACAACGCGTCGGATCCGCTGGCGTACCTCGCCCCGCTCGGCATTGCGGACCTGCAGGACTGGGCGACCGACCTTGATGTGCTCGGCCACCTGCTGCTGGCGACCTTCGGCCACCACGGCGCGCCGGTCACGCCGGGCACACACGATCCCATGCTCTGGGAGCCCTCCGACGACCGTGATCCGGAGGCCGACCTCGTCCGGCTGGACACCCACGTCCGCGAGTGGCTTCCGTCGGCGTATACGAACGAGGCCGCCCCCTTTCCCGCCACGCCTGCCTTCCAACACGCCTTCAACGGCCTCCTCACGCTGGCCGACTGGATCGGCTCGGACGAGTCGTTCTTTCCGTTCGCCGATACACTGGACGCCCCGATGGAGCGGGCGCGATCGCACGCCGCCGAGGCCGTGGACGCGCTCTTTCTGGACCCGAGCGGCCCACGGGCGGCCCTTTCTGACGATAGTGGCTTCGACCAGATCCTGGAGCAGCCGGACTGGGCTCCCTATCCCATCCAGGAGGCGGTGCGCAACGTGCCGCTCCACGAGACCGGCGGCCTCGCCGTCCTCGAATCGGACACCGGCTCCGGGAAGACCGAGGCGGCCCTCGCCCGCTACGTCCGCCTCTTCCGAACGGGCCTCGTCGACGGCCTCTACTTCGCCGTCCCCACCCGCACCGCCGCCACGCAGCTGCACGACCGGGTCACGGCGGCCGTCAAGCGGCTGTTTCCGAAAGACCAACGCCCGCCGGTCGTGCAGGCCGTCCCCGGCTATATCAAGGCCGACGACGTGACGGCCACCCGCCTGCCCGATGGCTTCGCCGTGCGGTGGGACGAACACATCCAGCACCGCGGATGGGCCGCCGAGAGCTCCAAGCGCTACCTCGCCGGCCCCATCGCCGTGGGCACCGTCGACCAGGTGCTGCTGTCTACCCTGCAGGCGAGCCACGCCCACATGCGGGCCACGGCGCTCCTCCGGCATTTTCTGGTGGTCGACGAGGTCCACGCCTCCGACGCCTACATGACGCGGCTCCTGGACCGGGTGCTCGACCAGCACCTCGCCGCGGGCGGGCACGCCCTGCTCATGTCCGCCACCCTCGGTGCCTCCGCCCGCGTGCACCTGACCACCAACGACGGCGACGTGCCCGCGCAGGACGCGGCGGAGACCGAAGACTACCCGCTCGTCACCCACGTCGACGCCACCCGCACCGACCCCGCGTCCGTCCACGCCGCCTCGTCCGACGCCAGCAAAACCGTAGAGCCGGAGCTCTCCGATGCCGCGGATGCCCCGAAGGAGATCGCCCAGCGTGCTCTCGACCACGCCCGGGACGGCGCCCGCGTCCTCGTCATCCGCAACCTTGTGGACGACTGCATCGCCACGCAACGCGCTTTGGAGGACCTCGCCGACGATTCCGCTCTTCTCTTCGGCGTCGACGGCACGCCCGCCCCGCACCACTCCCGCTTTGCACCCGACGACCGGCAGCGCCTCGACGACGCCGTCGAAGCTACATTCGGCCCGAACACGCCCAATCGCGGCGTCGTGGCCGTGGCCACGCAGACGGTGGAGCAAAGCCTGGACCTGGACGCCGACCTCATGATTACGGACCTGTGCCCGATGGACGTGCTCCTGCAGCGCATTGGGCGCCTCCATCGCCACAGCCGCACGCGCCCCGACGGCTACGACACCGCCCGGTGCGTCGTCCTCACGCCCGAAGGGCGGGACCTGGCCCCACACATTTCGGACGACGGGCAGGCGTTCGGCCCCCACGGCCTCGGCACCGTCTACGGCGACCTGCGCGTCCTCGACGCCACGTGGGCCGTCCTGGGAAACGACGGCCTGGCGCCGTGGCAGATTCCCGAGGACAACCGCCTGCTCGTCGAGCGCGCCACGCATCCCGATGCGCTCCGGACGGTCGTGGAGAACGAGGGCGACGCCTGGCACCGCCACGAGCAGTGGGTGCTCGGCTCCCAGCAGGCCGACCGGCAGGCCACTGGACACGTCACCATCGACCGCGACGAGCCGTTTGGGGGCGAGCCGTTTCCCGACGACCTCGGCCCCGCCAAGACGCGGCTCGGGCAGGAGGACTACCGGGTCGAACTGCCGCACCCCGTCGACGGCCCCTTCGGCGCGGCTATCGAGGAACTCTCCGTCAGCGCATGGCAACTCGACGCCCCGCCGGAAACGGCGGAAGCAACCGATGTGAAGGGAGGGGACGGAGCCTTCTCGTTTCAGTTCAGCGGCCACTCGTTTCAGTACGACCGCCTGGGATTGTCTCAAAAATGAGGGTCGCGCCAGGCGCTGAACCGACCTTAAGTGAAGGAACGGCAAACTGAAGGCCCGGTATACGTCATCAAAATTCTTATATTGACGTACATCAGGAAAATGTCCACGAAATCAAAGCTTACTCTCCGCCTCGACGACCGCCTGAAGGAACGTGCCAAGCGGCTGGCCAAGGAGCGGGGCACCTCCGTCTCCCAAATCGTGGAAGACTACTTCCGCCTCCTGCTCCGCGAGCCGAACGGGGACGACTCTGAGACGGAATCGGCGTCCGATAAAAACACCGTCCCCGACGATCTTCCGCCCCGCACCCGAAAGATGGTGGAGGCGCTCGGTCCGGCGACGACGGATCTGGACCTCGACGCGGATACGGAGGTCTGGGTCGACGCAATGCACGAGAAGCACAAGTAGGCTGAACGACCTCTCGACACGAACGTGCTCATTGATGCCGCCGTCGCCTCCCGTCGGCATCACGGCGCGGCCGTTCGTCTGATCGCGGCGGCCGAACGCGACAGTATCGACGGCCTCGTCGCCTCGACGTCAATCGCGACCTGCTGGTACGTGGCGTACGAACGGGAAAACACCGGCCCACGTCCGCTTTTCGACCTGCTTGCGGACGTGATGCGCATTGCCCCCATGGGCCGCTCGGCGCTCCGGACGGCTCTTCAGAATCCCGGAACCGACGTCTTTGAAGACGGCTACCTTGCCGCTGCCGACGCGGCGTCCGGCGCTTCTGCCGTCGCGACGCGGAACGAATCCGACTTCACGTCAACGGCCCTCACGCCCTATCACCCTCTCGATCTCGTGGAGATGCTGAACGAGTAGCCGTCCCTCCGGACACGAAACGTCCGCCCTGGAAAAGCAAATCCCTATCCTTGTAGACGCGCTCTCTTCGCGCCCCTCTTCGCATCGCCCTTCCTCCACAGTCCATGATGTATTCGCTCCTCGACGATCCGCTCTTCCGGGTTCGTCTGCCGGACAACACAGTACAGGGCGCCTCCTTGCCGCAGATCCTGCACCGGCTCACACAGGACAACCTTCTGAGCTTCGAGGCCCTGCAGGCCCACCAGCAGCAGCCCTGGCACAGCTTTTTGGTGCAGCTGGCAGCCATGACGACCGCCCGCGAGGCCGACGGCGCCCCCCCAGCCAATGCGGATGAATGGCGCGACGCGTTGTTATCACTTGCCGACGGCGACGATGCTGCCTGGCACCTGGTCGTCGCGGACGTATCGTGTCCGGCCTTCCTGCAGTCGCCCGTGCCTGCGGGAACGCTCGACGACGCCGGGTACAAGGCCGACGTGCCCACCCCCGATCAGCTCGACGTGCTCATTACGTCGAAGAGCCACGACGTCAAGGCGCGCCGCATCCGGCACCCCGAGCCCGAGCACTGGATCTACGCCCTCGTGACGCTGCAGACGATGGAGGGCTTTCTGGGGCGAGGCAATTACGGCGTCGTGAGAATGAACGGGGGGTTTGGCAACCGGCCTCTCGTGGGCCTGTCGCCGGACCTGTCCTGGGGAGATCATTTCCGGCGCGACGTCGATGTGCTGTTGAGCGAGCGCGACGCTCTGTCCGAGCGATACACACTCGATGGGCCGGCCCTGCTCTGGACCCGGCCGTGGGACGGGGCCAAAGACAGTGCCATCCCGCTTGCCGACTGCGATCCCTACTTTCTCGAAATCTGTCGCCGCATCCGGTTTCAGGACGACGACGGCGACCTGGTGTGCTGGCGGGCGAATACGAAGGGCCAGCGCGTCGACGCGCCCGACTCGCTCAACGGCGACACCGGCGATCCCTGGACGCCGATCGAGAAAAGCAGCGGCAAGGCCCTGACGCTACCGGGGGAGGGCTTTACCTACGACCGGCTGCAGGACATCGTCTTCGAGGGCGAGTACGCTCCCCCCCCGGCGCTGCAGTTCCGGGATTCGGACGACGGCCACATGTACGTCGTTGCCCGAGCACTGGTGCGCGGACAGGGCAAGACCGAAGGGCTGCACCATCGGATCGTACCAGTGCCCAATGATGCCCTGGCCAATCTGCGCAAGAAGTCCGAGCGCGAGCAGTTGGCCCAGCGCGCGCAGAATCGTGTGGAGCGGGTGCAAGAGGTGCAGCGGTCGGTTCTCTACCCCGCCATCGGCACGCTGCTGGGTGGGGGTGACACCGAGGCCATCGACTTTGAGGACGTGGCCCCCTGGCTCGACGCCTTCGACCGCACCGTAGACGCCCGGTTCTTCGAAGCGCTCTGGGCGTCGGTCGACATGAGCGACCGCGAGGCCCGCGAGCACTGGGCATCGCTGCTCTGGGAGGAGGCCCAAACCCAGTTCGACGACGCCGAGGACCACGCCCCCAGCTCCTCCACCCGCTACTGGCGGGCCCGCAGCAGCGCCCGGACCATCTTCCACGGCGCCGCCCGCAACACCCTCAAATACGCCTTCTCTGATGCATCGTAGACGTTGCCATCCGGCCTTGAAGCAATCGGTGTCTCGGAGGCATCGAGGGCGCAACGATCGAAATTCGCCCTGTCCGAGCGCTCTGACCGATGGGAAGAGCGTGAGTTTGGCGAATTTCAGTGCAGCCTGAGGAGCCTCAACCGATTTCTTCACAGCCTTGACCTTTTCGTCCATTTTGGGTCAAGCCAAAATGGACACCTCCTTTCGACCCAGTGGCAATCCCTTCAGACTCATGCCCCCTTCTGCCGATACAGACATCCCCGCTGAGACTGACACCAGCACCGACGAGTCAATCTCCCCCTCCCAGGCCGTCGGCCGCGCCGCCGGCATGCTCCACCCCGAAACCGGACGCCTGCCCAATGGCGACCGCGCCGCGCTGCGACGCATCGACCCGGACACCCCAGTCACCCCGACGCTCTGGAAAGTGCTGTTCGACCTGG
The DNA here is from genome assembly GCA_913056185.1 of uncultured Bacteroidota bacterium. Classification (GTDB taxonomy): domain Bacteria; phylum Bacteroidota; class Rhodothermia; order Rhodothermales; family Salinibacteraceae; genus Salinibacter. The sequence continues at coordinate 6,785 of CAJXLV010000048.1, forward strand.
AGCAGGACGAATCCAGGGGAATGTCCCAAACGAAATGGGAGCAACGCTGGGCCACGCTCCTGATGGGCATGGCCCACTGCGCGGGCCTGCACGACTACGATGTGCCCCTCGGGCGGGCGCTGGCCGAGGCCGGCTGGGCCGAAACCCGCTTCGTACGTCTGATGGAGGCCGACGACGAGACGCTGCCGGTCCTCCTCCGCCGCATGTCCCAGTACCTCGCCAGCAAGCAACAACCGGCCAACTGGGACGATGTCCGCCGGCTGCTCTTCTACCCGTCCGGCAACCCCGCCGAAGACATTCGCCTCCAAATCGCTCGTCCCTACTACCGTACCCTCCACGCCAAAGACGACTGAGCCCCACGGTCAATCCTCCTCACGCCTCACGTATCACGCCTCACTCAGCCTATGTTCGTCCAGCTCCACGCGCTGACCTCCTACCCGAGTAGCCTCCTGAATCGCGATGACGCCGGTTTCGCCAAGCAACTGCCTTTCGGCGGTGCCACCCGGACGCGCGTCTCCTCCCAGTGCCTCAAGTATCACTGGCGAAATTTCGACGGGGAGAACGCCCTCTACGACATGGACGTGCCCAAGTCGCTGCGCTCGCGGGAAACGTTCGAACGCCGGGTTGCGAAACCACTGATCAGCGATGGGTATGCAAAGCCTTTGGTTTACGCCGGAACGGCAGCGATCAAGGCGCTGCTACTGGGGGAGTCTTCTCACCTCGACAGTAGTGCGTATCTCAAAAAGAGTAGCTTCACCGACTTTGTCACTGCCGGTTTTGAGGAAGATCCCGAAGTTTTGAGGAGTGAACAGGTCACTATCTTTGGGGCACCTGAAATGCGATACGTGCGCAACCTGATTCGGGATGAGCTCGACAGCCTGAATGAGGAGCACAGTGAAACCATCCAGGATGGCGAGATGCTTGACGAGGTCGAGGATGATATCTACTCACAGCTCCGTGAGTATTTTAAATCGAGCTCAGATATTGGAAAGAACCTGAAGGGCCTGGAGCTCGCCAGCGGCCTGGACGCCGCCATGTTTGGCCGCATGGCCACGAGCGACGTGCTGGCCCGGGGCGACGCCGCCGTCCACGTGGCCCACGCCTTTACCACGCACGCCCAGGAGAGCGAGAGCGACTACTTCTCGGCCGTCGATGAGTTGCGGCGCGACGAGCCCGAAGAAAGCGGTGAACTCGGCGCCGGGCACATCAACACGCAGGAGCTCACGAGCGGCCTCTTCTACAGCTACGTCGTCGTGGACGTGCCCCTGCTCGTGTCCAACCTCTCCGGCGTCGAGCAGGACGAGTGGAGCGAGGGCAATACCGACCTCGCCGCCGAGGTGATGGAACGGTTTGCGCACCTCATGGCCACCGTCTCCCCCGGCGCCAAGCTCGGCTCCACCGCGCCGTACTCCTACGCGCAGTGCCTCTTCGCCGAGGCCGGCACCGCCCAGCCGCGCACGCTGGCCAACGCATTCCAGACGCCCGCCCCGACCCAGAACGTGCTGGAAAACAGCTACGAGAAGCTGGGGCGGTACGTCGATGAAATCGACCAGATGTACGGCGTCCAGACGGACCGTCGCCTTGCGGCCATGGGACCGACGGATGCGCTCACCGATCGCCTCAAGGTGGACGACACCACCACGGTGCCCGCCCTCGCCGAATGGACCGCGAACCAGATCCAGACTGCGTGATGGATGTTCTTCTTCTTCGCTTCGACGCGCCGCTGATGAGCTTCGGCGCCCCCATCGTCGACAACCAGGGCGAAATCCAGCCCTACCCGGCGCTGTCGATGATGACGGGCCTGCTGGGCAACGCGCTGGGGGTCGACCACAGCGAGTTCGACCGCCTGGAGCGCCTTCAGGAACGGCTCCGCTACGCCTCGCGCCAGGACCGGCGGGGTCGCCGGATTGAGGACTACCAGACGGTGGACCTCTCCAAGCCCTACATGGACGACGACCGGGCGTGGACCACCTACGGCCATACGGAGAGCCGGGCGGGCGGCTCCGCCAGCGACGGCACGCACATTCGGCACCGCGACTACTGGGCCGACGCCGTCCATACCGTCGCCGTCACGCTGGACGCCCCGGACGAGGCGCCGACGCTCGACGATCTGACGGCCGCCGTGCAGCACCCGGCTCGTCCCCTCTTCCTGGGGCGCAAGCCATGCCTGCCCGCCGATGCCCTGTTCGCGGACCGCCTCCAGGCGGATTCGCTCCCGGAGGCCCTCGTGCAGGCACCCCTCCACGCCCGTGCCGACGACGGCCCCACGTTCTCCGCGTGGTGGCCCACCCATCCGGACGCCGACGACCCATCCGATGCAAATCTCGACGTGGACCTGCGCGCGCCCGTCACCGACCGGCGCGACTGGCAAAATCAGATCCACGTCGGCGAACGGTGGATTGTGAATGGGACTGTGACGCCGACGATGGCCTGACCCCAGCGCCCTCGCTTCTTTTTCGCCCCTCCTTCTCTTCTCATGGACGCGCTCTGGGCAAAACATGACGGTCCCGACGAGTGGCACCCGCTCGTCGCCCACTCCGCCGACATAGCGGCGGTGCTGGAGATGCTGCTCCGGCACACTCGTCTCGGCCCGCGGATGGCTCGGTTAATGGGGCAAGACACGCTCTCGGAAGAGCAGGTGCAACGGTTCTGCGCTCTGGCCGCCCTGCACGATGCCGGGAAAGCCAATCCGTGGTTCCAAAATCGGGCGTTCGATCCAGAGGACCGGGCCTTTGATCCCAAACGGACCGGAGACCACGTGACACCGATGGTCAAAATGTTTCATTCCGAAGAGAGGTGGACGGCGCTCTCGTCGGCAATGAATCTTGATGTCCTGTATCCCTGGTTCGGAAGCCAGTGGGATGCGATGGATTGGCTTCGGGTGACCTGGAGCCACCACGGCCGTCCCGTGGAGCCGGAACAGCCCAAAAAGGACCTCTGGCCCGGGAAGTCCCTTCAGCGGCTGGCAGCTGTCACTGATTGGGCCAGAGAGTGGTACCCAGATGCGTTTGAAAAGGCACCTCCGTTCGGTTCTGCAAAGATTCAGCACCTGTTCAACGGTGCCCTCACGCTTGCGGACTGGATCGGCTCCGACACGGACTTTTTTGAGCTTTCTCCCGGCCTCACCGCTCCAGGCGATGCTATCGACACTGCGCGGTGTCGCGCGTGGAAGGCCCTGCAGGACCTGAGACTGATTCCGAATCGCGACATTGAGTCTTCGCTTAGCAATATTCTTGGTGGCTATCAGCCCTACGAGATCCAAGAAGAAATCCAGGGGCTTTCTGCCAGTCGGGAGGGCACACTGACCATTTTGGAGTCGGCCACGGGATCGGGAAAGACGGAAGGCGCACTGGGACGCTACGCTTACCTCCTCGAAAATGGCCTCGTGGACAGCATGTACTTTGCCGTTCCCACGCGGGCCGCAGCGAAGCAACTCTACAAGCGTGTCAAAAAAGCACGCAATCGCATTTTTGGAGCAAAAGAGCCGCCCGTACATCTTGCTGTGCCCGGGTATCTGGACGCGGACGACGAGGAGGGCACTCGGTTCAGCCAACGATCTGAAGACATGGGGCCGCGCGGGTGGGCGGCCGAGTCCAGCAAGCGATACACTGCTTCCCCCATCGCCGTCGGGACGATCGATCAAGTGCTGCTCGCCGCTCTGCGAAACTCACACGCTCATCTCCGACTGGCCGGCCTCGCCCGCAGCTTCTTGGTAGTGGACGAGGTGCATGCCTCCAGCGTCTACATGAACGAACTTCTGCAGAACGTCCTCTCGGTTCACCAGAAGATGGGAGGGCACGCGCTTCTGATGTCGGCTACGCTTGGAGCGAAGGCGCGGGCTGACTTTACTGGCGAGGACGTGCCCGAATTGGACGACGCAAAAGCGCAGGCGTACCCGCGGCTGAGTCACGTGAATGGCTCGACGCTTGAGGAGCCCACTCGACCGAACGCCCCGGGCGGAAACGAGAAAGAGGTCTCGGTTGAACTCAATGGGTGGATGCGAAAGCCGGAGTGCATTGCTCGGCGGGTTGAACAGGCCGCTGCCGAGGGCGCGCACGTGCTCGTCATCCGAAATACGGTAAAGGCCTGTCAGCGCCTGTTTGAGGAGATCGATGAGCGCTATTCCCTGCGAGTCATAACCGATGCCCAAGAGGTTGCCACGCCGCATCATTCTCGGTACTGTGCCGCCGACCGGAAGTGTCTGGACGATCGAATCGAAACGGTCTATGGGAAAAATGAGGAAGACGGGAGGGCCATCCGATCACTGGATTCCGGGGTCGTGACCGTGGCCACGCAGACGGTGGAGCAGTCCTTGGACATCGACGCCGACCTGCTGATTACCGATCTGTGCCCGATGGACGTGCTCCTTCAACGCATCGGTCGGTTGCATCGCCACGACCGTGAGGGCAGGCGACCAGAAGCACACACGAATCCGCAGTGCGTCATTCTCACCCCGGGAGTGCGCGACCTCACGGCCGCTATCGACAGTGACAGCGGGAAGGGCTATCCCGGCCCAGGCCTCGGTTCCGTGTACGGCGACCTCTGCATCATCGAAGCCACGTGGCGTGCCCTGGAAAAGCGGCACGAGAAACGGGAGCCCCTGTCGATTCCCGACGACAACCGAACACTCGTCGAAGAAGCCACGCATCCGGACAAGATTGAGGACATTGCGTCCGACGACGCTTGGCAGACACACGCCCAGACGGTTCGCGAGATGGCTCGGGAGGAGACCGCCGATGCACGCAACAATGTCATTGACTTCGACGACTGGTTTACGTCCAGCACGAATCGGTTCTCCGGGGAGCGACTCAAGACGCGTCTCGGCGACGAAGGCATTGTCGTGGTTCTGCCGGACGAAATGGAAACTCCGCTCGGCAACACGGTCGAGGAGTTGACGCTGTCTCCGTACTTCTTCGATCGCGGGAACCGTCCAGAAAACGGAAATGCCGCAAGTGCAGAGCCAACCGACGACGGTTTCAAATTTACGTTTGAAGAGGAGACGTTCACTTACACCGCCCTCGGCATCCAAAAGCAATAGCGCTCATGAACTTGCTTCACGACCCGGTTTTTACGGTCGACACGTCCGACGGACCAGAGACCTGCAGCCTGCCGCGCATCTACGCTATGCTCGATGATGATGCAGTGGAGGGGTTTACACGCCTTCAAGCGCATCAAAAACAGGCGTGGCACTGCTTCCTTGCTCAACTCGGCGCGATTGCGACTGAAAATCGGGATATTCCCGACTCGGAGGAGGGGTGGCGCGATGCTCTCTCAGCCCCTGCCAACGAGTCGGCCTGGAATCTGTACACCGAAGATCTGAGCAAACCGGCCTTTATGCAACCGCCGGTGCCGGAGGATACGTTGGACGACTTCGACGAGATTCACGTGACCGAGTACGACGTGCCGGTGCTGTCGAAGAACCACGCCCTCAAGACCCGCCGGATGCACGATCCGACGCCCGAGAATTGGGCGTACCTTCTGGTCAACGTGCAGACCACCGGATTTTACTCGCCGGGCGGCCGACGAACGTCGCGAATGAACGGAAGCTACGGGAGCCGTCCGTTCTTTGGGCTCACGCCAAGTTTGCGGCTCGGCCCCTGGATCCTGCATGACATCCGGACGCTCAAGACGCACATCGAGGAGATCGGGAAGCACGTTGTTGATTTTCAGCACGAGGTGCCCCCGCTTCTGTGGACGGTGCCGTGGGATGGGTCGGAGAGCATCGATCTTGAAAAGTTGCACCCCCTCTACATCGACTGCCCACGTCGCATCAGACAGGGAGACACGTGGAAGAAGAAGAGCACGTCCACCGAACGGGTCACAGGAGACGTCAACGGGCAGACGGGGGACCCGTGGGCACCGGTAAACACCGACGAGAACAAGGTGCTCAATCCCAGCCGCAACGCGTTTGAGTACCGGCAGCTTTCGGACATCCTGTTCGGTGACTCGTACCGACACCCGATTAGCTTCAAGGAGGCGACGAAGGGATACGTTGTCTGTCGCGCCGTGACGGGAGAGCAAGGCGGTCGAGTGCACAACCTTCAGCGGGTGATTCCCTTTTCCAACCGACGGCGTGGCTGGGACAAAATCGAGAAGGAGGCCAAGACGCGTGTCAAAAAAGCGGAGACGGCCGCCGACGTTCTCTCCCACGCACTCTACCTGATGCTCAAAGACGACCGGAACGATGGCAAGCAGGAACGGGTGCCTGATCGCCTGCAGAAGGGCAAGAATCGTCAACTCAGCGCTTTTCATAGCCGCGTCGACGACTGCTTCTTCCGAAAGTTGTTCGACGCCCCGGACGTGAGTGAGGACCACCGAAACGCATTTTGGGAAACCATTCTCGTCGGTGCATTGCAGACACAATTCGAAAATGCCAAGCAGCTGTGTCCCGCAAAGGATCGGTGGCACCGACGGGCACGAGCGCAATCTGCATTCGACGGTCGGATCCGCTCCGAATTTACCCATGCCAAGAAATTCACGGACAACAATGAGCACAACCAAACAGAAGGAAACGGACTGGGACAACCTGACGGACGGGTTGTGGAAGATGTATGAGAGGTTGGGCAACGGCGATCAGGCCGAGCTCCGACGGGGACTCCCGTCTGAGCCGTTCTGGCGCATGCTCAGCCACATCGGAAGAGACGATCCTCACAAAGACGATCTTCCGAAGTGGCGAATTCTCATCCAGTGCGTGGCCATCGCCGGATATTCAAGTACGCCCTTTGGCGTTGCGCTGAAAGAAGCTGGCTACTCAAAGGCACGGCTCAAACGCCTCCTGGAGGCCGACGACGAGCAACTTCCGACGTTGCTCCGCCGCACTGCAAAGCAACTCCGGAGTGCCAATCAGAAGGCCAACTGGAATACCATTCGGAGGCTGCTCTTCGACTATGAAGGAGAGGCAGAAGAAATGCGCCTACAAATCGCACAGGAGTATTACACCTACGACACAGACTCGAATTCCAATCAAGACGACAATTCCGATGAGTAACTTCTTGCAGTTTCACACACTTACCTCCTATCCCGGGACGCTCTTGAACCGGGACGACGCGGGGTTTGCGAAGACGCTCCCGTTCGGAAATGCCAAGCGAACGCGGGTCTCCTCGCAGTGCCTCAAATACCACTGGCGCCACTACGAGGGAAAACACGCCATCCGAAAGGCGGGCGACATGTCCATTCGCTCGCGCCGGACGTTTCGGAAGAAAGTTGCCGACGAGCTTGTGGACGACGGGTTTGATGAGCGAATGACCGCCGCGGTTACCTTCGGCATTCTGGAGATGGTCCGCAACGGCGATGTCACGAAAGGCAACATCAAGGACAACGTGCAGCCGGTTCTCGAAGCAGGTAAACCGCTCGATGATCTCGTCATTGACAACATCGTGGTGTTCGGCAAGCCGGAAATTGAGTATCTGAGATCGGTTGCCGAGGATACTCTTGAGACCTTGAAGGAGAAGGAATATAACGAGGACAGCGTGGCGCAGACGCGGGATGCCATTGCGGATCTCCTCGGCGAAAAGCAGTTGCGCAACAATCTGCGAGGGATGGGCAATGCGATGGGCATTGACGCTGCCATGCACGGACGGATGGTGACCAGTGACGTGCTGGCACAGGGCGACGCCGCTGTGCACGTGGCCCACGCGATTACAACCCACGCCCAGCAGCGTGAAGACGATTACTTCACGGCTGTCGATGAGCTTCACGAGGAGGGAACCGGCGGGGAAGAGGCCGGAGCTGCCCTCATCCAAAGCAAAGAGCTCACCTCCGGGCTCTTCTACAGCTACGTGGTTGTGGACGTGCCGCTGCTCGTGTCCAATCTCGAAGGCTGTGACCGGAGCGAGTGGGAGAACGCCGACCTGACGCTCACCACCGACGTACTTCGACGGTTTCTCCGCACGATTACGAACGTCTCGCCGGGCGCCAAGCTCAGCTCCACTGCGCCCTATGCCAAGGCCGAATTCGTTATGGTCGAGAGTGGAGAAGAGCAGCCGCGAACGCTTGCGAATGCGTTCAAGAAGGCTGTTGAGGGAGAAGATCTACTGGAAGAGAGTGTGAAAGATTTGACCGAGTACACTCGAAAGATCGACGAGATGTACGGGCAGAAGATCGACGGAGAGACGGTCCCGCACGAAGAACGAATCTGTGCAACGATGGCAGAGAGTGAGGTGCCGGCCTCGCGAACCTCGGTCAGCGACATCGCCGACAACTGGATTCCTTCCCAGATCACCAACTTTGCAAGCGCATGACGTTCTCAATTCTCCGTTTCGATGCCCCGATGATGAGCTTCGGTGCCCCGATCGTAAGCGAAGAAGGGCGCATTCAGCCCTATCCTGCCTTGTCGATGATGACGGGGATGCTGGCGAACGCACTCGGCTTCGAGCGCAGCGAGGCCGAAAGGCATGAGCGTCTGCAAGAGTCGATCTCGTATGCAGTCCGGGAGGACGTATCCGGCGAAAAGATCGAGGACTACCAAACTGCAGATCTCGGCCTGCCGCACATGCAGGCGAAGAGCAAGAAGGAGAGTGTGGCGTGGACCACGTGGGGGCACCTTGATCAGCGGGGCAGCGGAAACACCGACACGACGAACATCCGCAACCGCGAATACTGGGCCGATGCTGTGTACACCGTCGCGCTCCACGTGGATGGTTTGCCCGCTGAAGAGATCAAAGACGCCCTCGTTCGTCCCGAACGCCCGCTGTTCATCGGCCGGAAGCCGTGTCTTCCCGCCAAGCGACTCTTTCAAGGCACTGTAGAGGCGCCCTCCCCGAAAGAGGCGCTCCAGATTCCAAGCACAATTCCGACGGACGAGGACGACGAGAAGATCGTGCCCACGCGGATCTGGCACGAGTCCGATGAGGGCACACCGGTCACCGACGCCCGCGACTGGACGAACCAGGTTCACATCGGCGAGCGCCGCATCCAGGAAGAAGACCTCTGATGCTGTGGCTCCCTCCTCTCTATCTCCCCTCTTATCCGATTCCCGATTCAAATGAATGCCACTGAGACGACGCCCCTCCACATGGTGCAACTCGGCCTCGACGCCAGGGGCCTCACCACGCTCGGCAAGATGCTGCACCTCCCCCTCGACCGCACCGACACCGGCTACCTCGTCCACTGCGCCCTCGGCGAGCTCTTCGGCGACGACGCCCCGCAGCCGTTTTCCATCGAAGGCGATTCGCAGAACGGCCGGCAGGTCCGCATCCTCGGCTACACCGCGGCGGACGCCGACACGCTGCAGTCCCATGCCCAGCTCGACGCCAGCCCGACCGTCTACGACATCGGCGACTGGGACGGGCTGGCCGCCAAGCCGATGCCGCAAACCTTCCCCGAGGACATGGCGCTGCAGTTTGAACTCCGCGCCTGCCCCGTCGTCCGCAAAGCGTCGGCGGGCGAGGGCGTGAACCAGCAGGGCAAAAAACGCACGTGGGACGAGGGTGACGAGCTGGACGCGTACCTGGCGGAGGCCTGGACCCGGCCCGCGGACGACGACGTGAGTCGCGAGCAGGTGTACCGCGACTGGCTCCGGCGGCAGTTCGAGATCCGCGGCGGCGCCAAGCCGCAGTCCATCGGCATGGACCGCTTCTCCATCGAGCGCATGACGCGCCGCGTGCCCAAAACCGGCACCGGCACCCGAAAGGCCGACACCCTCAAGCGCCCGGACGTAACGCTCACCGGCACGCTTCAGGTCACCGACGGCGATGCGTTCGTCGACCTCCTCCGCTCCGGCCTGGGACGTCACAAAAGCTTCGGCTACGGGATGCTGAAGGTTCGCCGGGCGTGATTGCCACTGCCGATTGCTATGCCCTATCCAAACAATGTCTTCTATTCCGAGCACGGAGAGCGTCGACGGCAAAACCTCGGCGTTCGGGAGCCTCAAATTCAGGAGGCCCTTCGAGAGGGAGACACTATCGAGACCTACCCGGATACCGGTCGCGGTCCGAGTTATCTCCTGTTGCATTGGATCGGAGACGCTCCGATTCACGTTGTTGCAGCAGACAAGGATGGCTTTACTGTGATTGTGACGGTGTACGACCCGCGCACCGAGCCCGATGAATGGACCGATGATTACAGCCAGCGATCATGAGTGACAAGGAGACCACCCCTGAAGGAATGACGTGCATGTACTGTCCAACGGGCAGCTACGAGGACGGTACAACCACAATGACGCTTGAGCGCGGGCCGACCACGCTCGTGGTGAAGCACGTTCCGGCGTATGTCTGTTCGCACTGCGGCGATGCGATTCTGCCCGACGACGTATCAAAGTGGCTCGACGACGCGATGGATGCTGCTGAGGCAGCCGGGGGGACCACAGTGCGGGAATATGATGAGCCGAAGACTGCGGCGACGGGAGGGGCTGTGTCCTGAACGCTGATGGCAAAAACCCGGATTATGAAACTGAGTTATGAACTGGAAAGATCGCATTGAAACGAACCCGGATGTGCTGAGCGGCAAGCCCGTCGTCGCCGGGACCCGGATTGCCGTCGAGCTCGTCGTGGAGTTGCTCGCGGAAGACTGGACACCCGACGAGATTCTGGACCAGTATCCGGCCCTCTCGCGCCCGGACATCCAGGCGTGTCTCCACTACGCCCACGAGCGGCTCCAGTCGGAGCGGGTGTATCCGGTCAAGCCCTCTCCGAACCGCTGATGCGACTGCTCGTCGACCAGAACGTGCCGCGGGCCGTGGTGACCGCCCTTCGCGAGGACGGGCACAACGTGACCTGGGCGCAGACGTCTCACCCCGGCGATCCCGACGACGTATTGTTAGAGGCTGCGCAGACGGACGACCGCGTCGTCATTACATTCGACACGGATTTTGGAACACTTGCCTTTGAGGAGGGCCATCCGGCCTCATCGGGCATCATCCTCTTCCGCCTGACGCTCACCTCCCCGTCGCGCGTGGCCGAGACCGTCCGCGACGCACTCCGCTCTCGGGATGACTGGGAGGGCCAGTTCTCCGTCGTGGACGATCACCAGATCCGAATGCGCCCGCTTCCGGGCACGTGACCGTCCCGGTCGCCCCCTGTTCGCCCCCGCTGCTCATAATTCGCCATGGACCGATGCCCCTGAAAGGACGCCTCGGCCTCGAAACCGCCCGCGTGCCCCACGCCGACCGCCACGGCCTCCTGTGGCTGGAGCGCGGCCGCCTCGCCGTGGAAGACGGCACCCTCGTCTTTGCCACCGCCGGGTTCGACAACCTGGAGGCCGGGGCCTACGACATTCCCTACCAGCAGGTCTCCAACATCCTGCTCGGCCCCGGCGGCGTGGTGAGCCACGACGCCCTCCGCATCCTGGCCCGCCACGACACCGGCCTGCTCGCCGTGGGCTCGAAGGGGGTGCGCCTCTACGCCACCAGCATGCCCTTCGGCCCCGACAGTGCCGACCGCGCTCGCACCCACGCCCAGCTGTGGGCCGACGACGAGGCCCGCATCGATGTGGCCCGCGACATGTACCGGCGCCGCCTCGGCGGGGAGCTTCCCGCCCACCAGCGTGATCTCAATTCCCTGCGCGGCATCGAAGGGCAGCGCATGAAGAAGGTGTACCAGAACTTGGCCGACCAGCACGGGGTGGTATGGAATGGGCGGCGCTACGATCGCAACAGCCCGGACTCGAACGACTCCGTCAACAAGGCAATCAACCACGCGGTTACGGCCGTCTACGCCGCCGCCCGCATCGCCGTCGCCGTCACCGGCACCGTTCCCGAGCTCGGCTTCATCCACGAGTCCTCCGGCCACGCCTTCGCGCTCGACATTGCCGACCTCTATCGCAGCTCCACGACCCTCCCCGTTGCCTTTCGCGCCACCAACAAGGTGCAGCGACACCCCGGGCGCAACATTGAGCCCACGACGCGCAAAATGGCCGGCGCCACCCTCCGGAACGAAGACGTGATCCCCGACATGATCGACACCATCAAAGACCTGCTGGAGCGAGATACGTGACAACGTGATGCGTGACTCGCTCCTGCGACCACTGTCTTCACTCCTCGCGCTTCACCCTTCACGCTTCACGGCTCACTCATGACCATCGCCGTCACCCGCAACACCCCGGGCCGGTTCAACGGATTTCTCGCCTCGTGCATGCAGGAGATTGCCCCCGGCGTATACGTGGCCCCGGTGATGAAAAAATCGGTGCGCGAGCGGGTGTGGGCCGTCATGATGGAGTGGAACGAACTGCTGCCCGACGACAGCGGGGTGGTGTTCTTCTGGAAAGACGCCGACGCCCCGTCGGGCCTCCAGATCCGCCTGCTCGGCTGGCCCAAGAAGGAGTTCATCGAGCACGAGGGCCTGTGGCTCACGCTCCGCGGCCTCACCGAGGCCCACGACGTGGAGGCGCTGTTGGAGCAGGGGGAGGTGGAGGAGTCGTCGATCGAGGAGGGCGACCCGATGCTCCTCGACCTGGAGCGGCTGGACGGGAAGAGGTGAGAGGAAGGCCGTCGCGGACTGCAGTTACGTCCCCGTCGCCTCGGACTCGGGTTCCGGCAGGTCGCCGAGGAGGTCGCGCACCTGCAGGGGCCCAAGCGAGGAGGGACGCTCCGGAGTCACCGTGTCGTCCCGTCCCGCGAGATGCCGAGTGCGGTAGACGTCGTCGTCCGGCTCCCGATGCACTTCAACCTGCCGGGCGTCCAGGTCCACAATCCACACCTCCGGAATGCCGGCGCGGAGCATGGCCTGCACCTCGTCGGACGTGAACCGACGCGACTGAACGTCGGTCGCCGCGGGAGAAGCGCGTTCAGTCATGGGAGCGATGGTCTGTGAGCATCGTTCAAGGGGTGCCATGCTGCAACGAGGGGGGGCTGGGGGCGGTTCAGCTCAAGCCGCTGTACGCGGAGCCCCCCGGCCGGAGGGGTTGCAATTGGGAGGGCTGGCCTTCATCTTGGCATTGGGTGAACAAAAAAGAGCGGCAAAGCGTCCGGATTTATCCGGGAGAGAAGTCAAACGCCGCCCTCCGTGACAGACTGTCGCGTTTTTGGGGCAATACACGGAACGAAGGGCCCGTAGCGCCCAGTTCCTGACAAACTGTACCAGGGGTGACCCCGCACACGCGGGGATAGACCCTTGATTGCTTCCGTCGTCGTTTACGTCAAGCTGATTTCCAAAGTTGAACGTGTACGCATCTGTAATGCTTGTTCCACTGTCAGAGATTGGAATTCGAGCGTTGATTGTGCTTCCGCTTATGTTGATTCCGTCTCCACCGCTAAACGTTCCTGTAGAAAGTCCGGTGACGTGACCATTTGGATCAGTCGAAACACTTCGAATAACAGTTGGAAGCTTATTGCTGGAGTCTGCGTCTCCGGTGTTCGCGTGGCTAATTGTTCCGCCACTAATATTAATGTCTGTTCCGCCGTTGAGCGTCCCCACGTCTACGCTTGTGACGTGACCATTTCCATCGGTGCCGATGCTATGGATCACCGTTGGCAAGCTGTTTCCGTCGTTTTGATCGGAGTTTACATTATCGTGACTTACGGTGACTTGATTGCTTCCGTCATCATTTACATCAAGTTGGCTTCCAAAGTTGAACGTGTAAGCGTCAGTAACATTGGTCCCATTATCTGAGATTGGAAGGC
>CAJXLV010000049.1 GCA_913056185.1 uncultured Bacteroidota bacterium
GCTCTGGATGAAGAGCGCGGCCTCGTTGGGGTCGAAGCCGAGGGCCAGGTAGTCGAGCGCCACGTCGAAGGTGTGTTCGCGGAGCGTCTCCGCGTCCTGCACAGTGGTGAGGGCGTGGTAGTTGACGATGAAATAATACGCCTCGTGGTCCTGGTGCAGGTCGATGTGCTGGCGGATGGCGCCGAAGTAGTTGCCCAGGTGCAGGCGGCCCGAGGGCTGGATGCCGGACACCACGACGGGCGCGGGGGCAGTGTCCGTCTCGGGGGCAGGCGTCGAGTCAGTCGCTTCCATTGCGGGCGGGGGCGGATGAATCAAGAAGGAGCGCGGCGGGCGGCTACGCGGCGGTGTCTTCGAGGCGGCGGTGCAGGGCCTTCAGGGCATTGAGGCGGTCCTGGCTGTTGCTCTTTATGGCTTCGAGCACACCTCGCGTCCGCATCTGGTGCTCCAGGTCCAATTCCTGGGCCAGGGCGTCGTTAAACTCCGTTTCGAGGGCGTGGAGCGTCTCGAACAGGTCCAGCAGGGTGCCGCGCAGCGCAAAGTCCTCCGGCTCGAGCTCCGTGCCGTTGGGCGGCGTGCCGCCACAGCTCAGGACCGTTTCCGACAGCTTGCCGACGTCGGTACGGGCGGTTTTGAGCAAGCGCTCCAGGACGTCCACCACGCGTGCGTCGTCGCAGTGGCGGGCGGCGGCGTTGTAGTGGTGGTTCAACTCAATGTGCTGCTGGACCAGGGGGCGGAGGCGCTCGACCGTTTCGGACCGGCTGAGCGTTTGGCCGGCCCAGCCGCGGTTGAGCAAAAACTCTTTGATGGGATTGGGCATGGGCGGGAAAGCAAGTGGGCAGAAAAGTCCGTATTGGTACCCATACGTCGGGGGGAGGTTTGGCTGCGGGGCGGGGGCGCCGCCCGCGTCGTTGGGGCTTCACAGAAAGTCGAGGCGTCACAAAAGTCCGTCGGCGGCCACGTGCATCGCTTGGCGCAGCGCGGCGGCCTTGTCGCGGGTTTCCTCGAACTCGCGGGCCGGATCGCTGTCGGCCACAATGCCGGCCCCGGCCTGCACGTAGGCGTGGTTGTCGGTGACGACCATGGTGCGGATGGCGATGCAGGTGTCGAGGGTGCCGGAGAAGTCGACGTAGCCCACGGCCCCGGCGTACACCCCGCGGCGGGAGGTCTCCAGGGCGTCGATGATCTCCATGGCGCGCACCTTGGGGGCTCCGCTCACGGTGCCCGCGGGAAAGCAGGCGGCCAGGACGTCCATCGGGCCCTGCCCGTCGGCGAGCATGCCAGTAACGGACGAGACGATGTGCATGACGTGCGAGTAGCGCTCGATGTACGCGTAGCGGTCCACCTCCACGCTCTCGTACCGGCAGACGCGGCCCAGGTCGTTGCGGCCCAGGTCCACGAGCATCAGGTGCTCGGCGCGCTCCTTGTCGTCGTTGAGCAATTCGTCGGCCAGCGCCTCGTCTTCATCGTCGTCTGCCCCCCGCGGCCGCGTCCCGGCGATGGGGAGCACCTCGGCCTGCCCCGCCTCGGCCCGCACCAGCACCTCGGGCGAGGACCCCACGAGCGCCAACGAATCGAGATCGAGGTAGAACAGATACGGCGACGGGTTGACCTGTCGAAGGGCGCGGTACAGGTTGAAGCGGTCGCCCTCGAAGGACGTCCCGAACCGCTGGGACAGCACGACCTGGAAGATGTCGCCGCGCTGAATGTGTTTTTTGGCCGTCTGCACCGCCTCTTCGAAGGCCGGCCGCTCTACGTTGGAGGTGAGGTCGTCCTGCGTCCACTCCACGGGCGCCGGGGGGGCGGCCGGCTGCGTCAGGTCTGCTTCCAGGGCCTGCAGGCGCGCTTGGGCGTCCGCATACGCGCCGCGCAGGTCCGTATCGTCGTCGACAAACACATTGGCCATGAGCACCAGCTGGTGGCGCACATGGTCGAAGGCGGCCACGGTGTCGTAAAAGCCCCACACCGCATCGGGGAGGCCCAGGTCGTCGGGCGGGGCGTCGGGGAGGTCCTCCACGAGCCGCACGGCATCGTACCCCATGTAGCCCACGGCACCGCCGCGCAACCGGGGAAGATCCGGAGGCTCCACCTCTTCGTATCGGTTCACATACGCGTCCAGCATCTCAAAGATGGTGCCTTCGGGCCGGGAGAGGCCCCGCTCGGGCCCGGGGGTGCGCCGCTCGCTCACCTGCACAGAGGCCCCAAACTCGTGAGCCGTGAGGACGCGATACGGGTCCCGGCCGAGAAACGAGTAGCGGGCCAGCTTCTCGCCGCCCTCCACGCTTTCGAACAGGAAGCTGTACGAGGCCTCCTGGCGGAGAGACAGGTACGCCGATACCGGAGTGAGCAGGTCGGCGCTGCGGCGGGCATGCACCGGCACCACGAGCCGCGAGGGCCCTGCGGCGCGGGCGGTCTGGACCTGGGTGCGAAAGTCGTCGAACGTCATGGAACGGGGGCGTGTGCGAAAGCGAAGGAAAAATACAAAACCCGCTACCAGCGGGCCGGCAGCGGGTCGAGAGCCAATAGAAAGCGTGCAGGGGCGGATCAGCACATACGCAGGGGGCTCTGGACCCGTGAGGAGGGCCACCAGCGCCACCATCCCTGCAATGTAGACTGGGTTGTGGGTTTCATAACGCTCAACAATAGCACACAGACGGATACTTCGCAACCGCCGCGGTTTGAAATTCAGTTGGAGGCAGGGCAGGTGGGGGGCCCTGCGGGAGGAACCAGCGGGAAGGTGAGGTTTAGGCTAACACGAGCAGAAGTCTTCAACATCTTAACCTGCCGTGCCGCCCGGCGGCGTCCTGTCCGCAGCGAACCCCAGGGTAGGCCCTGCTCGTCGGAGCCTGTCGTTTCTTTCTCGATCGTACGATTGTGTCTATGTCCCTGTTTTACACGAAACCCCGACTTGCGCTGTTCGCCCTTGCCGCCGCGGCGTTTCTTATGATGGGCGCGGGTCCGAGAACGGCCGCCGCGCAGTGCCAGCTCGACGCGTCGAAATCGCCGGTAGAGAATGACGGGACGGCGCTGGTCAACTTTCAGGACATTACGAAGGGGAGTGGGACGTCGGGCGTGACGGTCATCGAATATTTTGATCCCAACTGCCCGCACTGCAAAGACTTTCACCAGACGATGAAGAAGGTCGTGGCGAATCACCGCGAGGACGTGCGGTTTGTGTACAAGCCGTTTCCGCTCCGGCGGTCGTCGCTTCCCGAGGTGCAGGCGCTGTACGTGGCCGCTCAGTCCGACAAATTTGGCGAGATGCTCGAGGGACAGTACGCGCGCCAGAGCCGCAGCGGCATTTCAATGAGCGACCTTCGTGCGGTGGCGTCGGACATTGGAATGGACCCCACGGTGCTCACCAGCCGGATTCAAGAGGGGGCCTATCAGTCTCACATTCTGGAGCAGCGCAAGCGGGCGGTCAGTGTGGGGGTCGACAGCACGCCGACTGTTCTGGTAAACGGACACTTTGTAAAGACGCGGACGCAGCAGTGCCTGAGCACCTTTATCGAGCAGGCCCAGTCCGGCACGCTTGGGGCCTCGGCTTCCAAGTAAGCCGAGGGTAGGGCCTCTCCGCCCGGGCGGCGCGGAAAGTGCGCTGCCGTAGAGCCACGATCACTCGCCCCAAGCCGTCTCTGTCGTGTCGGTGTTTGTGACGAAGGTGCTGAGCCTGCTCATCCACCCGATTGTGCTTGGGTTGTTGCTCGTGGGGGGAGGGGCCGTGCTCTGGGCCTGGCGGCGTACAGGGGCCGCGGTGCTGTTCGTAGGGGTGCTGGTGCTGTGGGGGCCCGCTACCCCCGTCTTTTCGAACTGGCTGCAGGGCACCCTGGAGGCCCGGTATCCTCCACGGCCCGTCGAGGCGATCCCGGCGGCGGAGGCCATCGTGGTTCTCGGGGGCGCTGTAGGGGCGCCCCGCCCGCCGCGCATGTATCCCGACCTGTACGACGCCGCCGATCGGGTGTGGCACGCTGCACGTCTGTACCGGGCCGGCACGGCGCCCCAGATTGTTGCGAGCGGCGGGGTGCTGCCGTGGAAGGACAAGCGCTACAGCGAGGCCGCAGTGATGCAGTCCCTGCTTGCCGAGTGGGGCGTTCCGCGCGATTCCGTGCTGCTGGAGGCGCGCAGTGCAAACACCCGACAGAATGCGACGCACACGGCGGCGCTGTTGCGGGAGAAGAACATCGACCGGGTGCTGCTGGTCACCTCGGCGTTGCACATGCGCCGTGCGCTGGCAACGTTCTGGGAGGCCGGAGTGCGGGCGGTTCCTGCGGCTACCGATTACCAGGTCGTTGAGGCCGAGCCCACCGTGCTCGACGTTGTCCCCAGTGCCGAGGCGCTGGCCGGGTCTACTGCTGCCATTCGGGAATACGTGGGCTACGCGGTGTACGACTGGAGGGGCTGGATTGCACACCGCCGCCCCACAGGTGGGCCGTGAGAACGAGGAGACAAAAACAGGAGGGCCTTTGCGTTCGCCCCATGGCGCCGCCCGTGTTTCCCAAAAGTACCGTGCCGGAGGGGCCTGCAGCGCAGACGGATTGGGGGCCACACGCGTGGAACCCCTCCAGCCTCAGACGTAGCCTGAAGATCCGGTGTCCCTGTTCTCGTTCGAAACTGCCTCCCGTGGAGCCCGATCGCCTCGTCCTATTCTACCGGTTTGGCGTTGCGCTTGTCCTGGGGCTGTTCATGGGACTGCAGCGAGAGTACGCGTACCGTGGAGACCATGACCGGAAGGGCGGAGAACTCGTTGCGGGAGCGCGCACCTTCCCCCTCATTTCGCTCCTGGGGGCCGCATCGGCCCTCGCGTCGGCCGAGCTGGGGGCGTCTTGGCCGCTTGCGACTACTGTTATTGCAATTGCGGCGCTACTGGCCACAGGACACTTCTGGCAGTCGCGGGAGCAAGACACGGGCCTCACGACCGAGATGGCCGCGCTCGTGGCGTTTTTCACAGGGGCGCTTTGTTACTGGGGGTACCTGCGGCTGGGGGCGGCGCTGGGGGTGGGAACGGCCGTCCTGCTTTCGCTGAAGGGGCACACCCATCGGCTTGCGCGGAGACTGGACCCGGAAGACGTGTACGCAACCCTCACGTTTGCGGTGATTACCGTCATCGTGTTGCCTCTGCTCCCTCGGCAGAGCTACGGCCCGCCGCCGTTGGACGTGCTGGTGCCCTACAACGTGTGGCTGATGGTCGTGCTCATCTCGGGGATCAGCTTCCTGGGGTATGTGCTCATCAAGGCCGTGGGGCCGCGGCGTGGCATTGGACTGACGGGGCTCCTGGGTGGGCTGGCATCGAGCACGGCGGTGACCCTTAGCGTCGCGGCCCGGAGCCGCGACAGCCAGGGCCTGGAGTGGTCGTTTGCCCTGGCGCTCATGCTGGCGTGGACCATCATGTTCGTCCGGGTGATCGTGGAGGTGGCGATCATCAGCCCGTCGCTGCTCGCAACGGTATGGGGGCCGGTCCTGGGGGTCTGCCTCGCCGCCCTCGCCTATTGCGGATACCTCTACGGGCTGCAGCCACGGGGGGGACGCGATGAGCCCCAAACGGTGCAGAATCCGTTTCGTCTCGGCCCGGCCATCACCTTCGGCGTCCTGTACGCAGCTATCCTCGTGCTGTCAAACTGGGCCCAGTCGTACTTCGGCGACACGGGGATCTACCTGTCGAGCGTGGTGGCGGGCCTGGCGGACGTGGATGCCATTACGCTCTCCGTGGCGCGGCTTCACGAGGGCGGCGACGTGCCGGCCCGCACTGCCACGCGCGCCATTGTGATTGCCGCGGCCGCAAACACAGCGCTGAAGGCAGGCATTGTGGCGGCCACGGGCACGCGCGGCCTGCGCCGGGCTGTGGTGCCCGGAGTGCTGATTGTTGTGGGGGCCTCGATCGGGGCCGTCCTGTTGGTGTGACGCGTCGCGCCCCGTGCCCGTGCTTCGCGTGCTTTGCTCGTGCCTGGGGAATTCGTCGCAGGGCCTCTTTGCTACAGCTGTCCTCGTTGAACGCACTGCGCCAACCATACGCCGCCGGCTTCGCTGCTTTGTGCGTTGGGGGAACGGCCCTGCTCCGGCGCGGCACAACGGGCCCTTCATCACGGGCCGTACCCCGCGCCACCGAGGCTCAATAGGCAAAGGCCTCCGACTCCACCTTCAGACGGTTCCGCACAGTGGTAACTCCCGGGGCCGACCAGACGGCCTTCTCCACATCATCGCGCTCGGCGCGCGACTGCACACGGCCCGTGAGCGTGACGGTGCCGTCCTCTACCGCAATATTGAGGCGATCGGCCTCTTGCCCGGCTTGCCGCTCCAATGCAGTTCGGATGCGCGACCGGACGTCGCTGGGGATGGGCCGGGCCCGTACACTGATCTTATTGCTCACGCCCCGGACGCCCGTCAGAAACCGAACGGCCTGCTCGGCCCGCTTGCGCTGGTAGTTCCAGTGGACGGTGCCGGCCAGCGTCACCCACCCGTTGTCCACGGACACGTCAATGTCCTTTGCGGGGAGCTGCGTGTGCCAGTTGATGGCCCGGACGGCGGCCTTGGTAATGTCGGTGTCTGAGCGCTCAAACTCATCGGGCAGTCGCACCTCCAGGTCGTTCGCCACACCGCGGACGCCCGCGACGCGGAAGGCGGCCCGCTCCGCGCTGCGCTTCTGCGCGAAGCTGGAGACGTGCCCGGTGAGGGTGGCCACGCCATCCGATACGGCCACGCCGATGTCGTCCGCGTCGATGCTTGAGGTCCAGTCCAACTCGTCCAGCACGTGTGTGCGGAGGGTCTTGTCTTGTTTGCGCATTGTCATGAGACTCGTGTCGGGGGATGATACGGAAAAGCAGCGGGGGGGCAGCGGCCAGGCCGTCAGGTAATCTCGATCCGCTTTGGGCGACTGGTCTCAACCTTCGGAAGGTCAATCTTCAATACGCCGTTTTCGAAGTGCGCATCAATGTGATCGGCCTCCACCGCAGTTGGCAGGCGCACCGAGCGGTAGAACGAGCCGAAGTAGCGCTCGCTGTGAATGCTGTCTTCTTCCGCCTGCGTCGAAGCCTCGTGTCGTTCGCCACTGACCAGGAGCCGGTGGTCGTCCATGCGAACCGTGATGTCGCTTTTCTGGAGCCCTGGAAGGTCCATTTCCAGGTGGTAGGCCGCATCGGTTTCGGTCAGGTCCAGGCGCGGGGCCCAGACGGCCGGCGGCATCGTCTCCTCTTCGCCGTCCACATCCTGGGTCAGCGAAAAGACAGAATCGAGCATGCGCCGGAAGTCGCTACTCAGGTCGAACGGACTGCGGCGAGAGCGAATGGGGGAGAGAGTAGCCATGGGAGGAATGGGAATTGAAATGAAAGGAAGTACGACGGGGGACAAAAGGGCTAATAGCGGAGGAGGGCGGCGACCGATCCGTCGCCGGGCACCGCATCCCCGTTCGTGACGTACACAGTGCCGTCGGCACGAAGGGTGCGCACCGCAGCGGCGTTCAGAAACTCGATGTCGCCGGCCGTGCGTTGGTCGTGCAGCGCAAGGCTGTGGCGGTCCTCGTGCAAGACGCCCCAGGCCTCCGGCACTTCGGCGACGAAGAGCGTGTCCACCCGGCCGCCCACAGCCGCAAGGAGCGCCGCGCCGGGATTGGCGGCTGTCTGCTCCGGGCGGGCGTGGAAGCGCGTGCGGGCGTCCTCCAGGGCCTGCTCCAGGCGGGGCCGAACGACCGACCATGCCTCCTGGTGGAGCGCATCGGCATCCCAGGTGCGCGACTCTGGCGCAATAACCGACGTCTCCACAGCCGCCTCCAGCAGGTGCGCGTACCGATTGACGTGGCGGTACAACCCCCGCAGCTGCTCAACGCCGGCCAGCACAAGGGGCGGCATGGGACGCACCGCCTCCACGACATCGCGCACCGCATTGTCCAGCGCCCGGAAAAAGCGCAGAATCCCCTCCTTCACGTAGCGGCGGTCCCCCGCGTCCTCGTGGCCGTAGAAGAGGGCCGAACGGCGCCCGCCCTTGGCCGAGCCCGGAGAGGTCTTGGTGTGGTAGCGCAAAGAGGAGATGTGCTCGTCGAACTGAAGCACCTCATCGAGTGTGGCCGGGCCCTCTTCCAGCGGCACCGTCTCGATATGGTGCCGCGAGGCGCGAAAAAGCTCCGTGCCACCTGCCGACAGGCCCAGCACGAAGAAGGTCCCATCGGGAGAGAGGTGACGCCACAGCGGGCGCACGTGCACAAGCTGGTCTACCACCGTCGTGGCGGCCGGCGCAAACGGCAGGCGCAGCGCCAGGCGCGTGTCCGGTGACAAAAAGAGCGCCAGTCCGGAGAAGTCCTCGTCCCAGAATGCCGGCGCGTCTTGGAGGGCCCGGGCCGGCTCGACCAGCGGCTCCACCTCAGACTCGGAGAGCGGGGCCACCGCGGCCTGCGAGCGCGCCTCCTCCAGCACCCGTCGCAACTGCGCACGGTTGGTCGGCATCTCGTTCCAGGGCCGCCGGACCGGCATGTACGCGGAAATCCACGGCCCGGCGTCTTTGCGAAGCAGCGCCCGAGCCGTAGTGCGGAGGGAGGAAGGACCGGCGGTAGAGAGCGAAGTCATGAGCACGTAAGCGTAAACGGGGGCCTCGAACCTCTGTGGACGGACAAGGACGCCGCCACGCGGGCCGTCAAGCGCATTCCCAAAGTGCAACGGCGAGCGGGCCGTCGTCTACAGGAGCTTCGCGTACACTTGTGTCGGGAGGCTTCGGCTCCCGGGGTCCGAAAACTTCCGTCCGGGGCATCGTCGGCAGTGAATGATTGTTGGAAACTGCACCGGACAGGAGGAGGCGCAAACCAAGTCGAGACGTACTGGTATGTACTTGTCAGCACGTACGCCGGCCCCGGTTCTTGTCTCCATCCGTCCACGCTCTTTGCCCAAGCCCCTGCCGCCCACTACTGTGAGTGCCTCTCCTCCTATGTCCGAACCTGCGACCGCGCCGCCCGAGGACGTCAACCCGGCGCTCCAAGACGAAATTGAGCACCGCCGCACGTTCGCCATCATCAGCCACCCGGACGCGGGAAAAACCACCCTGACCGAGAAGCTGCTGCTGAAGGGCGGGGCCATTCACGAGGCGGGCGAAATTAAGGCCCGCAAGGCCGATCGCTTTGCGATGAGTGACTGGATGACCATGGAGAAAGAGCGCGGCATCAGCGTGACCTCCTCGGTCATGAAGTTTGCCTATCGCGGCTTTGAGTTGAACCTGTTGGACACGCCGGGCCACCGCGACTTTTCGGAGGACACGTACCGCGTGCTCACGG
The DNA here is from genome assembly GCA_913056185.1 of uncultured Bacteroidota bacterium. GTDB lineage: Bacteria > Bacteroidota > Rhodothermia > Rhodothermales > Salinibacteraceae > Salinibacter. Next base: position 9,245 of record CAJXLV010000049.1, read on the forward strand.
CGGTGGACAGCGTGATTATGGTGCTCGACAATGCCAGCGGCGTGGAGCAGCAGACGGAGAAGCTGATGGAGGTATGCCGAATGCAGGACACCCCCATCATCACCTTCGTCAACAAGATGGACCGGCACGGCCTGCCGCCGCTCGACATCCTGGAGGACATCGAGCAGACGCTGGACCTGGACACGGTGCCGCTGTCCTGGCCCATCGGGATGGGCAATCGGTTCCGGGGCACGTTCAACCTGTACCGCGACGAGCTGCACCTCTTCTCGCACGCGGACATGGAGGGGGAGCACGAGCGCCTGCCCATTGCCGATCTCGACGATCCGCAGCTCGACGACGTCCTGGGCGACCAGGCCGATGACCTGCGCTTCGACGTGGAACTCGTTCGGGAAGCGGGGGACGAATTGGACCTGGAAGCCTACCTGGCCGGACAGCAGACGCCGGTCTTTTTTGGCAGTGCGCTCAGCAATTTTGGGGTGGGCGACATGTTCGACACGTTCGTCGAGATTGCCCCGCCGCCCCAGCCCCGCCCCACCGTCACCCGCACCGTCTCGCCCTACGAGGACGAGTTTACGGGCGTGGCCTTCAAGATTCAGGCCAACATGGACCCGAAGCACCACGATCGCATGGCGTTCGTGCGGGTCTGCTCCGGCACGTTCGAGAAGGGCATGGAGGTGATCCATCACCGCAGCGGCCAGACCATGCGCCTGAACAATGCCACTACGTTCATGGCGCAGGATCGGGAGGGGGTCGACACGGCCTATCCTGGCGATATCATCGGCATCATGAGCCACGGCCGCGTCAAGATTGGAGACAGCTTCTCGCAGGAGGAGCCGCTTCACTTTACGGGCGTGCCCAGCTTTGCCCCGGAGCATTTCCGCAAGGTGCGTCTCGATGATCCCTTCCGCGCCAAGCATTTAGGGAAAGGCCTTCAACAATTGAGCGAGGAGGGGGCCATTCAGGCCTTCCGGCCGTTGCGCGGCAACGACTACATCCTCGGGGCGGTGGGGGAGCTGCAGTTTGACGTGACGCTTGATCGGCTGGACGATGAGTACAACGTGGATGCCCATCTCACGGGCGTGCCTTACACCTGCTGTCGCTGGGTCGACGGGCCGGCCGAAGACCTGGAAGCGTTCGAAGCCCAGAATATGGATAGCCTCTTCCGCGACGCCGACGGTGACCTGGCCTACCTGGCGCTCAGCGAGTTTCGGCTGGAGCGGACCATGGAGGACTGGCCCCGCATCTCCTTTGCTTCCACCAAGCAGCATACCGCCGAACAAGAGTAGCGCTGCGCCGACGCCGGGCCCTGCCTGTCGGGGCCCAGTCGGAGTTGCGATTCGTGCCCACGATCCCTTTTTCTGCCTCGCCCGCCATGGACCGTCGTCAGTTTGTACACGCCTGCTCCAGCGTCGGGCTCACCGGCCTCTTCCCCGGCGCCCTCTACGCCCAGGTGGCCGAGGAGGATGGGGCGGAGGCCTCGCCCATTACCCCCGATCACGTAGCCGCGGCCGAGACCATCGTGGGGCTTTCGTTTGCGCCCGAGGAGCGGGCGCTGCTGGTCGAAACCCTCAACGAACACCTGCAGCAGTACAAGGCCCTGCGGGCCCACGATCTCCCGAACGCCCGCGCGCCCGCCACCGTCTTTGATCCGCGCCGCGGCGGGGCCGAGATGCCCACGGTGCCGCCCGCCCAGGACGGGGCCGACGTGCCGCTCCCGACGGGGGATCGTCCCGCCCAGGACGACGACCTGGCGTTCGCGTCCATCGCGGAGCTGGCCCACCTGCTGCGGGCGCGGAAGGTGACGAGCGTGGAGCTCACAGAGCTGTGCCTGCAGCGACTGCGCCGTTACGACGAGGCCCTTAATGCCGTGATCACTTATACCGAGGCGCGCGCCCTGGAGGCGGCCCGCCAGGCCGACCGGGAACTGGACGCCGGCACCTTGCGCGGGCCCCTCCACGGCATTCCGTACGGGGCCAAAGACCTCCTGGCCGTGGAGGACTACCCCACCACCTGGGGCGCCACGCCGTACCAGACCCAGGAACTCGACGACACCGCGACGGTGATCCAACGGCTCGACGATGCCGGGGCTGTCCTTGTCGCGAAGCTGTCGCTCGGCGCGCTGGCCTGGGGCGATGTCTGGTACGACGCCACAACCAAAAACCCCTGGAATCTCGATCAGGGCTCCAGCGGGTCCTCGGCAGGGTCGGCCGCGGCCGTCTCGGCGGGCTGCGTGCCCTTCGCCCTCGGCTCCGAGACGCTCGGCTCCATCGTGTCGCCCTCCACGCGCTGCGGCGTCACGGGGCACCGCCCCACGTTCGGGGCCGTCAGCCGCCACGGCGCCATGGCCCTCTCCTGGACCCTCGACAAGCTCGGGCCCATCGCCCGGTCTGCCCTCGACTGTGCCCTCGTCTACGACGCCCTCCGCGGGGCCGACCCGCAAGACCCCGCCTCGGTGGACGCCCCGTTCCCCTTTGCGGCCGACGAGCCGGTGGACACGTTCCGCGTGGGCGTGCTCCAGGGCGCCTTCGAAGAAGACTACGAGAACCAGGCCGCCGACCAAAACACCCTCGATGTGCTCCAAACCCTCGGGGCGGAGCTGGTGCCGGTAGAGTGGGGGACCGACCTCCCGGTGGGGGCGCTGCTCAAAACGCTCGACGTGGAGGCCGCCGCGGCGTTTGATGCGCTCACGCGCTCCGATGAGATCGACACGCTCGTGCGCCAGGGCGAAAACACCTGGCCCAATGTCTTCCGCTCCGCCCGGTTTGTGCCGGCTGTGGAGCACGTGCAGATGGACCGCCTGCGCGTGGACCTGATGGAGCAGGCGCACGCCGTCCTGCAGGACCTCGACGTGCTGGCAAGCCCCAGCTTCGGCGGCGACACCCTCGGCATCACGAACCTTACCGGGCACCCGTGCGTCTGTCTTCCCAATGCCCTGCGCCCCGTTGAGGACGGGCCCGCGGCGCGCCGCCAGCCCGGTAGCATTAGCTTTGTGGCGCCGTTGTACGAGGACCACAAGGCCCTCCGCCTCGCCCACGCGGTGCAGCAACAGACCGACATCCACACCCGCCGCCCGCCAATCCGGTAACTTCGTCCCGGGCGGGGAGCGGCGAACGTTGCGTACGCCTTCGCACGGAAACGACTGTCCCTGCCCACCATGCGCATTGTCTCTCTCCTGCCGGCCGCCACCGAATGGATCAGTGTCTTTGGGCGCGCGGACGCCCTCGTGGGACGCTCGCACGAGTGCGACTCCCCGGACCGCGTTCAGGATGTCCCGGTCGTGACGGAGGCGACCTACGCTGCGGAGGGCGACTCGGCGGCCATCGACGACGCGGTCCAGGCGCAGTTGCAGCAGGGCCTCAGCCTGTACGAGGTCGATCTCGAGCGCCTGAAGGCGCTGGAGCCCGACCTCATCGTTACGCAGGACCAGTGCGAGGTGTGTGCGGTGAGCCTGCCGGAGCTGGAGGCGCGGCTTGGCGACTGGACGGGCGCGGCGCCGACGGTGGTCTCCCTGCAGCCGCAGACGCTGAAAGGGGTGCTCGACGAGGCGCTGCGCCTCGCCCGGGCCCTGGAGGCGCTCGACGCGGCCATGGAGGTAATTGCCAACCTGGAGACCGGCCTTCGCGTGCTCCGGGACCAGATTGGGGTGGACCGCTCCACCAACCCCCACGCGCTGCCGTCCGTGGCGTGCATCGAGTGGCTGGAGCCGCTGATGGTGGCGGGCCACTGGATGCCCGATGTCGTGGAGATGGCCGGAGGGCGCCCCGTACTCGGCACCGCTGGCGCGCCTACTGAGCCGGTGGAGTGGGCGGCCCTGCAAGAGGCCGACCCCGACGTGCTCGCGCTCATGCCCTGCGGCTTTTCGGTCGAGGAAACGCGGCGCGATCTGCACTATCTGACCGACCGCCCCGGATGGGACGCCCTCTCTGCCGTCCAAACCCGCCGGGTCGCCCTGCTGGACGGGAACGCCTATTTCAACCGCCCCGGTCCCCGCCTCTACCGCGCCATCGAGCTTCTCGCGTCGGTGCTCCACCCCCAGGCCGTAGAGCCGGAGCCGCCGCCCGCGGCCTGGGAGTGCGGCGGGAGCGCTGCGCCCCACAGCAGCCTTCCCTGATGCTCCCCACGCGGCCCTCCGCCCCCACGCGGCCAACGCCCGGGCTGCTGCCCCCATCCTCCCTGCAGAACGGCCGCAGCTGCGTGAACCAGAGAAGACACAGGCCGGTATGTAGGTCCGTACACGCTCGTGTCCTTTAGGAGCCCCCGCTGCGGACACGTCCCCATCGCCTTTCCTTCTTTGTCCGACTGACGACCGTATGAAACGATCGGAGTTTAGCTACGACATCCCTGAGCATCTTGTTGCCGAATACCCGGCGGAGCCGCGCGATGCCTGCCGCCTGATGGTGGTCCAGCGCGATGAACAGCGCCTCGACCACAGCCGGCAGTTCCACGACCTGCCCGCGTTCTTCTCGGAGGGCGACGTGCTTGTGGTTAACAACACAAAGGTGTACCCGGCACGCCTCTACGGACAGAAAAAGAAGACAGGGGCTGACATTGAGGTATTTTTGCTCCGGGAACTGAACCCGGAAAGCCGGCTGTGGGATGTGGAAGTCGACCCCGCCCGAAAAATCCGCATCGGCAACAAGCTCTACTTTGATGACGACCTCAGCGCGGAAGTGATTGACAACACCACCTCGCGGGGCCGTACCATCCGCCTTTCGTTTGACGGCGACAATGCCGCCCTCTACCAAAAGATCCGGGACCTCGGGGAGACGCCGCTTCCCGAATACATCGAGCGCGACGTGGAGGAGGAGGACCGGCAGCGGTACCAGACGATTTTTGCCGAAGAGCGCGGCGCGGTCGCTGCGCCCAAGGCAGGGCTGCACTTTACTGAAGACTTGGTCGAGCGGTTGGAGGCGAAGGGCGTGGAAATTGTGCCGATCACCCTGCACGCTGGCCGCTGGAAGTTTAAGCCTGTGGGGGTGGAAGATCTCTCTAAGCACCGCACAGATTCGGAGGAGTACTACATTCCGGACGCCACAGCGGAGGCGGTAAACCGCGCCCTCCGCTCCGACGAAAACACCGTGACGGCGTGTGGTACGACTGTGGTGCGGACGCTGGAATCGAGCCTCTCGGCGGACAAGTCCTTGAAGCCGGACCACAGCTGGACGGACCTCTTTGTCTACCCGGAGTATGATTTTCAGATTGTGGAGCGGCTGATTACGAACTTTCACCGCCCGGAAAGCACGGTGATGATGATGGCAGCGGCGTTTGCGGGGTACGACTTTCTGTTTGAGGCGTACGAGGAGGCGTTCGAGGAGGAGTACAGCCTGTACGCCTTCGGCGACGCGATGATTATCGAGTAGTGGGGCATCGAGCCGTTGTCGATTCCGTTCCGCATCTGTTTCCCCGTTCGCGCTGTGGCCATGCACTCTTCGGAGGTGTCTCTTGCTCCCCACGAAGTGGCGGTGCTGGTGCCGGCCGCGGGCCGTGGGCGGCGCCTGGGGGGCACGCCCAAGCAGTTTCGGACGTTGGGGGAAGCGCCCCTCCTGGCGCAGGTGCTGCTCGTGTTTGAGCGGCACCCGAGGGTCGGGCATCTCGTGGTGGCGGCGCCTGCGGGGCAAACGACGGATGTGGCGAGGCGCCTCCGCCCGCAGGGCTTGGACGGGCTGACGGCTGTGGTGGAGGGGGGCGACAGCCGACAGGCATCCGTCCGCAATGCCCTCCGTGCCGTGCCCGCATCGGTGAAGGTTGTGCTCGTCCACGATGCCGCACGCCCGTTCGTGTCTGCGGCGCAGGTGCAGGCCGTCGTGCAGTCGGCGGCAACGGCGGGGGCGGCCTCCCTGGCGGTGCCGGTCGCGGACACGCTGCGCCGTGGGGACGAGGCGACTCTGGGCGAGACGGTGCCCCGCGAAGGCCTGTACCGCATGCAGACTCCACAGGCGGCCCGGCGCGAATGGCTCGAAACGGCGCACCGACGCGCGGTGGCCCAGGCGGGCGCGGCGACGGACGATGTGGGCCTGTTGCAGCAGGCGGGCTACGAGGTCCACCTCGTGCGCGGTCACCGCCGCAACTTCAAGATTACGACGCCCGAAGATTGGGCCCTGGCCCAGCGCCTGTGGCCAACGTGGCAGGAAGACCCTGCGCGCCACCGCCACTCCTGGACGTCCTCGGAATGATGCCGCGGCGCAGGCGTCCGCGTTCCTGTTCGGCTCCGCATGTCCCTCCTCGCCCTCACGGCCTTCTCTCTCGCCTCACCGTCACGATGCGCATTGGGTTTGGGTATGACGTTCACCGCTTCACCGAAGACCGCCCGCTGCTGCTGGGGGGGGTCGAGATTCCACACGAGAAGGGCCTGGCGGGCCACTCCGACGCCGACGTGCTGCTCCACGCGGTGTCGGATGCGCTGCTGGGGGCGGCGGCGCTGGGCGACCTCGGGGCGCACTTTCCCGACACTGACGCTGAGTGGGCCGGGGCCGACAGCCGGGTGCTGTTGCACGACGTTGTGACGGCAATCCGCGCCGAGGGGTTTTCCCCTCACAACGTCGATGCAACGGTGCTGCTGGAGCGCCCCAAACTGCGGCCCCATGTGGACGCCATGCGCACCAGCATTGGAGAGGTGCTTGGTCTTGCTCCGGGACACGTCTCTGTAAAAGCCACGACTACCGAAGGCCTGGGCTTCGTGGGGCGAGAAGAGGGCGTGGCGGCGCAAGCGGTCTGTACGCTCCGGTCTCTGTAAATGCACTGTCTCTTCCGCCTGTGCCCACAAGCATCCGTGCCCACAAGCATGATTGACGGGGTGTCCGACTTTTTTGCCTGGATGAAGGCGCTCCCGGCCGTGTGGGCGTACCTCACGCTGCTCATCGTCGCATATGGCGAGAACGTGCTGCCCCCCATTCCGGGCGACATGGTGGTGGTGTTTGCCGGATATATGGCAGGCCTTGGGCTGCTGCACCTGGGCCTTGTCATTGCCCTCTCCACGATTGGGGGCGCGCTCGGCTTCATGACGATGTATGGCGTGGGAGCGCGGCTGGGGCACGCCGTTTTTGCCTCCGACCGCTTCCAGTGGCTGCCACGGGAGGGGGTGGAGCGGGCGCAGCAGTGGCTCCACGATTATGGCTATGCCGTCATTGCCGCCAATCGTTTCCTGAGCGGTGCGCGCTCGGTGATTTCGCTTACGGCGGGGGCGTTTCGGATGGAGGCGGCCCGGACGGCCTGGTGGTGTACGGTGAGTGCGTTGGTATGGACAGGACTCATCAGCTATGCCGGGTACGCTGTTGGCGAAAATTGGGACCTCGTGGTGCAGTACTTGCGGCTTTACGGACGCGGAGTGCTCATTGTGTTGGTGCTTCTCGCCATCGGCGCCGCCGCGCGCTGGTACTGGCGCCGGTCCGGTGCGCCCCCAAAATCAGAATCGCTGTGAAGTGGCGAACAACATCGTGGGATCGTCGTGAGGACACCACACATCTTTCGCACAGTCCTTGTCGACGAGGATTTCCCGCGCCCACGGGGTTGTACCCGAGGGTAGAGGGGAGGCATTCATGCTGACGTAGCTCAACGGGTAGAGCAGCGCACTTGTAATGCGCAGGTTGGCGGTTCGAGTCCGCTCGTCAGCTCTATTACCCCTCCTCACGACAGAGGAGGGGCTTTTTTGTATCGGTGCGTGTTTTCGAAACTGAGGCTGCTCAACGACTGCTCAATAACTGCACAGTAGAACGTGCCGTAATTCAAGGTCTGTCGAATGAGTCGGGGTTTGTCACGGAGCGAACCGATTCGGAGCGTTAGCCGCTCCCTGTAGCAGCTTCCTGCTTCGGTAGTCTCTCCGTTGAGATCACAAACCGTTCAGTAAGATGCATGATGTTCGTATTATATGATTTCGTCGATGTAGATTTTATGCGAAGGGGGTGGGGGTCGTTCTGCACCAATCCCCTGTCACAACCCCGAGATTTCAGGAGTCAACTTTTCACACACGGCGGAACATTTCAGAATCGTAGGGAGGCAATGAGATCCCTTGAGTAGCCTGTAGAGGCATTTGAGGGGCCTATGTGCAATCAGCGTGTAATGCGGTGTGTAATGGTGTAATCGTGTGTAATGGTGTAATCGTGTGTAATCGTGTGAAATCGGCCGTGGGCGCCTCTCCCTTCCGCTTGCCTCACGTACCACTTTTCCCGAACAGGCCCTCGGGGTACTCCACGTCGAGTTTCGTTTTGATTCCGAGCCGCTCCGTCTGCTTCTGCACGAGCCCGATTGCCTTCTCTGCCCACTTCTGAACTTGGTGCTCGTGTCGGGACCATAGAATCACCTCATCATATTTGTAGAGCAGGACACGCCAACGGTCCTTTCCGTCGCCCTTTCGTTCCTCAATTGCAGCCTCAAAAATCGGCCACATCGTTTTCACCTCGTAGCTCTGAATAGCGCATGCAAACAGCGAACGCAGTGACGGGGGGAATTGCTCGTTGTCCTCATCAGTCCTAATCTCGGGCTGTTCTTTTATCGAATTCGAGTCTTCGGACGTGAACTCCTCAAGTGGCAATCGGCGCCCAAACGCGTCTTCGACCCCTCCATCGTCCTTGATGTGACGGAATGCTTTCCTACGAGCCTCAAGGACCTCCGAAAGTACCTCGTGCTCGAACAGTCCATCAATCTGTTCTCCGTTCGGAAATCCACGGTGAGTGCGTTGGCAGATTTCGCAACTTGCAACCCATCGAATTGTGTCTTTGGTGGCTCCGTATACAGCCGAATAGATTGCTCGCTTGACCGCGTAGATCTTGGCTTCGTTCGGTTCACTGGCACGTCGAAAACCAATATCCAACTTCTCTCCGAGTGACTGCCAAAGGTCGTAGTCATTTGAGGGGGCCATGTGCTTCTCCAAGGCGCCTTGAGTTTCCGGCATATCATGGTTCACATCGTCCATGAATCTGAGAAACATAGCCAATTGCGCCTTCGACAAATCGAGGGCTACGTGACGGTCTCCGAGTAGGGGAGGGATGGCCCGTGAGTCTACGCCAACGAGATGGTTTCCGCCTTTCGGTGTAGGTCGTGGCGTCGTATCCCCCGCTTGATACAAGAGATACGGAAGGTCTTCGAACCGTCGTAGCTGACGAATGGATTGCCGAATGCCCTCATTGTACATCTCAGCGTTCTTGTCAGCGGCGTCGAGAAGCGTATCAACCGCCTGTTGCACATTGCCCTTTTCCGCAAGGGTGTCGAAGATCGATTTTCCCGACGTGGCTTGTCGGCCAAGCCTGTTGAGGTACTTAATAATTCGCTGAGATTCACGAGGGGGCGCTATCGTTGCATCATCAGCCGTTCGTCGGTTTTCGTCGAGGGAATCAAAGCACTGCGTCCGATAGGCATTTTCCGTTGGTGTGGACACGTCACCCTTCATGAAGTTGATCACGGTATGCCCGCGACGATCGTGGTAAAACCTTTGGGCCTCATCCATTATTTCGTCGGGCGTGCCGTGGTTAATTATTCTCCTGCACCGCCCGTCCTTGTAGCTGCTCCACTCAAATTCCTCGTCTACAAACGCCTTGTATGCCCATAGGAAAGGCAGGGCACCAAGCTGTTTCCCGCTCTTTTGGGGCTTTAGGCCGAAGGCAGGACGAACTGAGTCGGCGGGGATCGGGATGTAGCCCTTATCCCCGTGCTCTTTGTCCCGCTTCCTGTGGATCACAAGTTGGGCGAATCCCCGAAATCCATAGTGCTCATTAAGGATGGGGCGCCAATCATTGATCATTTCATACTCTCGTTTACTGGCACGGACGTATTTAAATTCTACACTCTCTTTCGGCCGAATCTCAGTTTTCTTTAGGGCTTGGAGAGTGCAAACGCCAAGATTTGTACGTGCAGTCTCAGGGGATGGAATGTCGTAGTCGTAATTATTTTTCTTAAACCCCCTTCGAAGGTCCTGTAGGACAACATCCCTGTTAAAATCGCCTTCTTGCGGCG
>CAJXLV010000050.1 GCA_913056185.1 uncultured Bacteroidota bacterium
CGGACTCGAACCGCCACCGTCCTGGGGTACTGCCAGGGGTTCTGCCGGTTGAACTACCCCACAGGGTTGCACCGGGGCTCGATGCCCCGGTGCAGAGATCCGTCCAACTGTTCTGCTTTGCTCACTTCTGGACCAGACTCATTGAGTTGTTGTTGCCGTTCTGTACAAGGCTGGCAAAATTGCGCGAGGAAGCAGTCTGCTTACCAAAAACGCTGTTTCTGTTGCCCGTTTGCTGGACATACAGACGGGCATTTTTGGACTGAAAAGTTCCACTTCCCCCCTTTTTCTCCGCCACGGTATTTCTATTTCCGTCTTGAAGAACCTCCGCGTAGGAGCTACGCTTTTGGTTCAGGCGGAGCTTGTTTCCGTTTCCAATTTGCTGGGGAATCAGGGCATTGTGTCCACCACGCTGGTAAACCTCCAGGTGATTGTTTTTTCCTGTTTGCCGCGCGGGCTTAGAGTCCGACTTCGGAAATTCGACACTGGTGTGTCTGCCTTTCGTACCCCGCACTTTGTCGCCCCCATTTTGAACAATTGAAGCCCTGTTCCCGTGTGCGTTTTTTGAATTTGTCTCCTGGCGAAGATAGATGACGTTGCCGGTTCCCCCTTTCTGGTTCAACTTAGCGTACTGTCCGGACTTACCAGTTTGTCGAAGACCCATCTCGTGGCCGCCGTTACCCAACTGTTCGCCCTTCAAAAGGTGGCGAATATCATCGCCTCCCTTTACCTTCTGTCGAACTTTCAGAAAGCTTTCGGGGCTCTGAGTTAGGGCATTTAGGTTGGTGGTTATCGACCCCCCATCCAGCCCCCTCACAATATTTTTTCCGTTGGAGGCCGTCTGCTTGATATCCGCGGTCGATCCGTCGTGCTGTTCGGTGTTCACGCGGTTCTGTCCAAAGGCGGTGCTGCTCACGAGAGCAGGAAGGAGTGCCAGAGCGAGCGTGATCTTGAGAAGCTGTCTCATGGGTTTAGGTAGTGGTTGCGTTCAAGAGAATGAAACTGCGTTAGAGGTGTCCGGCACCGACCCCCGAGGGGCCGGCGGCCGGAACATCGCAGCACCCATGAGATTGTGGAGGGCAGTGCCTTCACAATCGTGAGGGTGCTGCGGCGCTCGTGGGGTCCAGGCTGCTCCCGCTTTGGGAGCAGAGTCCCGCGAGCGTCGTTTTTTGTTGGACCCTGTCAGCGCCTCTGAGCAACGCTCTGTTGCCCGAGAGGAGCGGACGACAGACTCCGCACGACCGGCGGCCGGCATCGCCGAGGGAACGCCCCTCGTGCCGGCGGCCCGTCCTCCGCAGCCTGCGGCTCGTCGTTCGGTCTCCTTTCGAGGATTCAGTCGTATTCAGGTTCAAATCTGTCAGCTGCACGTCGAGGGCGATGCTATCTGCTGTGAGGACCGCGGATGGCAGTCGGCGGACGGCCAAAAAGCGGCGGTCTGCCGTCCGCTGTCCGCGGTCTCTCTTGGGGAAGGCACAGTCCATGGTGAAACTCACACTTGTGAATCGCGGTCGGAGATTGGAGTCACTGATCGTCAGAAGAGCCCGTAGTAGGTCAGGCCGAGGTTCGCCTGCCAGATGCTGTCGTGGTAAGAGCCGACGGTGGCTCCGTCCAGGGCGTCGTCGGCCGCGTACCGGGCACCAATCGACGCGCTGAGGCCCAGCCGTCGGGTTGCCATGTACTCCAGCCCCACGCTCGCCCCGCCCTGCAGAAAGGCCGTCTCTCCGAAGGTATAGGGCTCGGTGTCGAGGTCCGTGATTACGCCCGTACGGGCCCGCAGGAATGGCGTGACCCGCGCCCGCGGCACGAAGTAGTATGTGAGCTGGAGGTCCGTGGAAAGCGACGTGATCTCGAATCGATTCGCGGCCGCATTCAGACGCCCCAGCGTACCCTCCACCCCCAGCGCCCAGCGCGGCGCCACGGAGGTACGCAGGGCCACCAACACCGACGGGTGAGCCTGTGGGTCCTGGTAGTCGCCCTGGTACAGCAGCCCGCCGCCGCCAATCTCAATCCCGAGTCCCGGCCGGTTGTCCGGCTGCAAGAGCCGGTCGAAGTAGTCTCGGCGGGCGGCCCGCTTCTTTTGCTGCTCGTAGCGCTGGATGAGCGAGTCGCGGGTCGCCGGGTCCTGGCGCCCGCCCCAAATCCCGGCCTTCAAGCCCTCCACGATCAGCGCCCGTACCGACGCGTCGATCGCCTCGGTCACGGCCATCGTCGTCGGCTCGTTGTACGAGATGCCCGCCTCCGTCTCCAGCAGCAGGTCCGCGTCGACGTAGCGGAAGGCCCCGCCGTCCAGCTTCTGCGAGAGAATCGTCTTCGTCGTGTGCACCGTCTTTAGCACCTCGCCCGTTTGGGTCGATACGGCGCGCAGGTACACGGTCACCTGGTCCTGCCGGTACTCCCCAGAGCCGCCAATCGCCGCGAGCCGGACGCCGCCCCCGCCGCTGATCACGTTCGTGTCGTACCCGATGATGCCGCCCTCCAGGATCACCCCGGCGTAGAGGAGGGGCGAGAGCCGTTCGGCCTGGTCGCCCTGGTACTGCTGCCGGATCGAGCGGACGATGTCCCGCTCGCGCACCAGGTTGGAGAGCCCCTTGCGCTCAATGGGGCGAAACCAGTCCGAGTCCCTCAGCGCCTTGACCAAAATGGACGTGCCGCCCTGCGTGACCGCTCGCGAGAAGCTGGAGCCGCGCTCCTTGGCCTTGTACTGGCCAGTCTGGTCGCGGAACTGGTAGACGGCCGTCACGATCTTGTTGTCTGGGGCGGGCAGGTTCGCCAGCGAGGAATGGGCGGTGCTCTGCAGACCGGGGTGCGCCTCTTTCGTCTCGAAGGCGTGGTCCACCGACGCGCACCCGCTTGTTAAGAGCACGGCGCACGCCCAGGCAAGGCCGAGGAGGAAGAAGCGTCGCTGGGACATCTGGAAGCAAACTTTGTCCGCAAAACGTGTCCGGTGAAGAGGCGAGGCGGAGGGCGTCTCAGAAGCGGGGGACTTCGATGGTGCTGCTCTCGCCGGTTTGCTTATTGAAGACGCGAATGGAGATGCCGCTCGGGCCCGGCGTCACGTCCACCGTAAACTGATCGAAGTTGAAGGTGCCCTCCTGGGTCAGGTCGATGTCCCCAAAGCGCTGCTCGATAACCTGCCGGGAAATCTGATCGAGCACCCGTCGCTGGAGCTGCTGCTCAAAATCTTGGAGCGGGTCGTCGCGAAAGCCGAAGCTGCGGCTGCCGTCGTAGGGATTTTGCGCGTTGGCGGACTGGAAGAGGAAGCTGGTGTTGACGCCCGAGCCGCCGAAGGCCGGAATCCGGGGTTCGTACAGCAGGTCCTGGGCCTGCGCCGAAGGGGGCAGAAGCAGAAGCGCGAGTACGACGCTTCCAGCAAGCAGTAGGTGAGGTTTCATGACACGATGCATCGTCTCTAAAGGCAGTCGTTGCGGAGGGGCAGTCGCGGCAGGGGATCGGCACCATCGAATCAGTACACCTCCCGCGGCTCGTAGACTTCTTTCACGTAAAACCGAGTACGACGGGCGGCCTGCCGTGCGGCCTGGGCCGTCCGCCGCGCGTTGGGGCGGAGGAACGTCTGAAAGATCGTCGTATCGTCCACGTCCACCCTCACGTGCGCCCCAAACTGGTGCGTGGGTTCCTCGCGCACCCGAACGGTATAGAGCGCGGCCTCGTCGGGCTCGGTCCAGGCATTGTAAAACGCACTGTAAAAGGCGCCGCCCACCACCGAGAAGGTTTCATCGAGGACAAATCCGCCGAGGCCGAGCTCAGGAGCGGTTGTATCGGGCGGGGCCGGGGGCCATGCTGCGGCAGTGCGGGCCTGCGCCGCCCGTCCAGCGACGGCCAGCACAAGCAACAGCCCCCCGGCAGCGATCCGCACGTGCCAGAAGAAAGACGCGTGAGGGCGAAGGTGCATATCGCGTGGGGCCGGAACAGAGCGAAGCAATCGTGCGACGGGGCAGGAACGTGTCCCTCCGCTGCGGTCTACAGGAACAGAAATTTGAGGGGAGGCTTCGTCATTCTCCAGTGTGCCCATGCCCTGCGCACTCCGCAGTGATCGCGTGTGGGTACAGGTTCGGAGCGCGCCGGGGAAACTGTCCCGGGGACGGGCGAGCCGGGGTGGAAAAATTCCGGGAGCGAGAGACGAGAAGGTCCGGATCCCTCCTGGACGGAAGACTGCTTCCTGGGCACGCCGGTGCGCACGGCCGCAGAGCGGCCCGCAGACCGCGTCCGGCACAGGTATTTGGGGCCGTATTCGAGGCCGTATTCGAGGCCGCGGTGAACGGACACCGTGCTCGCGCGTGAGGCAGACGAGGACTCTTCCAATTGTTGTGATCCGCCATGATGAGAGACAACGGGCCCAAGTCGGCGCTGTACATCGGGCAGGCCCTTTCCGCCATTGTGCTCTGCGAGGCCGTAGGGCTGCTGGCGGGCTGGGCGACCCAGACGTCGGTGACAACGTGGTACCCCACGCTCACCAAGCCAGGCTTCACGCCGCCCGGCTGGGTCTTTGGGCCGACCTGGACGCTCCTCTATGCCCTGATGGGGGTGGCGGCGTTCTTGGTGTGGCGGCGGCGGGGACGCGATGCGCGTGCGGGCAGGGCGCTGTGGGCCTTTGGGGCACAGCTGGGCCTGAATGCCGCGTGGTCGTTTGCCTTTTTCGGGGCGCGCTCGCCTGCACTGGGGCTTGTCGTGATTGTCGGGTTATGGATCGCCCTTGCAGGGACCTTGGAGCGCTTTTTTCGGGTGCGCTCCGCGGCGGGATGGTTGCTGGTGCCGTACCTGGCGTGGGTGACGTACGCCCTGGCGCTCAACGCGGCCATCTGGCACCTCAACTGACGCGCGGCGCCCCTCAGACGCGCGGCCATGTGCTCGCCGAACGAGCGGCTATGCGGACGTGTGGAGGCGGGGCGCGCCCGGGGCGGCGGACGAGCCGTCCTGCGGGGCGCCGCGCCGCTCAGCCCGCCTCGCCAGTGCACGCAACTGCCCGGCAAACAGGGGGCCATGGAGCCGGCGCACCAGCGACCAGTAGAGCGTACCGGTCAGGCCCTTCGGCTCAAAGAAGACGGTTTGGGTGACTCGGGTGCGCGCCGCGTCCTGAGGGTGGGGGTGCACCTCATACTGCAGCCAGGCGCGGCCGGGGAGCTGCATCTCGGCACGGAGGCGCAAGAGGCGGTTGGCCTCCCGCGCCTCCACGCGCCAGAAGTCCACCGCGTCGCCCACGCGCATCGTCTCCGGGTCGCGCCGCCCGCGGCGGAAGCCCACCCCGCCCACAAGCTGATCGACCCAGCCGCGCAGGCGCCACAGGGCGTCCCCGTAGAGCCACCCGGTGCGGCCGCCCAGCTGCTCAAGTACAGAAAAGACGGCCGCGGGAGACGCCGCCACCGCTCGGCTCCGCTCCTCGCGGTAAAGGCCTTCGGTGAGCTCCAGGCGGGTGGTGGGAGCCGCGTCGGGAGCCGACGAGACGGCGCTGTTCCAAACGGTGGGAATGGCGCCGGACTGCGCGTGCCGCAGGGCAAGCCGCACGGCCGCCTCGAACGCAATGGGCTCGATGTTGGGAAACAACGACTGCGCCTTCGTGGGGTCGTCCACCACCACCTCATTGTCGAGCCCCTCGATGAGTGGGCGGGCGATGCGGTTGGAAATGGGCGTCACGAGGCCCACCCAGTGGGACGAGAGGCGCGGTGTGAGAAATGGCACGTTCACGACCCACCGGCGCAGGCCCCGCACGGCCGAATAGATTTTGAACATTTCCGCGTACGTGAGCACGTCCGCCCCGCCAATCTCGACAATCTCTCCGGCACTCCGCGGCTGGTCGAGGGCGGCCACCAGGTACTGCAGCACGTTGCGGATGGCGATGGGCTGGGTGGGCGTCCGCACCCAGCGGGGGCAGATCATGACAGGGACCCGCTCGGTGAGATACCGCACCAGCTCGAAGGAGAGGCTGCCCGATCCCACAATCTGCGCCGCCCGAAACTCCGTGACCGGCACGGACCCCTCACGCAGCACGTGTCCCGTCTCGATGCGGCTCTGCAGGTGCTTCGACTGCCGCTCGCCCTTGGGGCGCATCCCGCCCAGGTACACGATGCGCTCCACGCCCGCCTCCTCCGCGGCGGTGCGCACATTGGTGGCGGCGCGGCGGTCGCGCTCTTCAAATGCATCCTCCCCGGAGCCCAGGGAGTGAATGAGATAGTACACCGCATCTACGTCCTTCATGGCGGGAGGCACTGTCTCTGCCTCCAGGGCGTCTCCCACCGCGACCTCCACCTCGTCGCTCCAGGGCTGCGCCTCCAGGCGGTCGGCACTCCGCACGAAGCAACGGACGGTGTATCCCTCGTCCAATAAGCAAGGCACCAGGCGGCCGCCGACGTATCCGGTCGCCCCTGTCACCAGCACAGTCGATGTGGTAGAAGACATAGATGCGAAAAAGTCATCTGCAGAGTGGCAACACCGTGTGCGGACGCGTGCGGCGCTGGGTGCTCCCGCGCCGATTCGACGTAGGGTCGTGCGCACGCACACAGGGCAAGTCCGTAAACACAGTCTCCTACGGGAAGCGCGAGAAGAAATTCCATAGGCCCCGGCTGGAATGGGGCGCGGCCGGAGAGTATCGAGAGAACGTTTCAAGAAGGCCCGGAAACTCCACGTGTTCTCTTGCCTTCCATAGGAGTGCATCTCAGGTCATCAGTGACCTGGCTCCGCACACTTCTTTTTTCTTTCTAACACGAGACCCCGCACCCATGGCTGAACTCAACGAAACGCAAACGTGGCCGGAGTTGGCCATCGCGCTCTACGATAAACTGACGGGCCGTGGCGCCCAGATCACCTACGAGTTTGAGGACTTCGACCTTTATGTGCCGAGCAAGGTTGGAGAGGACGCCAGCCGGGCCCACTGGAAAATGGACGGCACGTTGAAAATCCGCACCAAGGAGTCGTGACCTCCGCGCTTCTGTTGTCACAACGGTGAGTCCCGCAGGGAAGTTGCCTCTCGGCCACGGAGAGGCGGCGCCCTGCGGTTCCGTTTCTAAGCATCCGTTTTGAGTTGCGCGTTGAGTTGCGAGCGGGCTCGATGGCCTGCCATTGGCCTCGTCGCCGGCACTCCCGACGGCGCCCGGGATCAAAACAACCCCTGCGGGCGTGCAGCGCCGTTCGTTCGCCCGCTTTTCGTCGCGGGGGCCTTCGCGGGTCCCTTCCGCTTCTGTCTTCTCGTGGACGTCTGTCGCCCCTATGCCCTTGCCCCTCGAAGTTCTCGCCGACCTTCGCCTCGCTGTTGACGGAGAAGCCATCGACATTCGGGGCACGGGCGATCGGCTGGTGGTGGACCTGCCAAGCCTGCGGGCAGGGCGTCGCCTGTTGTCGTCCGGCCCGTTCGCCCACCACCAGGCCCGCACCACGGCCCGCGTCCACGAGGCATTGGAGCTTTCGGGCATCACGGCCGAGGTGCGCCTGCAGGGCACCCGCATTGCGCGCATCGGCGCCGGCGCGCAGCCGGGCATGCTGGGGCGGCTCCTGCCGTTTCGGGGCGTGGAAGTGACGCCGGCCCCACCCCTCCGAGCCGCCCTCCGCCGCCGCCCGGTCGTGACTCTCGCCCTCATCGCGGCCCTGCTTGCCCTGCTCGGCTGGTGGCTGCTCCGCTCCTCCGAGGCCTAACCGGGGCGGGGCGCAGCCGGTCTTGCACAAGGCGCCGGGAGACGATGAGAGGAACCGACGAGGGGACGCACATCGTTCAATCCCCTCACTTCTGCCGACCAACGTCCGTAGGCGCATGAAACGCTCCCTCAAGATCGGGTCCGTTGCCGGAATTGGCATCTTCCTGCACTGGACCTTCCTGCTGCTCGTCGCTGCCATTTTCGCCTACTACTACGTCCAAAGCCAGAGCGTAGGCGCGGCGGTCTCTGGGATGGGGCTCATCCTGGCGGTGTTTCTGTGTGTCATCCTGCATGAGCTGGGCCACGCCCTCACGGCGCGTCGCTTCGGGGTGCCCACGCGCAGCATCACGCTGTACCCCATCGGCGGCCTCGCGCGCCTGGAGCGGATTCCCTCCGAGCCGATGAAGGAGTTCTGGATCGCCATCGGCGGGCCGGCGGTCAATGTGGTGATTGCCGCCGGGCTGGCCCTGGTGCTGCTCGCTACGGGCGGCTCTTTCGCCCCGGACGCCCTGCAGGCCCCGGGGCAGCACCTGCTCGCTTCGCTTTTGTGGATCAACGTGGTGCTGGCGGGCTTCAACCTGCTTCCGGCGTTTCCGATGGACGGGGGGCGCGTGCTTCGGGCGCTGCTGGCCCTGCGCCAAGATTACGCGCAGGCCACCCAGACGGCCGCCAACGTGGGCCAGGCCATGGCGGTGCTCTTCGGCCTCTTCGGCCTGCTTTCCTTCAATCCCATCCTGATGTTCATCGCCCTCTTCGTGTACGTGGGGGCACAGCAGGAGTCGCAGCAGGCGGTCTACCGCGCCTTTACGGAGGACACGCCGGTGCGGCAGGCCATGGTGACGCGCTTCGCTGCGCTTGCCCCGGACGATACGCTGGACGATGCGGTCGACGAGCTCTTGGCGGGCACGGACCACGATTTCCCTGTGGTGCAGGACGGGGAGATTGTGGGCCTTCTTCGTCGCAAGCAGCTCATCGCGGCGCTGTCCGAGCACGACCGAGCAACGGCCGTGTCAAAGGTTGCCGACCAGGACTTTTTTACCACGGAGCCCGGCGCTCCGCTCGATCAGGTGTTCCGAGACATGAGTGAGCACAGCTGCTCCACGGTGCCGGTGGTGCAGGGGCACCGTCTCTTGGGACTACTGACGCTGGAAAATGTGGGCGAGTTGATCATGGTGTCCAGCGCTCTGCGGTCGCAGGGCCGCCGCTACGAGCAGCGGGCGCGGCCTGTGCAGAGCCCCGTGCACCGCTCGTCCGACGGGGCGGCCCCCCCTGGGTCCACGCCGATGCCGTGAGCGGTCTTGCGTGAAGACTCGTGGAGAGCGGCCGTGGACGCGTCGAGAATCACGCATTTCCGCGGAGCCGCCCATAGATTTGGGGCTGTTGTGCCGCCTGGGTTGCTGTGCAGACATCGGGCACGAACGTCGGGCACGGGCGGCGGCACGTTGCGCATTCTTCTGGTCATCTCATACCCAGCATGGATCGACGAACCAAAATCGTATGCACCCTCGGTCCGTCCTCGACCGATCCTGAGACCATCCGTCGGCTTGTGGCGGCCGGAATGGACGTGGCGCGGATGAACTTCTCGCACGGCACCCACGAGGAGCACGCCGAGCGTGTCCGGCGCGTCCGCGAGGCTGCCCAGGCCGAGGGCACGACCGTGGCCATTTTGCAGGACCTGCAAGGCCCCAAGATTCGGGTCGGGGAAGTCCGCGACGGCTGCGTTCTGCTCCAGGAGGGGGAGGAGGTGACGGTGACGACGGGGCCGCCGCAGGAGAGTACAGCGGAGCATCTCTTTATCGATTATGACTCGTTGGCCCAGGACGCCCGCGAAGAAGAGCGCATTCTCATTGACGACGGCCTGCTGGAGCTGCGTGTGACGGCTGTCAACAAGACGTCGCTGCAGGCGCGGGTGGTCGAGGGCGGGCCCCTGCGCTCGCGCAAGGGGGTGAACCTGCCCGACATTCACACCTCCACGCCCCCCATGACGCAAAAAGACCTGAATGACCTGGAGCTGGGGCTGGAGCTGGACGTGGACATCGTGGCGCTCTCTTTTGTGCAGCAGCGGTCGGATGTGGAGGCGCTCGTCCACCGCATTGACGAGGTGGGCTCCGACACCGGCGTGGTGGCCAAGATTGAAAAGCCGCAGGCGGTTCAAAACCTCGACAGCATTCTGGAGGCGGTCGATGGCATTATGGTGGCGCGGGGCGACCTTGGGATTGAGATGCCGATGGAAGAGGTGCCGGGCACCCAGAAGCGGCTGATCCGCAAAAGCATGGCGGCCTCCAAGCCGGTGATTACCGCCACGCAGATGCTGGAAAGCATGGTGGAGGACCCCCGCCCCACCCGGGCAGAGGCCAGCGACGTGGCCAACGCAGTGCTCGATGGGAGCGATGCAGTGATGCTCTCGGCCGAAACAGCGGTGGGCAAGCATCCGGTGCGAGTGGTGAAGGCGATGAACCAAATCATTCAGCAGGCCGAGGACTACTGGTACGAACAGCGACGGACGCTTACGATGGCGCCGGAGCAACTGGAGCGTGGCGATAGTGTGACGGACAGCGTCAGCTTTACGGCCTGTCGGCTGGCGGAGCAGGTGGGGGCGGAGGCCGTCTGTTGCCTGACCAACTCGGGCGCTACGGCGCGTGCCATCGCCCGCCACCGGCCCAGCATGCCCATCTATGCCTTCACGGACAACCACCGCGTCGTGGCGCAGCTGGGGGCGTTGTGGGGGACGCAGGCGTTCTACATTCCTTTCCAGCAAGATACGGACCAGGGCATTGCCCGGGTGCACAGTGTGCTCCACGAGCACGAACTGGTGCCGTCCGGCAGCCAGGTGGTAATGACGGTGGGAATGCCGCTGCCGGCCCGGGGGCGCACCAATACGGTACACGTGAGCACGATCCAGTAGCGCTGCTGCATTGTGGCCGCTGGCAAACGGCGTCGGGAGTGGATCCCGATCGGGGCGCCCGTCATTGTATCCCGCGTTCCCCCGCTGCCTTCTGGTCTCGTCCACGGTTGTTATGGGTCGTCCTGTACCGCCGGCCTGGTTCTCGGTCCCGCCCATTGCGCTGGGCCTCGCCCTTGTGGTGGGCCTGGGGGTGCTGAGCGGCGGGTGCGGGCGCGGCTCGTTTGTGGGGCGCCAGTACGACGACTTTACGGCCTACTACAATACCTACCACAACGCAGAGGTGGCCTTTGAGAAGGGACGGGCGTCTCTCCGTCGCGAGGAGGACCGGGTGGATCGGGCCCGGTACATTTCGGTGTTCGTGACGCCCCAGGCAGAGACCAGGCAGAAGGCCTTCGAGCAGGCGATCCAGAAAAGCGCAGATCTGCTCCGCACCCACCCCGGCTCGAAATGGGTGGACGATGCGCTTATGCTGATCGGGCGCGCCCGCTACTACCGCCAAAATTATGTGGGGGCGGCCCAAAAATTTCGAGAGGTGCTTGCGCTGGACGGGGAGCGGGCCGCGGAGGCACGGTTTCGGCTGGCACGCACGCTGCTGGCGGCGGAACGGTATCCGGAGGGGACGGAGGTCCTTCGTGCGGGCCTGGACCCGGCGACGGATACGGGCCCGTGGGCGGCGCGCCTCCGGCTGGTCCAGGGGGAGTTGGCGGTGCGCCAGGAGCGCTGGGCCGATGCCGAGGCAGCTCTGGTGCGCGGCCTGCAGGGCGACATCCCGGATAAGATTGCGGCGCGGGCGGCGTTTTTGTTGGGGCAGGTGCGCGAAACCCAGGAGCAATATGCCGAGGCACGGGCGGCCTACCTGCGGGTGGTCGATTACGATCCGCGCTATCAGCTGGCATTTGCGGCGCGGCTCGGGGCTCATCTCGTGCACGGGCGAGCGGGCGCGCCCGAGGCTGCGCTCGATCAACTGAGGGACATGGAGCGTGGCGACAACTCGGAGGCGATGCGCGGACAGATCGCACGCGTGCGGGCCCGGCTGTACCAGCTGCAGGGCCGCCCCGCTCAGGCTCGAGCGGTACTCCGGGACGCGCTTCGTGGCGAGGAGGCACCGCAGGGAACGGTGCGCGGCCGTCTGCACTACACCTTGGCGGTGCTCTACCGCGATGCGTACGACGACTTTACGGCCGCCGCGGCCCACTTCGATACGGCGGCGACGACGCTGTCTCGTGCAGGACGACGCGCTCAGGTTGGCACTCCGGACGAGGCAGCATGGCTCCCCGCTGCTCCCTCTGACGCGACGGTGCAGGCCGACCGCTACCGCACCATCGCGGACCGCTCGCAGGCCATCGCCCGGATGGATTCGCTCCTGCGCCTGGGAGAAATGGCTCCGGCGGCCTTTCGGGCCGAGATCGAAACGATCCGCGAACGGCGCCGGGCGGCCCAAGAGCGAGCGGCCGAGCGCCGCCGCGAGCAACAACGTCGTCGAGTGGAGCAGCGCTCCGCCCCCACGAGGCGGGCCTCTCAGTCCCGGGCCCCCGCCGTCCAGACACGACAGTCCGACGCCGGATTCCTGTTTCACCGTGACCCCACGCTCCTGCAGCAGGGCCGCCGTCAGTTCCGGCAAACGTGGGGCGAGCGCCCCCTGGTGGACAACTGGCGGCGTGTGAACGCCATCCAGGGCACGAGCGCGGAGGCGGCAGCGCCCGAGCAGTCCCGCAATGCGGAGTCGTCCCCTGGCCGAGACACCGCTGCGGAGGCGGCGGTCGTCGACCTGTCGGCGGTGCCGCGCGATTCGGCAGGCCAGGCGGACATGAGGCAGGCGCGAGCGGAAGCCCAGTACGAGCTGGCCGACGCGCTGTACCGCGCTGCCGGGCGCCCGGACTCGGCCGAAACGTGGTTCCGCCGCGTTCTGGAGACGGCCCGCGACACGTCGGTGGCACAGCGGGCGCTTTACGGGCTGGCGCAGGCGCACCGTGCACAGGGCGACTCGGCGGCGGCGCGTACGGCGTACCAGCGCCTTCTGGAGCGTCATCCCGCGACGCCGTACGCCCGGCGGGCCCGAGAGCAACTGGGGCTGGCGGGTGCCGACGTGCAGGGCGGAGGGGCTTCCTCCCGCGCCGATTCCCTCTACAGCCGGGCGTACCGCACGTGGCAGGACGACGCGCCGCGGGCGGCTCTGGAGCAGTTCCTGGCCGTGGCCGAGGCCTACCCCGAAGCCGCGGTTGCTCCTCGTGCCCTCCTTGCCGCAGGGGTTGTGTACCACCGAGAGATTTACCCCGACAGCAGCGCAGATCGTCCGACGCGGCTCCGTCGGGTGGTCGACTCCCTGTCCCAAGATCCCGATCGTCCGCTCACTGGGGCCACGGAGGCCGCCCGAGAGGATGCCCGGGAGGACGCCCCCTCCGCCGCGCGTCCTGCCCAACCCGCTCGCTCCCCGAACGGCGCTCCCGTCAAGCAAGCTGCCCCCCTCGACTCCACCCGTCCCCCCCCGGCCGCGGATCCGACCGCGTCCTCCCCCGAGAGCCGGAAGACAGTGAGCGTCTCCCGCGCTCCCTCGCCCGATTCGGCATCGGCCCCGGCGGCCCGCGCCGACACGGTGCAGGCAGACACCCTTCGCAGCGAAGCGCCTGTGCGTTCGCCCCAGCAGGTGCTCTTTGCCCACCTCGTGCAGCAGTACCCAGGCACCCCCGCGGCGACCCGCGCCCAAGGCCTCCTCGAGTATCTCCGGCGCGAGAGGGTCGATCCTCCCGCCGACTCCACTGCCACCGATCCCCCCGCCGTCGACTCTGCCGCTGCGGCTGACTCCCTTGCCCGCCCACGCCCGGATTCACAAAGAACGGCGCCACCCCCACTCCCCGACACGACCGTGGCCGACTCTGCCACTGCCCCGTAGGCGGCACGTCCTCCTCTCGGTTGCCCATCGTTCCGCGAACGTCGCAGCGTCTCATGCCTGCTCCTCCGTCCTCGTCCGCCCCCCAGAACCTTTCGCACTCCCCGAGCCGCCATTCACACACCCGGGCCCTTTTGTTCTGGATCGGCGGCGCGCTTCTTCTCGCGGTGGGGGTTCACCTGGGCCTTCGGTGGCACCAGGCGCACGCCCCGGCGCGCATCGCCTACAGCACCTTCCTGGAGCATGTGCGCGTGGGAGAGCTTCGGCACGTTGAGGTGGTCAACGGTGTGACGGTGCGCGGGACGTACACGCAAGACGCATTGCGTGCCCGAAGAGACACGGACGGCGAGAACGGAACCGTGCAGGCGTCCGATGCTCAGCGTCCGCACGTGGTGGCGTCGAAGCCGGAGGCGCACGCGCTCATTCCTCTACTGCGTCGCCACAATCAGCGCGTGTCGGGCACGGACGAGGCGGAAATTACGTACACCGCCGTGCAGACCGGGGGCTGGGCCGAGACGCTGTTTCGGTGGGGGCTGCTGGGGGCAGCCCTCATTGGCGCAGGTGCGGCTGTTCTGTGGATGAGCGGGCACACCCTGGGGCGCCGCACGGGGCAGGGCCAGGCCGACCCTCTGTTTGAGGAAGCCCGCGGAACGAATGTGACCTTCGACGACGTGGCGGGACTGGACGACGTGAAGGCCGAGGTGGAAGAGGTGGTCGACATCCTCCGGCGTCCCCAGGCCGTGACCCAGCTGGGCGGCACGCTGCCCACCGGTGTGTTGCTGGTGGGGCCGCCCGGCACCGGCAAAACACTATTGGCGAAGGCCGTGGCGGGGGAGGCAGGCGTGCCCTTTCTCTCCATTTCCGGCTCCGAGTTTATGGAGCTGTTTATGGGGATGGGGGCCAGCCGAGTCCGCGAGTTGTTTGAGACAGCAAAAGAGCGCGCGCCGTGTATCATCTTCATCGACGAGATTGATGCGATCGGTCGCGCACGGGGCGAGGTCGGCGCGGGAAGTGGAGCAGAGGAGCGCGCCAACACGCTCAACCAGCTTCTTGTCGAAATGGACGGATTCGACTCAGACGCGGGCGTGATTCTCATGGCGGCCACGAACCGCCCCGATGTGTTGGATCCTGCGCTGCGTCGCCCCGGTCGGTTCGACCGTCACGTGTTTGTCCCCACGCCCGATCGTCGCGCCCGCGCCGCCATTTTTCGCGTGCACGCAGAGTCGCTGCGCGTGGCCGACGACATTGACCTGGACGACCTGGCGCGACGGACGCCCGGGCTTGCCGGCGCTGAGATCGCAAACGTGTGTAACGAGGCCGCCCTGCGCGCTGCCCGCACAGGCAAGTCGAGTGTGCAGCGCGAAGACTTCGAGGATGCGATCGATCGGGTCGTCGCCGGGCTTGAGCGCCAGAGTCGGCTGATCTCGCCCGAAGAACGAAGGGTGATTGCCTATCACGAGGCCGGCCATGCCCTGACGGGATGGGTCCTCCCCCACACCGCCCCCGTGCTGAAGGTCTCCATCGTGCCGCGGGGAGCCGCCGCTCTCGGCCGCGCACAGGTCGTGCCGCAGGAGCGCGACCTCTACTCGAAAGACGCACTCATGAACCGCCTGGTCGTGGCCCTGGCAGGGCGGGCGGCCGAGGCCGTCGCCCTGCAACAAGTGACCACCAGTGCCGAAGACGACCTCAAGCAGGCCACGGAGTTGGCGTACGCCATGGTAACACAGTACGGGATGAGTCGTCGAGTGGGGCCGCTCCGCCCCCAATCCCCCCATGGGCCCCGCTCCGCGGCCCTCCGGGAAGCCATCGACGAGGAAGTGCAGGGGGTGATAGCCGACGCGCAGGCGCGGGCCGAGTCAGTACTCCGCGAGCAGCAAGCCCTTCTGTCCCGGGTCGCCGAGGCCCTTCTGAGGCAGGAAGTGCTGGATGCAAATGCCCTCCGGGCCCTCCTGGGCCCTCCGCCGCAGCCACAGGCGGCACAAGATGGAAGTTCTCCTGAATCTGACCCTGTACACGCACAGACCGAAACCACGACCAACGAAGCCTCGTAGATTTGTTCTGCGAAAAGAAAGCCACGCTTTGCCTCAGCTGCTCCCAAAGGCGAGTTCTGCTCGCCCTTTTCTTTGCTCTTCTGTGTCGGAAAAAATCGATCAACCAGTACAGACTGGTATATCGGCAGGGAGGCAAAAAACCACGGTTGATGCTGGCTCGTTCTATTCATGCACTCTTTGCCCGAGTCCTTGAATCCCATTCTCGGGGACGCAGGTATATAACGATTGTGCACACGAGGGGCTGATGTTCAGCGTCCTTCCGTATTTGCCTTCGGCGTTTCCCTTTACGAAACAGACCCACACCAACGTGCCGACAACGCAGCAACTGATTCGGAACGGCCGGAAGTCAGAAGAAGAGAAGAGCGATGCTCCGGCCCTCGAGAACAGCCCGCAGCGCCGCGGAGTGTGCACACGCGTCTACACCACCACGCCGAAGAAGCCGAACTCGGCCCTCCGGAAGGTGGCGCGTGTGCGGCTCACCAACGGAAACGAGGTGACCGCGTACATTCCGGGAGAGGGGCACAACCTACAGGAGCACTCCATTGTGCTGGTGCGAGGCGGGCGTGTGAAAGACCTTCCAGGCGTGAAGTATCACATCGTCCGTGGGGCGCTCGACACAGCCGGTGTGGAAGATCGCCGACAAGGCCGCTCCAAGTACGGCACGAAAAAGCCCCGCGAGTAGGCTGAGGGCCCTGCAGGCGTCCGGACGGGCGCCGTTTTGTTTGCTGTTTGCTTTTTCCCGACGACAATTACGGATTCCCCCATGGCACGAGACGAGGCGTCTGAGCAGCGCACTACCCAGCCCGACCCCATCTACCGGGACGACATGGTGTCCCGGTTCGTGAACGCCATTATGCGGGACGGCAAGAAAAGCATTGCCCGCCGGATTGTGTACGATACGCTCGATGTGATTGAAGAGCGCGCCGGCGAAGACGGGCTTGAGGTCTTCAAGAAGGCCGTCAACAACGCGGCCCCGCTGGTCGAGGTGCGGAGCCGCCGTGTGGGGGGGGCGACCTACCAGGTTCCCACGGAAGTGCGCCCCGAGCGTCGCATCACGCTCGCGTTTCGCTGGATCATTCAGTATGCTCGCGCCCGCAAGGAGAAAAGCATGGTGAATCGCCTGGCAAGCGAGCTAATTAATGCTGCCCGGGGCGAGGGCGGAGCTGTCAAGAAAAAGGACGACACCCATCGCATGGCCGAATCCAACAAGGCCTTCGCTCACTTCCAGTTTTAGTTCCTTCGTGGAGCCTGGAGGGCCGCCCCGTCGGCCCCGAGCGATCAAGCATTCAATCTGAGCACGCACCCCATGGCCACTCAAAAGAACGAAGCGTTCCCGCTGGAGCGGACCCGAAACATCGGCATCATGGCCCACATCGATGCCGGAAAGACCACCCTTACCGAACGCGTCCTTTTCTACACCGGACGGCTGCATCGCATGGGGGAGGTCCACGAAGGGGCCGCCACCATGGACTTCATGGAGCAGGAAAAAGAGCGCGGGATCACGATTACGTCCGCCGCCACCACCTGTTACTGGGACGACCACCGCGTCAACATCATCGACACGCCGGGTCACGTCGACTTTACGGTCGAGGTGGAGCGGTCGCTCCGCGTGCTGGACGGTGCCATCGCGTTGTTCTGTGCCGTGGGCGGCGTGGAGCCGCAGTCCGAGACGGTCTGGCGCCAGGCCGAAAAGTACGACGTCCCACGGATCGGCTTTGTGAACAAGATGGACCGCACCGGGGCCGACTTTGAGAACGTCCTGGAGATGATGGAGGACCGCCTCAACGCCACCCCAATTCCGGTACAGTACCCCATCGGGGCCGGCGACATGTTCCGTGGGGTGATCGACCTCATTCGAGGCAAGGCCGTGATCTACGACGAGGAGTCCCAGGGCATGAAGTGGGACGAAATCGAGATTCCGGAAGACCTCAAGCCGGAGGCCAAGCGCTGGCGCATCAATTTGCTGGAGAGCGTTGCGGAGTACGACGACGAGCTCCTCATGAAGTACCTCGAGGACGAGGAATCGATTGAGCCGGCAGAGGTGGAGTCGGTAATTCGCGCCGCGACGCTCAACCGCGACATCACGCCGATGTTTTGCGGATCTGCCCTCAAGAACAAGGGGGTGCAGCGCGTGCTCGACGGTGTTACGAAGTACCTCCCGAGCCCGGATGACGTGCCGCCGATCCGGGGGCACCATCCGCAGGACGAAGAGGAAGAGATCGTTCGCCGCCCGGAGGAGGACGAGCCCTTCAGTGCGGTGGCGTTCAAGATTACGACGGACCCGTACGTTGGGAAGCTGACGTTTATCCGCGTTTACAGCGGCACCCTGGAATCCGGCTCGCGCGTGTACAGTCCCACCCGAGATGAGGACGAGCGCATTGGCCGCATGATGTTTATGCATGCCAACAGCCGAGAAGATGTGGACATGCTCCGCGCCGGGGACATTGCCGCTGTGGTGGGCCCGAAAAACCTGAAGACCGGCGATACAATTTGCGACCCGGACCACCCGGTCGTGCTGGAATCGATGGAGTTCCCGGAGCCGGTGATCCGCATTGCCATCGAGCCGAAAAGCAAGGCCGACCGCGACAAGCTGACGAGCGGCCTTACCAAGCTGGCGGAGGAGGACCCAACGTTCGATGTTCACACGGACGACGAAACCGGCCAGACCATTATTGCTGGCATGGGGGAGCTTCACCTGGAGATTATCGTGGACCGACTGAAGCGCGAATTCAAGGTGGAGGCGAACGTCGGGCGCCCGCAGGTTGCCTACCGTGAGGCCATTACCAATCATGTGGACGAGCACTACGTCCTGAAAAAGCAGACGGGCGGTCGGGGGCAATTCGCAGAGGTGTACATGGAGGTTGGGCCCAGCGAAGAAGGGACTGGCCTTGAGTTTGAAAACGACATCACGGGCGGCGTTATTCCCCGCGAGTTTATTCCGTCGGTGGAGCGTGGCATCGAGAGTGCCATGGACGACGGCCCCCTGGCGGGCTATCCCCTGGAGGGCGTTGCAATTCGTCTGTACGACGGCGACCACCACGAGGTCGACTCTGACCAGAATGCCTTTGAGATTGCGGGGCGCCTCGGTTTTCGGGAAGCGGCCCGGAAGGCCGGCCCGGTGCTCATGGAGCCTGTGATGGAGGTTGAGGTGGTGACCCCGGACGAGTACATGGGCGACATCATCGGCGACCTCAACGGGCGCCGCGGCCGCATCGGACAGATGGGCCAGCGCAATGACGCCCAGGTGATCAACGCGGAAGTTCCGCTGTCCGAGATGTTTGGCTATTCCACCGACCTCCGGTCGCTCTCGCAGGGGCGTGCCATCTACACGATGCAGTTCAACAGCTACGAACCCGTCCCGAAGGAGATTGCGACCGAAATCATTGACGAGGACGCTGTGGGCGCGGCCGCATAGACTGCGCGGGCCGTGTGCCCACGCCGATTCTGCACTGCTATCTGAGCTACATACATTCAACGACCAAGACACCAACGACCATGGCCAAAGAGGAGTTTGACCGGAAGAAGCCGCATGTAAACGTAGGGACGATCGGGCACGTGGACCACGGGAA
>CAJXLV010000051.1 GCA_913056185.1 uncultured Bacteroidota bacterium
GGGGCGCACCACCTCGTCGGTGGTGCCGGGGTAGGTGGTGCTTTTCAGCACAATAAGCTGGCCCGGGCGCAGGTGCTGGGCCACGGAGTCGACCGCCGACTCGACGTAGGTCAGGTCGGGGTTTTTGGCGTCTGTCATTGGGGTGGGCACGCACACGAAAAAGACGTCGACCTCGGCCGCGCGTTCGAAGGACGACTCGACCTGCAGCCGCCCGTCCGCCACGAATGTCTGTATGTCTTCGTCGTCGACGTCGTCGATGTAGTTGTCGCCCGCCCGCAGGCACTGCACACGCCGCGCATCGAGGTCGATCCCCAGGGTCTCGAACCCGCGCCGGGCGTATTGCACGGCGAGGGGAAGCCCTACGTACCCAAGCCCCACGACACCGATGGTGGCTTCGTGGGCCTGGAGACGATCCTGCGCTGTGCGGGCGGCGTCACTGGGCGAAGATGCGGAGGCGGCCATGGAGGAGGCGGGGGGAGTCCCAGGAAGATGAAAAGCGAGCAGCGGCGGAACAGGCGCCTCGGCCCGGTGGGCGGCGGAGGTCCCTGGAGGTCCTGCAAGACGCGGACGGGATTGGGAGGGGCCGAAGGGATGTAGGCATTTTCTACGATAGGAAGCAGCCTGCCCGATCTCCACCTCTTTGCCCAGCACCCGGAGCAATTGCATGCGATTCCCATTGGGGGAACTGGGGTCTTGGCGGGCGCCCCCGGTACCACGCCCACTGAATTTGGGGATTGACGATATTTTCAGGGACATGTGGGGGGCGGCCGGAACTGTTTCCCGCGCGGTCCGGTCTCATAAAATCCGATATTTCGCGGGGATTCCCCGCACCGAGCAAGGGCAAGTCCCGCACGGCCAGCTCCCTCTGAACCCCGTCAGGGCCGGAAGGCAGCAGCGGTAGGAGGTCGCAGCGGCGCGCTGCGGGTCGCTTGCCCTTTTTTCTTTTGCCGCTGTCTCGGCCCTCTCGCCCCAACCCGAGACGATGCAGCCCGAGACGATGTGAGGGCCGTTTGCACACCTGCCCGTGCCGCCTGTCCCTGATTGCTCACCTTTTCGTTCGCCACCATGCCTTCCCTGCTGTTGTCACCCGGTGCCCCGGTCCTCCTCGTCACCCAGTCGGGCGGGGGCGGAGGGGGCATCGTGGGCCTGCTCTTTCCGCTGGTGCTCATCATCGGGGTCTTTTACTTCTTCATCTACCGCCCTCAGCAAAAGCGGGAAGAAGAGCACCAGGACATGGTGGACAATCTGGAGCAGGGGGACAAGATTGTGACGGTGGGCGGCATCCACGGGACCATCCAGACCATCGACGATGACAGCGTTCTCGCCCAGGTGGATAGCAAGGGCACACGGCTTCGGTTCGATAAGGATTCCATCGCGAGCCAGGTCGACGATGAGTAGCGCTGCCGTGTGCCCTGGAGCCGCAGCGGCCCCAGAGCGGGTTGGGCCCCACTCGCGCCTCCGCCCCCTACTTCTCGCGCGTCCCCCAACACTGTAGCCCCCTGCGTTGCAGTCATGAGTCCCTCGCGCACCAGTGCGTCCGCCGACACGCCGTTTAGCTCCATCGAAGATGCCCTGTCCGCCCTCCGATCCGGCGGGCTTGTGATTGTGGTCGACGATGAGGACCGGGAGAATGAAGGCGATTTTATTGGCGCCGCCGAGGCGATGACCCCCGAGCAGGTCAACTTTATGACGAAGGAGGGGCGCGGTCTGCTGTGCACTGCCATCACCCCTGACCGGTGCGAAGCCCTCAACCTGGACCTGATGGTGGAGTCCAACTCGTCGATCTACAGCACTCCCTTCACCGTCTCGGTTGACTACCGAAAGGGCACAAGCACAGGCATCTCCGCCGCCGACCGTGCCGCTACCATCCGGGCGCTGGCCGACCCCGACGCCTCCCCTTACGATTTTGCACGGCCCGGGCATGTCTTTCCACTCCGGGCCCGCAGCGGCGGCGTCCTGCGCCGCGCCGGCCACACCGAGGCCTCCGTCGACCTTGCGCGCCTGGCCGGCTTTGAGCCCGCCGGCGCCCTCGTCGAAATTATGAACGAGGATGGGACCATGGCCCGCGTGCCTGAGCTGCGCGAGCGAGCCGCGGCCCTGGACATGCCCTTTGTCACGATCCAGGACCTCATTGCCTACCGCATGCAACACGAGCGCCTCGTGGAGCGGGAGGCTACGGTGCAGCTCGACACTGCCTTCGGCCGCTTCCGCGTGGTCGCCTACCAGGAACGCCTCACCGGAGACGTGCACCTGGCCGTGCTCAAGGGCCACTGGACGCCCCAAGAGCCGGTCCTTGTGCGCGTCCACTCCCAAAATGTGTTGGGCGACGTGCTTGCCGCCCGCCGCGAGCCCTACAGCGAACAGCTCGCCGAGTCGCTCCTCCAGCTCGAGCACGAAGGCACCGGCGCCATTCTCTACATGATGCAGAGCAACCACGGCGAGAGCCTCCTCTCTAAGCTGAAGGCGCTGGAGCACCAGCAAGAAGAAGGCGACCGAGGGCCGAACGATGTCTCTCTCGAGATGGACCACCGCGACTACGGCATCGGCTGCCAAATTCTCCGCGATCTTGGCATTCGGAAGCTGCGCCTGCTCACCAACAATCCCCGCAAACGCATCGGCCTGGCCGGGTACGGGCTGGAGCTTGTGGAGCAAACCCCCATCCAGGTCCCCGATACTGCACGCGAACACCTGTCGCAGGTCGCTGCCGATCGCCTCACGCCACTCCTCATGGAGCTGCTCGACCCCGATGCGTGACTTCTCCTGGCCTGTCCTCCCCCGGCCGTAGCGCGCTCCTCCCTCGTCCGCCCCTCTTCACCGCCCGCCTGCGCCGCATGTCGAGCTCCCGCATCTTTCAGATCATCTACGCCCTCATCGCCATCTTCGCTGCCTCCCTCACGGTCCTCCGGCTCCAGGACGGCGACTGGCTCGCTGCGTTGTGGCCTGCCCTCATTGCGGCCTTCTGCATCTACCGGCTCTTCTCGTTTGACGACGAGTGATCCGTCACTCCGAGCCCCCAGGTCTTCTCCTGACAGGGCGCCTCTCTTTGTTGTCTCCGATTGGCGTCCCCGCACGCATCTCTTGGACCCGCGGCGATCATCTGCGCGCCCCGTCTCAGCGTAGCAGCACGACCGTCGTCCCCTGGCCCCGTTCCGCAACACGTTTCTCGCTCCCCTTGCGGCAGCAGCACGGAGCGGCACAACCCCGCTGACGCCCCCCCCCGACAGGACCTGTGGTGGGAAAGGCATCGTTCTTCCCCCTTGCATCGTCTCGCACGGCGCCCCCAGGTCGTGGTTCGTGACGGCAGGTTTCGGGGGCACTGGGTAGACCGCGCCGTGGTCGACGAAATGAATCCGCACCGGTCTTTTCTGTCGGTCCCCCCCACGCACACTTCCCGCGCTTGAGCCCCCACAGGTCGCTCCCTACCGACCTTGCCCCGACATTCGCCGCTGAAGTTATCCACAATCGGGGGCTGATTTGTCCACAATATTGTGGATAACTTGTGGATAAGTGGGGGATAACTCCTGGATAACTTGTGGATTTCTTCCGCCGCCGAGAGACCTGTGGATAAGTCGGGGGGTTATCCACAGTAATCCACAAGTTATCCACACTGTGGACGATTGTGGATAACTTTTCGCCGATTGCCCCCGATTTTCGGGGGATTACTGTGGATATGTGGAAAACTCGCCTGAACCCCCGCTCAGCGCCGCAGACCGGACATTGAAGACCGGCCAATTGTGGATAACCCTGTGGATAACTCGGCAAGTTATCCACAATCCGTCGCCTGCGTTGTGGATAACTGAGTTATCCACTTTTCCACAGCCCCAACAACAACAACTACATCTTTCTAAAATTCCCCTTGCCACGTCCATAATAGGGGCTGTGGATAACTTGCGCTGCGGCGAATGCCTGCCGCCCAGGAATTGATATACGTAGCTGCAGACAGATCCTGAACTGATACTACTCAGTATATCAGTTTCAGATCGATATATTCTCCGCGAGGAATATAGAGTGTGGAGAGACTTGCACGGCGGGGCGGCGCTACCGCCACTGCACACGCCACACCTGCTCCCCGTCCGAGCGCATCCACACCGCCCCGGAGCGTGCGGTGCTGTGCACAGATAGCCCCTGCCGCTCCCATCGACGCAGGACCGCCTGACTTGGCATTCCATACTGCTGCCCACGCCCAACACTCACCACAGCATGCCCATCGACGACAGAGTCCGTTACCGCAGAAACAAACGGTGGAGTGCTGCTGGTGAGCGAGCCATGATGGGGAATCATCACCAAGTGACTCTGCAGGTGCGTCCTTGAGCGACGAACCAGAGCCCGCTCCGCCGCCCGTTCTACATCGCCGGGAAGGAGCACAGAGGTTTCTCCGTAGGTAAGCCGCAGAACGAGGGATGCGTTGTTTCTCTCGTTCCCTTTGCCCTCCACCGACAGAGGAGGCCACATGACCTCCACACGCAGAGCCGGGTCTACACGAAGAACATCCCCACGTACGACGGTTTCCCAGTCCACCTCAGTCCGAGAAACCCGCCGGCGTACGTCAGAAAAGAGCTCCGTGTCGGCCCGGCGTCCGTTCTGAACAACCCGGCCAATCTCCACCTCTCGCAGAAGCGTAGGCATCCCCCCAAGGTGATCCTCGTCGGGGTGAGTTACCACAACGGCATCCAGGTAATCGATTCCCCAGCGCTGCAGGTACGGGAGAACGGCATACTGGACCGCCGCACTCTTCACCGATCCAGGTCCAGTATCGACCAGCACGTGGCGCCCAGCAGGCGTGGTGAGAAGCACCGATCCCCCCTGTCCCACGTCAAAAAACACGAGATCGAGCGTCGGCTGTGCCCCGCGGCTCCAGACATCGCCCCAGACAGACGTAGTGACAAGAAGCAGCGCCCCCACAAGTGCGCGCCACCGAGTGCGGGGCCGCGGCCATTGTGCAAGGGCAACCAACAACGCCGTCAGGGCCGCCAGTCCCCACAGATTCGGGATCTCCATCCGGAGTCCAGCCCACGACAGCCACGTGGCCCCGTAGCGGGAGGTAGCCAGCAGGCCCTGAACAAACAGGTCCGCGGCACTGCCGAAGGCAGCTCCGGCCATCGACGAAAGCCCACCAGTGACCACCGTCAGAATGGCCGCCGTGAGGCCAAGCGCCGTGAAAGGAATGCCCGTCATATTCAGAAGAAGCCCCGCTGCCGACACCCAGCCGAAGTGATACAGCAGGACCGGAGCCGTAGCCAGGATGGCCGCCGCCGACACCGTTGCGCTTGAAACTGCCCACTCCCGCACAGTCCCTTGCAGCATCCACGGCGGCATCATGTCCAGCAGGCGAGGGTTGAGCGTGATGATGCCTGCCACCGCCGTCATGGAGAGCTGGAATCCCACATCGAACAGCGCCGGAGGGCGGACGGCCAGAAGAACGAGAGCCGCCAGGCCGAGCGTATTGAGCGACGGCGCAGATCGTTGAAGCAGAATGCCCCCAATGAGAAGAGAAGCCATTATCACAGCGCGCACCACAGACGGACGGCCGCCCGTGAGGAGCATGTAGAGGCCTAAAATCGCGACCGTGAGCACGGCTCGCGTCAGTTCTACCGCCGTCCACCGCAGCCGGACGCGCATCAGGAGCGGACGGAGCAAGACATACACCACCATCCCCACCAAAAACACATGGAGCCCGGAGACGGCCAGCAGATGCAGCAGCCCCGTTCGGGCAAAGCGTTCGCGCTGTTCATCCGTCACGCGGCTCCGATCTCCCAGAAGCAGCGCCTGCAGCACCGCTCGTCCGTTGTCGGTTGGGATGTACCGGCGAATCTGGCGGCGCACGTGACTTCGAATCGTCACCACCGTTGCCGTCAGCGCCCCCCGTGCTGCCGCATGCACGTGCACCTCACGAGGCTGCCGCACGTACAGGGTACAGCAGGTGCCCCGTCGGGCCAGGTACGCCCGGTAGTCGAAACCGCCCGGATTGCGGAGGCCGTCAGGACGTTGGAGCCGTCCGGTAAGCGTGAGTCGGTCTCCCTGATACACCCGTGGAAACGGCACGGCGGGCGGATCCCAGCGAGACGGACGGAGCGCAGTGCGCGCCTGGCCCGACACCCGCAGCGTATCGCCCCGCACGTGCACTTTTTCCACGGACAGCGTGAAGCGGGATCCGGAAGGCGTGCGCTCCGGAGCGTCCGCCACCGTGCCCTGCACTGCCACCGGTCCCTCCACCGCCTCAGCCACCCCCAACAGCCCGCGAGGCGACGGCGCCTGATAGAGGCTCTGGCGCGCCCCGCCGACACACACCGCAACCACCAGGATTGCCACCACACGGCCCAGCGGCGCAAGCGTGACGAGACGCTGCTGCTCCCACCATCGCAGGGCCCCACAGGCCACGCCGCTCGCTCCGGCTCCCACCCACCACCCCCACAGCGCGTGCGTCTCCATCATAGACGCCGCCCAGACGCCCCCCGCAAACGCCCCCGCAATCAACAGCGCAGGGTACCCGGACCACTGAATCGAAGAGTCAGGCTCCATATTTGTAAATTAAAAAGAAACGAACGCTTCTTCAGGGATAAGACAGACACATCGTCCCCACAAAACCTAACGTTTTCGTCTCAGGGCGGGCCGTGCCCGCGCATTGCCTCCAGTCCCGATGCCAAGATTCCGGGAATCCACCTCGCAGACTGAACCTGCCACCGCACCCAAAAATAAGATCGTGCTCCTACTGCCTTGTCCGCTCTCTTTGTCCTGTCTGCCGCCGGTCGGCCCCTGTCTGCATGAGCACTCGACGTGAAGCGCGCGAACAGGTGATGAAGGCGCTGTATGCACACGATCAGGCCGATGGCTCTCCGGAGCAGATC
The DNA here is from genome assembly GCA_913056185.1 of uncultured Bacteroidota bacterium. Lineage (GTDB taxonomy): Bacteria > Bacteroidota > Rhodothermia > Rhodothermales > Salinibacteraceae > Salinibacter. The sequence goes on from CAJXLV010000051.1 coordinate 6,846, forward strand.
GTTCACACCCTCATCCGGAACCCGCTGGCAAACGATCCGCCCACACGAGATTTTGCTGAGCGCCTGTTTCGAGACACCCTCGATACAGTGCCGGAGGCGGACCGGATTATTGAGCGACACGCCGAAAATTGGGACCTTCACCGCATTGCCGCCGTGGACCGGGCCCTGCTGCGCATGGCCACCACGGAGCTTTTGCGATGTGCAGAGATTCCGCCGAAGGTGTCGGTGGATGAGGCCATCGAGATCGCGAAGAAGTACAGCACCCCCCGAAGTGGCACCTTCATCAACGGCGTGATCGATGCCATCCTGCTCGACCTACACGCGCAGGGACGTCTCTCCAAGACCGGACGCGGCCGCATTGGAATGGACAGCATCCGCGAGCGGGCCGAGTCGTCCAGCTCCGCATAGGTCCAGTTCCGCACAGGTTGCGATGTTGGCCGGTCGCTTGCGATATTGAACCGATGCGTCCGCCAATCTTCTCCACAGGCGTTGCCCCCTGCGGGCAACAGCACACGCGATGGGTCTGATAGCGATTGGCGACATTCACGGCTGTGCGCAGTCGCTCGAAGCGCTCCTGGCACGGCTGGCCCCCTCCTCCACCGACCACCTGCTGTTCGTCGGCGACTACATCGATCGCGGGCCCGACTCGAAAGGCGTCATTGAGCGGCTCCTGGCGCTCCGAGAGGAGGTTCCCTGCACCTTCTTGCGGGGCAACCACGAGGCCATGATGATCGAGTACCTCGACGAAGGCACGTTCGAGCTCTGGCGCATGAACGGAGGCGTCTCGACCCTCCAGAGCTATCTTCGCGGCGAGGACAGTTCCGAAATCCACATTCCCGCCGCCCACGCCGAGTTCATCCGCGACACAAAGCTGTACCACGAAACCGACGATTTCTTCTTCGTGCACGCGGGGCTGAAGCCCGGGCGCACCATTGCAGAAACCCAGAACGACCCGGACGAGGACGTGCTCTTGTGGGAGCGGGGGCACCTGGAGGCCGAGGAGGTCGCGTGGGAAAAACCAGTGGTGTGTGGCCACACCCCGCACCCCAAACCCATCAACCGCGAGAAGCTCATCCTCATCGATACCGGCTGCGTGTACCACATGAAGCCCGGCATGGGCCGGCTCACGGCCGTGCACCTGCCGGAACGAACGTTTGTGGACGTGGGCTACGCCGACGAGGGGTGAGGCGACGGCCGGTCGCGGACGCACGGCAGATGCGATTGCCGTGCATTTCGGCTGCCAGGGAGGAACAACCGGCTCTGACGCCCAATACAGGCGGCTTGCGTTCTTCTCACAGCCTGTCCCCGTCCGCCTTCCATGTCGTCGCTCCAGTGTGGCCTCGTCGGCCTCCCCAACGTGGGCAAATCCACGATTTTCAACGCGCTGAGCAACGCCGGCGCGGAGTCCGAAAACTACCCCTTCTGCACCATTGAGCCGAATGTGGGCGTCGTGCCCGTTCCCGACGACCGCCTCCACCGGCTGGCGGAGCTGGCCGATGCCGATGAGGCCACGCCGGCCACCATCGAGTTCGTCGACATCGCGGGGCTCGTGGAAGGGGCCTCTGAGGGCGAAGGGCTCGGCAATCAGTTCCTGGGCAACATCCGCGAAGTGGACCTCATCGTGCACGTGGTGCGGTGCTTCGAGGACGACGAGGTGGCGCACGTGTCCGGCTCCGTGGACCCGGCCCGCGACATTGAGGTGATCAACACGGAGCTCCTCCTGAAGGACCTGGAAACGGTGAACGGACGCATCGAGACGCATCAGCGCGCCGCTGAGAGTGGCGACACGGAAGCCCGGCAGAAGCTGGCCTTGTTCGAGGCGCTGCACGAGCACCTGTCGGGTGGGCGCTGGGCGCGCACCTTCGAGCCGCCAGCGAAAGGCCCGGACCGCTCGCTCATCGACGAGCTGTTTTTGCTGACGGACAAGCCGGTGCTGTACGCGGCCAACGTAGCGGAGGACGACCTTCCGGATGGCAATGCGCACGTGGATCAGGTGCAGGCCGTCGCCGACACGGAGGGAGCAGAGACGGTCGTGATTTCGGCCGACGTGGAGGCGCAGATCGTGGCGTTCGACGATCCCGACGAGCGGCAGCTCTTCCTCGACGACCTTGGGCTGGAGCGCCCGGGGCTGGAGCGCCTGATCCGGGCCGCGTACGACCAGTTGGGGCTCATTACCTTCTTTACGGCGGGGCCATCGGAGGCGCGGGCGTGGACCATCGAGAAGGGCACCCGCGCCCCGCAGGCCGGCGGCACCATCCACTCAGACTTCGAGAACGGATTTATTCGCGCCGAAACGGTCGACTTTGCCGACTACGAGCGGCTCGGCTCCGAGGCGGCGGCCCGTGAGGCCGGCGTGATGCGGTCCGAGGGAAAAGACTACGTGGTGGAGGACGGCAACGTAATTCTGTTTCGGTTTAACGTGTGATCCCCCGCGGCAGACGAATGGGCACGGAGCCATCCCCGCCTTGATGTTCTCAACGTCGGCCGCCCGAGACGTCCCCGACGACTGTTGGAAGAGGCGCTTCGGCGTAAAAATAAGGGCCGGGAACTGGGGACGTGTGCTCTGATGCGGGCGAGAAGGCGAAATGCGGAAGGGCACGATGCAGGCGACGTGACGCATTCGTGCACAGCCTTGTGCTTCATGGAGGCCCGACCCGGAAATCACGCCATTCTCCGCCTGCACCTCTCCACAACACCTTGTATGTTGGATTTACGCCCGACTCCCGGCAGCCCCTTCGACTGTGCCATGCGCCGCGTTCACCTCCCCCTGCTTGCATCCTTCCTTGCCATCGCCCTTCTGGGGCTTGGCTGCGCCTCCGAGCCGGCGCCCGACGAAAGGACATCGGTCTCCCCCACCGACACCCTTGTGCTCACGACGCGGGCCGACTCCGTCGCCCACCGCCTCCTGCAGGCCCACGGGGCCGATGCGTGGGCCGCGGCACCCTTCCTGCGCTTCGACTTCGGCATCGAAACCCCCAGTGGCACCCAAACCATCGCTCGCCACCTGTGGAACCGCCGGACCGGCGCGTACCGCATCGAGTGGTCGTCCCACCCCGACTCGTCGTACGTGGCTCTGGTGAACGTGGACACTGTGCAAAACGGGCGCCTGCCCGGCACGGTGTACCGCAACGGAACGCCCCTCACCGGCACGGCCGACACCCTGGCCCGTGAGCGCGCCTACGCCCGCTTCGTGAACGACACCTACTGGCTGCTGTCCCCGCTCAAGGTGTTCGACCCCGGCGTCCGCCGCACCTACGTCGCCGACTCGTCCACCGCCACGCACGACGTCCTCCGCCTCTCCTTCAATGAGGTCGGGCGCACGCCGGGCGATCGGTACTGGCTGTACGTTTCGAAAGACACCGGTCGGCTGGACCGCTGGGCGTATCACCTGCAAGGCATGCCCGAGAACGCCCCGCCGCAGGTCTACGAGTGGACCGAATACCGCGCCCTGACGACACCGGCGGGCACGGTGCATCTCGCTGCCCGCAAAGAAGCAGTAGGGGCCGACCGCGCCCTGCTGACCCCTCCCCGCACGCTCTCGCACGCGCCCGCAGACAGTGCGTTCTCCGCCCGCACGCCCATGCTCGGGCCCACCCCATAGCCCCCGACCGGAGCCCCATAGGCCCGAGGCGCGGCCGTCCCTTCTGCTCCAGCCCCGATGCCTGCCGTGGACTATCGCTTCCAGATTGCCCGGCGCTACCTGGCAAGCCGCCACGACGTCTCGCTCATCTCCATCATCACTGGCATCTCCATGACGGGGGTGACGCTCGGCGTGGCGGCCCTCATCGTTGTGCTCTCGGTGATGAACGGCTTCTACGACGTCGTGCGCGACCTGCTCGTGTCGCTCGACCCCCATGTGCGGGTCGTCAGTGCGAAGGGACCGGCCGTCACAAACGCCGACTCGCTCCTGCGCCTGGCCCGCAAGACGCCGCACGTGACGGCCGCAGCGCCGTACGTGGAGGGCAAAGCCCTGCTGCTAACGCGCACTGGCCGCGACGCCAACCGCGTGGTTCGGGTCCGCGGGGTGTCGCCGGCGCTGATGGAGACCGCCGCGCCTCCCATCACACAGGGGGGCTTCGACCTGGGCCGCTCCCCGAAAGGCACGCCGGGGCTCGTTCTGCCGAAGCGCCTGGGGCAGCGCACCGGTGCCCTGCCCGGCGGCGCAGGCCACCCCCCGCAGGCCGTGGGGTTGCTCTCCGCCTCTGCGATCGAACGTACGCTTGCGAACGTGTTTGCGAGCCCGCCCCTGCGGCGGTTCGAGGTGCGCGGCCTCTACCAGGTGCAGGGCGCCGCGCTTAGCCAGCAGGTGTTCGTTTCCCTGCCCGAGGCCCAGCGGCTCTTCAACACCGGCACACGCGTCACAGGGATTGATTTGCGACTGGATGACCTGGAGCGCGCTGCCGCCGTGAAGGCGGCCCTCGAGCAGCGCCTCGATTCGGGGCGCTATACCGTGCGCACGTGGTACGATCTGCAAAAGTCGCTCTACGATGTGATGCGGCTGGAGAAGTGGGGCGCCTCAGCCATCCTGGGGCTCATCGTGCTGGTCGCTGCATTCAACATCGTCGGGTCCCTCACCATGGTCGTCATCGAAAAGCGGGCCGACATCGGGGCGCTGCAGGCCATGGGCGTCTCCCGGGGCGATGTGCGCCGCATCTTTCTGTACGAAGGAGCACTCATTGGGGCCGTGGGCACTGGGCTGGGGCTCGTGCTGGGCCTGGGCCTCGCCGCCCTCCAAAAGTACTACGCGCTCGTCCCCATGGCCCAGGCCGAGTCGTTCCTGATCGATGCGTATCCTGTGTCCATTGAGTGGCTCGATGTGACCCTCATTGCGCTCGTCGCGTTCGGGCTCTGCGTACTGGCGGCCCTCTATCCCGCCGCCCGCGCAGCCGACATTGAGCCGGCGCGGGCCGTCCACCTCGACGGGTAGCGCACGCCCCCAGCGCCGAACCGACGGCCGCGGCCGCGTGTACAGCCCCGTACGTCCGCCCTGCGCTCTTTCGCGAAGCTGCGCACACCTGCGGAGCCGCGTACAGAGCCGCCCGTAGAAGCGCCTTCCACCCGCCGGAGGCGCTGCCTGTGTGGCGCACGCTGCGCCTCTCCCCGCTGCCCTCCCCCGCTCTCCCCCGCATCCCATGCTCAACGACGCCTTCAACCTGATCGGCCTGCCCGACCGCCCCGAAAAGCCGCGCGAGTACGGGCTGACCCACATGCTTGACAAGGGGCTCTCGGCCCGGGCGGTGGAAGATGTGCTCGACAAAGCCGCCCACATCATCGACCTCGCCAAGCTCGGGTGGGGCACGGCCGCCGTCATGAACAACCTGGAAGAGAAGCTGGACGTCTACCGGGACGCCAACATCCCGTTTTTCTTTGGGGGCACTCTCTTCGAAGCGTACTTCCTGCGCGACCAAATAGACGACTATCGCCGCCTGCTCGATGCGCTGGAGGTGCACCACGTCGAAATCTCGGCCGGCGCCGTCTCGATGGCCCACGACGACAAGTGCGACTACATTGAGCGCTTTGCGAAGGACTTTGTCGTCGTGAGCGAAGTCGGCTCCAAGGACTCCAGCGATGTGATGGCGCCGTACCGGTGGGTCGAGTTTATGCAGGCAGAGCTGGAGGCCGGAAGCTGGAAGGTAACCGCCGAGTCGCGGGAGGCGGGCACGGCGGGGCTCTTTCGCCCCAACGGCGAGGTGCGCACCGGCCTTGTGGATGAGCTCTTATCCCGCGTAGACCCGCACGACATCATCTTCGAGGCCCCCAACAAGCGGCAACAGGCGTGGCTCATTCGGCACCAGGGGGCCAACGTCAACCTCGGCAACATCCACCCGGAGGAAGTCCTTCCGCTCGAAACACTGCGGCTGGGCTTGCGGGGCGATACGCTGTTTGAGTTTTTAACGCCGGGGCTGACGCCCCACCTCCCCAGTGGAACCCCATCGGGGGACGGTCATTCATAAGTAGCTCCCCGTCTTCAGGAAATCTTTCCAACGCGGAGCACTGAACTTGCGTTGTCTTCACGAACAAGGCCCTGCGTGCAGCCCTTCCACTCCTTCGGATCTGTCTGCATGTGCTCGCACGCACACACTCAGCCCAGGGCGCGTTCTGCTCACACCACCGTACCGCACCGCTATGGCCCGCAAAGACGACATCACCGGCGAGGGTCCCGTCACCGGAAACAGCGTGTCCGACTCGAACCAAAAGACCAACCGCCGCTTCAAGCGCAACCTGCACGAGAAGCGGTTTTACATCCCGTCGCAGGACCGGCACGTCAAGCTGAAGGTGTCCTCAAAAACACTGAAGACGATCAACAAGAAGGGCATCGAGGCGGTGCTGCAAGAGGCCCGCAAGCAGGGATACGACGTGTAGCCGCCCCGGCAGACCGCCGCGCTTTTTGATTGTGCTCCCCATCATGCACCGCCCCCGTTCCAATGGCCACAGGTGACCGCGTCCAAGTTGTGCTCGAGTGTACCGAAGAGCCGGGCACATCGCGCTACCACACGACCAAGAACCGGAAAAACACCTCCAGTCGCCTGGAGCTCATGAAGTACAACCCGGTTCTTCAGAAGCATACCCTTCACCGAGAGAAGAAATAAGCCATGGCAAATCAACGAACCGGCTCGGCCTCCCAGAAGATGGCAAAGCTTGTGGTGGCCGAGGAGAAAGACGATGGCAACTACGGCTTTCGCCAAAAGATTGTCCCCCTCGATGATGTGGAGGAGGAGTTGGAGAAGGCCAAAAAGCTGACGTAGCGAGACCAATAGGTCCCACGCACGTCGTGGATGTGCGGGGCGTGGCGCAGTCCGGCAGCGCACCTGCTTTGGGAGCAGGAGGTCGCCGGTTCAAATCCGGCCGCCCCGACTACGGTTCGGGTTGGAACGTTGAACGGTAGAGCGTTGGAGGGTTGAGTGGCTTCTGGATACTTTTCAACCTGAAACTCCTCAACGCCCAAACCTTCAACCTTCCAACCTGCAGCCAAGAAGCCTGCGCCCGTAGCTCAGTTGGATAGAGCAGCGGACTTCGAGACGGAGCCCCCCGGCGGAACGAGCATACGCCGAACGAACCAACGCCGGGGGTGGACAGCGCTGTATCGGGGAACCCGCTGGTGCTTCCGCACCGTGGCAATCCCGAGGAAACTCGTGTGGACTGAGGGTCCGTAGAGGCCATACGCGCTGCGCCTGAAACGGTGAAGAGATGGTCCAGCCTACAAATCCCGACGGGCATCGGGAGCAGCGAAAGCTGTAGTGAGGACGCTAATCCGCAGGCCGCAGGTTCGAATCCTGCCGGGCGTACTGTTGGGGGCATGGGGCGTAGGGACGGGGAACCCCGTGGGGAATCTCTTCATTGTAGCCCGTAGAATCTCAAAATGGTGACGTGGCCGAGTGGTCAGGCAGAGGCCTGCAAAGCCTCCTACGGCGGTTCGAATCCGCCCGTCACCTCCACGAGCGCCCCTGGGGTCGCCCCCGGCGGGCGCTTTTTTTGTTGTGGGGGAAGGCATTTCGGGAGACGTAGGCGGGGCCGTGCGGGAGGATCAACGGCGCAGTATGTTCCAGAGCAGCCGCCCCCACCGGAGGGGCAGGAGCGCAGGGGCGGGCCAGTGGGGGCCAGCAGGGACGAGGCGGCGATCGTGCTCATTGACGGCCCAGAGGCGGGGAGCGACGTCGGTCTGCAGGAGGCGCAGGCGGTCGCGCCAGCGCTTTAAGAGGGCAGCATGCGTGAGGATGCGGCGCAGGCGATGGCCGTAGAGGCGTTGGTCGTCGTCGGGATGATCGGGCACGGCGAGGAGCAGGCGCATCGAAACGACAGCTTGTGCCCAGGCCTCGTCGGGCCAGTGGTCCGTCGGGACAGCCGCATCGGGGAGCAGCTCGCCCGGGATTCCGCCCAGCCCCTTCACCCAGAGCGCACGGAGGGGGGAGCACAGGTCGTTGGGGCCGAGGCCCGCGAGGCGCTGGGCGAGGGCATGCGGGTCCACCGGCGGCCCGTGGGCGGCATGGCGGGCCAGGTCGGCAAGCATAGAGACGCGGAGCGACAGCCCGCCGCCGTGCATGGTGAGGTGTTTGAAGGCGTGCAGGCAGAGGTAGAGGCGTTCGTCGACCGGGGCCATGCGTTGGACAGGCACGCCGAGCAGGGAGGTGGTGCGCGCCCGGTCCCAAATTGCTTCGGTGAGGGCCTGTGGAGTATCGACGAGAGAAGGCGTGCGCTCCCCTTCCACGGCCCAGTGAAGCTCCACCATGGAGGTGGGCGCGTCGGGGGGGGCCACGAAGGGCGGTGCGTGGTGTTTGTCGGGAGAGCGAGAAGTGGGCGTCCATGCGGGATCGGTACAGGTGTAGCCCTCCGTCTTGAGGAGGCGAGCGGCCTCGGGAACGCAGTCGGGGGGCACCAGCAGGTCGTGGTCGCCGGCGCGGCGGCGCCCGGGGCCGTCGTAGAGCCAGGCATCGAGGGCGACGCCTTTGAGGGGGAGCACCGGAATGCCGGCGTTGTGGAAGGCGTGCACGAGGGTACGCAGGCGATCGGCCTCGTACAGGCTGGTACCGATGAGGGCCTGGGCCCGTGGGGCCAGCAGGGCGCGGAGGGCAGCCGCCCGAGGGGCGTTGAGGTTGGCCAGGCCTCGGTAGACGGGCAGTTCAATTTTTTGGGTGCGGCACCAGGCTGCGACCTGTTCGGGGTGCAACGCGGCGGCATGGCGCTGCAGGACCGCCGCCACGGCGTTGGCGGAGGCATAGCAGAGATCGCGTCGCAGTGCCGCCGTGGCGACCTCGACCGTGGGGGCGTTTAGCGAGGAGCGGGCAGCCGGGCGCGCCTGCGAGGCGGCCGCTGGCGGGGAGGCGGCAGGCGGGGGCGAGACGGGGCTCATGCGGCGAGTCGGATCCGATGGTCGTACAAGATGCGATGCTGGTCGGCCACGCGATGCGGGTCGCCGAGCGGGGTGCCGTCGACCTCGATCCACGCGTGGGCCAGTGGCGAGGGTGCTGGGGAGGACGGCGGCGGGGCGGCGGCCTCGTCGCCGTGGATGCCGAGCACAAAGCGGACGGTGCGGGCGCGGCTGCCGTGAAGGAGTGCAAAGAGGAGCAGGGATTGGCGCAGGCAGGGGCCTTGCGGGCCGGTTCCAGACAAGTGTCGGGCCACGGCCAGGCAGGCTTCTGGCTCCCAGGTGCCCGGGCGCACGCGTCCTTCCAACCAGCGGAGCATGACAGGCAGGGGCGGGGCGTCGTCGCGACGCAGAAGTGTGCGCACATGGCGGGCACACCGCAGCCCATCAGGCAGGATCGGGATACACCGCATCCAGCGGCGCGGGCGAGAGAGGGAGTCGTACGGGCGCACGGGCGAACAATGAAAAAGACAAGGGGGGCGGAGGGCCGGTTGCAATCCCGCAGGCCCCGGCGGGGGAGACTGTTTCAGGACGCACGGGTGAGCAGGTTATGCTCGAGCATGGTCTCGACGAAGGCTTCTACGTCTTCCTCGATGTCGGTGCGCGAAGGACCGTCCGCCTCGGGGGGCGCCGCGGTGCGGTGGAGGCGCTGCGCCAGTGCGTCTACCGTCCAGGCATCTTGTTCCTCAAAGGCCGTCCAGAGCCGTTGGGCCGTGTCGTTGAGACGGTAGTACTCCTGGGTGCGCAGGTGGAGCACGATGGTGCCGTCGTCGTCGAGAGAGACGGCAGTGGCGTGGGGAGAACGAGACAGCATGAGAGGCTGTGAGGCGTTAAAAAGAACAGGCTACGCGAGGGAGGGCGGGGACGACGAGCGGGCGGCAGTGCTCAACAGGTCGGCCAGGCGCCCAGGGGCCTCGTACAGGTCCCGGCCCGCCGTGAGTTCGAACCCGTCGGCGTGCCGCAGCAGGGCCCCGAGGCGCTGCGTCTGGGCCGTGGCGATGGCGGTTGGCAGGACCGCGGGTGGCAGGCTCTGCGAGAGGAGCGTGGGCAGCAGCCGGGCGGCCCGGCAGGGCACCAGCCGACTGGTTGGGGCCTCGTCAATGCCGATACGGATGACGTGCTGGGGCGTGGCCCAGGCGGCGGTGCGGGCGGGCGCGTGATCCTCCATTGCAGTGAGCGGTACCGACCATTTTTCCGTGGGGCCGGTGGGGGGACGATCGGCAAGGGGGACGCGGGAGGCCGATGCGGAGAAGGCCGCGTGTTGAAGTCCAAGCCGTGTCCAGGCATCGGGGCAGAGGCGCAGGGTGGGGGAAAGGCGCCCCACCCGTGGTGACGAGGAGGGAGCAACGACCACTTGGTCGTCGCTCACGCACTGCCACCCGCGTTGCAGGAGGCCCGCGGTGAGTGTCGATTTTCCGCTGCCCGAGGGCCCAACGAGGAGCACGCCACCGGTGTGGGAAGCATCAGGAGGGGGGCGAAGCGCCGCGGCATGCAGAGGGGTCCAGCCGATCCGGGCCAGGGCGCCGGTGAAGGCATGGCGGAGGCCGTTGACCACAGCGTGGCGGCCCGCGGGCGTGCGAGGATGTTCGACCCAGAGCTGGGCTGTACCGTGGTCCTCCCGCCATTGCACGTGTCCCCCGCCGTCTCCGGCCCACCGCAGCCCCTCCGGCGTGCGCCAGACGGTTCCTCGGGCGTCCGTGGCCACGCGCTCCCAGGCCGGCTGCGGGGCAGCCTTCGGGGGCGTCCCGACGTGGGCTTCAATCGTGGGGGCTTCGGGCGGGAACGCGGACGTTGACGCAGAGGCCTGCGGGTGCAGCGCAAGGGCGTTGGCAGCGTGGGCGACCAGCGCTTGAGACAGCCCGGGCCCGCGCCGCACCCACACGGTCGCAGGGGGGCGATCTCGCCACGCATCGGGCAGGGGGCGGCCCAGCGTGTACGGGGTGGAAGAGGGCATGGCGTGAGGGCGGTGAGTGGATGGCCGGGACGTATGTGCAGCCTCTGGGGCCGCACAGGCGCCTGGGTCGGCATCGGAATAACGTAACGGCCTTTGGGAATGGACGCAACTTTGGGGGCTCTTCCCCTGCCTGTCGTAACCCACGTTGTGGATCATTCCGCACCCCGGTGGGGGGAAGTCGAGGCGGGGGCGTGTTGCGGCAGGCGCTGCCGTGGGCGCACAATGGGGCCTCCGTGCAGCCAGCTACTCGCAGAGGGGGACGCGCCCGTAGTGCAGCGGTACCTGAGCGCGGTGGAGGTAGCGGCGCACGCGTCTGCGGTTGACTCCTGAAAGGCTGGACAGCTCGGGAGAGGCATCCGATTCGATGCGATACGTGAAGTAGCGGGACGGAACGGTGTTGCGAAACGGCCCCACGGCAAGGGCATCGAGGCCCGATGGGGAGTGCAGGGACAGGCGGATTCGGAGGAGTGTGTAGTTGCCCTCCGGAAAGGCCTTCTGGCAGGCCCGGCACACCCGTCGCTGACGGCGCCAGGCAGGATGCAGGTAGGCACCGTACACCGCGAACGCGAGGACAAGCAGAGTGCCTGTAGCGACGAGCGAGAGGACGGCATGGACCATTTCTGTTGTGAGCATTTTTGAACCAAACAGCTAAACCGGAAGGAAGAGCGTGGGTCTCTGCTCAAGCGGTTAATCGCTGAGGAGAGGGATCCCAGCAAAAGACTTGGTACAAAGCAGCCGAGACGCTTGCTTGTCACAGCGTCCCATATGTTTTCCACAGCGTCCCAAATCCTTGTCGCATGGTCCCACGTGGGTCCTATTCTGCTTTTTTGGGATGAGAGGTAGGCTTCGCAGGGCGCAGTTCGTGGTGTGTAGAGGAGGGAGGTTCTCGAAGGGAGGCACTCATGATCTCCTGTTCGAAGATCTCCTGGTGTCGTGATCGTTGGGCATGTGAAGAGGGTACCACAAAAAAACGCCCCGCCTCCAGGCAGGAGACGGGACGCCGAAGATGGTCTCTCTTCTGAGTGCGCCGCGGGGCGCCAAGGCGCCCCGGTTGGGGTCGCGCACCACCGTGAGCTTCTGGGTCTTGGTGGTGTCGCCGGCCTGCAGGCGCAGGAAGTACGTTCCGCTCGGCAGGC
>CAJXLV010000052.1 GCA_913056185.1 uncultured Bacteroidota bacterium
CCCCCGCCACTCCGTGTCTTGATTTCTCCCCTCGTTGACTTCTCCTCCGGCTAAAGCCGGGAGCTTGACTGCTCTTCTCGCGCTCTACTCAATAATGTGAGGCGTGGCAAGAGAATCTGTGTCTTCCCCAAGAAGCGACCGCTCCGTAAATCCGGAGGGACTCGCGACGGGGGCGGGGCATGTACTGCTTTCTCGCTCACTGACCCCCGCTCACCCAAGGCGACAACCTTGATGCTACGACGGACCGGTTCGCCCATTCTTCGCAGGCACAGGCGCCTCCGCCGTGTTACTTTCGCATAGCTTGGCGCGTCTACATCTACTGGCCTTTGGCCAAGAACCGTGCCTCGACCCCCCGCAGGGATACCTCCACGGGCGAGCCCTGCCCCAATGCGCCCTCGGAGCACTGCGCCTTTGGGGCACCACGCCTTTGGAGCACCACCAACCCCGAGCCCGTCTTCCGCGAGGCACTTCCCACAGCATACCGCATCCCGACTCCCGTCGGGTCGACTTCGCCACACCCGCAGCAGAATCCTTTGTTTAATGTCCGACCGTACGCCCGAGATCACGCCCCACGAGGGCAACCTCCTGGTCCTTACCCCGGGCCTCGGGGCCGTCGCCACTACCTTCATCGCTGGGGTGGAGGCCATCCGCCGAGAGCGCGCCAAGCCCATCGGCTCCCTCTCGCAGACCCAGACCATCCGCCTGGGCCGCCGCTCCGACCACCGCAGTCCCCTCATCAAGGACTTCGTGGACCTGGCGCCCCTGGACGATCTCGCGTTTGGGGCGTGGGACGTGTTCGAGGACGATGCCTACGAGGCTGCCGCCCGCGCTGAGGTGCTCGACCAAGAGGACCTGGCGCCTCTCGAAGACTTCTTGCACACCATCGAGCCCATGTCGGCCGCCTTTAGCAAGGAGTACGTCAAGCGCCTCGACGGCCCCAACGTGAAGCAGAGCGCCACGAAGAAGGACCTGGCCGAGGCGCTTCGCGACGACATCCGCCGCCGCAAAGAGGAAACCGACGCCGACCGCGCGGTCATGATCTGGTGCGGCTCCACCGAGATTTACATGAAGCCCTCCGAGTGCCACCTCTCGATTGAGAAGTTTGAGGAGGGCATGGAGAACAACGACCCGTCCATCGCGCCCTCTCAGCTCTACGCCTATGCGGCCATCAAGGAAGGCGTGGCCTACGCCAACGGTGCCCCCAACCTCTCGGCCGACATTCCCGCGCTGGAGCAGCTGGCCGAGCACAACAACGTGCCGATTGCGGGCAAGGATTTTAAAACGGGCCAGACGATGATGAAGACCATCCTGGCTCCTGGCCTCAAGGCCCGCATGCTGGGCATCGAGGGCTGGTTCTCCACCAACATCCTCGGCAACCGCGACGGCGAGGTGCTCGACGACGAGTCCAGCTTCCGCGCCAAGGAGGTCACCAAGTCCGGCGTGCTGGGGACAATCCTGCAGCCCGACAAGTACGACGACCTTTACGAGGACCTGCACCACAAGGTCTCGATCAACTACTACCCGCCACGCGGCGACGCGAAGGAGGGCTGGGACAACATCGACATCTTCGGATGGCTCGGCTATCCGATGCAGATCAAGCTCGACTTCCTTTGTCGCGACTCCATCCTCGCGGCGCCCATCGTGCTGGACCTGGCCCTCTTCCTCGACCTCGCACAGCGCAGCGGGCGCGACGGCATTCAGGAGTGGCTCTCGTTCTACTTCAAGAGCCCGCACGTCATCGAAGGACACGTGCGCGAGCACGACCTCTTCATCCAGCACTTCCGCCTCAAGAATACGCTGCGCGTGCTGGGCGGGGCCGAACCGCTGACGCACCTGTCCGAAAACTACCCCATGTCCGAAAACGTCTCTGAACCGACCTCCTCCTCGAATGAGTAACACCGCATCGCCACGTACCGGCATTGTCCTGGCTGCGGGCTTCGGCTCGCGCCTGGCCGGCACCCAAGAGGCCACCGACCTGAAGCCCCTGACGCCGGTGGCCGGCACCCCGCTCCTTCTGCGTACCCTGCACAGCCTGGAGACGGCCGGCTGCGCCCGCGCCGTCATCGTGGTGGGCCACGGCATGAACACGGTGCAGGCGGAAATTGAGGAGCGCTACACCGGGCCCCTGTCCCTCACCTTCGCCGTCAACGAGCACTACGACCGCCAAAATGGCGTGTCGGTCCTGGCGGCCGAGCCCTACGTGGGCAAGGGACCATTCCTGCTCACCATGGCCGACCATGTGCTCGGCGACGGCCTCATGGAAAAGGCCCGCTGCCACCGTCCCCCCGAGCGCGGCGTCACTCTCCTGGTCGACGCCAAGCTCGATACCATCTTCGACATGGACGATGCCACGAAGGTGCGCGTCGAAAACGGCCGCCCGCGGGCCATCGGCAAGCAGCTCGACGACTACAACTGCGTCGACACGGGCGTCTTCGTGGCCACCGACGGGCTGATGGAGGCCCTCTCGGCGGTGTACGCGGCCAAGGGCGACGCGGCCCTGTCCGATGGCATCCAGCGCCTCATGGGTGAGGGCCGCATGCAGACGCTCGACATTGGGGACGGCTTCTGGCAGGACGTGGACACGCCCGAGATGCTGGCCCACGCGGAGAGGATGCTCCAGGGAGACCTGGTGCCTGCCGATTGACACCCCCCCGGCCAAAGCACGAGACCGTTCCGGCTCTTCTCGTGCTTTGCTCGATATTTTTTGGTGTTGCAAGAGGCAATATTTTGCAGTGCCCCTGGGGGAGAGTGCAACGCACCTACAACACCTCTTCGCTTGCTCCCCAAACGCCCTTAGCGCTGTTACTGCGCGCTTAGTTCTCGCGGCTCAGTTCTGACGGCTCAGTGGACTCCCGGAGGAAATCTCGAAAGCGCGCTTCGGGTCGGTCGGCGCGCAGAAATACGGTCGCCCCAAAGGCGTCCTGGGCGGCCGGTGGCCGAAGAAGGGGGGAGGGCTCTACAAACACAGTCCGGAACGAGGGACTGTGGACAAGCGTCGGTCGCACTTCCCAATGGCCCGGCCACAAATCGGACTTCTCACAAGCGAGGTATTTGCATGTTGCATCGCATTGGTTTTCTTCTTCTCCTGGGCCTGGGCATCGCGGTTGCGGGACGAGCACAGTCCACGGCGCCTACAGGGTGCGAGGGGGTGCCGGATACACTAAACTGTAAGCTGATCGAGGACTTCGAGTCGTATCCCCTTGGGGGGCCACCAACCCGGTGGCGAGACACGAAAGACCGAGAGCTGGTGCGACTCTCCGAAGACGGTGTCATGACGCCGCGCAAGAACGTGAACGTGCGGCGCGAGAACGACAACCAGTTCGCCCGCATCTACACAGAGGCAAAGGCACTCCGGGTGGTGCGCACCCGCCGGAACGGACTGGACTGGAACCTCGAAAAGCGGCCTGTCCTGCGGTGGAAGTGGCGGGCGACGGCCCTGCCAGAGGGGGCCAACGAGAAAGACCGCGACCGCAACGATACCGGAGGGGCGGTGTACGTCACGCTGGACACCGACTGGCTCGGGCGTCCGAAGAGCATCAAGTACACCTATAGCTCATCTCTGCCCGTGGGCACCACTGTGGACTACGGCCCTCTGAAGGTCCTTGTGGTGGCGTCCAAGGCCGAGCAAGGGCTTGGGGCGTGGATCGCCCATGAACGCAACGTCGTTGCGGACTACAAGCGGCTCTTTGGGGAGCGCCCCGACACAACGCCCGCTGCGGTGGTCATCTGGGGCGATTCCAACAACATGGATAGCGTGTCTACGGTCGATTTCGATGACCTCCTGGTTCTCTCCGGGACTACTGCCTCGCGTTCGGAGTCGACGACTGCGTCGTCGGGCGCGCGTTGAGGGGGCCGCAGTGCGAGGTGTGAGACTGGGCGATGTGTGAGATTGTGCTCCACAGCACGCAATGACGGTGGACGATCCCGCGACACAGATTCCGGCAACTCTTGAGCGGCACTGGGTCGACCGTGAAGGGGTGCGACTGCATGTGCGGGCGGCCGGGCCCGAGGACGGACCGCTCGTGGTGCTCCTGCATGGCTTCCCGGAGTTTTGGTACGGATGGCGCCACCAGATCGCGCCGCTGGCCGCGGCGGGCTACCGCGTCCTGGTGCCCGACCAGCGCGGCTACAACCGCAGCGACGCGCCGCCCGACGTGGCGGCCTACGATCTGGATCTTCTGGTGGACGACGTGTGCGCGGTCATCGACGCCGCGGGGCACAACCGGGCCGCCGTGGTGGGACACGACTGGGGCGCGATGGTGGGCTGGCACCTCGCCCACGCCCATCCGGAGCGCCTGCGCCGCCTCGCCGTCCTCAACGTGCCGCATCCCCGCGTCTTTCGGGACACGCTCCGCACGAGCCCCACGCAGCTGCTGCGGAGTACGTACGCCCTGTTCTTTCAGCTCCCGGCCCTGCCCGAGTGGCTGCTCGGGCGCAACGACGGGCAGGGCCTCGCCACGATGCTGCGGTGGAGCGGGCGCCCTGAGACGTTCGACGACGCGGACCGTGCGATCTACCGTCGGGCGTGGCGCCGGCCGGGGCGGCTTCGGGGCATGCTCAACTGGTACCGGGCCGCGGCCCGCCGGGCGCTCCGCACGGCCCCCCCATCGGGTCAGGTAGAGGTGCCCACGCTCGTGATCTGGGGCGCGCAGGATGTGGCCCTCGACGCCCGCATGGCGGCCCCCAGCGCGGCGAGGTGTGCCGACGGGCGGCTGGAGATGCTCGACGACGCCACGCACTGGGTACAGCACGACGCTCCCGCGACCGTCAATCGGCTCTTGCTCGATCACCTGGGCGAAGGCGCGAGCGGGCAAGGGGACGAGGGGGAGAGCGGCGGCAGGGACGAGTAACAGTGAGGAGACCCCAGGCGTACTGCAGTTGAATCACAGATGTCTCCCCAAGACCTTTCCGCCATGCCGATGGTTCAGACAGCGATCGAGGCGGTTCGACGGTGGCCTGGAGCCGTGCCGCTCGAGGCGGTCTTCTGGACGGTGGCGCTCGGCGCGGCGGCGAGCATTGACCCGCAGGCCCCCGGCGGAATCAACCTGTGTCTGATCGAGCGCCTGGGCCTTCCGTGTCTCGGCGACGGCCTGGGAACCGCCATCGCGCATCTTGTGCGGGGCGACTGGGCCGCGTCCTGGAACGCCCATCCGCTGGCCGGCCCCGTCGTCGGCGTCCTGGGAACGCGTGTCGTGACGCTGTGCCGCCGCTCCTCCACGCGCCCTTCTCGCTGATCCTCGCGACCTTCCCCCCGATCCCTACGCCCCATGTCCAAAGTTCTTCAGCACCTCCCTGAGCTCGACGGCGACGAGCAGATCGAGGTCGCCCGCCTGCTCAACGACATGAGCGACGCGCAGGCGGAGCACTTCGCCCGCATCTACCGGTCGCGCCGTCGCGATCCCGTGCACATCTTGCTCCTCGCGGCGGTCGGGTTCATCGGGGCCGCGGGCCTGCAGCGGCTCTACATGAAGGAGTTTGCCCTGGGGCTCGTTTACCTCTTTACGGGCGGGCTCTGCCTGATTGGGACGATCTACGACCTCCTCAAGTACAGAGACCTGGCCTTTCGCTACAACCGGGACGTTGCGCTGGAGGTGGCCGAGACGGTTCGCAGTGTGTACGATGGACGCGATGGGAACGGTGGGTAGGGGCGATGCGGGCCCCGAACACTCAATCGCGGATCTGCAGGCGCTGGCCGGGACGGATGCGCGTGCCGTTGAGATCGTTCCAGGTCTGAATCTGCCGGATGGAGACGCCAAACCGTTGGGCAATTTCGCCGAGCGTGTCGCCGCGGCGCACGCGGTACGTTGTGGACGAGGCGGCGGCCGTTTCAGGCGGCGAAGAGGTCGAAGGCGCACGTGCAGTCTTGATCGGATCGAGCGTACGGGCAGGCGGAGCCGTGTCGTACTGCACCCGCATCGGCGCCTTGGAGTTGGCGGCGGTGAGGGCGCCGGAGTACTCCTGCACCGGCACCACGAGGCGATCGTCGGGGCGAATGATGGACCCATCGATGTCGTTGAGACGCCGCAGGACGGCCGTGGAGGTGCCGACCCGGACCGCAATTTCGGAGAGCGTATCGCCGCGCCGGACGGTATACGTGGTGGCCGGCTGCTTCTTCTCGTCGGGCAGGGCGGCGTAATTCCAGGCGAAGCGTGGGTAACTGCCCAGCGGGATGCGGAGGTAGTAGCGCTCTTTGGAGGGAGGCACGCGGGCGCGGCGGAGTTCGGGGTTGAGCGACGCGATGGCGCTGCGCGTAGTGTCGGCGAGGCGGGCCACGGTAGTGAGCGACAGGCGGCTCCCGTGCACCGGCACGTAGTCGTAGGCGAGGGGAGAGGCGGGCTCCGCCGGGGCGATGTCGAACGCGTCGGGATTTTCCATGATGCGTGCCGCGGCGATGAACATAGGCACGTAGCCCTGCGTCTCGCGGGGCAGGTACTCGTAAACGTCCCAGTACGATGGATCCTCAACGTCCGCCCGCCGGACGGCCGAGCGCACGCAGCCGGACCCGCAGTTGAAGCCTGCCAGGGCCAGGTGCCAGTTGTCGAATTCGTTGTACAAGTCGCGCAGGTGCCGGGCCGCGGCACGGGTCGCCTTCTCCGGGTCGCGGCGCTCGTCGACCCAGGCATTGATCGTGAGGCCATAGCGGCGGCCCGTGGCGGGCATAAACTGCCACATGCCCACGGCCCCGGCCCAGCTTCGGGCGTCGGGATTGAGGCCGCTCTCCACCATGGCGAGGTACTTCAGCTCCGGGGGCACGCCCACCTCGGCCAGGATATGATCGATCATGGGGCCGTACACCTGCACGCGCCGCAGCCAGTGGGTCACGTGCCGCGTCGGGGTGTCGCTCAGGTGGTCGATGCTCTGCTGCACGAGGCGATTCGAGGTCATGGGCACCGACGCGCCGGCCACCTCCACATCCGGCGCCGTGGGGGCAGCGTCCAGGAGCGGACTGCTGAGCGTATCGAGGGCGGCAAAGAGCCGGGCGCGCACCGAAAAAATCTGCCCGCGTGCCATCAGCGTCGAGTCCGCGGTGTGCGCATACCCGTGGAAGCGGCGGTGCTCCGCAGAGAGGGCGCCGTAGATGGAGCGGACGGCGCTGCGGTCCAGCGCCTGGGGACGCGCGCGGAGCAGCGCGGCCAGCTGTGTCATGCTCCGGTTGAGCAGGTGGGCCCGGCGGACGCTGTCGTCGGCGGCGAGCAGCTCGGCGTGCAGCACATAGAGGCGCGCCAGCTCGGGCGCCAGGGCAGTGGTGTCGTGGTTGGCCACCAGGATGGTGTCCTTGGGCGCAGGGGCCGGCGCAGGCGAGGAGGAGTGGGGCAGGGACGTGCCCAACCCACATCCGGACAGCACAAGCAGGAGGGCAGCGGTGCCGAGGGCGAGGGCACGGGCGGAGGGACAGGGCATGAGAGGCGGCGGGGTGGGGCACAGGGGGACCGGCGCAAGACCGTGACCCCATGAATACCGAATTCGCGGCACAGCGTCAATGGGGACACGCCAAATTCCTGGGGAAGGAGCCGCCCCGCAGACGCTTCACCCACTGCCGGTGACGGTATCCGTCTCTACAAAAATGTACTGCACGTGCGGGTGCTCCTCGCGAATGCGCGTTTCGAGCCGACGAACGGCCCGCTCCACGGCGGCAGCGTCCAGGCGGTCCCGAAACCGCAGGTCCATGTTGAGCAACAGCGAATACGGGCCCATGTGCATGGTCAGGAGGCGCTGCACGGCCGCCACGTCGGCATCCTCCTGCGCGAGGGCCCGAATTTGATCGCGGAGTGCGGGCGACGCGGCCTCGCCGATCAGCAGCTTCTTGCTCTCCCACACCAGAAATGCCGCCACGCCGCAGAGGATGATTCCAATCACCATGGATGCGATGCCGTCGAGAATGGGCATGTGGAGGGCGCTGGCGAGATGGACGCCGACGAGGGCGACCACAAGTCCGGCCATGGCGGCTGCATCTTCAAACACGACCGTAAACGTCGTGGGGTCTTTGCTCGTGACAATGGCCTCGAAAAAGGGCGTGTCGCCGCGCTGCTTGTTAAACTCCTGGAGGGCGGTGCGCAGCGCAAAGCCCTCGAACACGATCGCGGCACCAAGGACGAGAGTGTTGAGCGTGAGGCCGCCGATGGTGACGCCGGCGACCGTGGCGGAGGTGGCGCCGCCGTGGCCGGGGTCGAGGGTGTGGAGCAGGCCCTCGTACAGCGAGATGCCACCGCCCAGGCCGAAGATGAGGACGGCCACAACAAGGGTGTAGAAGTAGAGCGACTTGCCGTAGCCGTAGGGATGCCGTTCGTCAGGGGGGCGCTTGCTGCGGCGGATGCCGAGGAGGAGCAAGCCGCCATTGCCGGTGTCTACGAGCGAGTGGATGCCCTCGGCCAGCATGGCAGAGCTGCCGCTCACCGCAGCACCCAAGAACTTGGTGACGGCGATGGCGAAGTTTCCGATGATGGCGGCGTAGATTGCCTTTTTGGAAGAGGCCATGTGTGGAAAGGAGGCGTGCAGAAAGAAAGCCGCGAAGGGGGAGCGTGTGGAGGAGGCACTCTGCCAACGGCCAGGGAGGTGGAGAGAGCGATGGCAGCACGGAGTCGGCGGATGGGAGGCAACGGTATGGGGGCGCCTCAGTTAAAGAGACGTCTGTGAGGCAGCTCGGGGCTGCCTCAGACCCCGCGGGGATCCGTCCCACACCCTGTGAGCGTACAAGCGCGAGTGCGCAATATTGTGTTATTTTGAAACCGTTACTCTTTCGTTCCTCTTCGCTTCATGAACGTCACCGGTGCCGACCCTACACATGTCCTTCAGTCCATTTTCGGCTACGAGGCATTCCGCCCGTACCAGGAGCCGGTGGTGCAGCGGCTCGTTGGGGGCGGCGACGCGCTGGTACTGATGCCGACGGGCGGCGGCAAGTCGCTCTGCTACCAGATCCCGGCGATGATTCGGGACGGGACGGGCATTGTTATCTCTCCCCTCATCTCGCTCATGCAGGACCAGGTGGACGCCCTGCAGCAGGTCGGCGTAAAGGCTGCGGTCCTCAACTCCAGCCTCGGCCCCCGGGAGCGGGAGGCCGTGGAGCATCGGCTCACGGCGGGCGACCTCGATCTCTGCTACGTGGCTCCGGAGCGGGCCACCCGCAACCGCTTCAAAACCCTGATCGCCCGCGCGCGCCCGTCCCTCCTCGCCATCGACGAGGCGCATTGCATCTCGCAGTGGGGGCACGACTTTCGGCCCGAGTACCTGGCGCTGGCGGACCTCCGGGCAGATTTTGCGGACCTCCCCTGCATCGCCGTCACGGCGACGGCCGACCCGCCCACGCAGAACGTTGTCCTCGACCGCCTCGGCATGACGGACGCGGACCGGTTCGTGGCCGGCTTCGACCGTCCCAACATCCGTTACGTGGTGGAGCCGAAGGGACGCCGTCCGCGCCAGCAGCTCCACGCATTCATTGAGCGGGAGCACCCCGGCCAGAACGGCATCGTGTACTGCCTCAGCCGCAACGGCGTGGAAACGACCGCCGACTGGCTCAACGGCCACGGCCACACCGCCGTCCCCTACCACGCGGGCCTCTCCGACCAGAAAAGAAGCGAGCACCAGGACCGCTTTCTCCGCGAGGACGGCCTCATCGTGGTGGCCACCGTCGCGTTCGGGATGGGCATCGACAAGCCCGACGTGCGCTTCGTGGCCCACCTCGACGTGCCCAAGACGCTGGAGGCGTACTACCAGGAGACGGGGCGCGCCGGGCGCGACGGCCGCCCCGCCACCGCCTGGATGGCCTACCGCCGCGGGGATGTGGTGCGCATGCGGCAGCTCATCGACGACTCCGCCGAGAACGAGGAGCACCGCTGGACGCAGCGCCACAAGCTGAACGCCCTGCTCGGCTACTGCGAGGCGCCGGACTGCCGCCGCAAGGTGCTCCTCAATTACTTCGGCGAGGCGATGGAGGGCACCACGTGCGACAACTGCGACAACTGCCTCCGCCCGCCCGACACGTGGGACGGCACCACGGCCGCCCAGAAGGCGCTCTCCTGCATCGCCCGCACGGGGCAGCGCTTCGGCAGCGGGCACGTGACCGACGTGCTCCTGGGTGCGGACACCGAAAAGGTGCGGCGCCACAACCACGACACGGTGTCCACCTACGGCATTGGCGCCGACCGGTCGAAGGCCGAGTGGCGGTCCATCCTGCGGCAGCTGGTGGCGAAGGGGATGGTGGAGGTCGACGTAATGGGCTACGGGACCCTCACCCTCACCGAAGCCTGCCGCCCGGTGCTGAAAGGCACCGAGGCGGTGGCCTTTCGCGACGATGCCGATGCCGCCCCGGCCGCGCCCAATACCACAAAAACCGCAACCGACGATCCCCTCCCGGCCGACGGCCCGGAGCGCGAACTGTTTGAGGCCCTCCGGGAGCGCCGCACGCAGATCGCCACGGACCAAGAAGTGCCGCCCTACGTCATCTTTAATGACAAGACGCTGCGGGCCATGGTGGAGCACGAGCCGCAGACCCAAAGCGACTTCCGCGCCCTCCACGGGGTGGGCGACGTGAAGCTGGAGCGCTACGGCGAGCTGTTCCTCGATACCATTCGTCGGCATACGTGAGCCCGCCCTTTCGCGCAGAGGCCCCGCGCACGCAGAGAGAGACGATGGCCTGTGACCCGACCGCCACGTGCCGCGGCTCCGTCTGCCGAACCCGTTCTTCCGCTTGAGGCGCCCCGACTTCTTATGCGACGTATCGTTATGCAACGTATCGTCCTGCTGGCATTGTGGCCCCTTCTCGTCGGCGCCCTGCTCCTCCTGCCCCAGGGGCACGGCCGCGCGCAGCCCTTTCCCGACGGCGTGCGGAACGGGCAGGGCACCGTGGCGCTGGAGGCGTGGCCGCGCTCGCTCCCCGCCCTGCTCGATGAGATGGGCACGGACGCGCCCTACCTGCTCCCCCGCATCGACTCGCTGGCCCTCGACTACCGCTACGCCGTCACCGACACCACGTCGCGCTGGTCGTTTGTGCTCAGCTGGCGCCCCGCCGAGCGCGTGCTGTACGAGGGCGAGGTGCTGCCCCGCCGCGACGCCCCGCGGGCCATCCGCATGACCAACGTAGAGCTGCGGGCCGACGTGCGGGTGGACGGCGCCAAGGAAGCGGAGATGATCATCGGCGTGGACAGCCTGTCCCTCCGCGCCCTCCCAGATCGCTTTGCCTTCAACGTGAGCGTGGCCCACGACCGCGTGTTTCTCGACACCGCGCCCACCGAGGCGCGTCGGCTGCTGCGGCAAGGCATTGTGCTCGATCGCCTGGTGGTAGAGCGGATGGGCTTCGCGGCGGCTGGCACGCAGCGCAGCGGCACCTCGGAGCACCGCCCGGACGTGCACGAGCGACGCGACGCCCCTGCCCGCGCCCCCAGCATCTATGCGCCGCGGACCCGCATCTTTGTCGGGTGGCGCATCGGGCCGCGTCCCTACTACGTCGGCGATGCGGACGGGGATGGCGACGGCGATCGCCGCACGCGCCGTCCGCGTGGGGCAATGGTGGGCGAGGGCCCAACCGCCGACGCGGGCCGGGACCAAGAGGCCGACGGGTCTGAGGGCAACACGGCGGAGGGACGTGCCACGGGCACGCCGCGCTCCGACAACGAGGACACTGACGACGAGGAGGAAGACGACACCAGCCTCCAAACGCCCGCCCTGGCGGCTGCGGCCGCCGTGGGCCTTGTCGCGGTTGCGGGGGGCACCGTCGGGCTCTACGGACGCGGCGACACGCCCCTTGGCCTCGCCTCCGGCTACACGCACCCAGACGGAGGCGTACAGGTGCAAGCTGCTGTCAATAGCGCCGTGCTCGACGATGGCCCCGACCAGCAGCTCAGCGTCCGCGCCCTCGGGTTCTACGACCTGTTCGGGGCGCGCGTCCAGCCCGCACTCGGCCTTGGCGTGATGGTCGACCCCGGCGCGGGCCGCGACGTGGAGCCGGCCGTGTCGGGGGGGCTCGTGGGCAACCTCGGACGCATTGTCCTGTACGGCGGCGTAGATGTGGTGCACGGCACTCCGGAGGTGGGGGTGTCCTACAACATTCGGGCCGTGCGGAATCGCGAAAAGTGAAAATCGCCCTCCGTAGCCCCGAACGCTTGACGTTTTCGTGGGGCCTCCCGTTGTTGGAAATCTATGCCCCAAATGCAAGTGCGAAGCGATCTGCGCGGCGGCTCCTGCGTGTCGCCGAGGGGTTTCGAGCTCGGCGGGGCTCCCGCGGGGCCGTGAAGGAGTCGAGAGTTTCACAGTGTAGCCCCAACACACCTCGGTCGTGGAAAGTATGACGCCTTTCCGATTTGCAGTCCCGAGCGCTTCTTGGGTCTGAACTTCTCTGGGTCCCGACAGCTGTCGGGACGATGGGGCGCTAAGCGGTCCTCCCCCCTCGAGACGCAGCTCCAGCGGCCCTCGGGGCACAGCCCCAAACTTCTTCGGGAAGCGTAGATGGATGACGGAGATGGAAATGTCCCGCCCCTTTCGGGGGCCGTTCCTCCAGCCTGCACTCCTTCATCTTAGACGTCTTCCCACTTCTCGTTTTGCTACATCCTTCCACACAGCGCTCAGACATGTCTCAGCAGACCTCTCCGCCTTCCTCGTCGTCCGAAGGATCCGTTGCCCAAGAGGCGATGAACGCCCCTTCCAGTGGGACCGTCGGCGACGGCGCGGCCAAGGACCACAGCATCGGGATTCAGTCCGGCCGCACCGAGGCGAAACAATACGTGCTGGACGAGAGCGACCTGGTGACCGATGAGCGCACGAACGCAGACATTTTTGAGACCGAGATTTCCGAGGAGGTCTATCAGCAGAACTACCGCTACGGGGCCGACGCCCGCGTGCCGGACACGTGGTACCGCAACGCGCGGGCCCTCGCCTCGATCGAAGACGACACCGAGGCCTGGACGCAGCGCTTTTACCAGCTTCTGAGTGGGCAGGGGCTGGGCACGGGCCCGTTCCCCTTCACCCCCGGCGGCCGCATCTTCGCCAACGCCGGCACGGGGCTCGGCAAGGCCACGCTCATCAACTGTTTCGTCTCGGGGTTCCAGGGCTACGACCAGGACTCGATGGACGAGATCCAGGCGGAGCTGACCCGTCAGGCCAAGATTCTGGCCAGTGAAGGCGGCTACGGCTTCTGTGCCCACATCATGCGCCCGCGGGGGGCGCGCATCGGCGGCGTCGGCTCCATGACGCCCGGTGCCGTGCAGATGCTCGACGTCTGGAACAAGCAGGCCGCCACCATTGTCGCCGGCTCTGGCATGAAGTCCGACCGCGACGACGTGAAGGACAAGATTCGGAAGGGGGCCCAGATGGTGACGATGGGCATCTGGCACCCGGACATCCTCGAGTTCATTGAGGCGAAGCAAGAGCCCGGGCGCCTGCACAAGTTCAACATGTCCGTGCTCGTGAACGATGCGTTCATGGAGGCGGTCAGAAACGACGACACGTGGGCGCTCCGCTTCCCCGACTTCGAGAACGAGAAGGAGTTTTACAAGAAGCACTGGGACGGCAACCTTCAGGCGTACCGGGAGAAAGGGGGCACCGTAAAGACGTGGAGGGACCCCGCCACGGGCGAGCCCGCGGTCTACGAGGCGCGGCAGATCTGGGACAAGATCATGCGCTCCACCTACGAGCGCAACGAGCCCGGCGTCATCTTCGTCGACACCATCAACAAGGAGAACAACCTGGGCTACATCGAGCACATCAACGCCACGAATCCATGTGTGACGGGGGATACCTGGGTCATGACGAGCACCGGTCCTCGTCAGGTGAGCCAGTTGCTCGATGAGCCGTTCGAGGCCATCGTGGACGGCGAAGTCTACCCGGCGACGAACTTCTTCCAAACGGGGGTAAAAGACGTTCTCCGCCTGGAGACGAAGGAGGGCTACGAACTCCGGCTCACGAAGGACCATGAGGTTCGAGTTGCTACCGACGTAGGTCGCTGCTCCATTGAGAAGGAGTGGAGAGAGGCGCAAAACCTTGAGCCCGGGGACAAGGTCGTTCTCCACAACCACAGAGACGTTGCCTCCTGGAGCGGGGCCGGCGATGATGAGGAGGGATATCTTGCCGGACTGGTCGTTGGGGATGGCAGTGTCGGATTCAACGGGCCCGTTTTGTCTGTTTGGGAGGACGGCCATTCTGCTTCCATTCGGGGCAAGGTCATGGAGTGCGTGCAGCCTATGGACAAGCGCTCCGACTTTGGCGGATGGCACGCTCTAGATGAGAGGAACGAACATCGCCTGAGTCTCGCGGCCGTTGATCGGTTGTTGGAGCGCTTCGACTTGACCGATAAGAGCATCGGCCCGAAGGTCGAAGAGGCGTCTTCGGAATTCTATTGTGGATTCCTGAGAGGATTTTTTGACGCTGACGGAAGCGTTCAGGGCTCCCAGACGAAGGGAGTGTCCGTTCGGCTCGCACAGAGTGACCTGGATCGACTGAAGGCGGTCCAGCGGATGCTGCACCGCCTGGGAATTGCCTCGACCATTTATCAGAACCGCCGTGAGGAAGGCGAGCGCGAACTTCCGAATGGCAAAGGAGGCACGGACCTTTACGGCATCCAGGCGCAGCACGAGCTCGTAATCAGCAACGACAATCTCCAGCAGTTTGCAGACCGGGTTGGTTTTGCGCACGACGGAAAGCAAGATCGCCTTGATGCCGCTCTTGACAGCTACAATCGGGCAATGAACCGTGAACGCTTTGTTGCTACGGTTCAGTCCGTTGAGCAAGATGGCACGGAGCCGGTCTACGATACGACTGTTGAAGAGGTGCATAGCTTCGATGCAAACGGTGTCTACGTCCACAATTGCGGCGAACAGGTCCTCCCCGTCGGCGGCGTGTGCTTGCTGGGCAACCTGAACGTCACGCAACTGGTGAACCGCGAGGCCGGCACAATCGACTACGACCTCGTGGACGAGCTCGTGCCGCTGGCGGTGCGGTTCCTCGACAACGTGAACGACCTTACGTACGTCCCCCTCAAAGAGCAGCAGCGCAACCTGCAGGAGAAGCGCCGCATCGGCCTCGGCCACTACGGCGACGGCTCGGCGTTGATGATGATGCAGACGCGCTACGGCTCGGAGGAGGGCGTGCGCGTGATGCGCGAATTCCAGGAGCGCCTGGCCAACCAGGCCTACCAGGCCAGCGCACGCCTTGCGCAGGAGAAAGGGGCGTTCCCAAGGTTTGACAAGGACGAGTACCTCTCGAACCCGTTCGTGCAGCGTCTCTCCAAGGAGACGCGGGAGATGATCGGCGACCTGGGGCTGCGCAACAGCCACCTCCTTTCCATCCAGCCCACGGGCAATACCTCCACGTTGGGCAACGCGCCGTCGAGCGGCATCGAGCCGGTGTTCATGCACAGCTACATCCGCACCTCCGAGCAGCCGGCCCTGCCGGAGGGCCTCCATCCGCCGGCCCTCTCGCCGGATGCGTACGAGGTGGGGGAGGAGATCGACGCCGACGGCACGACCTGGATCGCGGAAGAGCATGGGGACGAAACCGTGCTGCGCTGCCAGGAGGAGGGGCATACCCACTGGCAGCTCCACCCCACCCGGGGCATCTGCAAAGACCAAACGGTGAAAGACTACGCCGTGCGCCACATGGAAAAGGACGGCACCTGGGACCCCGACGCCGACTGGGCGGTCACCACTCGCGACCTCACGGTGGACGACCACTTGGCGCAAATGAAGGCCCTGGCGCCGTTCGTCGATTCGTCGATGAGCAAAACCGTCAATGTCCCCAACGACTATCCCTTCGACGAATTTAAAGAGCTCTATCAGAAGGCGCACGACACCGGCGTCATCAAGGGCGTAACGACCTACCGCGCCGGCACCATGAGCGCCGTGCTCTCCGGGGGAGACGATGAGGACCAGACCGTTCCCCGCACCGATGCCCCCGAGCGCCCCGACACCCTTCCCTGCGCGGTCCATCGCGTCCGCTACCGCGGCGATCACTGGACCATCCTGGTCGGCTTCCTGGAGGAGGATCCCTACGAGGTCTTTGCCTTTAAGTCCGACGGCGAGACGCCGCTGTTTCAGGACCAGGAGGCACGGCTCGATGCGGGTCACATCCGTAAGAATCGGAGCCAACACTACTCCCTCCTTGGCCCCGATGAGGCCCCCGTCATCGAGGACATCACCAGCCACATGCCCTCCGACGAGGTGCGCGAGCAGACGCGGCTCGTGTCGACGGCGCTGCGCCACGGTGCCCGGATTGACTTCCTCGTTGAGCAGCTGGAGAAGGCGGAAGGCTCGGTGGCCTCCTTCGGGCAGTCCATGGCCAAAGCACTCCGCGCCCACGCCACGAGCCACCAGGTGACGTGCGACAAGTGCGGCTCTGCCAACGTCCGCCACGTGGAAGGATGCATGGAATGCGCCGACTGTGGCCACTCGCGCTGCAGCTGATCCGGAAGGCGTTCGGAACTGTGCCCCGGGAGCGGTTGGAGGGAGCGGGGGGCGTGCAGTGGCCGTTTTGCAGGGTTGAAGATGCGCGAAGGAGCCAGAAAGGTCCTTCCTTTGGGAGAGGACATACACAGGCTCCTTCGCGGCGAGAATGCGAGTTCAACACGAGTATTCTCCCTCCGCCTGCTTTCCGCTCCTGGGAGTGCGCGTATTGTCCTGCGAGGCACGCGGGAACGCAGAAGCCCCCCTCCCGACCACACTCCCCGAAGCGAACGCACCCTTCAACCCGAACGTCGTCCCCTTAAGTCGCTTCGTTGATCCGGGAAAGGGCAGGTAGAATCACCCAGGCATTTCCGGGCTTTGCCCCGAAGGAGTGCTCTTCGAGCAGACAGGGGAGTCTCAAGTGCGTTTTGGGCCCGGCTTCCGCGGTCGGGCTTTTTTTATAGCTGAGGGCGGTGCGCCGTCCCGAACGCGTTCGAGATTTTGAGACCGTGCCCCCTCGTTCTGGGGGCGCCGGGAACTCTTTCTCCACGGCGTGGTGAACAGCACAAATTTTCGGAAGCAGTTCCGACGCCTCGTGGCGCGCCGACACAAGACGCATCCCTGGCGGTCCCCACCCCGCCATCAGCGCTTGTTGTGCCCCCTGGCGCTCGCGTGCCGACCCCAGGGCCTCTTCAGATTTTGTGCACAGGCCTCTCCCGAGGGTCCCAGAACGCCGTCCAAACAAGAAAGACAATCCTTTTTGGCAGGTGAGGCAGCATCTTCTGGCATGGTGCGTGGCAAAAATCGGACGTCCCTTCACATTCTGCGGCAAAACGCCTTGCTCTTTGCGTCATCCCGAGCCTGCCCCGAGATCTTTTTGAGATTGGAAAATGGCACCGCTGTACGCGAAGAGGTGCCACATCGGGGGGCGGCATGACGGGCCAGGCAGGGCGTCTTGCCACGAAACCGGGAGGGTCTGAAAGCGGGAAATGTTTCGTCGCGCGCTGTGATCTTCTGGCGCATCGCAAGCGTAGAAAATTACACCAAAATACGATCACGCGGCAACTATTTTCGCAGTTTAGCATCTAACCAATACCCCACCGTTGCCAGCTTCCAGTTGGTTTCTTTCTCAACACGCAGAGTGAATCTATATGAGCAGCCCAAAAGCACCGTCTCCCGTCGAACAAGAGCTCATCGAAGAGTTCGGAAACATCTACGAGTCATACGGCCTCCGTCGTCTGCAGGGTCTCATCGTCGGCCTGCTGCTGACGAAGAGTGAGCCCGTGTCACTCGACGACATGGTGGAAATCCTGGATCGCTCGAAGGGGCCCATCTCGATTTCCGTGCGGCGGCTCGACGACATGGACCTCGTCCGCAAGGTGGAGGGGCCCAACAACCGCCGCAATTACTACGCGTCGCACCCGGACATCTTCTTCAACCACTTCAAGTCGGACATGGCCACGGCCCGGGAGAATCGCTCCCTGGCCCGGCGCTTTCTCGCCCGAGTGGAGGCCGAAGACAAAGGTACCGAGAAGACGCGAGAAAGCCTGAAGCACATGGAGGTGTTCTACGACCTGATGGGCACCTTCTTCGAGGCATTTGCCGAGCGCTGGCCGAAGGTAAAGCATGAGAAGCTGCAGGGAGATTGGACCGGCGAGGTGGAGTCCAACTCCAACGATCCTCTTGTGCCGGAGCTTTGACTTCTCCCCCGGCTGAACCGGGGGATTCTTCACGGGCTTCTCTGCCCTGATCCCACGGGTCTGCATCCCCGCCCACCGAAGTGGGTCTTACGCGAACTCGCCGGGGTACACCGTTGCGGTTTGCACCGCATGTGCGGACGATACCGC
>CAJXLV010000053.1 GCA_913056185.1 uncultured Bacteroidota bacterium
TCGGGAGGGGGGAGCGACGGTGGGGGCCGGGGTCGTGACCGCAATCCTGGACTAACACCGCACGCGCCTGCGAATCCCGAGCGCCGAGGCATTGGCCTCGGCACTCGGCGACATTCTGCATTTGAAACTCGAGGTTGACCCATGGCTGCGCAGCAGGACATACGAATTAAGCTGAAGTCGTACGACCACACTCTCATCGACAAGAGTGCGGACAAGATTATCCGCACCGTAAAGTCGACGGGGGCGGTCGTGAGCGGGCCGGTTCCCCTTCCCACTGAGAAGAAGGTGTACACCGTATTGCGGGGTCCGCACGTCGACAAGAAGAGCCGCGAGCAGTTTGAGCGTCGGCACCACAAACGGCTAATCGACATTCTTTCGTCGAGTAGCGACACGGTTGATGCGCTCATGCAACTTGAGCTGCCGAGCGGTGTGGACGTAGAAATCAAAGTGTGATGCTTGCACCGCTCCGGCACTTCGGCGACCTCGCAGCTGGAGGGCTTCTTTGTGCAGCGCTTTTGCTCGCGGGGTGCAACACTGCCGGGTCCAAGCAAGAATCGCTGTACCAGCGCCTCTCTGGAGAGTGGAGGCTGGAGCGGATCGAAGGAGGCGGGTTTGACTACTCGGCGACCATTGCCGAGCGTTACCCCAGCGGAGTTCGGCTTACCTTCCAAGAGACAGACGGAGGGCGAACGTACACCATTGTGGGCCAGACGGGGAGAGATTCGCTCCGGGTGCTTGCGCAGGGGCGTGTGGCGCTGTCGGGAGAAAATGTGCTCGGGATGCCCTCGGGGTTCTCGCGACGAGTGATGTGGCGCTACCGCTTTCCGACCTCCACCCGGGTGCTGCTCGAGAGTGAGCGCGGCGCGCGTGCATTCCTGGCGGCGCTTCTGCCCGGCGAAGGCGCCCCACAAGATTTACAGATGACCCTTGCCCGGACTGAGCGGTAGGGACAGCATTTTCCAACGACGGACGTACCATTGTACGGAGACCATACCTATGAGTAGCGGATTGATTGGGAAAAAGGTTGGGATGACGAGCGTCTTCGACGACGCGGGCAACAACGCTGCCTGTACGGTTGTCGAGGCAGGGCCCAACGTTGTGACGCAGGTCAAGTCGGAAGACCCGGACGGCTACGATGCCGTGCAGCTTGGCTTCGACAACATGAAAGAGAAGAACGCCACGAAGGCCATGCTGGGCCATTTCGCGAAGGCAGGCTGCGCCCCGAAGCGGGCTCTCTCCGAGTTTCGCGACTTTGGCGAGGACGTGGCGCTTGGAGACGTTCTGCGCGTGGAGGACCTCTTCGTGGAGGGCGAGCGCATCGACGTTGTCGGCACCTCGAAAGGAAAAGGCTTTCAGGGAGTCGTGAAGCGTCACGGCTTTAGCGGTGTCGGCATGGCCACTCACGGCCAGTCGGACCGAGAGCGCCACCCGGGTTCCATTGGGGCCTCCGCCGATCCATCGCGAGTCTTTAAGGGGATGAAGATGGCGGGGCGGACGGGCGGTGACCGCACCAAGACGCAGAACCTCCGCGTGGTCCGAATTCTCGAAGACCAGAATGCAATCTTGATTGAGGGCTCTGTCCCCGGGCCAAAAAACGGCTACGTGGAGCTCCACAAGGCCGATGCGGGCCGATAAGCGCCTGCCGCGACACCTGCACTGCACCACACACTGCTGACGCCACGGAACCATGGACGTTGCTATTTATCAGGAAGACGGGGTTGAGTCCGGTGAGACCGCCACCCTGGACGCCACAGTCTTCGACATTGAGCCGAATGATCACGTCCTCTGGTTGGATGTGAAGCGCATTCAGGCGCACCAGCGCCAAGGCACCAGCAAGACGAAGGAGCGCAGCGAGGTGCGGGGCTCGGGGCGTAAGCTCTATCGCCAGAAGGGCACAGGGAACGCCCGTGTGGGCGATGCCCAGTCGCCGATCCGGCGGGGAGGGGGACGCGCCCATGGCGCCCGCCCACGAGACTACACCCACGACCTGAACCAGAAGGAGAAAAAGCTGGCCCGCCGGTCGGCGCTTTCTTACAAAGCAGCGGCGGATCGCGTCTGGGTCCTTGAGGACTTCTCCTTCGACCGGCCCAGCACCCGAGACCTGGTCGACATCCTTGACCTTTTCGACCTGGCGGACGACGACGTCCTGCTGGCCACCACGGAGGTGGAGCGCGCCCTGTACCGCAGCGCCGGGAACTTGTCGAACGTCAACGTGCAAGAGGTCAACAGCATCAATACGGTCGACATCTTGGATGCAGACGCGCTTCTTCTGCAGAAGGGCGCGGTTGAGTGGCTCAACACCGTGTTGACCACCGCCCCCACCGTGGAGCTTGCCGCGTAGCAGCCCCGCCCCTGTTTTCTTCCCCACAGGTAGCCCTTTCACCGAGCACCGCCGCCTTCCATGAGCAACCGCGTCCTCATCCGCCCCTACGTTACCGAAAAAACGACCCAACAGATGCAGGAGGGAACCTACTCCTTCGTCTGCGGCCTCGATGCGACAAAGCCCGAAATCCGGAAGGCCGTAGAGCAGCGGTACCCAGGCGTCAACGTGTCCGACGTGCGGACCCAGGTGGTGCCCGGCAAGCGCCGTCGCCAGTTCCGCGACGGAAACATGATCGAGGGTCGCACCTCCGGCTTCAAAAAGGCCATTGTAGCGCTCGATCCGGAGGGCGAGCAGATTAACTTCTTCGAGGGCATTTAGGCCAGCCCTTCGCGACAACACGTTTTCCATCACTGCTGACGAGACTGCGACATGTCGATCAAGAAGCGAAAGCCGACCATCAACAGCCAGCGGCAGTACTCGGTCGACGACAAGGCCGATGTGACTGAGACGGAACCGGAGCGCAGCCTTCTGGAGCCGCTCCCCAACAAAGGGGGGCGCAACAACCAGGGCCGCATGACGATGCGCTACCGGGGGGGCGGCCACAAGCGCCGCTACCGCAAGATCGACTTCCAGCGGCACGACAAGGACGGCATTCCCGCCACCGTGAAGACGATTGAGTACGACCCCAACCGGTCGGCGCGGATTTCGCTTCTGGCATACGCCGATGGTGAGAAACGCTACATCATTGCGCCGGACGGCCTGGAGGTGGGCGACACCGTCATGAACGGCCCTGAGGCCCGTGCCACCGTGGGCAACTGCCTTCCCCTGAGCAACATTCCTCTGGGCACGCAGGTGCACTGCATCGAGATGCGTCCGGGAAAGGGAGGGCAGATGGCGCGAGCGGCGGGCACGTACGCCCAGCTTACGGCCCGGGAGGGGGAGTACGCCACGTTGGAACTGCCAAGTGGGGAGACCCGCCTGGTGCCGTCGCGATGCCGTGCCACCGTGGGCACCACCAGCAACGTCGAGCACGAAAACGTGTCGCTCGGCAAGGCCGGGCGTAGCCGCTGGCTCGGGCGTCGGCCCCGCACCCGCGGCGTGGCGATGAACCCCATCGACCACCCCATGGGAGGCGGGGAAGGCCTCAAGTCAGGCGGACACCCGCGCTCGCGGAAAGGCGTTCCGGCCAAAGGCTATAAAACGCGAAAGCGCAACAAGGAATCCAACAAATACATCATCCGGCGTCGTCAGGAGTCGAAAAA
This sequence comes from uncultured Bacteroidota bacterium, assembly GCA_913056185.1. Lineage (GTDB taxonomy): Bacteria > Bacteroidota > Rhodothermia > Rhodothermales > Salinibacteraceae > Salinibacter. The sequence continues at coordinate 3,586 of CAJXLV010000053.1, forward strand.
GCAGCGCGGCGGCGCGTAAGCCTCCTCGCCCCCGGCCCCACACGCCCTTTTGGACTGAACCCACCCCGACGCCATGCCTCGCTCTCTACGCAAAGGCCCGTACGTATACTACAAGCTGCAGCGCAAGGTCGACGCGCTAAACGAGTCCGACGAGAAGAAGGTAATCAAGACCTGGAGTCGCGACTCGATTATCACACCGGACTTCGTCGGGCACACATTTGCTGTTCACAACGGCCACCAGTTTATCCCGGTGTACGTAACGGAAAACATGGTGGGCCACAAGCTGGGCGAATTTGCCCCCACTCGCACCTTTACGGAGCACTCGCAGGCCAAGGTTGACCAGCGCATTCGGAAGCCGGGCCAGTAGCACCCGCCCGCCGTTCTGTCCTGTGCTCCCCGTTCCTCCCGCAACCCGTACGCCCTCATGCAAGCACGAGCCGTCCGCAAGTACATTCGGAGCTCCCCCCTCAAGGCGCGCCGCGTTATCAACCTCGTCCGGGGTCGTAGCGTGCCGGAGGCCGTGGCGATTCTGGAATACATGCCGCAAAAGGTGACCGAGGTCGTCGAAAAAACGATCCGCTCCGCCGTTTACAACCTGATGGACCAGTACGACGAGCGGTTTGATGAGGGCGCCCTTACGCTCAAGGAGATTCAGGCCGATGAGGGCCCGACGTTTCAGCGTCACCAAGCCCGGGCTCGCGGCCGCGCTGCGCCCATCCGCAAGCGCACCACGCACCTGACGGTCGTGGTGGAGGTGGAAGACGCCGACGAATCGGTGCCGGCTGCACAAGGGTAGCGGCGCCTGCACACCACACTGCTCTCTGAACCAAGATTACGAGGTACATACCCGTGGGCCAGAAAACGCACCCGATCGGCTTTCGCCTCGGCGCCATCCGGGGTTGGGATTCCAACTGGTATTCCGAGACCAATTTTCAGGACAAGCTGGTGGAGGACGAAGAAATCCGTCGCTACCTCCACACCCGCCTGAAGCGCGCCGGCCTCAGCCGCGCCGTCATTGAGCGGACGCCAGAGCGCGTCATTCTTACGCTGCACACCAGCCGCCCCGGCGTCGTAATTGGGCGCGGCGGCTCGGAGGTGGAGAAGCTGCGTGAAGAGCTGGAGACCCTGACCGGAAAGGACATCCAGATCAACATCAGCGAGATCAAGCGGCCGGAGCTTGATGCCACCCTCGTGGCCAAAAACATTGTGCAGCAGCTGGAGGGACGCATCTCATTTCGCCGTGCCATGAAGCAGGCCATGCAGGCCGCCATGCGCATGGGGGCCGAAGGCATCCGCATTCGTGCCGCTGGGCGCCTGGGGGGCGCCGAGATGGGCCGTACGGAGGAGTACATGGAGGGCCGCGTGCCGCTCCACACCATTCGGGCCGACATTGACTTTTCCCAGGAGACTGCCCTGACCATCTACGGCACCATTGGGGTCAAGGTCTGGATTCACCGCGGTGAGATTCTCGGTCAGCCGGACCTGAGCCCCAACGTGCAGGCGCAGCAGCGCAAGATGAAAGAATCGCCCCAACAGCGCCGTCAACGCCGCGGCGGGTCTTAACTCATACCTGCGGGCGGTTCCGCCGGCCCGCGTTCCTGCCATCCCTCTGTTGCCCAATCGCCCCCACGTCCCATGCTTGAGCCAAAACAGACGAAGCACCGCAAAGTCCAACGCAACCAGGGCAAGAAGCGCAACACCTACGCCGTCAAGGGCACCCGCCTCAGCTACGGGGACTATGGCCTGAAGGCGCTCGAAGACGGTGAGCTGACAAGCCGCCAGCTCGAGGCCGCACGCGTGGCCGTCAACCGGTCGCTCAAGCGCGAGGGAAAGGTGTGGATCCGGGTGTTTCCAGACAAGCCGAAAACCAAGACCCCGGCAGAGACTCGCATGGGGAAGGGCAAAGGCGAACCCGAGCACTTCGTGGCCACGGTACAGCCCGGCAACGTTGTGTTTGAGGTTGGGGGCGGGGCCGACGAGGCGTCTGCCCGCGAAGCCCTTCGTCTCGGGAAGCACAAGCTCCCGATCAAGACCAAGTTTGTGGTCCGGCCCGGCGCCCGCGCAGAAGAGTAACCGCGTCCCTTTTGGAGCCCATTTCCCTCAACCCGTTCAGACTTATGGACGCTGACCAGATTCGAGACCTAAACATCGCGGAGATTGAGACCCGCATCGACGAGGAAGAGGAAGAGCTGGAGGAGCTTGCGTTTCAGCACTCCATCCAGGGCCGCCTGGAGAATCCCATGCTGCTCCGCACCAAGCGTCGCCTCATTGCCCGCCTCAAGACCATCCGGAACGAGAAGGCCGCCGACCCGGCGTAGCCTTGTCCGGCATTGCCTCACGCACCCTTTCTTGACGAACCCCGCCGCCCCGGCCCATGGAGCAGACCGACTCACCGACCGACGCCCCCACAGACCCCGATACCCTCGATCGCAACGATCGCAAAGAGCGCATCGGGGTCGTGGAGTCCGCCAAGATGGACAAGAGCATCACCGTCTCCGTTCGTCGACAGATGAAGCATCCCATGTACGGCAAGTACATGGAGCGCTCATCCACCCTGATGGCCCACGACGAAGAGGACGAGGCCCGAGAAGGCGACACTGTCCGCATCATGGAGACACGACCCATTAGCAAGAACAAGCGCTGGCGCCTGGTCGAAATCATCGAGCGGGCCAAGTAGTCCTTTCCTGCGCCCTTGATTCTCACCCGGGCGACTCCGCCTGCGCGCTGCCGCCCCGTGCCGCAGCCCCACCCTGTACCCTGAACCCGGAAGACACCCCATGATTCAGCAAGAGACGCGACTGAACGTAGCCGACAATAGTGGCGCAAAAGAAGTGCAGTGCATCCGTGTGCTTGGCAGTAGTGGACGCCGCTACGCCGGCATCGGAGACCAGATCGTGGTGTCCGTGAAGTCGGCCATCCCGAGTGGTGAGCTCAACAAGGGCGACGTTAGCCGTGCAGTCGTTGTGCGCGCCGCCAAAGAGACGCGCCGAGATGACGGCACGTACATCCGGTTCGACGAAAACGCAGCGGTGCTCATCAACCCGCAGGAGGAGCCGGTGGGCACGCGTGTGTTTGGGCCGGTGGCCCGCGAGGTGCGTGAGAAAGAGTTCATGCGCATCGTTTCGCTGGCCCCCGAAGTGCTGTAGGCCGCGCCGTCGGGCCCCCCGTCGCACCTGATCTTTTGCACCTCCCATCCCCTGACCTGCCATGACCAAGCTTCACGTAAAGAAAGGCGACATGGTGATGCTGAACAAGACCGTCACCTCCGCCAAGTCCGCCGGCGAAGACCGCGAAGCGGGCTACGTCGGGAAGGTTCTGAAGGTCTTCCCCGACGAGGAGCGCGTGATTGTAGAGGGCGTCAACATTCGGGTTTTCCACGAGAAGCCCAGTCCCTCCAACCGTGAGGGGGGGCGCGTAGAGCGAGAAGCGCCCATCCACGTCTCCAACGTCAACCCCATCGACAGCGACGGAAACGCCACGCGCATCGGGCGCAAGAAGGTCGAAGACCCGGACACTGGGCAGTCGCACTGGGTGCGTTACGCCAAGACCACCGGTGAAGAGCTTGACGACTAATCTCGACGACGACCGTTGCCCCTTCAGATGGGCGTGAAGCATGCATGCAGGTGGAACCCCACTCCTGATGTATCGATTTTCAACGTCTGCGGTGGGCAGATGCCTTGTGCAAAGCCCGCACCGCGACCGATGTACCGACCTTTCGACTCCTGACGCTCCAACCCATGGCCGACGCTCCTCGCCTCCAAGACCGGTACCAAAACGAAGTCCGGCCCGCACTGAAGGACCAGTTCGGGTACGAGAACCCGATGCAGATCCCGAGCCTCAAGAAGATCTGCATCAACCGAGGCATCGGTGATGTCTCTGAAAACCAGAACATCCTGGAAGACGCGGTTGAAGAGCTCCGGGCCATCACCGGCCAGCACCCGTCCGTACAGCGGGCGAAGAAAAGCATTGCGAGCTTTGGCGTTCGGGAAGGCATGCCGGTGGGCGTAAAGGTAACGCTCCGCGATGCACGCATGTACGAGTTTTTTGATCGCCTGGTGACCCTCGCGCTTCCCAACATCCGCGACTTTCAGGGCGTGCCGGACCGGAGCTTCGACGGCCACGGCAACTACACGTTGGGCATCGACGAGCAGATCATCTTCCCCGAGATTGAGGTCGACAACGTAGACCGCATCGATGGGATGGACGTCACCTTTGTCACGGAGGCGGAGACGGACGAAGAAGCGTATGCGCTCCTGAAGGAGCTGGGCATGCCCTTCGTTCGGCGGGGCGACGAGGAGCCGGCTGCGGCATAGGGCTCCGCTCCGTTGGGGACCGTGCCCCGTGTGCACTCGACACCGTACAGATTTCAACCTACCGACGACATGGCCAAAAAAAGCTGGATCGCTCGCGAAGAGAAGCGGGAAGAGCTCTACGAAAAATACAAAGACAAGCGACGGCGCCTGAAGGAAGAGGGCAAGTGGGTGGAGCTCCAAAAACTTCCCCGCAACGCCAGTCCGGTGCGTCAAAACAACCGCTGCGAACTGTGCGGGCGACAGCGCGGGTACCTCCGGAAGTTCGGGGTTTGCCGCATCTGCTTCCGGGAGCTTGCCCTGGAGGGCAAGATTCCAGGCATTCGAAAATCCAGCTGGTAGTTTCTCCCTGCGACGGTGGCCCATCCGCCCCGCAAAGCGCCGCCCCTGCGCCGCCCCTTGAACTCACGTCCCCGTCCGAGATGAGTGGTATTTCCGACCCCGTATCCAACTACATGGCCCGCCTCCGCAACGCTCAGCAAGCGGAGGAGACCTACGTAGATATCCCGGCCTCCAAACTGAAGCGGGCCATGACCCAAATCCTGCTTGAGAAGGGATACATCAAGAATTTCGTCAATATCGATGACGGCAAGCAGGGCTTGCTTCGGCTTTACCTCAAGTACGATGAGTACGACCAGCCGGCGATTCGTACGATGGAGCGGGTCTCGCGTCCGGGCCGCCGTGAGTATGCAGATGCCGACAGCCTGCCGGAGGTGAAGAACGGCCTCGGCATCGTCATCCTGTCAACCTCCCGCGGTGTCATGAGCGACAAAGAGGCGCGCCGGTTTGGGGTTGGAGGCGAGGTACTCGCCAAGATTTTTTAGCACCGCACGATTCACAGAGGCGCCGGCGGGCGCTGCTGTTCCGCCTACTCCGTTTGTACGACACGAACATCTGCAGCCATGGCACGCATAGGAAACAATCCGGTCCCATTCTCCGAGGATGTCACTGTATCGGTCGACGACACCAATACAGTGACGGTGGAGGGTCCCAAGGGGGCGCTCACCGAGCAAATTGATCCGGAGTTGACCGTAGAGGTCGCGAACGACCACGTGAGGGTGCGGCGCCCCACCGACCAGAAGCGGCATCGCACGGTCCACGGCCTCAGCCGCTCGCTAATCGAGAACATGGTGGAGGGCGTTACAGACGGATACAAAAAGGAACTGAAGATCATCGGCGTGGGCTACCGTGCCCAAATGTCGAATGGGGCCCTGGAGGTGGCCCTGGGCTACTCGCACCCAATCTTCTTTCTGCCTCCGAGCGACGTTGCCGTCTCCGTTGATTCGGACCGGGGGCAAGACGACATCATCACGGTGGAGGGCGTGGACAAGGAGCTGGTGGGGCAGGTTGCGGCCAAAATCCGAAGCCTCCGTCCCCCCGAGCCGTACAAGGGCAAAGGGGTTCGGTACGTAGACGAGGAGATCTCGCTCAAAGCCGGAAAGACGGCGGCGCGCTAACACTTTGCCCGGTCTCCGTTTCCACTCAAAGAGCTCGAACGCACAGCGGTCATGCCAAAGGGAAAAAAAGAAAAGGTCGAACGCCGACAGCGAATTCACGATAGCATCCGAGAGACCATGTTTGGGACCTCGGTGCGCCCCCGCCTGTCGGTGTATCGGTCGAACAAGTACATCTACGCGCAGCTGATTGACGATATGAAGGGGCACACACTTGCTTCTGCGTCCACCCTGGCGGACGATGTCGAGGGAGAGAGCCCGACCGAGCAGAGCCGGGCCGTGGGCACGCTCCTCGCGGAGCGCGCCCAGGAGGCAGGGATCGAGGAAATCGTCTTTGACCGCAGCGGGTACAAGTACCAGGGCCGCGTTCAGGCTCTTGCCGAGGGCGCGCGGGACGGCGGCCTCCAGTTTTAGACGTCCCACATTGCTTCTCTCCGCACGGCACCTTTCCACGCAGCACGCACAGACATGTCGGACCGAAAAGAACGAAAACGCGTCAACGCCGAAAAACGACAGGAGAACTGGGTTGACCGGCTTGTGTCGGTCAACCGGGTGTCGAAGGTCGTCAAGGGCGGTCGTCGATTCTCCTTCAACACCGTCGTGGTGGTGGGCAACGAGGACGGCCTTGTGGGCGTAGGCCTCGGTAAAGCCAACGAGGTGTCCAGCGCCATTTCCAAGGGGGCCGACGACGCGAAGAAAAACATCATCCGCGTCCCGCTGCGCGATGGAACCATTCCGCACAAGGTGGTGGGGAAGCAAGACGCCGGGCAGGTGCTCTTGAAGCCGGCCGCGCCGGGTACCGGGGTTATTGCGGGCGGGGGCGTCCGTGCCGTCCTGGAATGCGCCGGCTACCGAAACGTACTCTCGAAATCGATCGGGACATCCAACCCGCACAACCAGGTCAAGGCGACCATCAACGCCCTTGCCGATTGCGAGGACGCGCTGGAGGTGGCCCGCCGCCGCGGCATCCCGCTTGAAAAGGTCTTCAACGGATAGAGCACCGCTTCCGCACGGGGAGCAGCTTCCCCGTCCCCCCGCGACATCCCCAACCACACGACGACACGAACCGATGGATTTGAGCAACTTGAAGCCTGCGGAAGGTGCGACGCAGTCTGCGCAGCGCCTGGGCCGAGGCGAAGGATCTGGGCGGGGGGGGCACAGCTCCACCCGAGGCACCAAGGGCCAGAGCAGCCGCTCCGGCGCCGGCACGCGTCCCATTTGGTTTGAGGGTGGGCAAACGCCCCTCTTCCAGCGCGTCCCGAAGCACGGGTTTAGCAATGCGCCGTTTCGGACCGAGTACGACGTGGCCAACGTGCAGCGTCTGCAGCGTCTTGTGGACGAGGGGCGCCTGTCCGCGGGCGACTCGGTGACGCCGGCGGTGCTGGCCGACCTGGGCCTCGTTCAAAACGAGGACTGCGTCAAGATTCTTGGCGATGGATCGATTTCCACGCCGCTGGACGTTTCCGCGCATGCCTTCAGCGCGTCGGCACAGCAAAAAATCGAGGCGGCAGGTGGCACCGCTACTGCCCTTGACGATTAGTTGCCTCCTCCAGCGCCCTTACGCGTTCCCCGCGGCCCACGCACAAAACGCTTAGCCCATGGCTGGTTTTGCCGAGAGCATCCGTAACATTTGGAGCGTCCAGGAACTGCGCGAACGCATCCTGTACACGCTCGGGCTTCTTATTATCTACCGCCTGGGAACGCACGTGACGCTGCCAGGCGTAGACGCAGCGGCACTCACCCAGATTCGGGCACAGGAGGGCGGCGGTGGGCTGTTCGGGTTTCTGGATATGTTTGTCGGCGGGGCCTTTAAGCAGGCGGGCATCTTTGCGCTGGGAATCATGCCGTACATTACCGCATCCATCATCATCCAGCTGATGGGAGCCGTAGTGCCGTACTTCCAGAAGCTGCAGCGAGAAGGGGAGGAGGGGCGTCGCCGCATCACGCAGCTGACGCGATACGGCACCATCGGCATTACGGCCCTCCAGTCGATCGGGTACGCCATCAACCTGCTGGCCGGGGCCACGGGGCGCGCCGTGGTCATCAACTCCACGTTGTTTACGATCACGACAGTCGTGGTGCTGACGGCGGGCACTGCCTTCGTCATGTGGCTCGGAGAGCGAATCAGTGAAGATGGCATCGGAAACGGCATTTCGCTGATCATCATGATCGGCATCATTGCCTTCCTGCCGCAGGCACTGACCAACGAGGTAAGCCTGATCGGCGACAACATCTTCATCCTGCTCGTGGAGATTGGGGTGTGGGTCCTGGTGACTGGGGCGGTGGTCCTGGTGTCCCAAGGGATGCGGCGCATCCCGGTGCAATACGCCAAGCGGGTGACGGGCCGCAAGGTGCAGGGCGGTACCACACAGTACCTCCCGCTGCGCGTCAACGCCGCAGGGGTGATGCCGATCATCTTCGCGCAGTCGATCATGTTTATCCCGTCCACCATTGCCTCGTTCTTCCCGAACAACGCCACCATGCAGCAGGTGGGGGCGTGGTTCTCGGACATCAGCGGCATGGGGTACTCGGCGTTCTTCTTCGTGGTGGTGGTCTTCTTTACATACTTCTACACCGCCATTACGGTGAACCCGCAGGAAATGGCCGATACGATGAAGCGACAAGGCGGCTTCATTCCCGGCATCCGGCCGGGCAAGCAGACCAGTGAGTTTATCGACACCATTCTCACCCGCATTACGCTGCCGGGCTCCATCTTCCTGGGCATCGTGGCCATTCTTCCGGCATTTGCCATGCGGGCCGGGGTGTCCCAAGGCTTTGCCATGTTCTACGGAGGCACCAGCTTGCTCATCCTTGTGCAAGTGACGCTCGATACTTTGCAGCAGGTGGAGAGTCATCTGCTCATGCGCCACTACGACGGCTTTATGAAAAGCGGGAAGATGCGGAGCCGTCGCCAGGGCATGTAGCCCACCCTTCCCTCACGGCTGATCGTTTTTCTCTCATGCGGTGGTGGTCCCACCTTTGGAACTGGATTCGGGGACACTCTATGGTTCACCTGAAGAGCCAACGCGAAATCGACCGACTGCGCGAGAGCGCCGACCTCGTAGGGCAGACGCTCGCCGAGGTGGCCCGCCACATCGAGGTGGGCACCACCCTGGCCGAGCTGGATGCCATTGCGGAAGACTACATTCGAACACACGGGGCAGAGCCCGCATTCAAGGGCTATCAAGTGGGCGACCATGTTTTTCCCAACACCCTGTGCACCTCCGTGAACGACGCCGTTGTACACGGCATTCCTACCGGCTACGCCCTCCAAGAGGGAGACTTGTTGTCGATTGATTGCGGCGCGAAACTGAATGGCTACTACGGGGACTGGGGATACACCTTTGGGGTGGGGGCCATTGCAGACGAGGACGCGGCACTGTGCCAGGCGACCTACGAATCCCTGCTGCGCGGCATTGAGCAGGCGGTCCCGAACCAGCGAGTGGGAGACATCAGCCACGCGATCCAATCCCACTGCGAAGCGAACGGCTTTAGCGTGGTGCGCGACCTGGTGGGGCACGGCATCGGACAGAGCCTGCACGAGGATCCGCAGGTGCCAAACTACGGCTCTCCTGGGCGGGGGCGACTGCTCAAGCCCGGCCTCTCCATCTGCATTGAGCCGATGATCAACCGCGGGGGCGCAGAGGTAACCACGGATGCCGACGGATGGACCGTGCGGGCGGCGGACGGGCGTCCGTCCGCGCACTACGAGCACATGGTGGTCGTGCATGAGGGACGGCCCGAGGTGCTCTCCGACTTTCGGTACATCGAAGAGGTTGTAGATCCCCCTTACGAAATTGACGTTCTCACAGAAAGCACGACGCGCTAATGGCAAAAGAAGAAGCCATCGAGAAGGACGGGGAAGTCATCGAAGCTCTCCCCAACGCCCAGTTTCGGGTCCGTCTCGAGAACGGCCACGAAATTCTTGGCCTCCTCTCCGGCAAGATGCGCATGAACTATATCAAGATTTTGCCGGGGGATCGGGTCAAGGTGGAGATGTCCCCGTATGATCTTTCGAAGGGGCGAATTGTATACCGCTACAAGAACTAACGCGCGGTCCCTGTTGCGCAGCCTGTTGAACGAAACGCACCGATTGCAGACATGCCGAGAATAGAAGGAGTTGACGTGCCCGATGATAAGCGCGGCGAGATTGCGCTCACTGAGATCTACGGCGTTGGCCGCTCCCGGGCAAAAGAAATCCTGGGAAAGGCAAACATTAGCGAAGACAAGGCCCCGCGCAAGTGGACTGAAAGCGAGACCAAGCGTGTCCGTCGAATCCTCGAAGAGGACTACACGGTGGAGGGGCAGTTGCGCACGGAGGTGCAGATGAACATCAAGCGCCTGAAAGACATCGGGTGCTACCGGGGCAAGCGCCACCGGGAGGGCCTGCCGGTGAACGGGCAGCGCACACGAACGAACGCTCGCACCCGCAAGGGCAAGCGAAAGACTGTGGCGGGCCGCAAGCAGTCGACCCAGAAGAAGTAGTCTCCTTACGCGCCTCCGTCCGGTGCCACCGGTGCCGCGAGGCTTTACTTTGGAATAGATTATGTTGTGACCCCATGGCTGACGGAAACAAAAACAGCGGGAAGCGCACGCCCCGAAAAAAGAACGTTGTTGTTGAGTCGAACGGACGAGCATACGTGAAGGCGACGTTCAACAACGTGATCGTGACGCTCACGGACCAGTACGGGAACACCATTTCGTGGGCAAGCGCCGGCAAGATGGGCTTCAAGGGGAGCCGCAAGAACACCCCTTACGCGGCCCAAAAAGCTGGAGAGGCGGCGGCCAACGAGGCCTACGAACTGGGACTCCGCCGCGTTGACGTATTTGTCAAGGGGCCGGGATCGGGGCGCGAGGGCGCCATCCGGGCCATGTCCGAGTCCGGGCTGGAAGTGGCAAGCATCCGAGACGTCACTCCCCTCCCGCACAACGGCTGCCGTCCCCCCAAGCGCCGCCGGGTCTGATCCTGCCGGGCGCCTGCGCCGGCCCATCGCTGGCGTGACAGGCATCCCGCCCGCCGCCCTCAACCTCCCCCACTTGAATACCCAGATTTACAGAGCATGGCTCGATACAGAGGTCCGAAGCAAAAAATCGCCCGCCGCTTCAAGGAGCCCATCTTTGGGCCGTCCAAGGCGCTGGAGCGCAAGCCGTACCCCCCCGGCCAGCACGGCCAGTCGCGCCGCCGCCGGGAGAGCGAGTACGCGGTGCAGCTGAAAGAGAAGCAAAAGGCAAAGTACACCTACGGCCTGCTGGAGCGCCAATTTAAGAACCTCTTCGACAAGGCGTCGCGGATGCAGGGCGTAACTGGCGAAAAGCTCCTCATTCTTTTGGAGGCCCGCCTGGACAATACGGTTTTCCGGATGGGCATCGCCCGCACGCGCCGGCAGGCCCGCCAGTTCGTGTCTCACCGACACATCATGGTCAACGACCGCGTGGTGGACATTCCGTCATTCGAGCTTTCGCCCGACGATGTGGTCTCGGTGAAGCCGGGCAGCCAAGACCTGGAAGTGATCGAGACCAATGTGGAGCGCCAAAAGCGCACCTTTTCCTGGGTCGAGGTGGACCGTCAAGAGATGAAGGGCAAGTTCATCGACTACCCGAACCGCCAGGAGATTCCGGAAAACATCGACGAGCAGCTCATTGTGGAGCTCTACTCGAAGTAACCTGCCCGCACACGGCACCGGGTTTGCAGGCGTGCCTCGTGCACAGTCGCGGGGCCAGCTGATCATTAATCTTCCAATTTGCTGATTCGAGCATATGAGTAATCACGGGCTTCAGATGCCGGAAGGCGTACAGGTCGACGAGGCGTCGGACGCCGAAGGCCAATTCGTTATGGGCCCACTGGAACGGGGGTACGGCGTCACCATCGGCAATGCGCTGCGACGCGTGTTGCTCTCCTCGCTGCGTGGACTGGCTGTGACGGCCGTGAAGATTGACGGGGTGCAGCACGAGTTCTCTACCATTCCAGGGGTGACGGAAGATGTCTCCGACATTATCCTCAACCTCAAGGAAGTCCGCTTCAAGGCCGATGAGATGCGTGAGGGACACCTTCACCTCACGCTCGAAGGGCCGGGCAACTGGACGGCGGCGGACATCGGGGAATCGGCGGCGGAGTACGATGTGCTGAACCCTGAGCAGCACATCGCGACGCTGGCCGAGGACGCGGTCGTGAACGTGGACTTGCGCATCGGGTATGGCCGGGGCTACGTGCCGGCGGACGAAAACAAGCGGGAGGACGACCCGATTGGCGTGATTGCGGTGGATTCCATTTTTACGCCGATCAAAAACGTGAAGTACGAGGTCACGCCCACCCGGGTGGGTCAAAAAATCGACTTTGAGGAGCTGGTCCTGGACGTAGAGACGGACGGCTCCATCAATCCCGAGGAGGCCGTGACACAGGCCGCATCCATCCTCCGCGACCACGTGAGCTTCTTTATCCAGCTCGAAGAGGAGCCGGAACCGGTGGTAGAGGAGCAGGAAGTCGACGAGGAGGTGAAACGCATCCGCGAACTGCTTGCGCAGCCGGTCGACGAACTGGACCTCTCGGTGCGTTCCCACAACTGCCTCAAGGCGGCCAACATCAAGACCATTGGCGACTTGGTGCGCCGGGAAGAGGACGAGATGCTCAAGTTTCGCAACTTTGGGCGCAAATCCCTGCAGGAGCTCGTCGAGGTTCTCGATGAACGCGGGCTTCAGTTTGGGATGAACGTGGAAGAGTACCTGGAAGAGAAAAAGGCCTCTTGACCTCCGGCCTTAAGCCGCCCCCTGCGGGAGCGGCCCGTTCTCTGTTCCCGCGACGCACTTGAACAGTCACCCGTTTCGGATTTCCAATGCGACACCGCAAGAAAGGCAAAAAGCTCGGCCGTACCTCCGCCCACCGAAAGCGCACGCTCCAGGCTCTTTCGAGCGCGCTGATTGAACACAAGCGCATCACCACGACGGTGGCGAAGGCGAAGGCCCTGCGCCCCTTTGTGGAACCGTTGATCACGCGCGCCAAGGAAGACACCCAGCACAACCGGCGGCAGGTGTTCCGCCATCTCCAAAACAAGGACGCCATCAAAGAACTCTTCGGTGACGTCTCGGAGAAGGTCGGCGATCGTCCCGGCGGGTACACGCGCATCATCCGCATCGGCGAGCGGTCCGGCGACGGCGCCGAGCTGGCGCTCGTAGAGCTGGTCGACTACAACGATGTCCCGCCGACCGATACGGGGCAGAGCAGCTCCGGCGGGACGCGGCGTGGAAGCGGCAAGGGGCGCCGCACAGCGGACGAGGAGGCCTCTGGGGAGGCTTCTTCTGCGGAAGATGCCTCCGACGACGCTTGACACTCCCACGACGAAAGATCGTGTGGGGGATGAGCGATCCTTCCCGCCTTCTCACGCTTCAACGAGACCCCTTGACACGCAGCGGTTCGACACGCAGCGGTTTGACACGCAGCGGTCAATCTCTCAGCGGATGACACAGGCGGCGAAGAAGCAATTGCCTGCGGGGGCTCTCACACCAGCGACTCAGAGGCTCCCGAAACGCTTCGCTGCGTCGACGGGCGAGGCTTGGGCAAGAAGTCTCCGTGATAGCTGAAAAACACGTGGCTTCTCCCGAGGTGTGTGTCATGCCGCGCCTCGACGCTGCGCCAAGAGGGAAGCGACCGCGTGCTCCAGGAGCGACCCTTCCTTGAACAGGCAGACGGG
>CAJXLV010000054.1 GCA_913056185.1 uncultured Bacteroidota bacterium
TGGAGACCTGGAGAAGACCGACGCGGTTGCGGTCGTCGGTTCCGGTCGATGAATGGTCGACTCCCCCGGTCTTTTACGGGCGTGAATGCTCCGCATTTGTCGGGGGAGTGTCAATCAATCGTCCACGTCTCTCCGGACCGAAGCAACGCGTCGAGGTCGCCTCGGCCTTTCTCGTGCGTCACGTCGGCGATCTGCCGGTGGACGAGGTCGGCGTAGGTGGGCCGCTCGGTACGGTGGAAGACCCCGAAGGGGCGCGGCAGTTGCAGGTCGTCTGCGTCGAGACGAGGGATGGGCTCCTCGTCCGCGTCCTGCCACGACATGCGCCCGAGGATGGTGGCCAGCTCCGGAGACGTCTCGTCGTGCACCAGGCAGTCGTCGACCGACCAGTCGCCAGTCTCCAGGTCGATCACCTCAGGCTGGAGGGTATCGAGCCGAATGCCCTTCCGCCCCTCGTCGAACGTCATCGGCTCGCCGTGCTCCAGGAAGAGGGCCCGCTCGTTCTTCGTGTCCCGCTCGGTGAATTCGAAGAAGGCCCCGTCGTTGAAGATGTTGCAGTTTTGGTAGATCTCCAGGAAGCCGGTGCCATCGTGGGCGTGGGCCGCCCGCATCATGGCCTTCATGTGCTGCGGGTCGCGGTCCATCGTGCGCGCCACGAACGAGGCGTCGGCCCCCAGCGCCAAAGAGACGGGATTGAAGGGCCGATCCACCGACCCGTAGGGAGTGCTTTTCGACACCGTGCCCTGCTCGGACGTGGGGCTGTACTGGCCCTTCGTGAGGCCGTAGACCTCATTGTTGAAGAGGAGAATTTGCGTGTCGAGGTTGCGGCGCAGGACGTGGACCAGGTGGTTGCCGCCGATGGACAGCGCGTCGCCGTCGCCCGTCACCACCCACACGTCCAGCTCCGGATTGCTCGTCTTGAGGCCGGTGGCGATGGCCGGGGCGCGCCCGTGAATGCCGTGGAGGCCGTACGTGTCCATGTAGTACGGAAACCGCCCCGCACAGCCGATGCCACTCACGAAGACGACGTTCTCCTTGTCGACCTCAAGATCGGGGAGCAGGCGCTGCACGGTCGACAGAATGGCGTAGTCGCCGCAGCCCGGGCACCAGCGCACCTCCTGGTCCGACTGAAAGTCCTCGCGGGAAAGCGCCTCGCCCGCTCCGTCTCCGCCGTAGCCGGGGGGGAGCGTGGGGCCGTCGTCTCCATCATCGCTGCCAGAAGATGGAGGCCCCGCGGGCTTTTTCGTCCCCGGCGGACCGGCCGGTGTCGTCGTGTCGGGCGTGTCCGCTCCCCCGCTGTCTTTTTCCAACCCCGGCGGCAGATCCGGTTTTTTCGTGCCGGGCGACGCATCATCGGACGCGCTCTTTTCCTGCGTGTCGTTGCTGTTGTCGGCGAGGCCCGGGGGGAGGTCCGGCTTCTTGGTGCCGTCAGGCGTCTGGCCGTTCTGGTTTGGCGTTTCGTTGCTCATGATCGGTTTTGCTTGTAGGAGGCAACCGTTCTACGCTCAAGGGAGGCGTGAATCGTGATGCGTGAAACGTGACTCAGGTATTGCCTCCATTCACGCATCACGTCATCACGCATCACGGTCTGCAATGCCGGCGAGCGGGTCTCAATCTGGCGAGCAGTCATGCAGGTGCCCGTGCCCCAAGGAGGTCGCCAATTTTCTCCACAATCTCTTCCGCCCGGAAGGGGCGGCCCTGAATCTTGTTGAGCGGCGTGAAGTCGTGGTTCGGGTACTGGTCGCGCAGGATGCGCACCAGCTGGCCGTTGTTGAGTTCGGGGACGAGCACGTGATCGAAGCGGGCCAGCACGTCACCGAGGTCCGCCGGGAAGGGCCATACGTGACGCAGCACGACGCTGCCGACCCGGTGGCCCTCCTCGCAGGCGCGCTCGGTGGCTTCGTCGATTGCCCCTTCGGTAGAGCCCCATCCCAGCACGAGCAGATCGCCGTCGGAGTGGCCGTGCACGCGCGTCGGCGGGATGTCCTGCTGCACGTTCTGCACCTTCTGCGCCCGCAGCTCCACCATCTTTTGGTGATTTTTGGCGTCGTAGGAGACGTTGCCCGTCTGGTGCTCCTTCTCCAGCCCCCCGAGGCGGTGCTCCAGGCCGGGCGTGCCGGGGCGGGCCCAGGCGCGGGCCAGGGTCTCCGGGTCGCGGACGTACGGCAGAAACTGGTCGTTGCCGTCCTGGTCCTTGTGCATCGTGCGCTCGGTCGCCTCCGTCTCGAAGTCGACGTCGAAGGCCGGGAGCGCGTCGGTGTCCGGG
This sequence comes from uncultured Bacteroidota bacterium, assembly GCA_913056185.1. Lineage (GTDB taxonomy): Bacteria > Bacteroidota > Rhodothermia > Rhodothermales > Salinibacteraceae > Salinibacter. The sequence continues at coordinate 2,264 of CAJXLV010000054.1, forward strand.
ATGCGCCAGGCCTCCGAGCCGTTGCCCAGGTAGCCGTCGGCCAGCAGGAGGACGGGCGTGCGGTACTTCGTGGCGATGCGGCACGCCTCGTAGGCGGTGTGGAAGCAGTCGCCCGGGGAGGTGGCGGCGAGGACCGGCAGCGGCGCCTCGCCGTTGCGGCCGTAGACCGCCTGCAGGAGGTCGCCCTGCTCGGGCTTGGTGGGCAGGCCGGTGGAGGGCCCGCCGCGCTGCATGTTGATCACCACAAGGGGCAGCTCCGTCATCACGCCGAGGCCGATCGTCTCCGTCTTGAGGGCCACGCCGGGGCCGGACGTGGCGCACACGCCGAGGTCCCCCCCAAAACTGGCACCGAGCGCCGAGGTGGCGGCCGCGATCTCGTCCTCGGCCTGGAAGGTGAGGACGCCAAAGTTCTTGTGCTCGCTCAACTCGTGGAGGATGTCCGAGGCCGGCGTGATGGGGTACGAGCCGTAGAAGAGGCGGAGATCGCTCTTCACGCTCGCGGCCACGAGGCCCAGGGCCAGCGCCTCCGCCCCCCGCACCGCGCGATAGGTGCCGGGCTTCATCGCCGCCTCGCTTACCTCGTACTGGACGGCAAAGGCCTCGACCGTCTCGCCGTAGTGGTATCCTTTTTTCAGCACCCGCAGGTTGGCGTCGCGGATCTCGGGCTGGTCGTCAAACTTCGTCTCGATCCACTCCTGCGCCGGCTCGACCGGACGATCGTACATCCAGAGCGCCAGCCCGAGGGCAACCATGTTCTTCGATCGGTCGATCTCCTGGACGGAGAGAGCCGTGTCGGACAGTTCTTCGCGCGCAATCGTGGTGAGCGGCACCTCCTGCACCTGATAGTCATCCAGCGTACCGTCCGCAAGCGGATTGCTGTCCAGATCCGCTTTTTTGAGGTCCTTCTCCTCAAAGGCGTCAACATTGGCGATGATGGTGCCGCCCGGCCGCACGCGGTGCAGGTGCACCTTGAGGGCCGCGGCGTTCATGGCCACGAGGAGGTCCACCTTTTCCCCCGGCGTACGCACCTCCCTGGCGCCGAAGTGGAGTTGGAAGGCGCTTACGCCGAAGGTAGTGCCGGCCGGGGCGCGGATCTCGGCGGGGTAGTCCGGCAGCGTCGCCAGGTCGTTGTGGGCGTAGGCGGAGGCAAGGGTAAACTGCGACCCGGTGACCTGCATCCCATCCCCGGAGTCCCCGGCGAAGAGGACGGTGGCGTCGGGAATTTCTTGCGTGTTGGTGTCGGGGGCGGGCGCGTCCATTCGTAGCGTCTGTATTCGTTCTAAATTGGCGGCACAGTGAACGCTCCCTGTGGAGCGATGGTTCAGGAGCGGAGATGTGCACGGGGCCCGCCCGCCGCTGCTTTCAAGTAGGGTTCACGCCGCCGGAGGCGCGCCGGTCGGGGTCGCCTCCACGGGGTTACGACTCAGCAGCAGTCTGCGACTCGTCTGCCTGCCCCGGCGAGGTGTGCAGGCCACACTCGGTTTTGTCGGTATCGCTCCAGCGACCTTCGCGGGTGTAGCCGTCGGCCCCGTCCACCGGCTCGGTGCAGGGCACACAGCCGAGACTGGGGTAGCCCTGGTCGTGCTTCGGATTGTAGGGAAGATCGTGCTCAAACAGGTACTTCCAGACCTCTTTCTGTGTCCAGTTGGCCAGCGGGTTGATCTTGAACACGCCGTACCTGGGCACCCACGACAGGATGTCCGCGTCGGCCCGGGCCTCGGACTGGTCGCGGCGCACGCCGGTGATCCAGGCGCGGCGGTCGGCGAGGAAGTTCTTCAGCGGCTTGACCTTCCGCAGGAAGCAGCAGCGGTTCGGGGTTCGGTTCCAGAGCTCGTCGCCCTCCTGTTCGGCCTGCTCCTCGAGCGACAGGCCGCCGTGCACCCGGGTCACGTCCACGTCGAGCTGCGCGTCGAGGTCCTCCGAGAGCTCGTAGGTCTCCGGAAAGAGCAGATCCGTGTCGAGGTAAAAGACCGTGGTACCGGGCCGCAGATCGGCCAGCATGTGCATAATGACGATGCCCGAAGGGCCGAAGCCGGTGCCCTGCGCCAGGGCGTCGCCAAAGGTGTGGACGGCCCAGTTCAGGATGGCCTCCGGGCCGTGGGGTTCAAACTGAGCGTTGAGCGCCGCCATTCGCGTGCGAGTCCAGGGCGCGTCCGGGGCGTCGGGAGAAGAAGAAGCCATCGGGGACAGTCAATGCCGATGCCAGAAATGACGAGCGGAAATGCGGAAGACAGTGCAAAAAGCAACCGGGCGGAGACCCCGGCTTCAAAAGAAGGAATCCACGCAGCGGGCGTCAAGTCAGCTGTGTGCCCCGGTCGCCCCCCGACGTTTCGGCGCACACCGCCGAACAATTCTTGCTCCACGTGTAGAAGTGTGCAGGATTCGAGGAAAGAAGACCTCTCTTCTCCCGCCCCCTCTGTTCTGCTTCTGCCCGGCGATGCCTTTATGATCCGTTACGCACGCACTACGCGCGGCATTCGAGTGACCGTGCGCCCCATCTATCTCGATGAACCATCCGATCTCTTGGAGCGGGAGTTTGCCTTTGGGTACGCCGTCCACATCACGAACACTGGCCCCGACAAGGTTCAGCTTCTCCGACGCCGATGGATCATTGAGGAGGCAAATGGCAGCCGACAGGACTTGTCGGGCGACGGTCCTCTCCGCCCTCATCCGGTCATTGCGCCGGGAGAGACCCACGTGCACGACGGGGCTTGCACCATCGCGTCGTTCAACGGCACGGTGCAGGGCAACTATCTCGTGCAGCGGGCCGACGGCGAGCAATTCAACGTTTCCATGCCGTCTTTTCCCCTCCAGGCGGCTGCCAACTGATCAGGGTAACGGTTGGACGGCTGAGGGTGCTGTTCGTCGGTCCTTGCACGTTTCCTCTTGCACGTTCCCCCGTCAACCGGCCACGACTTCAATCTCGATGTCGTAGTCGTTGGTCGTAAGGGTAATCGTTTGGTTTTCGTTGGTGAGGCCGTACTCCAAGATCGCAGCCGGGAAGGCATCATCGGGCGCGTTCATGTTGAAGAGCGCATCGGCCACCACCTGCCAGTCTTGGGGAGTGAGGTGAACGGTGGCTTCGCGGCCTTCCGCCACCATGGGGGCATATTCGAGCACTTTTTCAAGGTGGTTTACAGCCTGTGTCAAATGCTTATTTTCGGGGATGTCGGGGTCTATGTTGGCCATCCTGATGCGCATCGTCGATCCGAGGAAGGTAAGTGCCCCCGCCCAACGAACCGATTTGGCGGCGCGTTCCCGGATCGACGGTGCAGAAACTCAGGAGCGTAGCGATGCAGAAACAGAACGTGGGCTCATCGACCGTGTATTCTTGCCGTACAGCCTTTTTGCCCCAACCAAGACGGGCACTGCGCCCCGACTCGTCCCACCGGTCACAACCTGCCTTCCATCGGGGCGTTGGGGCTCTGCGGACATGCTCTCACCGCTCTGCGTCTCCAGACGCCCAGACTCACCAGACGCCCAGACTCAAATGCGTCCGTACCTCGCCTACCTCCAGGACATCCTCGAAAACGGCACCCGGCACGCCGACCGCACGGGCACGGGGACGATCCGCGTCTTCGGGCGACAACTTCGGTTTGAGTTGACGCAGGGGTTTCCGCTGCTCACCACCAAGCAGGTGTGGATGCGAGGCGTGACGGAAGAACTGCTTTGGATTTTGCGAGGGGAGACCAACATCCAGTCGCTGGTGCAGGCGGGCGTCTCCATCTGGACCGACTGGCCCCTGAAGCGCTACCGGGAGGAGACGGGCACCGAGATCAGCCAGAAGGCGTTCGAGCAGCGAATCGCCGAGGACGACGATTTTGCCAGGCAGTGGGGCGACCTCGGGCCTGTCTATGGCAAGCAGTGGCGCGACTTCGAGGGACCGGGCGGCCGCGTAGATCAGATCGCCCGCCTCGTCGAAGGCCTGCGCGAGCGTCCTCACTCGCGCCGCCACGTCGTAAGTGCCTGGCACCCCGCACAGGTCAACGACACTGCCCTTCCGCCGTGTCACTACGCGTTTCAGTGCTTTGTGGAGGAAGAGCCGGGAAACGGGGGGCGCTTGTCGCTAATGTGGCAGCAGCGCTCGGTGGACAGCTTCCTCGGCCTGCCCTTTAACATCGCCAGCTACGCCCTGCTCACCCACATGCTGGCCCAGCAGGCGGGCCTCACGCCGCACGAGCTCATCTTCCACGGGGGCGACTGCCACATCTATCAGAACCACACGGAGCAGGTGGAGGAGCAACTCAGCCGCACGCCCTACGACCGCCCGACGCTCGACCTCCGCGAACAGGGCTCGATCTTCGACTACACGGCCGACGACGTGACGCTCGAGGACTATGAGCATCACCCGGTCCTGAAGGCACCGATCGCCGTGTAGACTCGTTCAGAACGGCAGCGCCGTTTGCACCCGGTAGTAGAGCTGCACGTCGTCGCGCGTCCCGAGGGCAGGGGTCGGCTGCGCCACCCCGAGGGCGTGTCCGATGCGGACGCCAAACAGGCGCAGCGCATTTTTGATTTCCGCGCCCGCCCCAAGCTGCCACACACCGGTGCGGAGGTCGGCGTCGCTCCACACCCCCCCACCGTCCACAAGCAGCGAGAGCGTCGTTTTGCCGAGGCCGACGAGCCCCAGCACCTCCGTTCGCAGGCTGGGCGCGAGTGGAATTCGGTACTCGACGGAGCCGAAGGCGACTCGGTTGCCGAGAACGTACTCGCGGTAGCCGCGCACCCGTTCGGCGTCGCCCAGCATGAGGGGCACGGCTCCCGGGAGGGGCAGATCAATGGCATCGTACCGCGAGAAGCCGACGTAGTCTTGCGGGAACGAGGACCCCGCCTGGGCCTGCAGGCGGCCATAGAGGAAGACGCGCTGCTCGCCGATGCCTGGGAGCAGCGTGTAGCCCGCCACGTCGCCCCGCAGAAACGCGCTGTCCCCGCCCAGCACCTCGGCCGCGCCGGTGGCCCGCAGCCGGAGGCCCCACCCGTTCAGCGGATGCACGAGGGTGTGCCGGTACGGCGGCCGCTTTCGACGCGTCACCTGGAGGCGAAGGCTGGCCTGCTGGCCGGCCCGCGGCGGCGACAGGGCCCCAAATCCCGACGTGAACTCGTCGGGGTCGAGGGGATCGACATCGGCATAGCGCAGCCGGGTGGAGACGGACGTCGAGACATAGGGTCGTACGCGCCAGTCCAGGGGCCACCGAACTGTAACCTCGCCCCCCGTCCGGTCCTCCACCAGGAGATTGCTCCCGTAGATGCGAGCTGAGGACGAAGCGCTGAAGAGGCTCACATCGATCGTTGGGGAGCGCTGCCGGTTCCGGTACGTGGCCAGAACTTCACTGTCCGTGCCCGGATTGCGAAACGACAGGCGTCCCACCGCCCCCAACGAGTGTTTGCCGAGCGGCTCGCTCCAGGAGGTAATGCCTGAAACCCCAAAATCGTCCGTGGAAGCCGCGTAGTACGGCAGCGCAACGGTCACCCGATTCGAAAGATTCGACACGGCCTTGTACTCGCCTCGTGTCTCGATGAGCGACGAATCCGCCGCAAAGTGATCCGGGGGCGTACGGGGCGGCTGCGTGGTGGTCCAGTCGTCGTACTGTCCCGGCACCTCCAGCGCGACGGACCGGGCGGTGCGCCCCGCGGGGATGCGAAATGCCCCGTCCCGCGCCTTCGACAGGGCCGTGGCGATGACGAGGGCCTCGTCCGGGCCAGTGTCGGTGGAACCCGCGCCGACGGCCAGGCCGACGGGCACCCAGTCGTGGACCGTGGCGCCGCGGACGAGGTGCGTGGCGCGGCGGTGGGTGTCGGTGGCCAGGTCGTAAACGAAGGCGTTGGGGACGCCGTCGCGGAGCGAGGTGTAGGCCAGCTGCGCACCGTCCGGACTCCACACCGGCCGTCGGTCGTCGGAGGCCGGATCCGTGAGGGCCGTCGATGCCCCCGTGTCGAGATCGTAGAGCACGAGCGCCCGGTCGCCCCCCGAGACACGGGCGAGGGCCAGGGTGTCGCGCGAGGGGTGCCACTGGAGGCCCGTGATCTGCACGTCGCCCGTGTAGTCCGTGACGCGCGTCATCGTGCCCGATTTCAGCGTCCGCAGGTAGACGTTGGCCGTACCGTCCGTGGTCGCCACAATGGCGAGCCGTTCGCCCTCTGGCCCGAACGTGGGCGCCGAAGTGCGGCGGCCATACGTGAGGCGACGCTCGTCGCTCCCGTCTGCACCGACCACGAACAGGTCGTCCAGCAGCGAGCCGTGCTCGGCCCGCGTCCGGCGGCTGAACGCCAGCCGGTCGCCGTCGGGGTGCCACGCCACGGACGGCTCGATGGCCCCCTCCGCGACCACCGCCACCTCCCCCGTCGACCGGTCGATCACGTGCAGGCGCCGCACGGGGCGCTCCGGCGAGAGCGTCGTCAGCGCAGCGAGGCGCGACGTGTCGGGGCTGTAGGCGAGGTCCTCCACGGACTGCCCCGGCACCCGCAGCGTGTCGGTGCGGAGCGAGTCGAGCGTTTCGAGCTGTCCGGCGAGCGTGTTGTAGTAGACGTTCATGTCGCGCCGCCACTGCTCGTAGAACGTCTCGTAGGATTCGCCCCCCTCCGCCCGAAACGCCTTCTCGAAGTTGTGCACGTCCGCCAGGCCAAACAGCACGTCGGACCTGTGGTGCAGCACGTCCGCGAGCGTCGAGTCGCCGTGCTGCTGCGCAAAATAGCGCACCTGGCTGTGGCCGGCGGCGTAGAGCAAGCGCCCATTCCAGAGCGAGCGGCCGTCGGTGTACGCCAGCCCATCGTCGAGGACGGCGGCCCGGAGCCAGCGCTCGCCCCGCTGCGCGTTCCACGTCTCGGCCTGGTACTGCGCCACCCCCTCCAGCCAAAAGCGGGGCGACGAGCCGGGAAGCGCGCGTGCCAAAATGCCGAGGCTCGACTCCGTGGCCCGGTAGTGGAAGATGTGCGTCAGTTCGTGCACAAGCACCACGCGGAGCCACGACGGCCCCGTAAACGAATAGGCCCAGTCGTTCGTCTGCACCCAGATGTTGGTGAATCCGTCGTCGAACGGCGCGGCGAAGCCATTGACGATGGCGTCCTGGTCGGTCAGGTAAATCTCGATCCGCTCCCCAAAGGCAACGTCCAGGTTGGCGGAGAGGGCCTCGTAGGCCGCCTCCGCGATGGGAGCAGCCTCCGCGGCGATGCCATCAAGGCGCGCCGGGTGCACAATCCTAAAGTGCTCGGTCGTGGCCGTCCGCCAGTCGATCTCGGGATGGTTGCGGCCGGTGACGAGGGCGAAGCTCTGGGCCTGTGCTGCGCCAGCCCCGATGCAGAACAAAAGCAACGCCCAGGCAACAGTTCGGAGGGTCATGACGGTGTGGAGCAACAAGAGAAAAATGCGGAGCGACCATCGGCCAGGGCCACCCCTCCGCCCCAGCACGGACCGCCGCCAGACGTGCGCGCCATTATCCCGGGGGTACAGCCGCACGATCCGGGGTCTCCCCCCTGCGCGGTCCGGCCTCTGCATGGAGCGGCACCGCCACCTGCGCCTCCACCGTCTCGTCGTCCGCATTGCACACCGCCAACGACGCCGCCTCCCCGAAAAGCAGGTGGAGCCGCTCGCGGGCATTGTCGAGGCCCGTCCCCCCCTCCTCCGACGCAATGTGCCCCGGATTGGTCACGCGAATCTGCAAGCAGTCCGCCTCCACGCTTGCCGTTACCGCCACACAGCCGCCTGCCTTCGACTGCGCCACGCCGTGCTTGATGCCATTTTCCACCAGCGTCTGGACCAGCATGTACGGCACCGAGCACCGCAGGGCCTCTTCGCCCGCCTCAATCGTGTACTGCAGACGATCCTCGAAGCGTACCGCCTCCAGCTGGAGGTAGGTGCGCACCGTCGACAATTCCTGTTCCAGGGGCACGGTCTTCACGTCGTCCACCCGCAGCGTACTACGGAGCAGCCGGGCCAGACGCGTGACCATGCGCTGCGCCCGGTCCGGGTCTTCGGCAATGAGGGCGCGCACGCTGTTGAGGCTATTGAAGAAAAAATGAGGATTGAGCTGTAGCTTGAGGGCCTGAAGCCGCGCCGCTTCGGCCTGTGCCTCCAGCTTCCACTTGTCCACCTCGGCCTGCCGGTAATTCCACGCCGCATGCACGCCGAAGTAGATGACCGACCATAGCATGAAGAGCACCCAGCCATTGACCATGCCGGCGAGGATCATGCCCGTATCGGACTCCAGAGTGTCGTACAAACGGAGCTCCAAGAGATGCCGCCCCACCAGGTCGCTCACTGCGTACGTGAGGGCTGCCAGCCCCCCGGACGCGACCACGACGCGCGGGACCAGCTGTTTCAGTGGGCGGTGGGTCCACCGGCGGCGCCGTGCAAGCAGGCGGTACAGGTGCGTAAATGCCAGCCCGGCCGCCCCGACGGCCACGTGGGCGCCTACCTGCCTCCACGTGATCCCCCGAAAGAAAGCCGAGACCAGGAGCCGAGCGCCCACGTACAAGCTCCATCCTCCAACCTGACAGATCCAATAGGCGTGGGTGCGGGTCATGGGGAAACACTGACAACGAAGCGGCAAACCGATGGCTGTACAAACGTCTCTTCCCGCTCTGGGTTGTATGACGCTTTCGCCTTTGATCCGAATCCTCTTTTTGCGCCCGCCCGTAGAAGTTGCCCCCTGATGTCGATGTCACTCGAAGCCGACGCCGCCTCGTGCCCACCTTAACCGCACATTCTGCCGCCTCCCTTGCCCGCCAGATTCGGAACGGCGACGTGTCTGCCGTGGAGGTGCTGGACGCTCACCTCGCCCGCATCCGACGCTGGAACCCGGCCGTGAACGCCGTAGTCACGCTCAACGCCGACCGCGCCCGCAACCAGGCCCAGGCCGCCGACGCGGCCCTCGACCGTGGCGAAACGTGGGGCCCGCTGCACGGCGTGCCGTTTACCGCCAAGGACCAGTTCTCCACGGCCGGGGTGCGCACCACCTACGCCCTGCCGGGCTACGACGACTTCGTCCCCGCCGCCGATGCGCCCCAAATCCGCTGCCTCAAAGACGCGGGGGCGATTCTGATGGGCAAGACGAACCTGCCGTTTGCGGCGTACGACTGGCAGTGCCAGAACCCAACGTTTGGCCGGGCCAACAATCCGTGGGACCTGGCCTGCACGCCCGGGGGCAGTTCCGGCGGCTCCGCGGCGGCCCTGGCCGCGGGCTTTGCGCCGCTGGAGCTGGGAGCCGACGTGGGGGGCTCCCTCCGCGTCCCGGCGCACTTCTGTGGCGTCGCCAGCCTACGTCCTACAGAACGCGGCCCCCTGCGCGGCATCCGTCCGCCCGATCGCCCCGCCACCGTGCGCCACATCGCCGTGGCCGGCCCCATGGCCCGCACCGTGGAAGACCTACAGCTGGCGTGGGCCGCCCTGTCCAGCTCGGCGAACGCGATCGACGCCCCAACGCCTCCCGCCGATTCGTTACGCATCGCGGTGACCTCCGAACTGGGCGGCGTGCCCGTCGACACTGACACGCAGCGCGTGCTCCGGTCAGCCGTCGGCGCGTGGCGCAGCGCGGGATGCGACGTAGAGCGACGGCCCGCCCCCCTCGACCTCGAGGACGCGTTCGACACCTGGGGCCGCATCCAGGGCGTTGAGCTCACCGCAGGATTCCCCGGGCCGCTCCGCCACGCGCCCCTGAAGCACCTCGTGTGGCAGGGCTACGTGCGATCGCAGTACGGCTCTCTCGCCGGGCGGATGGCGCGAGGCGCACGGCTCGGCCCACGGGGCTACTTTGCCGCCCTCGATGCCCGCGAGGCCCTTGCCGACTCGCTCGACATCTTTCTGGGCGACTGGGACCTGTGGGTGACGCCCGTGGCCGCTACGCCGGCCTTCACGCACCGCCGCATCGGGGCCGACCTCGACATCGAGGGCGTCTCGGTCCCCTACGCGCTCCCCATCGCCCCCTACAACTGCCCGACTGCCGTAACGGGCCACCCCATCCTCACGCTGCCCGCCGGCCGTTCGTCGGACGGGCGGCCCATCGGCCTGCAGGTGCACGCCCGGCGGGGGACGGACGCCAATCTGCTCGCGGCGGGACGGCGCCTCGAAGATGCGCTGGGGAACGTGTCGTCGCTGGCCCCGCTGGGGGCGTGATCCCCGTCGTCGCGGATCAGCCCCAGTTTGAGACTCCCCCGGCTGCTCAAAGAGCACGCCTTCGGGGAGCGCGGTCGGGAGGGAGAGGCTCCGCGTTCCCGCGGGCCTCGATCGTAGATCCAGTACGCTTCCCACTCCGCAGTCCAACTTTTCGAGCACACCTCAGTCGTTCCGGTCCCCGATATCGTTCCGTACGCCCAAAGTTTTCTCACCGTTATCGTCGCCGACCGGCTCGTTTCTCACTCGAGGTCCTGCAGCGGCGCCGCATCCCCAACGCCCCCTGCCCCACCGCCAGCGGCACGAGGCTCATGAGCGCGATGATCGTCCACGCCTCCGCGCTCGGCGGCTGCACCGCCAGCACCCCCGCCACGCCGGGCACGTAGACGGCCCCGACCAGGAGCAGCACGCAGCCCCCCACCGCGGCCCAGACGTAGCGATTGCGCGTCACCTCGTTCACCAGCACGCCGGACTCGGGCTGCCGCATGTTGAAGACGTGCCAGAGCTGCCCGAAGGCCAGGGTGAGAAACGACACCGTGACGGCCGCCTCCCCCTCCAGGCCCAGCCCCTGCGTCGCCCAGAAGAGCGCCCCCAGCACGGCCCCGGCAAACACGCCCCCGTACCCGCCGATGCCGAGCCAGTGCCGCCGACTCAGCACTGGCTCCGAGGGGTCGCGGGGCGGCCGGCGCATCGTCGAGTCGTCGCCCTCGCCCACGCCCAGCGCCAGGGCGGGGAAGACGTCCGTCACCAAGTTGAGGAAGAGGATCTGGAGCGGCCGGATGGGCAGCTGCGTGCCGACGGCGGTCGCGAGGCCCACCACGGCCACCTCCCCCACGTTGCACGACATCAGGTAGTAGACGAACTGCCGGATGTTGCGAAAAATGACGCGCCCCTGTTCCACCGCCGCCACGATGGTGGAGAAGGCGTCGTCCTGCAGCACCATGTCCGCCGCCTCGCGCGCCACCTGCGTCCCGCGCTGCCCCATCGCGATGCCGATGTCGGCCTTCTTCAGGGCCGGGGCGTCGTTCACGCCGTCGCCGGTCATGGCCACGATGCGGCCCGCCCGCTGGTGCAGCTCGATCAGGTCCAGCTTCTGCCGCGGCGTGGCGCGGGCGAAGAGGCGCGTGTGGAGCCGCTCGTGTCGCTCCTCGTCGCTCAGCGCCTCGGGCGGCTTCATGTCGCTGCCGTGGACCACCGGCGCGTCGTCGCGGTCCATCAGCCCCACGGCCTTTCCGATACCACGGGCCGTCACGGGCTGGTCGCCGGTAATCATGACAACTTCGATGCCGGCGTCCTGACACTCCTCGATCGCCGCCTGTACGTCGTCGCGAGGGGGGTCGTAGAGGCCCACGAGGGCGAGGAGCGTGAGGTCCTCGTACGGGGGCGCGTCGGGGGCATCCGTCGTCTTCTGGGCGAGGGCGAGGATGCGGAGGCCGTCCGCGGCCATTTGCTCGTTGCGCTCGTGCCAGCGCGCCCGGGCCTCGTCGTCGAGCGGCTGGGGGCCCTCGGCGGTGGCCTCGTGGGTGGCGGCGGCAAGGACGGCCTCCGGCGCCCCCTTCACGGCCACCCGGTACGGGCCGCCGTCCTGCTCGTGCACCGTCGCCATCATCTTCACGTCCGTGTCGAACGCCACCTCGTTCACCCGCGGCTGCGCGTCCTCCACGGCCCGGCGCGTCAGGCCCGCCGCAGCCCCCGCCCGCAGCAGGGCCACCTCCATCGGGTCGCCCGTGGCCTCGTCGGCATCCGGGTCGTATGTCGCGCTCGTGCAGAGGCCCCCCACTTCTACAGCATCGCAGAAGCGCGGGTCGGCGTTTAGATCCACCGGTGCACCGTCGGCCGTCAATTCCCCATCGTCGAGGTCCACTGTCGTATCGACAAAGCGCCATTCCTCGACCGTCATCTGGTTTTCGGTGAGGGTGCCCGTCTTGTCGGTGCAGATGACGCCCGTCGAGCCCAGCGTCTCTACGGAGGCGAGTTGTCGCACCAGGGCGTTGCGCTTGGCCATGCGGCGCATGCCACGGGCCAGCGCGATGGTGGCCACGATGGGCAGCCCTTCCGGAATGGCCGCAACGGCGAGAGCAAGGCCCGTCTCAATCATAAGCACGACCTCTTTGCCTCCCAGCACGCCCATCCCAGTGACCGCCACAATGACCGCCCCCGTCACGTAGATGAGCTTCCGTCCCAGCTCGGCCAGCCGTTCCTCCAGCGGGGTCGCCTCGGACTCCGCCGCTTCCACGAGCGTCGAGATTTCCCCGAGCTCCGTCCGCATGCCAGTTTCTACCACCACGCCGACGCCGCTTCCCCGCGTGACCGCGGTGCCCTTGTAAAGCATGGAGGTGCGTTCGGCGAGGGGCGTCTCCGCGTCCACCGGCTCCGCCTGCTTGTCCACCGGCACGCTTTCGCCGGTAAGGGCCGACTCGTCGGCCTGCAGCTTCGAGGCGTCGAGGAGCCGCACGTCGGCCGTAATTACGTCGCCCCCCTCTATCACCACAATATCACCAGGCACCAGCTCGTCGGCCGCCACCATCTGCGTCTGCCCGTCGCGCCGCACGCGCGCCTTCATGCCCCCCAGCTCGCGGAGCGCCTCCATCGACCGCACGGCCCGCCACTCGGTTACAAACCCGATGGCGGTGGTAATGGCGATGACAACCCCCACGGCCCACCCCTCCAGCACATCGCCCACCAGGAAAGCCACCAGCGCCGCTGCCACCAACAGGCCGATGATGAGGCTCTTGAACTGATCGGCGAGGATGGCCCAGGCGCTGCGTTGGGCGTGCTCCCGAAGCGCGTTGGGCCCAATCTCCGCCCGCCGACGGACCGCCTCCTCCGTCGTGAGCCCCGCGTCCCGGTCTACCGCAATCTCATCGGCCACCTCCACACCAGACCGGGCCCACCACAACGGCGCTGCATCGTCGAACGGTGCGGCGGGGGCATTTTCCGTCACGGTGTGCATATTCGGGATACGGTGACCAAGAAAAGATTTTTAACACGTTTACTCAGCGGACACGAAGCGTGGCGAAAAGGTTTCTGTACCTGCGCGTGGGGCATCTGGGGACACGGGGGAGAGAACCGTTGTCCCCCTGCTTCCATATTCTCTCCTCTGTCTTCTTCTACTTCCTTCTTTTCGTCCCCCGCCGTGCCTGAGCTTGTCCTTATCGCCGCAATTGCCGAAGAAAATCGTGTCATCGGCAAAGACCAGGACCTCCCCTGGCACCTTCCCGCCGACCTGCAGCGGTTTCAGTCCTTGACGACCGGGCATCCCCTGCTGATGGGGCGGCGCACCTTCGAGTCGATCGTCCATCAGTTTGGGGGGCCGCTCCCCGACCGTCGCACAATGGTGCTCACCTCACAGGGGCCGTTCGATGAATATCCCGATATTGAGACTTATCCGTCCGTCGACGCTGCGCTCGACGCAGTCCGCGACGCGGAGACGGTCTTCATTGGGGGCGGCGCCTCAGTGTACGAGCAGCTCCTCCCCCACGCCGACCGCCTGGAGCTCACGTTCATCGCGGGGCGTTACGAGGGCGATACGTACTTCCCGGCGTACGAGCATCTTATCGGAGACCTGTTTCAGGAGGTGGAGGTAGATGCCCGAGATGGCTTTCGATTTGTGACGTACGTGCGGTCCGAAGACGCATAGCCTCCGCTCCGCCCCTCAGGATTACAGTATTCAGTAGAGCACGAGAAGAGCACTCTACAGGCACTCGCTTCGCAGCGCAGTAACGGTCCCGCGCTCTTACTTACGTGAATTCGCTCCTACTTACGTGAATTCGCTCCGCTCATTTGCCGGG
>CAJXLV010000055.1 GCA_913056185.1 uncultured Bacteroidota bacterium
CCGGCCGCCTGCCTGGAGCTCAATAACGAGGTGCGCGAGCTCAAGAGCGCCGAGCAGGACGAAATCGAGCGCATTCTGCGGGACGCCACCGACCACGTGCGGGCCGAAACGCCGTCCATCGAGGTCAACCTGAAGGTGCTTGCACAGTTCGACCTGCTGCGCGCAAAGGCCCGCCTCGCCAACCGGCTGGAGGCGACGGTGCCGGGGCTGAACGAGGAAGGCCGCATTGAGCTGTACGACGGCCGCAACCCGGTACTGCAGCTTCATTTTGAGGCGTCGGGCGAGGCAGAGGACCGCCCCCAGCCCTCCGGTGCGCACCCTGAACGCGAGGTGGTGCCCCTGGACCTGGAACTGGGCGACGACTTCCGTACGCTCGTGATCACGGGCCCCAACGCAGGGGGCAAGACGGTGGCCATGAAGACCGTTGGCCTCTTTTCCCTCATGCTCGCCTACGGCCTGCCCCTGCCCGCAGCGCCCCACTCTTCGTTCCCCCTGTTCGATCAGATTGTGGTCGACATTGGGGATGAGCAGTCGATCGAGGACGACCTGTCCACCTTCAGCTCCCACATCGCCAACCTCCGCCACATGCTCGATGCGGCGGGCCGCCACGCGCTGGTGTTAATTGACGAGGCAGGGACGGGCACGGACCCGGACCAGGGCGCCGCCCTGGCCCAGGCGGTGCTGGAGCGCCTGACGGCGGCCGGCGCGTGCACGATTGCGACCACCCACCACGGCACGCTCAAGAGCTACGCCCACGAGGCCGACGCCGTTGAAAACGGCTCCATGGAGTTCGACCAGGCGACCCTGCAGCCCACGTATCGCTACCAAGAAGGCGTGCCGGGATCCTCGTACGCCTTTGAGATTGCTGAGCGCATGGGGCTGGCCGATGCGCTGCTGGACCGGGCGCGCACCCTGGCCGGCACCCAAAAGACGGCGATGGAGGACCTCATCACCACGTTTGAGCAGCGGACCCAGGCGCTGGAAGAGGAGCTCTACCGTGCCCGCACGGCCCGCGAGCAGGCCGAAACGGAGCAGCAACGCTACGAGGAGAAGGTGCAAAAGCTGGAGAACGAACGCGACACGTTCCGCCGGCAGGCGCTGGAGGAGGCCGAGCGCATCGTGGAGGAGGCCAACGCCCGCATCGAGAACACCATCCGAGAGATCAAAGAGGCCCAGGCGGCCTCCGATGCCACCCAGGCGGCCCGCGAGCAGCTCGAGGAGTACAAGGACGCGCTCCACGAGGAGCGCGAAGCGGCCGGGGCGGATACGGACGAGGGGCCCGCAACGGGGGACGAAGCCGCAACGGGGGATGGGGCTGCGCCTCAAACGGCTCCCTCGGCCCCGATTGCGGAAGGGGACCAAGTGGTGGTGGACGACGGCTCGACTCCCGTGGAGGTGCAGGCGATTGAGGACGGCGAGGCCCGCTTGATGATGGGCTCGATGCACATGCGCGTGGCGCTCGACCGGCTCACGAAAGTAGGCGGCCCGGAGCCCGAGCCCGACGCACAGACTGGAGGCGACGCCGAGATGACGGCGCTGGAGGCACGTCCCTCCATTGACCTGCGTGGGGAGCGCGTGGAGGGCGCGCGCCGGCGCGTGCAGCATTTTCTCGACGATGCGGTGGCCGCAGGCCTCGAAACGGTTGAGATTCTGCACGGCAAGGGCACTGGGGCCCTGCGCAACGCCGTTCACGACCTGCTGGCCGAACGTCCCGACATTGCCGACTTCCGCACAGCCCCCCTCGAGGAAGGCGGGGCTGGAGTGACGAAGGTGATCCTCGGGTAGTGCGCACACGTGCGCGCACGAGCCTCAAAGCATGCGTGGGCATGTGGACCGTGCGCGAGCATGTTTGTGGGGCCTGGTAGGCAACCGCACTCGAGGCATCGGACGCCTCCACTCCCAGAGGCCCAACCGCCCGCTCCCAAGTTGGACGAAGTGTCTGCCGGTTTGTAGCTTCGTGCCCGGCATGTTCCCCCAACAGCCCTTTCGCATCAGCGCTCTGTTTGATGGCTCACATTGTTGCGACTCGTCCCCTGATCGAAGGCGGTCTGTCCGGACTGCGTGACACTCACACCGTAACGATCTGCGACCCGCCAAGCGGCAGCGCCCGCTCCGTCGACGAGCTCATCGCCCTGACCGAGGGGGCCGACGTGCTGCTGTCCATCCTGGCCGACCCCGTGAAGGCAGAATTGTTTGAGGCGCGGCCTCAGCTGAGGCTGGTGGCACAGTACGCGGTGGGGGTCGATAATATTGACTTGACGGCGGCCGAGACGCACGACGTGGCGGTGACCCACACCCCTGGCGTGCTCACGGACGCTACGGCGGACTTTACGTGGGCGCTGCTGCTGGCGGCCGCCCGCCACGTCCCCGCAGCCGACGCGTACGTGCGAGAGGGCCGCTTTGAGCGCTGGGAGCCCGCCCTGCTGCTGGGAATGGAACTGTCCGGGAAGACGCTTGGAATTGTGGGACTGGGGCGCATTGGGGCCGCGGTCGCCCGGCGGGCCCTCGGCTTTGGCATGACGGTTGTGTACCACAACCGCACCCGTGCCAACCCCACCCGCGAGCGACAAACGACTGCCCAGTACGTCGGGCGCGAGGAGCTGCTGGCGACCAGCGATGTGGTGTCGCTGCACTGCCCCCACAATGCGGACAGTCATCATCTGATCGACGCCGACGCCCTCGCCGCCATGAAGCCCTCCGCCCTGCTCGTAAATACCGCCCGCGGGCCCGTCGTCGACGAAGCGGCACTGGTAGCCGCGCTGGCGGACGGAGAGATTGCCGGGGCGGGGCTTGATGTGTTTGAGGACGAGCCGGCCCTCCACCCCGGACTGCGTGAGCACGACCGGGTGGTCCTGGCGCCTCACCTCGGCAGTGCCACCACCCGCGCCCGCATGCGGATGGCGCAGATGTGCACGGATTCCATCCAGGCGGTGCTGGAGGGGCACGATTCGGTGCCGCACCGTCTCGTGTAGGAGCGCGCGGACGAGACCGTGGTGAACAGTGAGGGGTGCGGTGGACGCTGTGTGTGGGGCAGGCGACGCACAGTCCCCGTGCTGCGCGGCCTCCCGCCAGGGGCGCTGTCGGCCCGTTTTTTGCAGGAGTCGAATGCGGTGCGTTCTCCATTCCTTGTTTCCTGGCCGGTGGCCCGCCTCATGTGTTCTGTTCAACGATCGCTGGTCCTTCTGCTGGTGCTGGTGGGCAGTGGGCCGCATGTGGGGTGGGGGCAGCCCGCAGATTCGATCGCGTCGGCGCCGGATTCGACGCTGGGGGCGCCCCGGGCCGTGGTGCAACGGGTGGCCGCGGCGTTTGCAGAGGGAAATGCAACGCGCCTCCTGACTCCGTCTGCCGATCGGGTGGAGATCACGCTCTTTGGGGCTCGTACGTTCTACAGCAACGCACAGGCCCTCTATGTGCTTCGCGAGTTTTTTCGACGCCACGCGCCGCACGGCTTCCGGGTGCAGGATGTGATGGCGGCCGGCACGAGCTGTTTCGTGCAAGGAGCGTATGAGCCGTCGCGGCGCACATCGCAGCTTCAGGTCTACGTGCGTCTCGGGCAGCTGGAGGGGGAAGACCTGTGGCGCTTGCACGAAGTGCGGGTGCAGGAGTCGGCGGAATGAGGGCGGAAGGCCCTTGGGTCCTTGCGTTTCCGCCGCGCACCGGCCTGACATGTCTGCTTCACACTCCGTCCCCGGCGTGAAAAGAGAGGACGCCGTTCGGGGGGGCGGGTCCCCAAGACCCCAAAAGAGGCACTCTCGTATTCTGAAGGAGGGGCTCGTGCCCTCGATGTCGTACTCGGTCCCCGATGAAGCGTTTGCTCCGCACATTGCGCGCGCATCCCTGGCAATGGGGGCTGGGCGTGGGCCTTCTGGTGGCCGTCGGGGCCACGGCGCTGGTGCGACTGTACGCGGTGCGTGCCGTCGACTCGACTGCCGAGGCGCGGCAACAGCGGGTTGTGGATGCGACGCTGGGAACGGCCGTGGAGCAATTTGAGCAGATTCGGGGGCGGTTGCACGGACAGGCGCAGACCCTCGCCCGGGATTCCGTTGTTCGAGCGGGGGTGGCGGCGGCAGGCGACTCGGGCGCGCGCCCGGCTCGTCTGTCCCGGTACATGGCGGCCCGCCCCTCTGGCGCCCTCACGACCGTGGAGGTCTATTCGGCGAACGCCCGCGTGCTTGCATGGAGCGGGCAGCGGCTTCCCGTCCATCGTGCACGCCTTACGGAACGCATTCCGAGCATCCCGCGCACCACCATCGTTCGGAATGTGCAGGGGCGGTGGGTCCTCGCGGCATGGGTGCCTGTGGCGCGGGCGGGGGAGATCAAGGGGGCGGTACGGGTGGCACAGGTGGTGCGGTACCGCCCGCCGGTGCAAAACCGCTATGTGCAGGCGGTGAGCCTGGAGGACCGGTGGAGCCGACGGACTGGAGAGGTGGTGCGGGTGCGCTGGAATGCGTCGCCACCTGCGGCGCCTCATCGCCCCTTGCGGGCCGTCGATGGCACCGTGCTCGGGCATGTCTCCGTCGTGCCGCCCTCGCCCACGCGTCTGGTGGAGCGCACGGCCGCCTTCTATACGGATCTCCTGGTGGGCGGAGCCGTGGGGCTCCTGGGATGGGGGCTGTGGATGGGGGGGCACTGGTACCTGCGCCTGGTGCGCCGCCCCGGCCTGCGCCGCCATGGGGGCGCACGTCGCGCCGCCGCGGCCCGATTTGTGACGGTCCTGGGAGGGGCCGTCGGGGTGCGCTATGCCCTTCTGGGGCTGGATGTGCCGGGGCGATGGGTGGCCTCGGGCACGGGCCTGGCGCCGCTGTTCGACCCGACATACTTCGCGTCTCCGTTGGGTGGGGGGCTGCTGCGTTCCATTGGCGATGTGTTGTTGACGGGCGCATGGGCGGGCGGGCTGTCGGTGGGACTCTTGCTGTTGGCGCAGCAGTACCGGCCCCGGGCAGACTCGCTGAGCAATCTTCCGGCCACGCTCCGTGCGTGGGCGCCCCGGGTCCCGCACACAGGGCGGTTTGTGGGCACGCTCGTGGGGCTCGCGGGAATGAGCCTCGGAGGGGTTGTGGTGCTTGCGCTCGTGGTGCGCCGGGCGGTGCTGGACAGTACGCTTGATTTCTTTTCGCGCACAGGGCTGCTTCCGGAGCCGCTCGTGCTGGGGGTGCTCTGTGGGCTGTTTCTGCTGGTGGCGGCGGCGGGGCTCTCTGGGATCGCGGGAGTGTGGATTGCGGTTCATCGTCTCCTGCGCTACCGCCCGCGTACGTGGCCGCGCGGCATTGCGCTGGTGCTGGGAACGGGTCTGCTCGGAATGGGGGTCGCCGGGCTGTACCTGGGGACGGAGATGCAGACGCTCGTTCCGCCGGCGTACATGGGCGCGGCCCTTGTGGCCCTGGCGGCTGGGGCTGCCTACGGCCTTGTGGGGACGCCCCCCCCAGGCGAAGTGCTCACGCTGCGCGGGCTCCTCGGCGGGGTGTTTGCGATGACTCTGCTGCTCTATCCGCTGCTCTATGCGGGGATGGATGCAAAGCGGCAGGAGCACATGGTGGAGGCGGCCCGCTCCTTCGAACAGGGGCAAGACCCCCGCGTGCTGTATGCGGTGCGCCAGGGGCTGCGTACCGCCGCGGTGGCGCTCCCCGCTGACCTGCGGCCGCCTGCACAGGTCGATTCGGTGGCGGCCCGCCTCCTGCGCCGCTCTCTCCTCTCGTCGCTGGCGGCGTACGAGGTGCGGCTGAGCCTACTCGCACGGGACGGGACGGTGTGGCGCCAGTATGCGCCGGGGGGACGGCTGCCGACCGCAGCGGGGGCGCGATCTGCACGACGAGCGTTTGAAGCGCTCCGTCCCGACGACGCACGGGCGCCGGGGGGCATTATTGAGCAGTTGCCCCGTGATGGGCCGGCCGCTCCTGCCCTACGCGAACCGTTGCAGTACGCGGGGCTGATTGGCCTCCCGCCCGAGGCAGACTCGGCCGCGGCCTGGGTCCTGCTTCAGGCTACGTCCCACTCCCTGCTTCCTGCCTCCGGCTACGGCATGGCACGGGCCCTGCTGCCGGATGGGTCGTACGCGGATTTGTACGCCGATCTTTCGCTCGCTAAATTTCGGGACGGCACGCTTGTGCGTAGCGTGGGCCGCGATTTTGGGCGAACGCGCCTGCGGCCTGCAGAGCGCCGCGCCCTGGCCGCGGAGGCACGCCTGTGGCGACAGGAAGAGGTGCGCGGACGGCAATACCTCACGCACTACCGCCGGCTGGGCTCGGCCCCGGAGGCCGACGTAGCGGCGGTGCGCATCCCAGCCATCCGCGCCTTCGATCATCTGTACTACCTGCTCCGCCTCACCGTGGCGGGCCTGTGCGTGGGCCTCCTGGTGTACCTGCTGGGCCTGGTCGTGCGCGCCCGGCGGGGCGGCCTCCCCGCATCGCGCGTGCGCTTCCGCAACAAGGTGCTCGATGCCTTCCTCGTGGTGGGCATTGTCTCGATGGTGGCCGTGGGCGTGGTGGGGGTGCGCGTGGTCACGGGCCAAAACGACCGCGCCATGGAGCGCCGCATGCACGAGCACCTGGCCCGGGTCGAAGAGGCGCTGGCCCTGGAGGCGCGTGCCGACGAGACACTCTGGCAGGCGGCCGAGCGCATGGATGTCGATACCCTGGCCGCACGCGTGGGACTTGATCTCCACCTCTACCGAGACGCACAGCTGGTGCGCACGAGCCAGCCTCGCCTCCTGCGCATTGGCCTCCTGCACGAGCGCCTGCCCGGCGCGGTATACCAGGAGCTGTACCACGAGGCCTACCGGTTCGTGACGGCCGACGCGGCCATCGGGCAGTTCCAGTATCGGGTGGGCTACCAGGCGCTGGTGGACGCCACCGGGCGCCCTCGCCTCGTGGTGGGGGTGCCTACCCTCGCCCAGCAAGAGCAATTGCAAGAAGAAAAGTCGCGCACGCTCGCCTACCTCTTCGGGGCGCTGCTTCTGCTTGTGGTGGTGGTGATGCTGACGGGCGTGGTGCTGGCCAACGCCCTCGCCCAGCCTGTGGCGCAGCTCCGCAAGGGCCTGGAGGCGGTGGGCAAGGGCCGCTTCACTCGCTCCCTCTCCGTCGATACGCGAGACGAGATTGGCGATCTGGTGCAGACGTTCAATGAAATGCGCGACCAGCTCGCCGAAAGCCGGCGCAAGCTGGCGCGGCAGGAACGCGAGCTGGCCTGGCGCGAGATGGCCCGGCAGGTGGCCCACGAAATCAAAAATCCGCTCACGCCCATGAAGCTGTCCATCCAGCACCTGCGACGGGCCTTCAAGCAGGCCCGCCAGCGCTCCGGAGCGGCGGCGGCGTCCGACTTTGCCGAGGTGTTCGACCGCATCACGAGTACGCTCATCGAACAGGTTGAGGCCCTCGTCCGCATCGCCGACGAGTTTTCCACGTTTGCGCGCCTCCCCACCCGCGTCCCGGAGCCGGTCGACCTGACGGCGGTGATCGAGGAGGCGGCGGCGCTCATGGAGGAGGAGGCGGCCAACCACGACGCCCTGGAGCTGGAGCTCCCGGACGCCCCCCTGGTGGTGGAGGCCGACCGCGAAGAGCTCCGGCGCCTCTACATCAACCTGCTCAAGAACGCCCTCCAGGCCATCCCGGACGCCCGAGAGGGGCACGTTCGGGTCACGGCGCGGCTCGTTCCCGAACATGCCAGAGAAGGACCGTCGGTCTACAGCGAAGTGATGGACAATGGGACTGGCATCCCCGAAGAGGTGCGGGACAAGGTCTTTGAGCCCAACTTCTCGACCAAGACAAGTGGCACGGGGCTTGGCCTCGCCATTGCCCAAAAGAGCATCGATGAATTGGGAGGCGAGATTGGGTACGAGACAACGGAAGGCGAGGGCACAACCTTCTGGCTCCGCCTGCCGCTGGCCGCGGAAGAAGAGAGGGAGGCGTGACCAGGGAGGGACCGTGCCCGTTACGTCGGCTCCGTCGGTGCGGTCGGGCGAATGGCGTCGAAGCGGTCGGTGAGGGGCGGGTGGGAGTAGTCGAGCGTCACCGTGAGGGGATGCGGCGTGAGGTTGGACAGGTTCGTTTCCGCGAGACGCTTAAGGCCGCTAATGAGCGTCTCGCCTCGGCCCGTGGTGTCGACCGCAAAGCGATCGGCCTGGAACTCGTGGTGGCGCGACCAGGCGTTGAGTGGAATCGAGAGCAGGAGGGCGACTGGCGAGTAGAGCAAGCCGAAGAAGAGAAGGCCCGTGTACACGGTGGGCTGATCGACGTAGAACGCCTGAAACAGTCCCTCTACCTCCAGAAAGACGGAGAGCAGCAGAAACAGCACGCCCGTCTGGATGACACTGATGGCGATGCGCTGCGGGATGTGGTGCAGCTTGTAGTGGCCCATCTCGTGCGCCACCACCGACAGCAGTTCGTCATCCGAGAGTTGCTCCACGAGCGTGTCGAAGAGGACGATGCGCCGGTTGGCCCCGAAGCCGGTAAAGAAGGCATTGGCCTTGTTCGACCGGCGCGACCCGTCCATCACGTAGACGTCGTCCACCGGAAAGTCGACCTCGTCCGCGTACGAAAAAATCTTGTCACGGAGCGCGCCCTCCTCCAGCGGCTCGAAGTCGTTGAAAAGGGGCATCAGGTAGCGCGGGGCAAAAAACTGCAGGAGCAGCATCACCGCCGTCACCGCGACCCAGGCGTACACCCACCCGTACGGCCCTGTCGCCTGGAAGAACCAGAGGATGGCGGCGAGCAGCGGCCCGCCGATGGCCACGCCAAGGACAATGCTCTTCAACAGATCAACGATGAAGGTTTTGGGCGTCGTCTCGTTAAAGCCGAAGCGCTCCTCGATCACGAATGTGGAGTAGATCGAGAACGGAAGCGACAGCGCCCCCCGCCCGAGCACGAGAAGCCCCACGTAGCACAGGCCCGTCCCGATGGGCCCGAGGCCCCAGCCGCGCACGAAGGTGTCGAGCGCCTCGAAGCCGCCCGCAAACCAGAACGCGACCAGCACTGCGAGGCCGAACGTGGAAGAGACCCATCCGAAACGGGTGCGCGTGCGGGTGTATTCCTGTGTGCGCTCATACTCCTCCGGGTCGAACGTGTCGCGGAACTCGTCGGGCAATTCCGGCTGCAGATGGCGAAGGGTGAGGACATCCGAGAGGAGGGTGAGCGCGTACTCGGCCAGCAGAGCAGCAAGGAGGAGGACGGCGTAAGCGTTCACGGCAGGAGTCAGCGCAGGAAGCAGGCAGTGGTAAGTCCCCAAAATGGACACGTCCTCGTGAGGTTCGGGGATTGGGAGGTGGGGGGGAGGAGGAAGCCCGAGCGGAACGACGGCAGACCGGCAGCCGGTAAAAGGTTGTCTCGGTACAACCTTTTTGCAACCGAGCCCGGACGCCTCCGCAACCACGAACAAGACCGACGCTGCCACCGGCATGGGTGTTACGATCCGAGACGTTGCAGACGAGGCAGGGGTCTCGGCCACGACCGTCTCGCGCGTGTTCAACCACGACCACCTCGTCAACAGCGAAACGCGGGCGCATGTGCTGGCGGTGGCGCAGCAGATGGGGTACGCCCCGGACGCCACAGCACGAAGCCTCAGCAACGGACGCACCCAGTCGATCGGCGTCATTCTGCCGGCGCCCCACGGCGAGTTCTTTTCCGAACTGATTCGCGGGCTCGACGAGGTGGCGCAGGAGGCCGACCACTTTTTGCTCATTGCCAGTTCCCACTACGACCCCGAAGAAGGCGCCTCGGCGCTGGAGTCGATGGCTGGCCGCGTAGACGGCCTCGTTGTCATGACCCCGCGAATGCGATCTGGGCTCCTTCCGCAGGCCCTCGATCTCGACCTGCCCATTGTGTTCGTTAACAGCGAGACTGGGACAGGGGACTTTGATCGTTTCAGCATGGAGAACCGTGCGGGGGCGCGGCATGTGGCGCGGCACATGATTGAGCGGGGCCGCACGAACATTGCCGTGATTACGGGCCCGCCGGGCAGTTACGACGTGGAACGGCGGCTGGAAGGCTATCGTCAGGCCCTGCAGGCGCATGAGGTGCCGGAGGGCCGAGTGGTGGAAGGGGACTTTACGCAGAAGAGCGGGTACGAAGCGGGGCGGCAGATTGCAGCCTTCGACCGCCGCCCCGATGCGGTGTTTGCCTGCAACGACTACATGGCCATCGGGGCCATGCTGGCGTTTCAGGAGGCGGGCATTCGTGTGCCCGAGGAGATTGCCGTGGCGGGGTTCGACGACATCACGAGCGCCCGGTATGCCAACCCGCCGCTTACGACGGTGCAGGTGCCGGTCTACGACCTGGGCCGCCGAGCCGGGGAGCGGCTCTTGCGCCGCGTGCAGGCCGCAGTGCCTCCCGAGCCCGATCATGTCCACATGTCGCACGAGCTCAAGGTGCGCGCAAGTACAGGCGGACGGTGATGGCGGAGGGCGGACGGGGGCCCCGATTGGCGAGGCTTTTCCTTCGCCCTGAATCGCACCGGGATGAGACCATTCTGCAGGTGCCGTGCTGGAAGCCCTTCCAGCGTGTGCGCCGTTGTGTTCATACGAGCGCTCGTGTCCTATGCATTCGGGGTCCTTCGGCATCTACGATTGGGGGGCCGTCGCAGTCTATGTGGCGGTGATTCTGGCGGTGGGGTTCTGGGCCACGCTCCAGGACCGGACCAGTGACGACTACTTCCTCGCGAACCGCTCGCTGCGGTGGCCCGCCCTCGGCCTCTCCTTGTTTGCCACCAATATGTCCGGCAGTACGCTGGTGGGGCTGGTGGGGGGCGCGTATCAGATGGGGGTGGCGGTGTACAACTACGAGTGGACGGCGGTCGTCGCGCTCATAGTCCTTATCGCCCTGTTTTTGCCGGCGTACCGGCGGCTCGGCATCACGACTGCGCCGGAGTTTCTGGAGCGCCGCTTCGACGCGCGCACCCGCCGCGGGTTTTCGGCCCTTGCGCTCGTGGGCAACGTGCTGATTGACATGGCGGGCACGCTCTATGCCGGGGCGGTGGTCCTGCGCGTGATCGTTCCGGGATGGTCGCTGGAGGTGTGTGTGGGCCTGCTGGCGCTGCTGGCGGGCGGGTACGCCATCGCTGGGGGACTGCGGGCGGCCGTTCATACCGACGTGATGCAGGGAGGCCTGCTGTTGCTCGGGGCCGCGGCCGTCTCGGGGGCGGCGTACGGGGCCGTCGGCGGATGGGGCGAGGTGCAGGCCGGCACGGCTCCGTCCATGCGGCGCCTCCTCCAGCCGGCGGAAAGCACGGTGGCCCCGTGGCCCGGCCTGTTTACGGGCATGCTGCTGCTGGGCGTGTACTACTGGTGCATCAACCAGGTGATGGTGCAGCGCACCCTCGCCGCCCGCTCGTTGGAGGAGGCCCGCCGCGGCGCCCTGTTTGCGGGCGTCCTCAAGCTCCCGGTGCTGTTTCTGATGGTCATGCCCGGCCTTTTTGCCGCCGTTCTGTATCCGGAGCTCGGCACCCCCGACCTCGTCTTCCCCCGCCTCACCGTGGATCTGCTGCCCGACGGCCTCCGCGGACTGGTCCTCGTGGGCTTCATCGCGGCCGTCATGTCGTCGGTCGATTCGGTCCTGAACGCCGCCTCGGCGCTCCTTACCATGGACTTCTACGCCGCCCTGCGCCCGGAGGCCTCTGAGGAGCGACTCGTCGCGGTTGGGCGCATGGTGGCCGCCGCCGTGCTGGTCCTGGGGGCGCTCATTGCGCCACAGATCGAGCAGTTCGCCTCCCTGTGGACGTACCTGCAGTCGGCCCTGGCGTACCTCACCCCACCCATCGTGGCGGTCTTTCTCGGGGGGCTGTTCGTGCGCAGGGTGCATCCGCACGCCGCCTTCTACACGCTGGTGGGGGGCAGTGGGCTCGCGCTCCTGCTGCTCGCGCTGCAGCCCCCGCTCCACTTCCTCTACGTCGCGGCGCTTCTCTTTGGGGCCAGCCTGCTGCTGATGGGCGGCCTCACGTGGGCGGTGCCCGGCCCCGCACGGCCCGCGCCCGAGGCGGCCCTGTGGCGGCGGGCCGACGGGCGGCTTGGGCGCCCTGTGCTGACCGGCGTCGCTGCGCTGCTGGCAGCGGTGGCGATCCTGATCACCGCGTTCTGGTAGCGGGGCGGCCCTCTCCCAGAGACGATCCCCCGGAGACGGTCGGGGGGGCTCACAGGACGCGTCAACCGCTTCCTTCGTGTCGGCTGAATATCAATCCACCAGCCCGCCTCTCACACCTCCATGCGCCCGGTCGTTTTTCTCTTCGGGACATGAGCCGTTGATGGGCTCCCGATGAATATGCCCCCCATGCCGGAGGAGCGAGCGCCCTCCTTTTTTTGAGAACCCGTTTGACATTCTCCATAAGCGCTCCTTACAATGAAACCGGTTTCGTGAAACCCGTTTCACCTATCGAAGCCCACGCCTCCCCGGGTCTTCTCGGGGACCCTGCGAACCGGTCCGTTTCCCTTCCTCCCCAATTTCTGTACACCCATGCTCTGGAGAAAAGCGCTTTCACTGCTTGTCGTGCTCTGCGTTGGCGGGGCCGGGTCCGCGTTTGGGCAGGCCGGCTCGGTTGCCGGCACCGTCACGGAAGCCGCCTCGGGAGCGCCCCTTCCGGGCGCCAACGTTGTTGTGCTGAGCGACGGGGCCGAGGCCGGCGCGCAGCAGGGAACCAGTACGGACGCAGACGGCGCGTTCCGTCTTACAGGCCTCGCGCCGGGGACGTACGACGTGCGTGCGTCGTTCATCGGGTACCGGAGCCGCACGAAAGAGGTGTCGGTGGCGGCGGGGGAAACGACGAACGTCCGCTTCGCCCTTCCCGCCAGAGACGTCGCGCTGGACGAGATGGTGGTGGTCGGGTACGGCACGCAGGAGCGCAGTGATCTGACGGGGGCGGTTTCTTCGGTGCCGACGGGCGACCTTGAAGAGGCACCAATTGAGAGCGCCCAGGAGGCCATTCAGGGCCAGGTGACGGGGGTGAGCGTGACGCAGAACACGGGAAGCCCAGGGTCCGGCTTCAGCGTTCGTATTCGGGGCACGGGCACGACGGGCAACAGCAACCCGCTGTACGTGGTGGACGGGGTTCCGGTCGCGGACCCGACCGCGACGGGGGCGGGCGGCATCGGCTTTGTGAGCCCCAGCAACATCGAATCGATCGACATCCTCAAAGGAGCCTCCGCCGCGGCCATCTACGGGGCGCAGGCCGCCAACGGGGCCGTGATCATCACCACGAAGGGCGGGCAGTCCGGGGAGCGCCGCATTTCCTTTAACGCCTACGCGGGCCTCCAGGAGACGCCCCGCACAATCGACCTGTTGGAGGGGCCCGAGTACGCCGCCCTCCGCAATGAGGCGGACATCAACGCGGGGCAGGCCCCCACCTTCACGTCGCCAAGCACCTACCTTGGTCCCGGCGGCACCACGGACTATCAGGACCGCATCTTCGATCAGGGGGCGACCCAGAACTACAACCTGGCCGTGTCCGGTGGCACCGAGGACCTGACGTACCGCATCAGCGGGGGGTACTTTGAAGAGGGCGGCATCATCGACGAGTCGAGCCTGGAGCGGCTGAACGTGCGCGTCAACACCGAGTTCGACGTCAACTCGCTTCTGACGGTGGGGGAGAAGGTGACCTTTGAGCGCACGACCCGCAACACGATCTCGGAGACGGACAATGTGCGCAACCTGCTGATTCAGACGCTGCAGGTGGACCCCACGGTGCCGCCGCGCGACAGCGCGGGTAATTTTACGGCGCAGCCCCGGACCAACGCCAACAACCCGCTGGCGGCCCTGGACTTCCGCAACAACGAATACAACGAGAACCGCCTCGTCGGAAATGTCTTCGCGGAGCTGTCGCTTTTGGAGTCGGTCCGCCTCCGCTCCCAGTTCGGCTTCGACCTGCGCAACGGCAACACGTACGCCTTCACGCCTTCCTACGACATTAGTCCCAGCTTCCAGAACCAGAACCCGAGCGCCACGCAGTATTCCGACTTCCAGAGCTCGCTCGTCTGGGACAACACAGTAACTTTTGACAAAACGTTTGGCGTGCACGACGTGGAGGCGGTGGGAGGGACGACCGTCGAGACGAACGACTACCGCTTCATCAACGCCACCACGCAGGGACAGCCCGGCAACGATCCCTCGCTCCGGTACCTGAGCGCTGGGCCCGAGGTGGTGAACGTCGGTGGCAGTCTGGGAGAGTCGAACCTGCTGTCCTTCTTCGGGCGCGTCAACTACAACTTCTCGGACCGCTACCTGCTAACCGCCGTGGCCCGCTACGACGGCTCCTCGCGGTTCGGGGAAAACAACCGGTTTGCCTTCTTCCCGTCCGTCTCCGCCGCGTGGCGCCTCTCGGAGGAGCCCTTCTTCCCCGACACGGACCTGATCACCAACCTGAAGCTGCGGGCCGGCTGGGGCCAGAACGGCAACCAGCGCATTGGGGACTATCCCTTCGCCGCCACCATCGCCGGGGGGCAGGACTACGTGCTGAACGGCCAGCTGGCGCCCGGCTCTGCGCTCCTGCAATCGCCCAACCCCAACGTGAAGTGGGAAGAAACCACCCAGACGGACGTCGGCCTTGACGCCACGCTCCTTCAGGAGCGGCTGGACCTCAGCGTCGGCTTCTTCAACAAGGTGACCGACGACCTGCTGGTCTACCTGCCGCCCATTCCCACGAGCGGCCTGGTCAGCGCCAGTCCCGAAAATGCGGGGGAGATCCGGAACCGGGGCTGGGAGTTTTCGGCCGACTACTCAACGACGCCGGTCGAAGACCTGACGGTGCGGCTCGGGGCCAACCTGACGACCCTGAGCAACGAGGTGCTCAGCCTGGCGCAGTCCACCGACTACGTCATCAACAGCGGCTTCTACCGCAACGGCTCCATCACGCGCACCGCCCCGGGCCACCCTGTGGGCGCCTTCTACGGCTACGTCACCGATGGGCTGTTCCAGACCCCGGAGGAAGTGGCCAACGCGAATGGGCTGAATGACGACGGGCCCTACCAGAGCGCCGGCACCGCCCCGGGCGACATCCGCTTCAAAGACCTGAACGGGGACGGCCAGATCACCGAGGCGGACCAGACCTTCATCGGCAACCCGACCCCGGACTTCACCTACGGATTTAACCTGGACGTCGAGTACAAGGGCGTCAGCCTCAGCACCTTCTTCCAGGGCGTGCAGGGCAACGACCTCTTCGCCGCCTATAAGTTCTACACGGTGTTCAACCCGGCCTTCAACATGAGCGAGGCCGTAAAAAACCGCTGGACAGGCCCGGGCACGAGCACCCGCATGCCCCGCCTCACGGCCTCCGACCCGAACCAGAACAGCCGCATTTCCGACTTCTACGTCGAGGACGGCTCGTACCTTCGCCTCAAAAACATCCGGCTGGGCTACTCGGTGCCGGCCGGGGCACTGAGCCGCCTCGGGGCCGGCCTGCAGCGGATCCGGGTGTACGTGAGCGCCAAGAATCTCTTTACGATCACGGGGTACGACGGCTACACGCCCGAGATTGGGGTGAACAACAGCACGCTCGACCGCGGCATCGACCGCGCCACCTACCCGCAGCCCCGTGCCTACACGATGGGCATCAACCTCGGCTTTTAACCCGCGCTCCCCCACGCCCCTCCGCCTCCACACGCCCTCTCCACACCGACCGACTGATTGGCCATGTCCCGACGCGTTCTTTCCGGCCTCCTCGCGGCCGTCGCCCTCTCCATCCTCGTCACGGGCTGTGACAGCTTTCTCCAGAAATCCCCACAGGGCGAACTGACCTCCGAAAACTTCTTCCGGAACGGCGACGATGCCCAGCGGGCCCTCAACGCGACATACGACTACGCCCAGGCGCGGTCGTTCGACTTCTTCCCGCCCTACCCCATGATTTTCGGCTCCATCGCCTCCGACAATGCCACGAAGGGCGGCGAGAGCGGGAGCGACCAGATCTCCGTGCAGCGCGTGGAGCAGTTCGACCCGCGCCCCACCGACCCGTATATCGCGTCTACCTGGAACACGCTCTACACGGGCATCAACCGGGCGAACCGCGTCATTGCCAACGTCCCGGACATTGCGGACATGGACGCGGCCCGGCGCGCGCAGATCGTCGGGGAGGCCAAATTCCTGCGGGCGTACTTCCACTTCTACGCGCTGAAGATGTACGGCCTGGGCGACGACCGGGCCAACGACGGGCCGGGC
>CAJXLV010000056.1 GCA_913056185.1 uncultured Bacteroidota bacterium
GGAGGGCGTGCAGGAGGCATATTTTACGAAAAAAAAAAAAAAACGATTCTCCTTGACCTTACATTTCTTATGCTTCGACTGCGTGTGAATGTGCTCTCGCGTCCCTGCTTGCACCTCGGAGCCGTACAGAAAAGCACGCGTGTTCGAATCCCCATCGTTCCGACCGCTCTTTTCTCAGGCCGGATGTACCCATGGAGCATCCAGCAGTCGGCAGGCTTCTTTTTGATGCCAGCCTTTGTGTAAAACACATTGTCCTGTCGCCAAATGCGGGCAGTCCTTTGCCAGACGTGGAGGGGGCTTCAGTGAGGGATGTAGAGCAGAAACTCGGCCTCCAAATGCTCTCCGCCGATGCCGAATGGGTACTTGCGGAACAGGGCACGGTGGAGCGAACCGTTTCGGACAACGGACCGGTGCGCAGCGTTCGCGTGATGCCTCGGGAGGAGGACCAGGGCGTGGAGGCGGTGCTTGTGGGAGCGCCCGCAACGGACGCGCCGCTGGTTGCTCCCCCGGACGTCCCTGCCGCCCCCCAGCGCCCCATCGATGCCTACCGCAACGCCCTCGCGGAGGCTCTCCGCGTCCCCTACGGCCCCATGGCCCTTCAAGAGGCCGCGGCCCAAGTGCTAAAGGAGCAGCTGGGGATCGACAGGGTTCACTACGGCACGCTCGATGCCGCAGAGGACCGCACCGGCATCCATGCCGCCTGCACCAGCGAAGCGGTGTCTTCACTGGCAACGCCCTACGTCTCTGCACTCCGGGGCGCGGGTCTTCAGCGAGACGGCCCTCCCGCCGAGGCGATTGTGGTGGAGGATACTGGTGCGGAGCGCCCCCCTACAAAGGCCGAACCGGCCCAGCAGTCGGCACATGGGATTGCGGCCTGGGTGGGCGTGTCCCTGGGCATAGACGGCGAATCGCCCTCGTTTTTGGCGGTGGCCGCCGCCACGCCCCGCACGTGGACAGACGCAGCCGTGACGCTGGTGAAAGAGACCGCTCCCCAGCTGCGGACGGCGGTACGGTGGGCGCGGGCCCAACGCTCGCTCCGACAGAGCCGGGCACGCCTACAGGCCCTCACTGCGGCAACCTCGGGCGAGGTCTACCGAATGTCCCCTGACGGATCGGCGGGAGACTTTTTGACAACGAAGGACCTTGGTCTTGGCATAGAACCGCTCCGGAAGGCGTGGCGTGCGGAGCATATCCCCGAGGCCCTTGCGCCCGCCCTCGCCGATGGGCAGGTGCTTGAATCGAAGCACACAGTGGAGGCCGCCACCAACACGCGCAGACGCGTCCATTTGCGTACTGTGCCCGTTCGGGACGACGAGGGGGCGATTGTGGAGTGGCTTGGCACAGCCCGCGACGTCACCGAACACGAGCAGGTGGAGGCGGCCCCTCAAAGAAGCGACGATCGTCTCGAGGCCTTTCTGGCCCAGCTGCCCGTAGGGGCCGGGATGACCAATGCCGAGGGCGAATGGGTGTTCAAGACCTCCGTTCTGGAGCGCTACGTGGAAGAGGCCCCTCCATCCGCCATGTCCGCCGGCGAGTCGCGGTGGCGCTGCTGGACCGACGACGGCACGCCCGTCCCGCCCGAGGAATGGCCCGTCGCCCGAGCCCTCCGAGGCGAAACCGTTCAGCCTGGCATGGACTTTCTGTGTTCGGACGTGAAGGGCGAGACGCGCTGGATCCGGGTGCGCGCAATGCCCTGTCATGGGCCGAATGGGGACGTTGTGGGAGCGGTGGTGGTGATGCAAGACATCCACGAGCGGGGGCCGTCGCAGCAAGGGCTGCGCGACCTCAACGACATCCTGGAAGCACAGGCAGCGCGGGGAGCCCGCAAGCTGACTCAGTCTGAACAGGAATTTGAAGCCCTCGTCAATGCGTCGGCCGCCATGGTGTGGCGGACCGACGCTCAGGGAGAGGTGACGGAGGACTCGCCGTCGTGGCGGGCCTATACCGGCCAGGGTGTTGAGGATTTGGAGGAAGGACGATGGCTGGAGGCGGTGCACCCGGATGACCAGGACGCGACCATGGCGCTGTGGAACCAGTCCGT
Organism: uncultured Bacteroidota bacterium; assembly: GCA_913056185.1. Lineage (GTDB taxonomy): Bacteria > Bacteroidota > Rhodothermia > Rhodothermales > Salinibacteraceae > Salinibacter. The sequence continues at coordinate 2,042 of CAJXLV010000056.1, forward strand.
AGCCCAAGAAGTGCTCATGCTCAACGAGTTCCGCCTCTACCACGCCGAGAGCAATACGCATCGGTGGGTGCGCGTGCGCGCAGTGCCCCTGCGCCGAGAGGACGGCTCGGTGCGGAGCTGGCTTGGAATGAACATGGACATCCACGACCGGAAGCGCGTTGAGGAAAAACTACGGGCGCTGACGCACGAGCTGGAGGCGCGGGTCAGTGAGCGCACGCAGCAGGTGCAGGACCTTTCCTCGCGGCTCACGATGGCGGAGCAGCGGGAGCGGCAGCGCCTGGCGGAGGTGCTCCACGATGACTTGCAGCAGCGCCTCTACGGCATCAACTTGCAACTGAGCACGCTACGCAAGCAGGTGGAGCGCGGGGACTGGGCCGCCCTCCTTGAGCACATCGACACCGCGGAGGCCTGGCTGAAGGACGCCATTCGCACCACGCGGCAGTTGTCGGTGGACTTGAGTCCGCCGGTGCTGAGTACCGAGGGCCTGCCAGAAGCGCTTGCGTGGCTGCGCACGCAGATGCACGAGCTGTATGATTTGGACGTACAGGTGCGCACGGACCTTCAAGATGCTCCTGGGCTCGCAGAGGACATGCGCGTGCTTCTGTTTCAGTCCGTGCGCGAGCTGCTCTTCAACGTCGTGAAGCACGCTGGGGTGCTCCGCGCTACTGTCCACGTTGCCGACGAGGACACGGGGCTTTCGATTGTGGTGTCGGACGACGGACAGGGATTTGACCCGGACGCAGAGCTCGACAGCAGCGCCGGGTTTGGACTCACCTCGGTACGCAAGCGGATTGAGCTGTTTGGGGGCGACGTGTCGGTGTCCTCCGCTCCCGGGGCGGGCACCGCGGTTCACATCCGGGTGCCATCGGCATTGCTACAACAATCGCGGGATCGTTCTGCGAATACAGCTTGACTTCTCTCCCGGCTGCTTGATGTGGCCCCCTTCGGGATCATGCCGGACGGTGTCCCTGCGGGCTTTGCTGGCCTCATCCCACGGGTCTGCATCCCTGCCTCTGAGCGCCTGCCGGCGCTGTGGAGGTTTTCTTAGGACGCGCCGGGGGGCACTGTTGCGGGATGCACTGTTGCGGGATGCCCCGTTGCGGGATGCCCTGTTGCAGGATGCACTGCATGTGCGGTCGGCCCCGTACGCCGGTGGGCGAACTGGCTGTGCAACCCGCCGTAGCCGTTGCAGTACATCGTCTGCGCTTGGTGGACAGCCAGGAGCCGTGCCTAACGTATGAACCGCCAGTGCTGCTTCGCCACGGTCGACCACAGTCCTGCCGCCCGCCGAGCACGGCGGCCAAGCGAATCGGTGTGCCCCAATTTGAGTTTGCGAGTAAGATACACAGCGTTTCGTCTCACTGCGCTGGGAGCGAAGCGACCGAGTGCTTTCAGAGCACTTTCAGAGTGCTCGTCTCGTGCTCTACTCAATACGGGAAGCCATTGAGTCCAACCTTCCTATACGATTTCGTTCTCCAATGTCAGCCCGCATTTACGTTGTCGAAGACCACCCTGTCATGCGCGAAGCAACTGTGACTCTCTTGGAGCGACAGCCGACGCTCTCAGTGGCGGGGGCGGCCGAGACCGCCGAGGAGGCACTGGCGTTTTTGGAGACAAATCGTGCCGATCTGTTGCTGGTCGATACTCGCCTGCCGGGCATGAACGGCATCGAGTTTGTCCGGCGCGTCACGGAACAGTGGCCGGAGGTAAAGTGCCTGATGCTCTCGGGCCACGGCGGCCAGTCGTACATCGACCGCGCCCTGGAGGCCGGGGCCCGCGGCTACCTGACCAAGGGCACCGCGGGGGAGATTCCGACGGCCATCGAGCACGTGCTGGATGGGGAAATTTACGACAGCACCGCGGACGACTGACCCGACCGCCTCCTGCATTCGGGCGACCAGCGCGGGCGGCGTACTGCCCGCCCTCCGCCACGGCCCCCACTGGTCCGCTGCCTCCCACTGATCCACAAGATCACTGCCGCCGGACATCCCGCCCGCCCGTCTCCGCGGCCAGCCGCCGCACCAACCGCCGCTTCACGACGGGCAGGAGGGTTTCCCGATACGGGACGTGAAGATCGATATTCGAGACGTACGTGGCCGGATTCGGAAGGTCGCGGCGCTCTTCGATTAGCGTGAGCTTTACGGCCGAGGGGGCTGCGTCCACACCGGCCTCGCGCACCGTCTTGCAGTGTGTGGTCTTCAGGGCACGATGCGTTTCGCCGTCGCCTTCAATCAGCGAGAGCGTGTAGCGCAGCACGTGGAGCGCGCCCACGTCGCGGTGGGGCACCATGAGGTAGCCCTCTTCTACGTAGGACGGCACAATGCCCACCGTCTCCAGCTCCAGATTTTCGTCCACGTGCTCGTAGACGGCCGTGCCGTCCTCAATGGTGTCTCGGATGTACGGAAGGGCCCACCGGATCAGGTCTTCGACCACCGCCATCTCCGTCTCCTCCAGGTCCGGCCACTGGTACGTGACGGCCTGTTCCTCCCAGTCGATGCCCGCGATGCGCCCGGTCGCGGGCGTGCGGAAGTCCTCCGTTTGCTTCAGAATCGAGACGAGCGTCTCGTGGAGCTCGACGAGCCGACCGAGGTGCGGGTACACGCGCTTCTGCTGAAAGGCCTCCTGCACTCGTTGGAGACCGCCCAAAATTTTGTACTGGGTGCGTTCAACGTCGTCGACAGCACCGGTGAAGTCTTCGAGGCTGAGGGGGGCCATGTCGGAGCGTGAGGATGTTAAGCTTGCACAAAGCGAATGTGTAGTATCCGTGTACCATCCTCAGCGAAAATCATTCCAAATCCAGACCCGTCGGGGCGCGTCCCCGACCGTCGGCAGAATGCGTTCTCTTTTCAGTCGGGGCGGAGCTGCTCCATCAGGGCCTTTACCTGCTCGCGCGGCATCCGCGTAAAGGTGTTGAACTGCCCGCCCGCCGCCAGGGCCTCTCCACCGTCAAACGTCACCACCTCTCCGTTCATATAGCCGGTCAGGTCGCTAAGCAGGACGCTCGCCAGGTCGGCCAGCTCGTCGGGCGAGCCGAAGCGGCCCAGGGGGACGCGGTCCTGCATCTGCTGCGCGAGGTCTTCGTCGGGGACGAGGCGGTCCCAGGCGCCTTCGGTCGGGAAGGGGCCTGGCGCAACGGCGTTGAGCCGGATGCCCTCGCTGCCCCACTCCGCGGCCAGCGAGCGTGTCATCGCCACGATGCCCGCCTTCGACATGGCGCTGGGCACCACGTAGGCGCTGCCGGTCTCGGCGTAGGTGGTGGCAATGGAGAGCACCACGCCCTCTGTCTCCCGCTCCAGCCACCGCCGCCCGCAGGCCTGTGTGCAGTAGAAGGAGCCGTAGAGGTTCGTCCGGACGATGGCGTCGAACCCGTTCGGCGAGAGGTCTTCGGTGGGCGCGAGGAAGTTGGCCGCGGCGTTGTTGACGAGTCGCGTGACGGGCCCCTGCCGCTCCTCTGCCTCGTCAAAGAAGGCCTGCACGGCCTCCGGATCGCGCACGTTGCACTGGATCCCCTCCGCGGTGCCCCCGGCCTCTTCAATGTCGGACACCGTCTCGGCCAGGGGATCGGGGCGGCGGCCGTTGATGGTGACGGCGGCACCGAGGTCCGAAACGCGGCGCGCCATCGCGCGGCCGAGGCCGGTCCCTCCGCCCGTGACGACGATGTGTTGATCCGTGAGGAGGTCGGGGGCAAGGGACTCAGGCATACAGGGTGAGGTGGATTGGAGGCTTGGGGAAGAGGTTTAAGTTGTGGAGTTAGGGGTGGGAAGAGTGTGGGGCGTGATACGGGAATCGAGACGACAGCCGTCCGGCGCCCCCTTTTTTCTCCGCCCTCGCTCACGCATCACGCCCCCCTCTTCACGCGTCGCTCCTCCCCCAGCACGAGCGCGTAGATGTCACGGAGCAGGAGCTCCAACTCGAATGCCGTGCTCTCGACACGAGCCGACAGGACGGTGTGCGACCGGTATCGCCATCCCTCGGCGTCTCGCGTGTACTGGGTGAGCAGCGGTTTCTCCGGGTCAATGCCCCAGTATTCCTGGAGGCTGCCGAGCTCCGTGTACGCGGCGAGTTTGTCGCTGTGATCGCGCGCTTGCGTAGAGTCCGAGGTCACCTCCACGATCAGCTCCGGGTTCTGCAGGGTTCGCGGTCGGGTCTCCTCGTACGTCGGATCGCAGGCGACGACCACATCCGGATACACGTACCCGAAGGACACTCGCACGCGCTGGTCGGACGTCATGACCCAACAGCCCTTCGGCTGCAAACGGGATCGGAGCTCCGACGAGACATTGTCTTTGATTTGGTTGTGTTCGGGCTCGGCACCGGCCGTGGGAATTACGGAGCCGTTTTGGAACTCGTAGCGTTCGTCCTGGGCCTCGGCATCGAGTTCCAAGTACTCATCAACCGTACACGAGCGCGTGGCGACGGCAGACATTGTGGAACAGAGCGTCGGAGGGAGGAAGAAGATGGACGTTTTGTGAACCGCGCTCGTCGCCGTAGGATCCGGTGTCGCCGCGGGCAGTGCGGGCCGGAGCTCTTCGCCCCCGCCCGCACCGAATCGCCCGGCCAAATCACTACGCGGCCTCCTGCGACTCAGAGCGGCCAGACGACGCCTCTTCGGCTTCCGATTCCGCCCCCACGGGCGCCCCATCGCCGCGGACGGGAGCGCCGTCGCCCCGCTCTTGCGACGCACCCTCGACCTGTGTCGGGTCTCGATCCAGGGCCGCCACAATCGAGGAGTCCAGGGCCCCGCGATCGGTCGGCTGGCCCGGCAGCATGCGGCGCTGGCGATACGCCTCCAGGTCAAACTCGTCCACCTGGATGTACTGCTCTCGGGCCGCGTCGGCGCGGTGGACGAGATCGCGCTCATCCTCGCTGATGACCCCCTTCTCCACCGCCACGTCGAGCAACTGGTACGGCCGCTTCTTCGGCAGTATCCCGTCGCGCACCGCGTCCTTGATGGTCTGGCCGACGTGGTAGGCGTCGCGGCTGAGGCGGAACGCGTGCTCCAGCTCTCCCAGCGGCTGGTCCGTGTTGTCCGGCACATAGAGGTCTTCGGTGAGCCACTCGCGGGCGCCGTCTTTCTCCTGAATGGCCCGGGCGATCGTCCCGCCAAGGTCGTCGTTTGGCAACTCGCCAATCGTATTCAGGCGCGACCACGGCGCCACCCCCCCGCGCAACAGCCACGTGAGGCCCGGCACCTTCAGGTTGTCGAACAGGCCTTCGAACGCCTCCTGCATCTGCGCAAACGCGTACTGCATGCTCCAGTGCAGGAACGGCTCCTGCTCCGCGGGACGGCCCTCCTTCTCGAACCGCGTGAGGACCGCCGTGCCCAGGTACATCCACGAGAGAATGTCGGCAAAGCGACCGGTGATCTTCTCCTTCCGCTTCAGCGCGCCGCCAAGGCTGCCCATCGCCAGGTCGGCAAAGAAGGCGAAGCTGGCCGACGCCCACGCCATCTTGCGGTAGTACGGGGCCGCGGGCCCGCTCACGGGACTGCTCGCCAACCGACCACGGGTGAGGCTGAGCCCCAAGGCGCGGAAGCCGTTGCGCACGACGTGCCCGATGTGGCTCCAGAACGCATCGTCGAATTTCTTTACGTCGCCGTCCATCAGCGCCTCAATCTCCTTGAGGGCATACGGGTGACACCGGATCGCCCCCTGCCCGAAGATCATCATCGTGCGGGTGAGAATGTTCGCCCCCTCCACCGTGATGCTGATGGGAAGCGCCTGGTACGCAAGGCCGAGCAGGTTGTTGGGGCCGCGCGAGATGGCATTCCCCGCCAGCACGTCCATCCCATCGTTCACCAGATCCCGCTGCATCTCGGTGGTGTTGTACTTCATGATGGCCGACACCACGCCCGGCTTCTCGCCTCGGTCCACCGCGCCGTTCGTGTAGTGGCGGGCCGCGTCCATGATGTAGGTGTAGCCCGCGATGCGCGACAGCGGCTCCTCGATGCCTTCGAACTTTCCAATCGAAAGGCCAAACTGTTCGCGAATGGCCGCATGCCCGCCCGCGACACGCGTCACGTACTTGCCGCCGCCCACGGCCTGCGCCGGCAACATGATGCCGCGGCCCGCCGACAGCGCATCCATGAGCATGGCCCAGCCGCGTCCGGCGCCGTCTGTGCCCCCAATGATGGCGTCGATGGGAAGGACCACGTCGTCTCCTTCCGTGGGGCAGTTGAAGAACGCCACGCCCAGCGGGTCGTGACGACGCCCGAGCCGCACGCCCGGCGTGTCGGTGGGCACCAGCGCACACGTAATGCCGAGGTCCTCCCCCTTGCCGAGGTGGTTTTCCGGATCGCGCAGCTTGAACGCCAGGCCGAGCACGCCGGAGATGGCCGCCAGCGAGATGTACCGCTTCTCCCAGTTGAGGCGCAGCTTCAGCTCGCCGTCCTCATCCTCAAACACCTCCCCGGTCGACTCCATCGCCCCGGCGTCGGAGCCCGCGTTCGGCTCCGTGAGGGCGAACGACGGCAGAATCTCGCCGCTCGCCAGCCGCGGGAGGTAGCGATCCTGCTGCGCATCGGTGCCGTAGTGGAGCAAGAGTTCCCCGGGCCCCAGCGAGTTGGGCACCATCACAGTGATGGCGAGGGGCACGGAGTGGCCGCCCAATTTCTGCACGACCGCGCTGCGGGCGGCCACGGAGAATCCCTTCCCGCCGTACTCCTCCGGAATGATGAGGCCAAAGAAGCCCTCTTCCTTCAGGTAGTCCCACGTCTCGGCCGACAGGTCGCCGCGCTGGTGCACGTCCCAGTCGTCCACCATCTCACAGACCTCCTCGCAGGGCCCGTCCAGGAAGGCCCGCTCTTCGTCCGTAAGCTCGGGGTAGAGCTGGTCGAGCGTCGTGTCGAAGTCGGGCTTGCCGGAGAAGAGTTCCCCCTCCATCCAGACCGTCCCGGCGTCAATGGCCGTCTGCTCGGTCTCCGAGATGGTGGGCAGAAATTGAAGCGCTTCCATCAGTCGCATTACGCCGGCCGACACCCGACGGCGAATCGGACCGATGTTGAAGACGGCCACGAGCACGCCGTACGGGATCCACACCCACAGCGGCGCGCCCCCGCCGTAGAGCCCCACGGCCCCGGCCAGCGCCCACGTCCAGAGCGGCGCGCCGGTGTAGCCGAGCACAAAGAGCACGAGGAGCACACCCACGACGAGACCGGTCGTCGGCATGCTGGAAAAAACGTCGAACAAAGGCAGATTCATGGCGGGCCCTCCAGAATGATGAAGGAAAGCGGATAATGGGCTCGCGCCGACGCCTTCCGGGGCGAGGCGGGGGTACAGGCAGGGTTAACACCGTTAACTCACACGTTCATCATACTTAACGGTGTTATCCTTTGCAAGTTCTGTAGAAAGCGTGGAGGGTTGGATGGTTGGAAGCATGGAAACACGTGGAGGCATGAGGACCTTGCCTCCATGCATCCAGGCCTCCGCCGCTCCAGCCAGAGAAGAGAGGCGATACTCCGATCCTCCAAGCACTCAGAATGCGGGAAATCTCTGCTCCAATCAGACCCGCAGGTTCTCAATCACGCCCGCGGCGCCCATCCCGCCCCCCACGCACATCGTGCAGAGGCCGTAGCGCACCTCACGACGAATCATCTCGTGGAGGAGCGTGGCGGTGAGCTTTGCGCCGGTACACCCGAGCGGATGGCCCAGCGCAATCGCCCCGCCGTTTACGTTCACGAGGTCCTCGTCGAGGCCCACCTCGCGGATCACGGCGAGCGACTGCGACGCGAACGCCTCGTTCAGTTCCATGAGGCCGATATCGTCGAGTGAGAGGCCCGTCTGCTCCATCACTTTCGGAATGGCCTCCGCCGGGCCGATGCCCATGAGTTCCGGATCGACGCCCGCCACGGCGAAGCCGCGGAGCGCCCCCAGCGGGTCTACACCGAGTTCTTCGACGCGGGTGCCGCTCATCACGACCGTCGCCGCGCCGCCGTCGGATCGTTGCGACGAGTTGCCGGGCGTGACGCTCCCGCCCTGCTTGAAGGCAGCGGGGAGCTGGGCGAGCACCTCCAGGTTCGTGTCGCGGCGCGGCCCCTCATCCACCGTAAATTCGGTTGTCGTCTCCGTCTGCTCCCCCGCATGCCCGTTGACCGACTGGTAGTGCGTCTCCTCGACGGTCAGCGGCACCAGCTCGCCCTCGAACCGCCCGCTGTCGATGGCGTCGACGGCGCGCTCGTGGGAGCGGAGGGCGAACCGGTCCTGATCTTCCCGGCTCACGTCATATTTGTCGGCCACGTTCTCAGCAGTAATGCCCATCGACACGTACGTGCCGATGTCCTCGTCGGCCAGTTCGGGGTCGGGCTGGAAGAAGTAGCCGCTCATGGGCACCTGGCTCATCGACTCGGCCCCGCCCGCCACGACCACATCGGCCATGCCGGTGGCAATCGACTGCGACGCCTGTGCAATCGTCTGAAGACCCGACGAGCAAAAGCGGTTGACGGTGGCACCGGGCACCTGGTCCGGCAGCCCCGCCTTCCGGGCGATGATGCGGCCCACGTTCATGCCCTGCGGCCCCTCCGGGAAGGCGCAGCCCATCAGCACATCATCCACCATCTCGGGCTCCAAGCCGTCCACACGGGCCATCGCCGCCTTCACGGCCTCGGCGCCCAGGTCCTCCGGACGATAGTTCGCGAGGGTGCCCTTCTGGGCTTTGCCAACGGGCGTGCGGACGCTGCTGACAATGTAGGCGTCGTTTTGAACGTTCATGGTTTCAGGTTGCAGGTTGGCAGGGTGGAAGTTGGGAAGTGGTGTTGAGAACGTTCAACCTCCAACGTTCCAACATTCAACGCTCAATTTCGGAGGGGTTTGTTGTGCTCCAGCATGTGCTGAATGCGGGCCTGTGTCTTCTCTTTCCCCAGTAGGCGAAGGAAAACCTCCCGCTCCAACTCGATCAGGTAGTCTTCGTGGACCTCTTGCGGACTGCTTAACGTGCCGCCGCACATCACCGTGGCAAGCTCCGTCGCAAGGTGCTCATCGTACTCGGTAATGTAGTTGCCCTCCCGGTACTGCATGAGCGCCACCTTGAAGGTCGAGAGCGTCTTCTCTCCCAGCACCTTGATCTTGTTCATCACGGAGGGCGGCGCATACCCCTGCTCGCTGAGGCGCAGCACCTCCTGCTTCGCGGCGTAGAGGCGGCGATCCTCGTGCATTACGATGCGCGTGTTCTCCGGGAGGAAGCCCATCTCGATGCCCTGCGCGGCACTCTCGGCCACCTCGGCCATCGCGACGGTCTCGAAGTAGGGCCGCAGGTGGTCCTGGATGGCGTTGTGATTGTCGTTGGGCGCCTCCCGGGCGGCCTTCGCAGCGAGGCGCATGGTACCCGTCCCGGCGGGAATGAGGCCCACGCCCAGCTCCACGAGGCCGATGTACGTCTCGGCCGAGGCGACCGGGTGCGGGCACGCCATCGCCATCTCGCAGCCGCCGCCCAGCACGCGCTGATGCGGGGCCACCACCACCGGCTTCGTAGCGTAGCGCACCTGCTGGACCGTCTGCTGAAACTCGTCGATGTACTGACCAATCACGTCGAACGCCCCCTCCGAAGCGGCCATCGCCATCTCGCCCAGGTTGGCCCCGACGGAGAAGTTCTTCCCCTCGTTGCCCACGACCATCCCGCACAGGTTGGCGTCCTGCTCCACCCGTCCAATGCACTCGCGCAGGCCCATCATCACATCGCGGCCCAGCGTGTTGGCCTTCGAGCGGAACTCGAAGAGTGCTACGCCCTCCCCAAGGTCAAGAAGGGCCGCAGCGTCGTTGCTCCAGAGCTCGTTCGCGGCCTCCTGTTTGATCGGGGCGAGTCGGAGTTCGTCGCTCGGGCGCGGGTCGGGCTCGTGTCCGTCGGCGTGGGGCATAAAGACCGCCCGTTCGCCGTCGCGGGTGTCGTAAAAGGAGTCACCGCGGTTGTGCATGGCCTTCACCCAGTCGGGTACGTCAAGGCCCTGATCGGCCATTCCTTCCAGCACCGTCTCCACCCCGAGGGCGTCCCACACCTCGAACGGTCCCTTTTTCCATCCGAAGCCCCAGCGGATGGCCCGATCCACGTCCGCTGGGTTGTCGGACACCTCCCCAAGACGATTCGCACTGTACGCAAGGAGCTCCAGCGTCGTCTCACGGAAAAACTGTCCCGCCCGACCATCGTCCGCGTACAACGCCTGCAGCCGGTTGGCCAGCCCGCCGGATTTCCAGACCGTCCCCAGATCGCCCAGATCCTCTTCTTCGGGACTCGTGTACTCGAGCGTCTCCGGGTCGATGGATTTAATCTCCCCGTCCACCTTCTTGTAGAACCCGGCCTTCGTCTTCTCCCCCAGCCGGCCGTCCTCCACGAGTCGCTGCATAAGATCGGGCACAGCGAAGGCGTCCCGCTGCGCCTCATCGTCGACCAACTCTCGCAGGTTGGTGGCGACGTCCATCAGCACGTCGAGCCCCACGAGGTCGGCCGTGCGGAAGGTGGCGGACTTCGGCCGTCCCGAAATCTTGCCCGTGAGGGTGTCGATCTCTTCGATGGTGTAGTCCCCGTCGGTGAAGTGGCGAATCGCCTGCAGCTGGGCGAAGACGCCGATGCGGTTGCCGATGAAGTACGGCACGTCGTTGGCCACCACAATCCCTTTCCCCAATCGCAGTCGCCCAAACTGCGCCACGCGTTCGGTCACGGCCGGGTCGGTCGCGTCGGTCGGCACCAGCTCCAGCAGCTTCAGGTAGCGGGGCGGATTGTAGAAGTGCGTGCCCAGGAAGCGCCGCTTGAAGTCCTCGGATCGTCCGTCCGTGATTTCGTGGATGGGGAGCCCGCTCGTGTTGGTCGAGATCACCGCGTCGTCCGCCGCGTACTCCTCGATGCGGGCGTGCACGTCGCGCTTGATGTCCATCCGCTCCACGACCGCCTCTACAATCCAGTCGACCTCCCCCACCCGCTCGAAGTCGTCCTCGAAGTTGCCGAGATAGACGCGGTCGGCGACCTCGTCGGTGAAGAAGGGGTCGGGGCTCGCCTGGCGAGCCTGCTCAAACCCCTTGCGCACCACGGCGTTCGGGTCGTCATCGTTCTCGGGCGCAATGTCGAGCAGATGCACCTCCAGCCCGGCGTTGGCGAGGTGGGCAGCAATTTGCGCGCCCATCGTGCCCGCCCCCAGCACGGCCGCCGTGCGAAACGGCGGATGCGTGGGCGGTGCGGCAAGATCGAGGGCGCGAGTATCGAGCGTCTGGGTGGCCATAACGTACAAATTGGGATTTGAAAGGGCGAGAACGGGCCGGACTAGGCGGAATTAACGCCGTTAAGCACGTCCCCAAGAAAAGAAACGGAACCGCTTCCGTGCAACCGATTTATGCGGTCGGTTCCGGCTGGGAGTGCGACGGCGCCTGCTCCAGTGCAACGATCACCGCACCGCGACTGGTGGGCCCAGCGGGTGGGTCATCATCGTAGTACAGGGCGTCAATCTCACTGGCGTAGATCTCGTGCACCTTCGGACGTCGGACCTTCAGGGTCGGGGTGAGAAGGTCCGACTCTACGGAGAGTTCGTCGGGGATGAGGGCAAATCGCTTCACCGTCGACCACGGATCCATGCCCTCATTCGCCTCCCGCACCAGCGCCCGCACCGCGTCAATGATCTCAGGCTCCTGTAGCAGAGCATCGAACGACTGCTCGGCATTGAGCCCCAGATCGGCGGCCTGTGCCCGCACCTGATCTTCGGACGGGAAAATGAGCGCTGTGCAGAACTTTCGATCACGCCCCAAAACCACGGCCTTGTCGACGAGCGGTTCACTCCCAAGCTGATTCTCAATTGGCTGCGGCATCACATACTTCCCGGTCGACAGCTTAAAGAGGTCCTTTTTCCGATCTGTGATCTTGAGGAAGCCCTCCTCATCAACCTCGCCAATGTCGCCGGTGTGGAACCACCCATCGTCGGTCAACACCTCGTCGGTCTTATCGGGCTGCTTGTAATACCCCTGCATCACGTGCGGTCCCCGGGTCAGGATCTCCCCATCGTCCGCAATCTTCACCTCCACTCCGGGCAGCGGCTCCCCCACGGTGCCGGGCTTGTTGCGCTGCGGGCGCGTATACGTGATGACGGGACTCGTTTCGGTGAGGCCGTACCCCTGCAATAGGGTAATGCCTGCGGCGCCAAAGGTGTTGACAAGCGATGGCTGCAGCGCGGCCCCGCCCACAACGATGTATTTGGTGCGTCCCCCCAGTGCCGCCCGCCACTTCTGAAACACCAGCCGGTCCGCCACGGCCCGTTTCATCTCGTAGACGGTCGACATATCCTCGTCGACCACATACTGCTCTGCCAGACCAAGCGCCCATTCGCCGATTCGTTTTTGGAGCCCACTCAACCCCATGATGCGCTTGCGAATGCCAGCGTCCACTTTCTCAATCACCCGAGGCACCGCGGCAAACACCGACGGCCGCACCTTGGACAGGGCGTCGGCAAGCTCATCGGGATGCGTGTAGTAGATGCTGATGCCGCGCGCCATAAAGGCATACTGCAGCATGCGGGCAAAGATGTGCGTAAGCGGCAGAAAAGAAAGCGCCACCTCGCCGTCCGCCCCATTGTCGAAGTCGTCGAGATCACCGACCGCCGTGACGGCATTCGACGAAATATTCTCATGTGTGAGCATCACGCCCTTGGGCCGCCCCGTGGTGCCACTCGTATAGATGATGGTGGCAAGGTCGTCGGCAGCGATCTGGGATCGCAGATCCTCAATCTCCGCCGCCTGATCCTCTGTGCGCTGCCGCCCCCGCGCCCGTACCTCATCGAGGGTCCGAAGCGTGACACGGTCCGGGAGGGTCGGGCGCCCCGCATCCGGGTCTGGCTCACATAACAACAGGGTCTCGATCTGCGGAAGGTCGGAGAGCAGTTCAGCGGCCTGCGCCAGGCGCTTCGGGTTCGACACCACAAGGACCGTCGCCTCCGAGTGCTCAATGACGTACCGCATCTGCTCCGCCGAGCTCGACAGATAGAGCGGCACGTCGATGAGGCCCGCGATGAGGCACCCCATGTCGACAACACAGAAGGGCACGTCGCTCTCCTGGAGCATCGCAACACGATCCCCGCGCTCCAGGCCCAGGTCGAGCAACCCGAGGGCCGTCTCTTCGGCCTGTATCCGAAACTGGTCGAGCGACATCGGCGCCCACCCGCCGTCGTCTTGCGGTTGATTGAAAGCCCGCGGGTTGTCGTACTGCTCGCATGCCTGGTAGAGCAAGTCAGGCAGGGTTTTGCCCAGCACGAGGGGACCGGCATCGGGAGGAGAAGTGTAAACGGAGCTGGACATGATCGGGCCGGGGAGCTAAGAGCTGAGGAAGTGACCGATCAGAGACGAAGCATCTGTCTCCTATTACGGTGAGGACATTGTAGAGGGAAGATACCCCTGAATGGTTTGACGAATGGCAGTCGTAATGAAGGACTCACGGTCGATCTGAACGTCGAGACGCTCGGCCAGCAACAACGACACGGTGCCGTGCAGTGAGGCCCAAATGGTGCTGGCCGATACACTTGCATCAGACACGTGCAGAAGCCCAGCCTCCCGTCCCTCCGTCAGGGCTTGGGCAAAGAACGTCAAATTGCGACGAGCCGATCGGTACTTCTCAGGGGGATACCGTTCCATCCGTTCGGGCCGTAGCTGAAACATGATTTCGTAGTATTCCGGATTGGCTAGTCCGAACTCAATGAAGCACCGGCAAAGGGCTCGGAGTCGGTCAATCGGAGCGTCCGAGTGCCTGTTGGCCGTCGCCTCAAGTTCATCGTGGAGCCGCATCATGCCCTCGTGGATGAGCGCATGGAGAAGAGCATCTTTGCTGTCGAAGTGAAGGTAAATACTGGTCGGACTGTACTCGATTTTGCGTGCGATCTTCCGCATCGACAAATTCTGATACCCCTCTTGCACGAGAAGGTGCCGGGTGGTATCCAAAATCAACCGCCGCAGATCTTCGCCCGTC
>CAJXLV010000057.1 GCA_913056185.1 uncultured Bacteroidota bacterium
CTCGTCGCCATGATGCGCGATAGAGAGCACCCGAAGCACTACAAGGCCGTGAAGGACGTGCTGCGCAACTACCACCCCGACGACTGGAGCGACAAGAAGAAGGAGCTCGAACACGGTGGCGACGGATTCGAGGTCAACATACAGCCCCCGTCCGATGATTGAGATAGAGGCCACCGGCCCACAATATCAGTTCCTGCGCTCGCCTGCACGGTACCGGGCGTTCGTGGCAGGAGTAGGGTCTGGCAAGACTTATGCAGGCGTGCTGGCCTCCCTCGTCGCGTGCCAGCGAGCCGAACGAGGCGCGATTGTGGCCCCGACGTATCCGATGCTCAAAGATGTGGTGCTGCCGACCTTTCGAGAGATTGCCGAAGGCGGCATCGATGCGCTCAACAAAGCCGACCTGTACGCCGAGATGGGCAACGGGAGCAAGGTGCTCTTCCGGTCTGCGGACAAGCCGGAGCGCCTCCGGGGCACGAACCTTGGCTGGGCGTGGGTGGATGAAGCCGCACTGGTCGGCGAAGACACATGGGACATTCTGCTCGGTCGGCTTCGGCTTGATCCGGGGCGGGCGTGGCTCACCACGACGCCCAAGGGCCACAATTGGGTCTACGATCGCTTCGTAGACAGCCCCGATAAGGAGCACGAGACCGTACGGGCCTCCACGCGAGACAACCCGCACCTGCCCGAGAGCTACGTAGAAAGCTTAGAGGAGCAGTACACCGAGCGCTTCCGCCGGCAGGAGATTGAGGGGGAGTTTATGGAGGCTGAAGGGGCGCTCTGGTCCTTCGCCGACATTCAACGCGACGCTGCGCCAGAGTCAATGGACCGCATCGTCATCGGCGTAGACCCGGCCGGCGGCGGCCCCGACGAGGTGGGCATCGTCGCCGTGGGCAAGGCTGGGGAGCGGGCGTACGTGCTGGGCGACCACTCCATGAAGGGCAGCCCGAATGCGTGGGCGTCGGCCGTGCGAAACGCCTACCAGCAGCACCAGGCCGACCGTGTCGTGGCGGAGCGCAACTTTGGCGGAGACATGGTAGAGTCTACCCTGCGCACCGCCGACGCAAATATGCCCGTGGAGGTCATAAATGCCTCACGCGGCAAACAGCAGCGGGCTGAGCCTGTGGCGGCCCTCTACGAGCAGGGCAAGGTGAGCCACCCCGAAGCGTTTGACGAGCTGGAGACGCAGATGACCACGTGGGACCCGGCCGAGTCTGGCGAATCACCCGACCGCGTGGACGCGCTGGTGTGGGCGCTTACGGAGTTGGTGCTTTCGGACCCGTCCCCGCTCAACGCCAATCATGTCATCGGCCTCAACTGACACTAGATACCACCCATGGGCTACACCGACTCGACCAACGTCCACTACGACGACGCCATCGATGACTGGACGCTCATCCACCGGATGCACTCCGGGGAGGGCGCCCGGAAGAAGCTGATGCGCGGTACTTATGAGGCGTCCCGCGCCTTCGAGAAGCGGAAGAAGCTCGCCGACTGGCGGCCGTACACGCGGGACCTGATCAGTCGCCTAACTGGGGAGCTCTTCAGCCATCAGGGCGAGGTGAGCCGCGACACGGCCGCTTCTGAGGAATACCTGGCGTCCGTTGGCCCAGAGGGAGAGTCGTATCAGGTGCAGCTGATCGCGTTTGTGGAGGCGCTCGTAGCGTATCACGAGACGTGGCTCGTCATGGACCCTGCTCAGGGTCTTCGGGTCTTAGAGCCGTTTCGGGTGCCCCGGTGGACGCCAGAGACCGTAACGGTCAAGGGCGTGCGGGTGCCGCCTTCGGCACCGGACCAAAGCCAAGAGCGCCAGGAGGCGTGGACGGTGTACTTTGCCGACCACTACGAAACCTACGTGCAGGTTCAAGACGACAGTAAGGAGATCGAAGAGAAGCTGGTCGACGAGGGCCGCTACGCGGAAGGGTTTGCGTTTTCCAGCGGGCCACCGGCGGCGAGAATCACGCTCCCTTGGACCGTGCGGTTTGGGCTGGCGGTGGCGGAGGCTCACCGGTCCCTCTACCGCCTGGAGAGCAAGTACGACGCCGCACTAACAAATAGTCTCGGGGGGCTTCTCCAGATTGCCACAGGCGGCGACGATACGATCAAGAATCAAATTGAGAAGGCGCTGAAGAAGGGCAGTATCGCGGTCCCCTACGACACCGAATACGGGGAGCACAAGCCCGTCAACATCGGCG
The DNA here is from genome assembly GCA_913056185.1 of uncultured Bacteroidota bacterium. Taxonomy (GTDB): domain Bacteria; phylum Bacteroidota; class Rhodothermia; order Rhodothermales; family Salinibacteraceae; genus Salinibacter. Next base: position 2,193 of record CAJXLV010000057.1, read on the forward strand.
TCGAGGGCCTACCACATGGCAAGGAGCAGCTGCAACGGAAACGAGAGGAGCTGTACCGCACGGCCTACCAATCGCTTGACCAGGTGGCCACGCAGATGAGCGCGACGGAGGCTCGGCAGCGGGGCCGATCTGGGCCGGCGGCGGCGCTGTCAGTGCTGGCTGAGACCGTCCAGTCCGCGGAGGAGTCCATCCTCCCGGTCATTGCAGAGGCAGAGGACCGCCGCAACGCGACACGCGAGACGACGGCAGATGTAGAGTGGCCCGCCGACTTTGCTGACGAGTTCGACTCGGCCGACGAGCAGCTGGCCCAGGACATCTTCGGGAGCCTGCGGCTGCCGGTGCCCACAGAAACGGCCACCGACGTCGTCATGGCCCGCCTCGAAAGCGCCGGGCACGACCCGGACCGGGACGCGGTCCGGAGCGAGGTGGAGAGCAAGATGGGGCAGCAGGCCCGCAACCGGTCTGCCAGTGGCTTTGGAATCGGTGACGGACAGTAATGCCTGACGAGCTCGACCAGCTATACAACGAGCCGCTGCAGGCGGCCTTTCGGCGCAACCTCCGTGCAGAGGACGGGGCCAAGGCGGCGCTATTTGATGGGCTCCAAGAGGACTTTGCGGAGCTTCTGGCGTTTGTGTCCGCAGCCGGTAGCCCGGCGGAGGCCAACCAGCGCCTTGACGACGGCCTCGTGGAGCTAGAGCGGGCCACCGTCGAGCGCATCGAATCTGCCAAAGACAGCGGCCGGCAGGCCATCACAGAAGGCCATGCGGAGGGCTACGCTGCGGCCGCCGCGGCGACGGGCGTTTCGGTGCCGGACTGGTCGCCCTCCGCGGCGGGGACGTCGGCGTTTGAAAAGGCGCCCTTCGCAGGAGCTGGGGGCAGTGGCGGTGGCGCCTCAACGACGGCCGACTTTGTCGCTGGGGCCTTTGACGAAGAGGTCGGCTACTTCAAGCAGGACCTGAAGTTTATCCGGAAGTACGTCGACGAAGACGAGTACGCGAAAGCCGTCGCCCAGGTGCTCGCCCGGGGCAACCAGGACGTAAAGCGTCGCCTCCTGCGGCGGGGCATCGATCTTGACGACATCGACACTGACGCGCTACAGGAGCAGGCCGCCCGCGTCTTTCAGAACACGAAGACGATGGGGAGCCCCGACATCCGAGGCATCCTGAAGGAGCTGGAGCCGGAGGAGGTGGCCGCCCGGCAGCCCCAGCTTTGGCAGCGCATCCAGACCAACGGGACGGACCAGCTGTCCCGGGTGATGGACGAGGTGGCGAAGGACCTAGCCGTTGACAGCCCAGCCATCACGGCCGTCACGTGGACGCTCTCCACGCGCCACGGCAGCCTTGACAGCAGCCCAGACGAGTGCGACACCCTTGCGGGGGCGGACCCCTATGGCCTCGGTGCCGGCGCGTACCCGCCAGAGAAAACGCCCTCTCACCCGCACCCGTCGTGCGAGTGCCGCATCACTGCACAGACACGCCCGCCGGAGCAGTGGGGGCAGCCGACGCCCGACCCGCCGCAGGACTACCAGTTGACTGACCGAGCCATCCGGCAGCAGCTTGAATCGACGCGGGCCCGGATGGGTGATGTGGGGCGCACTATCACCGACACGCACGTTCAGCGTGTGCGAGAGCGAGTCTACGCGGTGCTGGATGAGGTCGACGCGTCCCCTCGTGGCTAGTGCTGTATCGCTGACACCAGACCGTTCTCAAAATACACGTAGATCCGTTTGTAGGAGGTGCCTGCCATGCTACCGGGGGTGTCGTAGACCCACTGTTCCTGCATCATGCCGGCTACCCGCGTGCGGTTGATCTCAACGGGGCGACCAGCGATGTCAACGACTTCTTCCTGGTTCATCCCCTCCATGATCTTATACGCCTGGTCTTGGGACATCATGCCCATCCCGCCGGAGCAGGCAGTGAGGCTGGTGATGAGAGCAAAAACAGCGGCGATACGAAGGGCAGTACGCATGGAGATAGGGGGCATTTTGTAGGCTGCTAGCGCACTATACCACGCACCAGGACGGACAGTTGTTACACGATGCCTGATACCATTCCCGTTCCCCCTTGAGCCTGCCCCTGCGGCGCGAAACACTGTTTACACGTTGTGCGTGTGTATGAGTAACGCTTCTGGCAGCGGTCAACCGCCAGCGTACACGGCCCGACACGCCGGACTTATTGCCCTCTGAACAACTGCCCAGTGCCCCATGCCGATCGTCGACATCCCTGACGACGAGTACGATGAAGACGCACTCCCCGACAGCGCAGAGGTGAAGGATGACCTACTGACGCAAGATGAAGTTGACGGGATCGTTCAGAAGCGCCTCCAACGGCAAGAGTCCCGGCTGAAAGACCAGCTGGTCGAGGACGAGCAGTTCTGGCAAGAGATGGCCCAAGAGCGAGGCGTTGAGCTCCGCGAGGATGGCCTGCCGAAAGGCACGGCCACCGACGAAGAGATCCAAGAGCTTCGCCGGAAGGCCTCGAAAGCCGAGAGCCTCCAGAGCGAGCTCGAAGAGAAACAGGAGACGATCCAGTCGACGCGGCAAAAGCGCCTGCGTCAGGACCTTCGGGACAAGGCGCCGACCCCGGCCAACGAGACGGCTCGGGACACCTTCCTCTCAGAAGCGGAGCGACGGATGACCTACGACGATGAATACGGGTGGGTCAAAACCGACGAGGATGGGGGGATCGTCTACGAAGCTGGCGAGCCAGTCGGCCCCGATGGCGTGGTCAATGAGCTCGAAGACTCGCACGAGTTTCTCTTTGAGTCGACCTCCGTCAGCGGCGGCTCGGACGTGGAGCCCGGCGGGTCCCCGTCTGGCACCATGAGTCAGGAAGAGTATCACCGAGAGGTGAAGAAGGCACGCCAGCAGAACGACCCTGACCGCATGAATGAGCTGAAGCAGATGGAGGCAGAGGGCAAGATCGCAACGGAAGAGTAGCCTTCCGGCCCTCACGTCAAGCATCAGTGATGTGGGTGGCCTGGAAGGGCCGCCCATTCATATTTTACACGAGTCACGCGACGCTATGCCGACGTTTGACGCAGTACGCTACAGCGAAGAGTTCCTGATGAACCTCGACCGGCGCACGGTCGCCCGGGAAATCACGAACCAGAACTACAGCCCGATCACGAACGCCCGTGCGGTCAAGGTCTTTCAGGCCAGCGACCTCTCGGCTCCGGACAAGAACGCCGATAACTCGGTCAACATCCAGAATCCGGGCGGCGGGGAGACGACCATGACGCTCGACGAAGAGCGGGATCTGACGGTCGGCATCCCGTCCGTGGAAGAGTTTCAGAGCTCCGTCGACATGCAGTCGAAGTTCCAAGAGCGCCAGACGCAGGCTGGGGAGGAGGACCTCGACGACTTCATCCTCGGGAAGCACACAGAGGCGGGCATTGACCTGTCGACCACCGCCACCACGCCAGACGGTTTCGGCGACAAGGTGCGCGACGCGAAGGTGGCGCTGTCGGAGAACGACGTGCCCCGATCCCAGCGGTTCATGGTGCTTACGCCGCACTATGCCGACCTGGTGGCCGAAGACGCTGGCGACCGGATTGAGCGCAACACTGAGATCGAGGTCGACGGCTACATCGGCCGCTACCAGGGCTTTGACCTGTTCGAGTCGACGGGCATCGTGGAGGCGGGCTCCAAGCAGCACCTCCTGTTTGGGCACCGGGCGGCGATCACGCTCGCCGTGCAGCTGAACAACGCGGCCTTGATCCCCGACTCTGAGCAGGCCCAGTTCCACGGGGACATCCTCAAGGCCCTCATGGTGTACGGCGGGCAGACCTTCCTGCCCTCCGCGCTCGGGGACCTGGAGGCCGACATCCCTAGCTAGCCCCTCGCCACCCGATCGGTCTTCGGCTGATGTTTAGCATCTTCACTGGCGGCTCGGCTTCAGGGCTTCTTTCCGAAGAGGCTCTGGACCGGGCTGACATTAAGGCCCGCATTGAGCGCGCAGAAATGCGCGTGGTTGGCCGCTACCGCGAAAAAAGCGCCCTCCGGGACTCGCCCCTCTTTTTCGACGAGCCGATCGGGGCGGAGACCTCCCCCGGCATCGTGCAGCTTCGCGGCTGGGCTGAAACCGATAGCGGCGAGCCTGACATTGAGCGTATGCCTGATGGCCTCGTGAAGCGCCTGCGGGTCGTTGTTGCGCAGGTTGTGGAGTGGGGCATCAAGCGCGAGGACACCGAAGAGGTGGCCTCTGAATCCGTCGGTTCGAAGAGCATCAGCTTTAAAGACCTCGACGACCTGCCGACGCGCCTCTTTCAGCCGCTTGACAAGTACGACACGCGGGCCCCGCTTGGGGGCTTTTGGTGATGCGCTCCTCCTATTTTCGGAACGACCATATCACCGTCACCCACTCAGAGGGAGCGCGTGGCCCAGATGGCTACGCCGAGTCCGGCACAACAACCGTGCTCGACGCGGACGGCGATGCCCAACAGCTCGCCACCGAGTACGTGGAGCAGTCGGCGCATTTTGAGATCGGCGACATTCGGTTTTTCGCCGCGGAGCCCGTGGCGGACGTGACGCCCGGAGACGGTGCGACAGTTGACACGGCGAACGGCCGGACCATCAAGGGCACGGTGGAGGTGGTCGAGCACGACGACGACAGCCTGCTCATCAGCCTGGACTGATAGCCATCATGGCCGACGTCGAAATGGTGTCAAATGGCGACGAGGTGGCCGAATGGCTGGATGACCAGGTAGATGATTTTGCCGACACGCGGGCGGGGATGATCAAGCAGGCGACCGACGACGCTTACAAGAAAGCGCTTGATGAGGTGCCGGTTGACACAGGTGCCCTGAAGGAGAGCCTAACCAAGCGTTACGCTGGAAACGAGGGCGAGATCTACTCAGAGCTCGAATATGCGCCCCACGTCGGCCTCGGCACGATCTACATGGACCAGCAAGACTACCTCTGGGGGCCAGCACGGAAGGCGCTCAAGAAGGCACTCAAGGACTTTGCCAAAGACGACTGACCAATGAGGCCCCGCCCCGCACTTCGGGCAGAGCTTTACAGCGTGCTTTCAAGCGCGCTGGACGTGCCGGTTGTGGTGCAGCGGCAGCCCAAAGATGCAGGCGCGCCTTTGGTCATGATCGAGCCGCCCGAGACGCCGAGCCGGGGCGACATCAAGCAGGACACAGGGCACTCCATTGAACAGACGATCCGCATTCATACGCGCTATCCGAAAGGGAAAGCCGACGTCAGCCGCCGCGACGAGATCGCGGCGGATGTGGTGGGCGCCCTGAACGCCGCGACCCTCGACCTGGAAGACCACCGCATCGTCCACTGGCCAGAGGAGCCGGACGACGACACGCCCCAAAGCTACGAGGCCGGCGGCCAAGAGGCCTACGACCTGCTTCTCACCTACAACATTGACACCCAAATCAAAGCGGCCATTTAGGCCCCTACTGCCATGCCTGATGAACTGTCTGGGAGTAATATTCTAGTCGGTGCCGCCGGGACGGCGATGCCGGCTCAAACGACCGCCACGCTCACGACTGAGCCGGAGCTGGTGGAGACGATTGTCAAAAACGCCAACGCCCCGATCAAGCGGTCCGGCGACCTCCAGTGGAATATCTCCGCGGAAGGGAAGCTTCGAGACGACGCGGGCAAGGCTGGGCTCTCCAACGGGGAGGTGGCGCTCAAGGCGGACCTAGACCTCAACGACGATGGGACCGAAACCACGGAAACTATTCCTGGCCTTCAGTCCGTCACGCTCTCGCTGGATCAGGAGCTGGAGCAGGTGCCCCCGGGCATCGATCAGCCGACGGGGTGGCGCTTCTTCTCCCCACAGGAGCTGGACTGGACGCTGGAGATGGAGGGGCACTACTACGACCCCGAGTCCAACGACGTCTACGACGCGCTCTACCAGAAGCCTCGGGACGGGGGGGTCATCGCGGGCACCCTTGAGGTGTTCGGCCTCACGTTCAACGGCGACCTGGCGGTCGACTCGATCGAGCGGGAAGCCGACACCGATGGCCCCGCGATGGTGAGCTTTAGCTTCGGCGGGAGCGACCTGCTGACGCAAAGCGGCTCCTCAGAAGCCCCGATCTCGGACCTGCTCAGCAGCTACTTTGATCAGCAGACCGTGTCGAGTTTTTTTCGGCCGATACAGAACGGAAGCCCCCAGACCGGAACCACTTCTTGGGAGGGCGATGCCTGGCTGTCCACGGCTGAGTTGACGCTGGAGCGGGACGCCTACCCCAACTTTAGCTACGAGGTGCAGGGAGACGGCGCCCTCAACCCCATCACGCAGTAACGATCGCATCCCTTCCTGAAAGCGACACTGACATGGGCTATTTTTACGACGACCCCCACGAGAATCCAGACGTGGTGAAACTTGATATCGCCGGGAAAGAGGTGCCGTGGCTCGTGACCAAGTCGGCCATCGACGAAGGCAAAGAGCGCGGGATTGACTTCGACGAGCTCGGGGCCATGGACGAAGAGATGACTGGCTCGGAGGCCTTGGAGCACATCATTGACATGCTGATGTTGGGGAGGTTCGAGTTCATGGAGGCCGGCCACGAGCGCCCAAACCGAGAAGACTTCGAGCGGGCCGTGTCGCCGAACGCGATCCCGCGCATACTCGGGCAGATCAACGCGGCCTTCGCCGAGGCGGCCGACGAGTCGATCCCCGAAGAAGTAAAAAAACTGATGGAGGCGGCACAGTCTTCAGCGTCGACCCCACCGAGTGGGAGCGGCACTGCTACCGACACGGACTGAGCCGCCCGGAGATCGAGCACATGAGCCTCCGGGAGTACATCCTTCGCCGGCAGGCCCACACGCGGGAGCAGATGGACACCATCCGGCTCCAAACGCTACCGGTACTGAACGCCTGGGCTGAGGACCCGATCACGATGGAGGATTTCTTGGGCCACTCGGCCCACGAGATGAGTGGCAGCGAGGCCGACGCCGTGAAGGCCCTTCGCTACGACATCGAACAGAACACCGACCGGGACATTGACTGGACGCATGTAGACGAGCAACTCGCAGACGCCGATGCCCGAGAAAACATTTGCCGTCAACTTTGAGACGAGCGGCTTCAAAAAGGCCGCCTCCCAGATGGAGGATGTCGGGGACGAGGCCGACGAAACGGGCTCCTCTGTAGCTGACGCGGGGGAGATCGCCAAGAAGGGCCTCGCTGCCATGACTACGGCGATCACAGGTGCAGCGGCGGGGCTGGGGACGCTCATCTCTAAGTCCCAGGAGTACGCCCGCCAGGTCGACAACGCCGCGGAGCAGTCTGGCATTGCGGCCGAGCGCATCCAAGAGATCGCCTTTGCCGCGAAGCAGACGTCTGGCGCCGAGTTTGATTCGGTTCGAGATGGGCTGAAGGAGCTGGCCATCCGGTCGGCTGAAGCTGCTGAGGGGACTGGGGAGGCGGCTGATGCTTTTGACCGGCTCGGGATTAGCCAGGAGTTTCTTCAGCAGTCGACGACCGCCGAGGTGTTTAGGCGCGTCCGTCAGGAGCTGCAAGGCGCCTCTGCGCAGATGCGCAGCTTCGCGGCCGACGCCATCTTCGGCGGGGAAGCGGGCCAACGCCTCGTCGAAACGCTTGGGCTCTCGAACGATCAGTTCCAGCGGCTTGCCGACCAGGCCCGAGAGTCGGGGGCTGTCCTTTCGGGGGAGCAGGTGCAGGCCCTCGAAAAAAGCCGCCAGGCCTGGTCCCGCCTCACCTCCCAGGTGTTTGGGTTTGGGCGGCAGATCGCGGCCCGATTGGCGCCAATCGTGACGGGCACGGTCATCCCCGCACTGCGGTCAATGGCACGGAGCGTCCGAAATACCGTCCGTACGGTCACGACCATGTCGGACACCACGAAGGGCACGATTGCCGTCGTGACGGGCCTCACGGCCGCTGTTGGAAGCGCCGCTGCGATTTGGGCCACGTGGCCGGCCATCATCGCCGGCGTCTCGGTCGCCTTCTCTGCGCTCACGACAGCCGCAACCACGGCTTATGCGGCCATCACCTCCCCCGTGACGGGCGTCGTCGCGGCCATCGCCGCGGTCGCTGGAGTCGTGGGTCTCATCTATGACAACTGGGGCGGCCTGGTCGACTTCTTCAAGGTCACGTTCGATGCAGTCATTGGCGCCGCCGATGCATTTGGGGCAGTCCTCTACCAGACGTTTGCCACGGCCTGGACGGAGGTGAAGAGCCTCTTCCTGAGCTCGATTGACGGGCTCATTCAGATCGTGAACGAAGGGCTCCGGGCAATCGGCGCGGGCGGGCAAACGATCGACGCCACGTTCGGCATGTCGGAGCAGAGGCTCCAGGCCCAGCGGCAACGGCTTTCTCAGGCGGTATCGAACTTTCGAAGTGCAGGCCAGCAGGCGGCAAGCACGTTCTCCGCGGAGATTGGCGATGGCTGGGCAGCGGTCAAGCAGAGCACCTCCCAGGCCGCAGGCTTCGTGCAGAACCAGATCCAGTCGGTTGGCGCGTCGTTGTCCTTTGGGGGCGGAAGCGGGATGTTTGGTGGTGGCTCTTTTGGCGGAGGTGGCGCCGGCGGGTCCTTTCCCGGTAGCGGTGGAGGTGAGGAAGGCGGAAGTGGGGGCAGCGGCCCGGAGATTATGTTCGACCGTCTGATTTCGCTATCCAATCGGGTTATCAAAAAACAACAGCAATTCCGATCAGTTGGGCAACGGGCTGGAAACGTGATTGCAAAGTCATTCAATAGGGTGGGCGGTCAAATTGGAAATGTTATCGGTGGTCTCGTCACGGGCCAAAAAAGCTTCAAAAGCTTTGCGACAGTGGGGAAGCAGGCGATTCAGCAGCTGATCTCTCAGCTGACGAGCCTCGCCATCAAGGCGGCGGTGATTGCGCCGCTGATCGGTGCCTTGGGGCTTGGGACGGGGGGAGGTGGGTTTGGCTTGCCAATGGGCGGGTTTATTCCGGGGCTGGACAGTGGCGGGATGATCTTGTCCGATGGCATCGCGAAGGTGCACAAGGGCGAGGCGGTCGTGAACCGGAAGATGATGCAGGCGATCGGACAGCAGGCGCAGGGTATTGCTGGCGGCACGGTCCAGGGCGGCCGCCCCACTATGCAGGGCGGTTCTATCAACATTCCCCTCCAGGTCATCAGTCAGGGCAAGGCTAAAGGCGACGCGCTACGCTCACAAACCGGACGCAACGTGTAGATGCCGATTTCTTCGTTTACCGCCAAAGGCAAGGCTGCAGACGGGCGCCCCTACCGCGTTGAGTGGAATGGGGGCGGGACGGAGGTGCAGCCGATCATGCCGTTCTTACTGATTGAGGGCGGAGAAGACGAAGACGTCGGGCTCGACCCGATCTGGCCGCGGTCCCTTCGGCTGTTCTTGAAAGAGGTAGACCTTGAGCCCCTCTTTGGGCTTGGCGAGCAAGCGGTACCAGTGGAGGCCTACGAGCTTTCTGGCGGGAGCGACACCCTCGCCTATAAGGGCTTCATGGCGACCAATTTTTATTCCGATGTCCCGTGGTCACAGAACGACACCGTCGAGATTCGCGCCCTTGACGGCCTGGGGACGCTTGAAAACAGCACGCTCGACGAGCTACCGTTCGCCGGAGATGACTACGTGCCGCTCACGGAGGCGATTGCCCGCATCTTAGGCAGCTTGTACGGCCTTGAAGTTGAGTTTGGGACACACTGGTATCCAGATGCTGGCGGCGTGCTCACCTCAAGCGACTGTTCGCTTGCTCAGGTCGGCTTTGATCCTGACAATTATCGCGAGGATCGTCCGGAGGGCTCCTGGTGGAGCCAGCTGGAGGTGCTGAAAGACCTTTGCAAAGAGCAGGGGCTGATCATAAAGCAGGTTGAGCGGCCTGGTGGCGTCCGGTGGCTCGTCGCGCAGCGGGATGCCTACGAATCGGATGGCAGCCTCAAGGTGTGGCGCTACGACGCGACTGGGGCAGAGCTTTCCGGCCAGCCAGTCACACTAGACCGGAAAAGGACGCTTTCCTACGACGGAACGGACCTCATCGACGAGGGAGGCCGAGACTTCGTTCGGCGCCGTAAAAGCGTTACCGTCACACACGACCATGCGCCATTAGATAACCTAGTAGCAGACCCTGGTTTTGAGAACGCAGGCAAGGGCAACTCGTCCCCCTGGACCATCAGCGACACCGAGAAGCTGAGCGCCCAGGTAGTCAGTCACGACGAGCCTGACAACACGCCCAGTGCATCGCAGGACAATACCTACCTGGCGCAGATCAAAGGAGTACCTGCCGGCGGAAGCAACTACCCGCAAGACACGCCGGAATTTCCGATATCTCAGACAATCGGAACGGTAACGGGCGCGCAGCCGCGGACGGCGGGCCGCATTAAACAGTCGTTTGAGGGGAACAACACGGAATTTTCAAGTGCCAACAACGGCATTTTGTTGCGCATTAGCATTGGCGGGTATTTCCTCGGAACGAGAAGCGCCACGCTTACCACTGACGTAAGAAGAGGAGAGGGGTCCCTGTACTGCACTGAGGTGGCACGCCCCATTCCAAAAGGGGCGGTCCTCCCAGTGGTTAAGACAAGCACCCAACAGGGTGAAAATGAATTTCAGGGAACGCTTACGCTGTCCGAGCGGGCAGAGCCCGGGGACACTGAGCTGCTGGGGACCCTTAGTAGTGACTTTAATGAATCTCGGGAAATCCTGTACCCCAGCGTAGAAACGACGGAGCAGGTTTTTCGGGTTCAGCGGTTTGTAAAAAATCCCAGGGCCTACCCGTCATTCGAGATTATTTTCGCTTTTGAAAAGCCAAACGGGGAGCCGCTACAGGGAGACATTACATACGAGGTTGGCGGAGAGCGCCTTATCAACAGAACAGAGAATACGTCTACCCCAATCCCTGACGATTACATTTACGGTGGCGACGCGGTCTACATTGACGACATTGAGTTTTCGCTGGAGCGGGACGAGTCGAAGATTGATCAGACGGTTGTCAGGGCCACCGTCCCCGAGCTTGGGGAGGCGGAGGCCCAGACCGTGCGCACCTCCAGCGGCCCGACGACGCAGAACTTGGCGCGCGTGCGCGGCATAGACCCCAACGGCACGCCATTCGAGCCGACCCAGTGGGGCGTTGGCCCCCTGGAGGATCGCACAGAATCTGACCGCACGCTTGCCCAGCTCAAGGCGTTCCAGCGGCTGCGCTACTGGCAGATCCACCTGGAGGAGCTCACCATCACAGAAGCGACGCGGGGCGGCACACTGCCGCTCACGGGGGATGAGCTGGTGACAATAGACGGAACGGACTACACTGTTCACAGCGTGCGGTACGACGCAGCAGCAGGCGAGACCCGCGCTACGCTCATTGAGTACACAGACTTCCAAAGCTGATGGCATCTGCCATAACGATCACAACTGCCTTAGAGCAGTCCGACACGGCCACAGGCGGCGGCGGCGGCGGCGCCCCGGCCGTTGGCGGCGCAGGCGGCGGAGGCGTTTCGGTTGGACAGGTCAGCCGATATAGGCCCGGAGACGTTCCACCGAACGTTAGCTTTCTACGAGTCCCCTTCACGATTGAGGCCACCCTCAACAATCTGCAGGTACAGGCCGAATCTGCGCCAAATAATGACTACGACGTAGAGCTATTCGCCGCAGGGTCGGTCGTGGAGACAGTAACGCTCCCGGCAGGGAGTACCGAAACGACGGTCGAGTTTGAGCACAACGTATCCCCTCTAGACTTCGTAGAGGTGACGGGCCAACCGACCGTTGATTCAGGGCTTTCTGGTGTGTCCGTAGCCATTAAGGTGACGGCATGATTTTCGACCATGCGCGAATCGGTCTTACGAGGGTTTTTATCGTCGGGGCATCTACACAGGACCTCTCCGCAACGGCCGTAGGTGTCACTCGAAGCGAGGCCCCCAGCCGCACGGTCAGCGTTCCGAACGCGCAGTTACAGGCGAGCGCGGCGTCGTCGGTCGTAGACACTGTGCCGCCTGTTTCGATCAGCGCGTCGAGCAGTCAAACGCTATCGGCTACGTCAGTAGGCGTAGACCGAAACCCACCTACTGGGGCTCCAACTGCTGACCTTTCTGCGTCCAATATATTTGGAGCTACTGCGAGCTACAATGCTCAGGGCACTTCTCACCCATCATACCCGAACGATCAGCTTACATTTGAGTATGACCCTGACGCTAACCGACCTACACCACCCGCGACTTTCACGGACGGGGAAACTGCTACGTATGATTACTCACAAGTTGGGTCTCTTTATCAGACTGACGAGATCGTGACCGTGAAAGTGACTGTGACAGACCCTGACGGTAATAGCGACACGGCGACCGATACTTGCTCCGTCGGGGACGTTTAGTTTCATTCTAACCTTTTTTTAGCAGACCCATGATTAACAACAGCGACGGTAAGCAGACCGATAAGGAGGATGGCGGGCTTGAGATGGAGCAGGAATCGACGGTGAACATCACCCCGCCTGACGACTCAGGCGACTCACAGGACTCTTCCAAAGACTCTGAGGACAATGGCTGATCGATTTAACGACGGCGGGATCAACAATGCAATCACGGGGTCGGGCCTCACGTCAGTTAATGCCGTTGAGCCTGAGCTTCAGGAGTCGAATGGCTCTCCCTCAAACTTTCCTGACGCTACGTTCCCGTTTAGCCCTAACGCCTTCAATACAGGCGGCAGATTTATACCAGCGGACAACGGCACTCTTGGAACGAAAACCGCTGATGGGGCAACCGAGATAGATAAGCTGCAATGGCGTGTGGATTATGGAAGTGGAATGCAGCGCCTCTTTCGCATCGACAATATCGGGGAGACGGGGATTGAGTTAGGCGAAGAAGTGACGGTCAAGACAGGGTCGCTTGAGTGCCCGACCGTGGGACTTGCCAACGTCATTCGTGTCGGGCTTTCATCGGTCACGATTGATGTGGAAGTGATCGATAACGGGGGCACCGTTCAGCAGACCTTTAACGGGGTCAGCTACTCATACTCAACGAGCACTGACTCCTTTACGCTGGACAATGCGCCGTTGGAGTTTCAGAACAACACCGGGTCGGACTTCACGATCGACCAAATTAAGGTCTACACCGACAACGATGAGTTCTTTACCGTAGGCCGAAACGATCAGGTCGTAGACGGGGCACAGGTCGACATTGACCAGCTCGAAAATACGATCACCAACCTATCGAACTGAGGGCTTAGTGTAGAGCCAACGCCTGCCACCCAAGGTCTCCGGCGTAGTGACGTCTGTACGCCTGTTCAGTAACAAACATGATGAGGCTAGCGCCTTCCTGATGGCCAGCGAAAGACAGCACCACATCTGCCGTAGGGAAAAGGTGTCGCTGATCTGGATACCGGCCTGGATCGCACCACACGACGAGGTCTGCCTCTTGAGCCGCCTTCCGGCTCGGGCCTACTTCTGGGGTTGTGAGCTCGGCCCACACGCGAAGCGTATCGCTTCCGGTGATGCGCCACTCTGTAAGCGTGAGCATAGTGCCTTGCCGGAGACTATCCGGGTGCGTGCTGCCTTCCAAGACCTCAAACGTCCGGGCGGGCTGCCCCACCCCAACCAGTGGCCCGAGGCACAGGAGGAGCCCTAAAACCGCCGCTTTCACGCACGTTTTGGGCAAAACCTGGGCAACCTGACCGACAAAATCCACCCCGCATCCGGGTAGGACCCGCTGGCATTCATGGGGTACATGAGGTCTCGGATTTCGTCGTGCAGGTGCCGGGGGACGACCTGGAGGCACTAATCGATGAACTTGAGAATCTGAACCAGTAAGCTATGGACCTTCCTGACAGCACCACCGACTGCCTCCGGACTGCCCGCGAGGACCTC
>CAJXLV010000058.1 GCA_913056185.1 uncultured Bacteroidota bacterium
ACGGCGCCCGTTTTGTGTGGAGGGGCCCGCGCTGGGCTGCGCGTCGAGGGGGAAACTTGTATCCATGGCGGAATTTAAAGGGAATGTGATCCATCCGCTGTAACGCCTCCATTCCCTTTGCCTATGATTCAAGCCTCGGCGGTCCCCCAGAAGGGAGAGATCGACATTGATCCCAAATACCGACAACAGCGCGAGGACCTTCTGGCGCTGTGTCGGGACCATCTGCCGGCCGTGGATGCAGACATGATCCGTCGCGCCTTCCGGCTCAGCTACTGGGCCCACCGCAACGACTGGCGCGAATCCGGCGAAAAGTACGTCAGCCATCCACTCCGTGTCGCCTCCATCGTCGCACGAGACATTGGCCTTGATGATACGAGCGTGGCGGCGGCTTTGCTACACGACGTGGTAGAGGACACCGAGCTCTCGCTGGGCCTCATCGAAGATGAGTTTGGGGCGACGATGGCGAACATCATCGACGGGCTCACCAAAATCGAGGGCGTCTTCACCAGCCAAAAGCTGGGCCAGGCGGAGAACGTGCGCAAGTTGATGCTCTCGATGGCGACGGATCTCCGCGTCATCCTGGTAAAGTTTGCGGACCGCCTCCACAACATGCGCACCATTGAGGCGCTCTCGCGGAAAAAGCAACTCCGCAAAGCCAGCGAAACGCTCAACCTCTTCGCCCCGCTGGCGCACCGCTTTGGGCTGTTCCCCATCAAGAGCGAGCTGGAGGACCTGTGCTTCGAAATCCTGAACCCGGAGGCGTACGCCCATATTGTGGAGCGGCTGGAGGAGATGGCCGAAGAGCGCGACGCCTACATCGCTGAATTCATCGATCCCCTTGCCGAGCACCTGGAGGAGGAAGGCTTCACGTTTACCATCAAGGGCCGCGTGAAAAACGTCTACTCCATCCATCGCAAGATGGAGCGCAAGAACAAACCGATCGACGAGATCTACGACATCTTCGCGATTCGGGTGATTCTGCAGAGCGACGGCCCGAAGGGCAAAGAGGACTGCTGGCGCGTCTATTCGCTGGTGACGGACCTCTACAAGCCGCTTCCCGAGCGCTTCCGCGACTTCATTTCGGTGCCCAAGTCCAACGGCTACCAGAGCCTGCACACCACTGTCTTCGGGCCGGGAGGGCGTCGCGTAGAGGTGCAAATTCGCACCCAGGAGATGCACGAGGTCGCCGAGCGGGGCGTGGCAGCGCACTGGAAGTACAAGGAGGGCACCGAAAACGTGGACGAAGAGATGGAGCGGTTCCTGGAATGGGTGCGCGATCTGCTCGAAAACCCGGAGCCGGAGGAGGCTACGGAATTCGTCAAAGAGTTTCGGCTCAACCTGTACGACGAGGAGATCTACGTCTTCACGCCGGAGGGCGATCTGCTGACGCTGCCCCAGGGGGCCACACCGGTCGATTTTGCCTTCAAGGTGCACACAGAGGTGGGCATGCAATGCATTGGGGCAAAGGTGAACGGCAAGATGGTCCCGTTGTCCCAGGAGCTGACAAGTGGCGACCAGGTGGAAATCATCACGTCGGAGAAGCAGTCTCCAAGCCCGGACTGGATCAACTTCGTGGTGACCCATAAGGCCCGCAGCCGCATCCGCAAGTGGACCAACGAGGAGCGGCGGAAGGCGGTGGAACTGGGGAAGGAGGTATGGGCGAAGGCCAAGGACCAGGCGGGTCTGGAAATCAGCGATCAGGACCTCCAGGGAGTGGCCCACGACCTGAAGTTTCCGGACTTGCAGCAGCTGTTTTACGAGATTGGCAAAGGCCTGTACGACCCGGACGAGCTGGTTGAGTCCATTAAGGGCACGCAGTCGGACGGGGCGGCGCCCGACGACGAGGAGGTGGACGAGGTAGCCCTTCGCGAGCAGTATGAGCAGTTCCTGGATGCGGCCCAGCAGACCGAGCAGCAGGCCCTGGTGATTGACGGCGAGGTGCAGAAGGACCTTGCGGTCAATTATGCCTCCTGTTGCAACCCCATTCCGGGGGATGAGGTGTTCGGGTTTGTGAGCAAGACGGGCACGGTGAACATCCACCGTTCCAGCTGCCGGAACGCGTCCGACCTGCTGGTGAACCAGCCCGACCGCATCCTGGATGTGGACTGGAGCCACCAGAAGGACGTGCAGTTTGTAGCGGCGCTGCGCCTGATGGGCGAAGACCGGGTGGGCATGGTCAACGACATTACGACGGTGATTTCGAAAAACCTGAAGACCAACATCCGGTCGATCACCATTGATACTGAAGACGGTGTGTTCTCCGGCACCATCATGCTGCACGTCTCGGACCTGGAGCATCTGAAACGCCTAATCAAGCGATTGAAGCGCATTGATGGCATCCAGGGGGTGTACCGGTTCAAGGAGTAACCCAAGGTGTGTGTCATTCCGCACCCCGACGCAGCACTGAGAGGGAAGCGACCGCGTGCTCCGGGAGTGAACCTCCCTTGAGCAGACAGATTGGCCCATACGGATTCGGAATCAAGTTCAGAAGGATTGTCTTCCGGGGACCTCACAGCGTGGGTGGGGTAGAGTGCAGTCGGCCCCGGTGCCTTCGCCGAGAGCTCATTCGTCTCGCAGCCTTGCTTCTCTTCGCCTCGTTTGCCCTGTGACGACACTGCATTCCCCACCGCGCCTAGTGGGCGTCGATGTTGGCACCAAGCGCGTGGGCGTGGCCGTGGCCGATCCGCTGCGCCTCTTTGCGCGGCCGCGAGGCACCTACGCCCCGGACGAGGCGCTGGCCGCGCTCCGTACCCTGAAGGGCGCGGATGGCATTGCGCGCCTGGTGGTGGGCTGGCCACTGACGCCCGAGGGCACGGCGGCGGGGGCGACGGAGATGGTGGACGCATACGTGGATCGCATCCGCGAGGCCGTGGGGGCGGTGCCGGTGGTGCGGGAGGATGAGCGCTACACGTCCGAAATTGCGAAGGACCTGCTCCGCCAGGCCGGCGTGAAGCAGCCCGGCCGCTACGACAGGGGACGCGTAGATGCGGCCGCCGCGGCGGTCATCCTGCAGGGCTACCTCAACAAACAAGACTGACGCCCGTCTTCCGGCGGCGAGCGCCGGCGCGTCACGCCCGCGTCTCCACCTCGTCCAGAATCCGATGCGCGATGGCGCGGTTGAGATCCGGCGCGTTGCCCCAGGCGCGGTTGTTGGCGATCACGTTGAGCAGGGCGCCGTTGGCCTGGGCTCGGTAGGCCAGCGCCGTGGCATCGAGTACCATGTCGTGGGCCTGCTGCGTCTCGCTCAGCTCAGGCACCGGGGCCTCGAACGGATGGGCCATGGTGTAGGCGTCCGCGTACGACATGTCGCGTGGCGTGAGCAGGCGCGCCACCACCTGTCCATTGGCCGCCGTGAGGCGCTCGCCCGTCAGGGCCCACTGTCGCCGAAGGGGCGGGAGCCACTTCCAATGGCTAAAGACGTGCCCCAGGCCGCGGTCCGCCAGCCAATCGAAGTACGGCCCCCGCAGCAGATGCTCCGCACGCAGCTCCACATGTGCCTGCGGGGCGTTGGGGAGCGCGCCGAAGAAGGCGTCGAGCTGGTCCACGTTTTCCGCGGGGCTGGGGCTGTCGGCCACGGGCTGGTACTCCTGCTGAAAGAGGATGCCGTCGAGCCGATCGCCGAGAAGGTCGAGGGCGGGCGCGTGAAACGTCTCGAGGTACCGGGAGGCGTCCAGAAACGTGGGGTTGGGCACAAACTCCCCGTTGCGCCGCACGCTGCGCGCAAAAATCATCTGCGGTGCCTTCAGCAGAAACGACGCGTCGGCCGGGGCGTGCTCCGCGTAGGCGGAAAGGGTGCGATGGGTAGAGCCCGGAGTGCCGTCGTCCTCCAGGAGGGGGCGGTAGAAGGTAAAATCAATCTCCAGCACCTGGAAGTGCTCAAAATAATCGTGCACGGAGGCGATCGGGACGCGGCGCTCGGTGAACGACTGGCCCCCGAGGCGACGAGAGCGGGAGGAGACGCGATCGGCGTACTGGGCACGGGGGTAGATCTGTCCGAGCCACCCGGCGTAGCGGTCGCTGGCCGTGCCGAACCGGACGTGCGGGTGCACGTCGTCGAAGTTGTAGGCGTCGACGGCGGCCCGGCGGTCGGGGAGGGAGGCAGTGCTCATGGGCAACGCAAAGAGGAGAAGCCAGAGGTTACTCGGCGGTCGAAGAGGGGGGACGGGTCGAGGCGCGAGCGGAGGGCGGCATCACGGCGCGGAGCTTGTCGTACGTGGTCTGGAGGTCTTCGGGCAGCACCTTTGTCTCCGCCGTTGCCGGCATGAAGTTGGTATCGCCGTTCCAGCGCGGGAGGACGTGCGCGTGCAGGTGCTCCGGAATGCCGGCCCCGGCCGCGCGGCCCAAATTCATGCCCACATTGAAGCCGTCGGGGGAAAGCGCCTCGCGCGCCCACCCCATGCAGCGGTCCAGCGCCGCGGCGACAGCCTGCTGCTCGTTGGTCGTAAGGGCGTCATACTGCTCCACCTCGCGGTAGGGCACCACCAAGAGGTGCCCGCTGTTGTAGGGATGGCGGTTCATGATGACAAACACCTCGTCTCCGCGCCACAGGATCAAGTTCTGCGCGTCGCGCTCCTCGTGGAGCAGCGCCGTAAACAGTGACGTATCGTCGGGGTACTCGCGTTGTTTGGCCCCCGAGACATAGGCCGAGCGCCAGGGGCTCCACATTCGGTCCATCAGCCGTGGGCAGTGGTTGGATATAGAAAGACAATGCCGACCACGTTCCAAACTCAAGTGGCGGCGTGCAGTTCAATGCGCCTCGACTCCAGTCCAGGGCTGCCCCCGCACCGCGTTCTCGTGTCCCCGATTCCCACCTTTCGTGCCTTCGATGCCGTCTCCCGCGTACGCCGATCTCCACACTCATACCCACTGTTCCGACGGAACGCAGGCACCGGGGGCGCTGGTGCAGCAGGCCGCCGCGCGCGGCGTAGCGGCCCTTGCGGTGACGGACCACGATACGGTCGCGGGCCTGGAGGCGGCGCAGGCGGAGGCGGCGGGCCGTGACCTTCAACTCGTGACGGGCGTGGAGCTGAGCGTGGCGGTGGAGGGCCGCGGCCTTCATCTGCTGGGGTACGGCTTTGATCCCGGCCATCCAGCCCTGACGCAGTATCTCTCTGCGTTCACGGAGCGGCGGCGTGCTCGATTCGACCAGATGGTGGAGCGGCTCTCGGAGGTGGGGGTCACGGTATCGAACGGCATCGTGCAGCGCCATGTGGCCGAGAGTGCGGCCCCGGGCCGCCCCCATCTCGCCCGCGCGCTGGTGGAGGCCGGGCACGTGGACTGCTCCGCGGACGCATTTGCGGAGTACCTGGGGCGCGGGCAGCCCGGCTACGTGCCGGCCCCCACGCAGCCGGCCGCCGCTGCCATCGAGGCGCTTCACGCTGCCGGGGGCGTGGCGGTGCTGGCCCACCCTGGGCAGTGGACGCCGAGTGCTGTGCTCACCACACTCCGCCAACACGGCCTCGACGGCATTGAGTGTGTGTGCCCCAGCCACCCCGACTACCTCGAGGAGCACTACCGCCGCATGTGCCAGGCGCACGACCTGCTGGTGACGGGCGGCACGGATTACCACGGCCGCCCCGGCCGCTCCCGACGACCCGGCGACACGGGCCTCACCCCCGCACAATGGGAACGATTCCGACCCTCTGTCCTGTAACTACGAGCCCTTCTGCTCCTGTTGATCCGCCGTCCGCCACACCGCGCATGCCCACACACTACGAAGGCCACCTCCACGCCGCCTCCCACCGCTTCGCGATCGTCGTCGGGCGGTTCAACGAACACATCACGGCCAATCTCCTCGACGGTGCCCTCGATACCCTCGACCGCCACGGCGCGGACCTGGACGCCGTCTCGGTGGCCCACGTCCCCGGCTCCTGGGAAATCCCCGTCGCTGCCCAGAAATGGGCGCGCACCGGCAATTACGACGCGGTGATTTGCCTGGGGGCGGTCATCCGCGGCGAAACGCCTCACTTCGACTACGTGTGCTCCGGTGCCACCAGCGGCACCATGCAGGCGTCGCTTGATACGGAGGTGCCGGTGGTCTTCGGCATCCTGACAACCGATACGGTGGACCAGGCCATCGCACGGGCTGGATCGAAGGCGGGCAACAAGGGGCGAGAGGCCGCCGAAGCCGCCATTGAGATGGCGGATCTGCTGACGCAGATGGAGGATGCGTAGCGTCCTGCGGCTGTGCAGTGGGAAGAGCCGTACGCTTCGTGAGCTCCCATCCGGGGTCTGAAAAAGGGTCCACGGAAAGTTCACGGCTGAGACGGCCCTGAGGTCGGGGCGCCACGAAACGTCTTGCCGTCGAGCCGCGTCCAACCGCTTGCGACTATGGCAAGGCCCCATGCCTCAAAGATGATGGATACAAGATGGTGGGTGTAGCTCAGTTGGTTAGAGCGCCAGGTTGTGGTCCTGGAGGCCGTGGGTTCAAATCCCACCACTCACCCTTTGCCTGAGACGACTCTCGGGCCTACATCTTGGCTGACAACATTCTGTGCCGCGTTCGTCTAGCCTGGTCCAGGACGCCGGCTTTTCACGCCGGTAACACGGGTTCGAATCCCGTACGCGGTACCAATGCAACGTCCCGAAAGCCCTGAAGAGAGATTCTCCTTCAGGGCTTTTTGTAGTTTAACGGCGATCGTGGGGCTGAGAGACTGCAGGGCTATGGCTCCGCCTCCGTGCAGCGAGGGGCTACCGATCGCTAAGACGGCTGCGCAGGGTCGCGTCTTCTTCCGGCGTGGCCGGGCGCACAATGGCAATGGAGCGCTCTTGCAAGGCCTCCCGCAGCACTGGGTCGCGCACCTCATCCGGCGTGATGAGCGCCTCCTCGCCCGGCGCAAGGCGGAGGCAGCGCGTCGACATGGCGACCTCTACAGCGTCGGTGCCGTTGTTGGTGATGAGCATGCCGCGTCGGTCCCGATCGGACATAGGCAGAGAGCAGTTGTGATGAGACGCATCGTGCAGCGCGGGGCGCCCCCGTGGCCGCAAACTGCAGCCTTTACCCTGGCTACCGGACCTCTTTTGTCTTCGCCGACACACAGCAATCTGCCAGCCTACACTGTCCGGCACGAGGGTTGCATTCATGGGTTTTAACATATACACTGTGTCCGAAAGACACAGACGAAGAGGCGGTACTTTGTGCAAAGTATGACATGCAACAAAGTGTCACCCCTGCCCGGCTTCTCCATGTCTGTTGTGCACCAACAAAGTGATCATGCATCGTCGGGAGGCTGCTCCCCCGGCGTCCGAAGATATTCGTCGCATTGAGCAGGGGGGGGCGGCGCGCCAGGCTCTACCGGTGCTCTGAACCGCAGTGCCGGGAGGTGCCGGGAGGTGTGTCCCACGTCAAAGAATCTATCCTTCTCATGTCTCATCCGAAGGCGCTTGCGACCCGGGCCTTACGGGGCCTTCGGCGGGTGGGAAACGGCGTGCTGGACCTCGTGTACCCGTCTCGGTGCCTGGGGTGCGGAGCGCGCCCGGAGTCGCCCCAGCTGCCCCTCTGCCCGCGGTGCCTGAGCGGGCTCGAGCGCGCCCGGCCGATGGAGGTTGCAGCCCGCCTGGAGCGCCTCCCCACAGGCGGCAGCGCCGTAGAGACAGCCCACGCGCTCTGGGTATTTGACAAGGGCGGCACCCTGCAGGCGGTCCAACATGCGCTCAAGTACGAAAACCGCCCCCGGTACGGCGTACCGCTGGGGCGCCTGATGGGAGCGGCCTATGCGGAGCGCCATCCGCCTCCGGATGGTGTCGTGCCGCTGCCGCTTCACCGGACGCGCCGGCTGGAGCGGGGGTACAACCAGTCGGCCCCGCTGGCAGAAGGGGCCGCGGCGCACCTGGAGTGCCCGTATCGTTCCGACCTACTGATGCGTCCCCATCCGACCCAGTCCCAAACGGGGCTGTCGCGCCAGGCCCGATGGGCGAATGTGCAGGAGGCATTTCGGGCCGCCCCGACGTGCGCCGAGGGGCGATGGCTGTTGGTCGATGACGTACTCACGACCGGCTCCACCGTTGCCGCCGCGGCACGTGCCCTCCGTGCGGCCGGCGCAGAAGCAGCTTCGGTGTTGACACTCGGCCTGGCCCGGCACTGATCGGCCGCCGGCAACCGCAGGGCTTCCTACGCCAGCTTGTCGGCGTGTTTCTGGCGCAGCTTGGCCACCTTCGGCGAGATGACGGACTGGCAGTAGGGCTGCGAGGGGTTGCGGGCGTAGTAGTCCTGGTGCGTCGCCTCCGCCTCATAAAACGTCTCCAGCGGCTCGACCTCCGTCACGATCGGGTCGCCGAAGAGGCCGTCGCTACTAAGCTCGTCGATCAGCGCCTCGGCCGTTTCCTGTTGCTCGGCGGTATGGTACAGGATGATGGAGCGGTACTGCGGCCCCACGTCCGCCCCTTCGCGGTTCTTCGTGGTGGGGTTGTGGATGGTAAAGAAAATTTCCAGAAGATCATGGTAGCGAATGACGGAAGGATCGTACGCAAGCTGTACGACTTCGGCGTGGCCAGTGGTGCCGTTGCAGACCTGTCGGTACGACGGATCCGGCACGTGGCCGCCCGCGTAGCCCGATACAACGTCGTGAACACCGTCAACCTCTTCAAAGACGGCTTCGAGGCACCAAAAGCAGCCCCCGCCCAGGGTGGCGTGGTGTAGAGTCGTCACGAGTCGAATGCAGGATTGGTGGGAAGGAAAGGCACGAATGTACAACGGATGGCGTTGGACCCTGTTGCCGAGAACAGTCTGCCGTGGACGGTCCGGCCCCGATCGGGAAGCCTTCTTTGATTCCAACTGGGGGGCACTGGTCCTTTGGCCCCGAGGACGGCCGGCCCCCGAGATTCACGAACGCCTAACAGCAACGGGGGACGGAAACTCCAGGGGGCGCGTTGAGAAAAGCGGTTTTTTCGTGACTCTTTTTCCATCCCCCCGTGCCCATGGCCACTGAGCGTACCCTTGCCATTCTTAAGCCCGACTGCGTCCGGAAGCAAAAGATCGGCGAAGTGCTCCGCCGCATTCAAGACGCCGGGTTCGAGATCCAAGCCCTCAAAATGCTGACCCTCTCCCAGGCCGAGGCGGAGGGCTTTTACGCCGTGCATGCAGATAAGCCCTTCTTTGACGACCTCACGGCGTTCATGTCGAGCGGCCCGTGCGTGCCGGTCGTCCTCGAAAAGGAAAACGCGATCGAAGACTTCCGGGCCCTCATTGGGGCGACCGATCCCGCCGAAGCCGCCGACGGCACCATCCGGAGCGACTTCGCCGGGTCGATCCAGGAAAACATTGTCCATGGCTCGGACTCGCCCGCCAATGGGGAGAAAGAGGTGGGCTACTTCTTTGCCGAGCACGAAATTGTCGCCAACCAGTGATGGACACCCCGCCCGATTGTTTCGCCGCCGTCCGTACGCGGATCCCCCACGAGAGCCGCTGCAGGCCGTGGCTGGCAGTGCTTGTGCTGTGTGGGATCTGGCTCAGCGGCTGCGCCCCAGAGACGCCCCCGTCGCAGCCGCCGGTGCGAACGGGCGCTGAGGTGCTTGCCCGCACGGGTTTTGAGGCCCTGTCGGGCCAGCGGGTGGGCGTCATTGCCAACCACACGGCGCGCGTAGACACAGCGCACCTGGTGGACCGCCTCGCCGCCGCGCCCGACGTGCGCGTCGGGGCCATTTTTGCCCCCGAGCACGGGGTGCGGGGCACGGCAGGGGCGGGGGAGCCCGTGCAGGGCGGGCGCGATCCCCGAACCGGAGCGCCGGTGTACAGTCTGTACGACGATACGCGCCGCCCTACCCCGGACGAACTGGCAGGGCTGGACGCTCTCGTGTTCGACGTGCAGTCGGTGGGGGCGCGGTTTTATACCTACAGCACCACCATGGGCCTGGCCATGCAGGCGGCTGCCGAGGCAGGCCTATCGTTCGTGGTCCTCGACCGTCCCAATCCGCTCGGGGGCACGTACACCGGCGGCTTTGTGCTGGAGTCGGCGCACACGTCTTTTGTGGGGCGCTACCCTCTCCCGATGGCGCACGGCCTCACTGTCGGGGAGCTGGCGCGTTACATCCAGCAGCGGGAGCTGCTCCCCGGCGTGGCGGCGCTGGACCTCTCGGTGGTGGCGATGACGGGGTGGATCCGCGACATGCAGTGGCCAGAGACGGGCCGCGCGTGGGTGCCGCCGAGCCCCAACCTGCCCACCTGGGAGACGGCGCTCCTGTACCCTGGGCTCTGCCTGTTTGAGGGGGTGCGCGTGAGCGAAGGGCGGGGCACGGAGCACCCGTTCCTCCAGATCGGGGCGCCGTGGCCGCCCGCGGCTGCCCAACGCGTGGTCGATACGCTCCGTACCCGCGCGCTGCCGGGCGTCACCGTCGATACGGTCGCCTTCACGCCGCGATCAATGCCGCAGGCGGCTCCGTCGCCCCGCTTCGAAGGGGAGCGTCTGTACGGGGTGGAGGTGGCGGTGACGGACCGGCGGGCGGTGGCGCCGGTGCGCGTTGGCATCCACATGCTGCATGCGTTTTACCACCGGGCACATGCCCGGGGGGATACGACCTTTGTGAGTCGCCCCGCCCATCTCACGCGCCTGGCGGGCACCGATCGGTTGCTGGAGCAGCTGCGCGCAGGGGCGCATCCCGACTCCATTGTTGCCGGCTGGCGCGCGGAGACGGCGGCGTTTCGGGAGCAGCGCATCCCGGCTCTGCTCTACTGAATGCTGCGGCGGGGCTGTGACTGCGGCCGCAGCGTGCCGCCTGGCGGTGCTTGTCTCTGTCCGCTACGTCTCCTGCGAGGCCTCGTCCTCGTCGGGCGCCCACATGAGGGCGTAGATGATCTCTGCGTAGCCGCCCACAATGAGAACGGGGGAGACGTACAACGAAATGGGGCCGAGGTAGGCACTTTCGAGGTACATGGCCGCGAAGCCCACGGAGATGAGCGCCACTCCAATCAAGAGAAGCACGTAGTTCCAGGTCTCGAACACGAGCATGCCGGAGCGGCTGCGGCGGGTGGACGGTTTGGACATAAAAGACGAAGATGTTTTGGGAGGGAAACAGTCCGGCGGACGGGGGGTGCGCCGAATACACTCGGCGTCCGAAACCAGAGGTCGTTCTGGAAGGTTCCAGTCGCTGTCGCTGCACCCACCGCCCCCGCATCGTTGTGAGTTACCGCTGGCTTCTTGTCGTTCTGCTTGGCGTGTGGGGAGGGGCGGCGGGGCGCCCGGCTGTGGGGCAGTCGCTCGCCCAACAGATCGAGTCGCTCCTCCAGGACGGCCGCACCACACAGGCGTTTTGGGGCGTCAGCATCTACGACCTCGATGCCGACAGCCTTGTGTACCGCCGCAACCCGGACCGCGGCTTTTTGCCCGCTTCCAACCAGAAGCTGTTCACGACGGCTGCGGCGCTGGACCTGCTGGGCCCTACCTACCGCTACGACACGACGCTCCGCTTCAAGGGCACCACCGCCGATTCGGTAATGCGGGGCGACCTGTGGCTGCAGGGCTCTGGCGATCCCACCTTCGGCAGCACGGCCCAGGGGCGGTCCGATCCGCTGCGCGCCTGGGCCGAGCGCCTGGCCGACATGGGCGTGCGCCGCATCGAGGGCCGTCTCCTGGGCGACGACGAGGCGTTCCGGGACGACTTTTACCCTGATGGCTGGAATGTGAACTACCTCACCCGCGACAAGGGCGAGCAGATTGGCGTGCGCGCCTCAGGCCTCAGCTACCGCGACAACTCGGTGCCGGTGCGGGTGGAAGCCACGCGCCCCGGCGCTCCGCCAGCGGTGCGCGTGCTGCCGGAGGGCGCGGTCACCTACGACAACCGGGCCGTCACCAGTCCCCGATGGCGCGGCAGCACCCTCCTCATCAACCGCGTCTTCTCGACGAACCGGCTGGTGCTGACCGGCTCCGTCGCCCGCTCGTACGCCGGCGTGCGCAATGTGCCGGTGAGCGACCCAACGGCCTTCACCCTGCGCGTCTTCCGGGAGCGGCTCCGGGAGGCAGGCATCGAGACCGATCTTGCCCTGGTCGATCTGGATTCGCTCCAGACGCGCCCCGAGGCGGGCCCGCCGCTCTTTGTTGCGCTGTCGCCCCCGTTGGCCGACATCGTCCGCATCATCAACAAGCAGAGCGATAACTTTTACGCCGAGCAGGTCTTCCGGACCTACGGCTGGGGCGGCTCCGCGCGGGGTGGGGCGCGGCGCACCGAACGGTTTCTGCGGCGGGCCGGCATCAATCCCCGCCCGCTCACCATTACGGACGGCTCGGGGCTCTCGCGCAAAAACCTGATCACGCCTCGGGCCCTGCGGAAGCTGCTGGTGCACATGGACGCACACGCGGCCCGGGATGCGTTCCTCGCGTCCCTGCCGCGCGGCGGCGAACGCAACACCACCCTGCAGGGACGCCTGGCACAGACCGGGGTGCAGGCCAAAACGGGCTCCCTGTCGTTCGTGCGGGCCTTGAGTGGATACGTCCTGCAGGCGGATGGGACGCGGATGGCGTTTGTGCTGTTTGCCAACAACTACACCGGGCCCTCTTACCAGGTCACCCGTACGATGAATGCCATTGTGCGCCTGCTGAAGAGACGCCCTTCCTGAGCCGCGCCTGGTCCTTCTTTCCCACCGCTCGCTGTCGTCACCGCATGTCGCCTCCCGTCCGTCGCCTGCTTGCCGCCATTGCGGTCTTTGCTGCGCAGTGGCTGGTCCTGGGGCGCCTGCGCATCGGAGGCGCCTATCCAGACGCCGTGCTTCTGTTCTTGGGATGGTACGCCCTGCGGGCGGGGCGTCGCCCCGGCACCGTGGTGGGGGCGGGGCTGGGCGCTGCAATGGACGTGGTGTACGGCACGTGGGGCATCCACATGTTTGTCAAGGCGCTCGTCGGCTTCCTCGTCGGGCGCTTTGCGGTGGACGAGCACACCGCCCTCATCATCCGGCCGGGGCAGGCCTTTGTGGCGAGCCTGGTGGTGGCGCTCCTGCACAACGGTCTCCTGGTGGCCTTGCTGGTGCTGCACTCGCAGGCCACGCCCGCCACGCTGCTCTACGGCCTCTGGCTCGGCTCGGCGGTGTACACGGCGGCCGTGGGCGGCATCGCCATGCTCTTTGTGCAGAATTGACGCCCCCCTGTTCGAAGAGGGCCCCTCCGGGGCAAGGGTGGGAGATTCTCCTGCGGCCTTTGCTGCCCTGAGGCCACCACGGGTCTGCATCCCTGCCTTTGAGCGCCTGTCGGCGCTGTGGAGGTCTTCTCAGGACGCGCCGGAGTCCACTGTTGTGGGGGGGGGCGTTGCGGGATGCCCCGCATGTGCGGTCGATCCCGCACGCCGGTGGGCGACGCCATCTCGCCAGCGACTTGGACTGAATCTCGCCCAAGATCCTTCTTTCGGAGATTGGCTGCACCCTACGGGGTCGCTGTGTCCCCGCCCAGAATGTTCTCAAACGCTGCCAGGACGCGTCGGCGCGTAGCGGAGCGCGGCTCCAGCGGCGTAAGGGGCAGACGCACGTGTGGTGCCATGTTGCCGTAGGCGGCACACACCGCCTTAATGGGCACCGGGTTGGTCTCCGCAAAGCAGGCGCGCATGGCCGGCAGCAGCGCCGCGTGGTGGCGCCGGGCCGCCGCCAGGTCGCCCGCCAGGGCCGCCTCGACCAGCGCACAGAACCGCTCAGGGGCAGCATTGCTGACGACCGACACCGCTCCATCGCCCCCCATCGCCACGAGGGGGAGCGCCATCTCATCGTCGCCCGCGTAGACCCCAAAGCCGTCGGGGCGGCGGGCGAGCAGGTCGCTGAGCGGCCCAATCTCGCCGGAGGCCTCTTTGATGCCCACCACCTGCGGCACTTCGCGGGCGAGGGCCAGGGCCGTATCCGCCGCAATGTGGAAGTGCGTGCGGCCCGGCACATTGTACAAGAGGAGAGGCGCGTCGGCGGCCTCGGCGATGCGCTGCACATGCGCCTTGAAACCGGCCTGAGAAGGCTTGTTGTAATACGGCCCCACGACCAAAAGCCCGTCGGCCCCAGTGTCCACGGCTGCCTCCGAAAACGCCACACTCTGCGCTGTGCTGTTGGTGCCCGTGCCCACAACGACCGGCACCCGCCCGTTCGCCGCGTCCACGGCCCACTCGACCAGCCGGTGCCGCTCTGCCTCGGTGACCGTCGGGTTCTCGCCCGTCGTGCCCAGGACCACCAGCGCCGCCACGCCGCTGTCAATCTGTGTAGCAATCAGGCGGCGGAAGGCCGCTTCATCGAGGGCATCGTCGTCGGTGAAGGGCGTGACGAGGGCCGGGGCCACGCCCCGAAAGAGAAGATCGTGAGCCATGGGGACCGAAGGCGTGAGGAGGGAGAGCGCGGAGCGATCGCGAGAGGGGGAGAGAAGTCAGTCGTCCAGCCAGTCGTCCAGCACATCGTCCAGGGTAAAGAGGCCGGTGCGGCCCCGAAGCCACTCCGCAGCCCGGACCGCCCCCACAGCAAAGCCGCGCCGGTTTTTGGCCCGGTGGCGGAGGGAGAGGCGGTCGTACGGGCTGTCGTAGCCGACGGTGTGCTCGCCGAACGTGGTGCCGGCACGCGTAGAGCTGACGTGCACGGCCGCGGGGTCGATGCGCTGATGCTGCGCCTCCGTCTCCAGGTGGTCCTTGCGGGCGAGGCCCGCCACCAACTGATCGCCAAGCATTCGCGCCGTGCCGCTGGGGCTGTCGGCCTTGTTCGTGTGGTGGGCCTCGTGGACAAATGCGTCGTAGTCGTCGAGCGCATCCATGAGGGCCGTCACGCGGTCCACCGCCCGCGAGAGCACCGCCACGCCGATCGAGAAGTTCGGTGCGTAGAGCACACTTGCCTCGTGCGTGCGCACCAGGGCCTGCACCTCCTCGATCGCCTCGTACCACCCCGTTGTGCCCATCACCACCGGTAGGGACGCGGCGCAGTAGCGGCGCAGGTGCGGCACCGCGAGGCGGGGGAGAGAGAAGTCGATGGCCAGGTCGGCCTCCGAGACCGCCGCCGGGTCCGCCTCCAAAAAGGGCTGCGACGAGTTGAAGCGAGCGACAATCTCGTGGGGGCCTTCCGCCACCACCGTGGCGACGGCCTGCCCCATTTGTCCCGTGCCAGTGAGCACAAGGCGCATGGGCGAACAGAGGCGTTGTGAGACGGAGTTGTGAGACAGACGGAGTCGAGCGCTCCGTTCAGCGGGGGGAGCGCCCGGCTGCACCTGCCCATTCATATTCGTGCAGCGGGCAGGGGTTCACGCTTGGTGGGCGCGGACAATTTTGATGAAAGCCCTCCCGAAGAGCCGTCGGCGGGAACGTGCCGTCCCTGCCAGGGTATACGCGAATGCTTTTTGACACGGGGCCATAGCTCAGTCGGTAGAGCGCTTGCATGGCATGCAAGAGGTCCGGGGTTCGAATCCCCGTGGCTCCACTGTAGATGCCCCGAGCCGCGCCCCTCCCCCGCCCAGCGGCTCCGGGGCATCTCTTTTTTTGCAGCTCTTTCTTTGTGTGACAGCGTGTCTGGCTGTCGGGGGGCGCTGGGTCTGCACGTCAGCGCCCTCTGCAGCGCCCCGGTGCGCTTTGTAGGCACGCATCCGCCACACAAACCACAGCGCAGGGCCCAGCGCATAGCCTGTGTTGCTCTCAGCAATCGCGACGGCCTACAACTATTCGTGTCAGCGTGACGTTTGGGCCGTGTTGTGGGAAAAGAAAGAAATTCGCCAACGTCTTTGGACTGCCCCTCTGCGTGATGTCGATCCCTACGATCGCTCCGGGCACCCGCGCCCGCATCCGCGGCTCTTCTCTTCGTCGATCGTAAGCTCAATGGCAGCCATCGTGGTTCTGTCTTGAGTGTTGGTTTGGTTCGCTCACAACCTGGCAGAACGCGATGGCTTTATGGTATTGAGTGAGCGCGAGAGAGCCGTAAAACGCTCGGATTCACGGAGCGGTTGCTCCTTGGGCGATATGAACCTGTCGGTTCGGGGACTCTCTCGCCAGCCCCAACGAAAC
>CAJXLV010000059.1 GCA_913056185.1 uncultured Bacteroidota bacterium
CGGCGCAGGTACTCGCGCACAAACAGGCTCTCGATCTTGGCCGTCGGCCCGCGCCGCGCCGACGAGCCGTAGGTCATGGGGAGCATCTGCGCGAGGTAGAAGGTAGAGCCGGAGAGGTGCCCCGCGAGGCGCTTCGTCTCGATCACATCGTCGAGCGCGTAGTCGAGCAATTTGTCGCGCTCCTCGCGCCAGGCGCGGGCGATCTCCGTGCCCTCGATGTAGGTCCGCTCCTCGGGCGCGAGGCCGAAGTAGCGGGCGGCCGTCTTGAGGCTGTAGTCCGGCAGGTCGCGGCTAAAGACGTCGAACGACATCACCTGGAAGTACGTGTCGATCACATGCCGCCCCACAATGTCGACGGCGGGAAAGTCCACCGTCCGCTCGGCGAAGCGCATGCTGGAGTCGTACGTGCGGGGCACCGACCCGTCGCGGCCGATGGCGAAGTCGACCCCGTGCAGGTTGCAGCGGCCGAGGAGGTAATCAATATCGAACTCGAAGATGTTGTGGCCCTCGATCACGTCCGGGTCGCGCTCCTGGAGGACGTACACCAGCTCTTCCAACAGCGTGGCCTCGTTGATGCCGTTGCGAAGGTGGAGCACTTTGTCCCAGCCCCGGTTGTCGGAGAGCGCCACGATGATGATTTTGTCCTCGGGCCGGTCGGCGTTGGGAAAGCCGCCCTCGGCGTACACCTCAATGTCGAGCTGCAGGCGGTGCAGGTCGTCGAGGGTCATGTCGAGGAGGCACGTCCGTCCTGTCTGCAAGAGGTACTGCTGTGCGGGCGAGCCTGCGCGATAGATTTCGTCGGGCCAGTTTTCGTCGCTGTCGGTGCGACGCTCGATCTGGCGCACGGCGTCCCAGTAGGCGCTCCAGGTCCGGAATGCCGCGAGGTGGCGGTAGAAGTTGTCGCCGCTCAGGGTTGTGCACCAGTAGTCGTGGCCGAATCCCTGCAGCAGGCGTGCGTCCGAGAGAAAAAAGAACGGAAAGAACGTTGCCTCGTGCTCAACGACCGAGGAGAAGTCGTCGGTCCGCTGGTAGAGGCGCACGCGGGCCGGCTCATCGGACGGCCGGTCCATCATCGGATGCACGTCTACGATGCGCGGCATGGGATCCGCCCCGAAGAGCGCCACGTCAGCCAGGGGGCGCTCGTCTGCGGATGTCGGGGTGGAGGCTGTTGCCGGAGAGGAACGAGGCATCGCCGGTGGAGGAAAGCATCCCAGAGAACACTGGCATCTCAACGGATGGGGGATGGGGGTGTGCCGGGGCGTTGCGCAGTTCTTTTGGGATTGGGGGCGGTAGCCCGTAGATTTCATGCAAGCAAGAGACGCGCACACTAAAATGACCTGGTTTCTGTGAGGGGCATGGCTACACTTACGGCCCGTCGCGTTGGGCACTTTTTTGGTCGGCTGCGGCTCTTTCGAGACCTGTCGGTGTCGCTTCACGGAGGGGAAAGCCTGGCAGTGACCGGGGCCAACGGGTCTGGCAAGTCCACCCTGCTCCGCATCCTTGCGGGGGCCTTGTCTCCCCGCCAGGGCACCGTCACGCTGCAGGTGGACGGCGAGTCGCTCTCTGAAGAGGAGCACCCGTTGCGGGCGGGACTTGTGGCGCCCGCCGTGGGCGTCTACGAAGAGCTTACCGCCCGAGAAACCCTTCGCTTCCTCGCCCGTGCCCGCCGGCTGCACAGCGCCGACGCGCGGATTGAGGCTGTGCTCGATACGGTGGGCCTCGCCGAGCGGGCAGACGACCCGGTGGGCGCGTACTCGTCGGGCATGCAGCAGCGCGTGAAGTACGCCGCAGCCCTGCTTGCGCGCCCCCCCCTGCTTCTGCTGGATGAGCCCTCGGCCAATCTGGACGCGGCCGGGCGGGAGATGGTCGATGCGATTTCGGACCGCCAGCAGGCGCAGGACGGCCTGCTCGTGGTGGCCACCAACCGCCCGGAGGAGGCAGAGCGGCATGATCGCGCACTGCGCATTGAAGACCACCGATAGGGCCTGGGGCGAGTTGCGTCGGCCTGCGGAGGGGATCGGTGCGCTCGGGAACAGGAAGGCTCAGAAAGGCCTCTCCGCTCTTCCCGTCCCCCTTTGTGTCCGTGAACGGCCTGCGCTACACACTGGGCGGCGTTGCGAAAGGCCTCTGCACGAAAGGCCTCCGCGGAAAACGGGCCGATTCGGGCAGGTCCGAAGTCGCTCTTTGGGGCCTGCTCGTCCTGCGCCGCCTCCGCCCCCCCAACCTCCCTCATTTCTGTTCTTTCATCCCCCACTCCCTCATGGCCCACGACACGACTGAGATTTACGTACGCGACCTTTCCGAGGCCGACGCGGTGGACTGGCTGCGGTCGGTCTTTCCGGAGCTGGAGCAGGTGCAGGAGCGCCCCATCGTTACCTACGAGGGCACCCATGAGGGAACGACCGTGCCGGTGCAGATTACTGAGCACGTCCGCAATGGGCCGTACACGAGCGTCTGGTTCAACGCGCCCGCGCTGCCCTGGGCCTCGGCCCAGGCGTGTGCACGGGCCGCTCACGAGGCGCTGGGGAACGAAGTGCTCTGTTATCTCGATGACCCCGACAAACCATGGATTTTATTCCGGGTGGCGGAGGGCTCGGCCGCCCGCGTGGATGAGCGACAGCTTGAGGGCCTGTAGCCCGCCGCAAGAGAGCGCGCGGAACTTGGGCGTGCGCGCGACTGCGGCGGGAGCCCCCAAACAGAGGCGCGTCTTCGGTGGAGGCCCCCTCCGGCATGCGGGCAGCGGCGGCGCCGCGACGGTCCGGGGCCGTCTCTGCGAGGAGGGGGCCAAAAGGCCGAGTTCACCCGAAGCCAGTAGGACAGCGCGAGCCATCAGCGCCGAGGCCCCCGACGCAGCTACACGTGCTCCTCGGCATGGTACGAGGACCGGGTGAGTGGGCTGCTTTCCACGTGCTCGATGCCCTTCTCTTCGCCGACCTGCTTGTACCAGTCGAACACCTCCGGCTCCACCCATGCCTCCACGGGCAGGTGTTGCTCGGTCGGCTGCATGTATTGCCCGATCGTCATCACGTCGAGCCCAATCTCCACGAAGTCGTCCATGATCTCCAGAACCTCCTCCTTCGATTCGCCAAGCCCCACCATGATGCCACTCTTGGTGCGCAGGCCTTCCTGCTTGGCCCAGTGCAGCACCTTCAGCGAGCGCTCGTAGTCCGCCTGCGGGCGCACGCGGCGGTAGAGGCTGGGCACCGTTTCCACGTTGTGGTTGAAGATGTCGGGCTCGGCCTCAAACACAATGTCGCACGCCTCGCGGATGCCGCGGAAGTCGGGGGTGAGCACCTCACAGGTGGCGCCGAGGCCGTGCACGCGCTCGATGACCTCGGCAAAGATGGGCGCACCGCCGTCCTCGCGCTCATCGCGGTTGACGCTGGTAATGACAGCGTGATCGAGGTCCATCTTCTCGACGGCCTCCTCCACGCGGCGCGGCTCGTCCCAGTCGAGGCCGTCCTGCGGGCGCCCCGTCTTTACGGCGCAGAAGCCGCAGGAGCGGGTGCAGACATTGCCCAGAATCATAAACGTGGCGGTGCCGCGGCTCCAGCATTCGCCCATGTTGGGACAGTTGGCGCTCTCGCAGACCGTGTGTAAGTCGTGGTCCTCTACGGTTTCGCGGACGTCTTTGTACGTCTCGCCCTGCGGGAGTGGGACGCGGAGCCATTCAGGGCGCTGGCCGCGCTTGTTTTTGTTCGTGTTCTCGACAACCGGGAGCTCCACAAAGCCGGGATCGCCGTCGCCGGAGGAACCAATGGGGTCGGGCTCCACGGCGCCCAGGTCGGTGTCACCGGGAAGAGTGGGGGCGTCGGACGACGGCTCCGGATCGCGGGTCTTGGCTGAGGACATACGCAGTCGAGGAATCAATCAGACGGGCTGCAGGAAACGAACAATCCTGAAGCCTCAGTGTGTAGCGAATGGATGGCGAGGTACGAGCGCCCGGCCCGGCCCGTTCCTGTGTGAGGGGCCGTGTAGCACGGCCATTGCATCTTCGAAAGACGGGGGGGAGAGTGCGGGCATGCACGGGCCGATGGCTGCCTTCCGCCACGCATTTGCGGGAGTTGGGGGGGCGGGCACGTCCGTTCTCCACTGCCCCGTGTCGCTGCCTGCCACCTTCCACGAAGGAGCGGGCAGCGGCAACGTCTGGACGTCCGCGTGACATCTGCCCGAGGCTGAAACGCAACCCGCACTGGCGAATTCACTATGTCCTCTCGCTAAATTTTCCTCTACCCCACCGAACGATGGAAGCGGTCTCTCCCCATACGTTGCGCCCCGCCCACGTCCGTGAGCTCCTGTCCGAGCACATCCTCACAAAGGGGATGATGCCGATGGTGCTCGACCTTGAAGAAAGCCGTGGGGTGCGTCTCCATGATCAGAAATCGGGCCGCTCGTTCATCGATCTGTTTGGGTTTTACGCCTCCAGCCCGCTCGGCATGAACCACCCCAAGATGGCGGACGACGAGGCCTTTCTGGAGCGGCTCATGGACGCGGCGCTCAACAAGATTACCAACTCCGACGTCATGACCGGGCACATGGCCCGGTTTGTGGACACCTTCGACCGGGTCGGGATTCCCGAGTATCTGCCGCACACCTTCTTTATTTCCGGGGGCGCGCTGGCCGTGGAAAATGCCCTGAAGGCGGCCTTCGACTGGAAGGTGCGCAAGAACCACCAGAAGGGGTATCGGCGCGAGGTGGGGCACCAGGTGCTGCACCTCGACCAGGCCTTTCACGGGCGGAGCGGCTACACCATGTCGCTCACCAACACGGCCGATCCGCGAAAGACGATGTACTTTCCGAAGTTCGACTGGCCGCGCATCACCAACCCCAAGGTGCATTTTCCGCTGGACGGGGACGAGGTGGAGCGCGTGGCGGCGCAGGAGCAGAAGGCGCTCACGCAGGCCAAGCGCTACTTCCACGAGCGCGAAGACCAGATTGCGGCGGTGATCCTGGAGCCGATTCAGGGAGAGGGGGGCGACAACCACTTCCGCCCCTCGTTCCTGAAGCGCCTGAAGATGCTGGCCCACGAGAACGACGCGCTCCTCATCTTCGACGAGGTGCAGAGCGGCGTCGGCATTACGGGACGCTTCTGGGCGCACCAGGCCCTGGGCGTGAGGCCCGACATCATGGCCTTCGGCAAAAAGACGCAGGTCTGCGGCATCCTCGCCGGGCATAAGCTCGACGAAGTGGACGGGCATGTCTTTGAGACGCCCAGCCGCATCAACTCCACCTGGGGCGGCAACATCGTCGACATGGTGCGCTTCGACCGCATCTTGGAGATCATGGAGGACGAGCACCTTGTGCAGCACGCCGGCGCGGTGGGGGAGCACCTGCAGCACCGCCTGCACGAACTGGCGGACCACTACCCGGCCGTGACCAACGTGCGGGGCGAGGGGTTGATGACGGCCTTTACCCTCCCCAGCACCGAGTACCGCGACCAGGTGACCCAGCACACGTACGAGGAGGGCGCAATCATCCTCGGCTGCGGCGAGCGCTCCATTCGCTTCCGCACGCCGCTTACGATCACCAAAGACGAGGTGGATGAGGGCATCGCCTGCATCCGCCGTGCGCTGGAGTCGGTGGCGGCGGAGCACGGTCCACACGCTGAAGAGACACGGTCGCACGCCCAGTAGAGCACTCCTCCGGGCGGGAGGCCCGCTGGCCCGGCTTCTTGGTGGGCCCGGCTTCTTGGTGGGGCCTGAACGAGCTACTCCTCCCGTTCTCCGGCGGCCATCAGCTCGCGGGCGCTCTTGAGGGCCGCGTCGGTGACGTCTTCGCCACTGATGAGGGAGGCGACCTGGGTGGCCTGCTGGTCCTCGGTAAGGCGGCGGATGGTGGTCTTGGTGGTGCCGTTTTCCACCCGTTTTTCCACCTTGAAGTGCTGGTCGCCCAGCGCGGCGATCTGGGGAAGGTGCGTGATGGTGATGATCTGGTGGTAGCGGGCGAGGGCGTGCATGCTTTCGCCCACGCGCCGGGCCATGTTGCCAGAGATGCCCACATCGATCTCATCGAACACGAGGATGGGGAGGCGCTCGCTCTTGGCAAGGATCGTCTTGAGCGCGAGCATGATGCGGCTGATTTCGCCGCCGGAGGCGACCTCGGCCAGCGGGCGGGGAGAGACGCCGACGTTGGTGGAGATGAAGAACTCAACCTGGTCCAGGCCTCTCTGGAAAGCGCGGTAGGAGGCGTCTTCGTCCTCGGGCACAATCCAGCCGTCAGGGTCTTCCTGGCGGGTGAAGCGGACCTCGAACTGGCTGTTGGGCATGCCCAGGGTGGAGAGCTCGTCGAGGATGGCGTCCTCGATACGGGCAGCCACCTCGTGGCGCTTCTGAGAGAGGCGCTCAGCAACGTCGGTGAGCTCCGCCTGGGCCTCTGTGATTTGTGCGTCGAGGCGCTCCAGGTTCCCCTCAAAGTCCTGGGCCAGGTCGTACTTTTCGCCAATCTCTTTGCGGTGCTCCAGGACGGCTTCGAGCGTGCCGCCGTACTTGCGCTTCAGCGTTTCGAGCTCAGTGGTGCGCTCGCGGATGTCCTGGAGGCGCTCGGGATCGAACTCGACGTGGGCGTTGTAGTCTTGGAGAAAGTTGGCCAGCTCGCTGACAATGATGCGGGCCGACTCGATTTCCTCGACGTGCTCCTCGAATGCCTCGTCGATGCGGGCAAGGTCTTGCAGCTCGTTGCGCGAGACGACGAGCTGGTCGTGCAGGGCGTTGTTGCTAGCAAAGAGGCGCTCGTAGAGCTCTTTGGTAGAGGCAAAGAGATGCTCCGCATTTTCGAGGACGCGCTGCTCGGCCCGCAGCTCGTCTTCCTCGCCGGGCTGGGGGTCGACCGCGTCGATCTCCTCGATCTGGAACTCGTAGAGCTCCTTTTGCTGGCGCAGCTCTCGTTCGCGGGCAGCGAGGGCCTCGCGCTCCCGGACGAGCTCCGCGACGCGGGATCGTTTTTTGCGGTAGTGATCCACGAGGCTGCCCAGGCCGCCGAAGCTGTCGAGGAGGCGGAGGTGGGTTTCGGTGTGGAGGAGGCTTTGGTGCTCGTGCTGACCGTGGAGGTCGATCAATTCGCCCGCGACGGTACGCATGATGTCGAGCGTGGCGGGGGTGTCGTTGATAAAGCCGCGGCTGCCACGCTCGGTGATGCGACGGCGGAGGATGATGCGGGGGAGGGGAGAGGGGTCGATCGCATTGTCCGACAGCACCGTCCGAATCCGGTCGGTGTCGGCATCGTCGAAGATGCCCTCCACCACCGCCTTGGAGGCCCCTTCACGGACGACATCCGTGTTGGCGCGTTCTCCCAGGATCATGCTCAGCGCCCCAATGAGGATCGACTTCCCGGCCCCAGTGGCGCCGGTAATGATGTTCAGGCCGCTCCCGAACTCCATCTCCAGGTCCTTGATCAGGGCGTAGTCCTGAACGGACAGCGACTGTAGCATGGTGGGTATTGGGCTCTGAGGGGGGAATTCCGCCCAGGGGAACCGGTCAACCTCCAGTCGTGCGTCGGTAGGGCAAAGGCTGTGGACGGCGGACGGGGCGGGGCGAGCCACCGCCTGCGGTCCATGCGCTGCGGGGGAGGCGTCAGGACACGAGCGACCAGCCGCCCTGGTTTACCTTCTTCTTGGCGTACTTCCACTTCATCTCCGCCGTCTCGCCGGTCTGGTTGTTGCGCACCGTCACGTAGTCGTTGCGGCCCGGCTCGTCGGCCACGGTGACAGGCTCGGTGTGCTCGGCGGTGGGGTCGCGCTCCGCCGCGCTGCGCTGCGCCCCGTCCTCCGAGCCGTCGGCATCGATGCTGTAGTCGGGCTGCGCAGAGTCGTGCTGGGTCTGCGCGTGGCGCTGGCTGAGGCGCCCCTTCGGCCCCTCGCCCTCCGTCTGTACCTGGTCGTCCACCACCGGTCCGGCGCGGAAGACGAGAGAAACGACCTCTTGGCCAATCTCGGCCATCATTTCGGTGAAGAGGTCGAACGCCTCCATCTTGTACTCCACGACCGGGTCCTTTCGCCCAAACGAGCGGAGGCCGATGCCTTCCTTCAGCTCATCGAGCTCGCGAAGATGATCGGTCCACTTCTCGTCGATCGTTTGGAGCATGGCGGTTTGCTCCAAGGCCTCGTTGATCTCTTGGCCGTTGGTGTCGAGGGCCTCGTCCACGTCCGCCACCGCGCGCACCAGGTCCTGCCCGTCGGTAAAGTCGACAAACACCTGGTCAATCATCTCGTCGCCGCGCTCGCGTCGCAGGTCGCGCAGGGTCTGGTAGAACGGCTGGGCAATGCTCGCGCGCTTCTGACGGTAGTAGTCCGTCGCCACGTCGTAGACATGCTCCACCACGCCGTCCTCCCCCAATTCTACAAACCGCTCCCGGTCCAGCTCCAGGTCGAAGGCCAGCGTACGGAGCAAATCCTCGCGCAGGCCCGCCAGGTTGCCCTGCCCGTAGTGGCGCCCCACTACCGCCTCGATGTACTCGTGCAGCATGTTGAGCACCTGCCCGTGGAAGCGGTCGCCGGTCAGCGCCTCGCGGCGGCGCTTGTAGATGACCTCGCGCTGCGAGTTGAGCACATCGTCGTACTCGAGCTGGCGCTTTCGAATGGCGAAGTTGTTCTGTTCCACCTTCGACTGCGCCCGCTTGATGCTCTTGTTGATCCACGGGTGCGTGATGACCTCCCCCTCCTCGATGCCCATGCTGTCCATGACCTTCGCCACACGATCCGACCCGAAGAGGCGCATCAGTTCGTCTTCGAGCGAGACGTAAAACTGGCTCTCGCCCGGGTCGCCCTGGCGCCCGGCCCGGCCGCGCAGCTGCAGGTCGATGCGGCGACTCTCGTGGCGCTCAGAGCCGATGATGGCGAGCCCCCCGAGCTCGCGCACCTCGTCGCTGATCTGGATGTCCGTCCCGCGCCCGGCCATGTTGGTGGCAATGGTGACGGAGCCCTTCTGCCCCGCCTCGGCCACAATCTGCGCCTCCTGCTGGGCGCGGTCCTGCTTGGCATTGAGCACGTTGTGGGAGATGCCGTTGCGCTTCAACAGGCGACTGATCGTCTCCGACACCTCCACCGACGCCGACCCCACGAGCACGGGCTGGCCCTGGTGGTTGTACTCCTTGACCCTCTCCACGATGGCGTTATACTTCTCGCGCTTCGTCTGGAACACCAGGTCGTCTTTGTCCTCGCGCCGCACCGGCTCGTGGGTGGGCACCACCACCACGTCCAGGTCGTAAATCTCGTTGAACTCCTCGGACTCGGTCTTCGCCGTCCCGGTCATGCCAGACAGCTTGTCGTACATCCGGAAGTAGTTCTGGAGCGTAATCGAGGCGTACGTCTGCGTGGCGTTCTGAATCTCGACATTCTCCTTTGCCTCCAGGGCTTCGTGGAGGCCTTCGGAGTACCGGCGCCCCTCCATGACGCGCCCCGTGTGCTCGTCCACAATCTGTACCTTGCCCTCCTGCACGATGTACTCTGTGTCGCGCTCGTACAGCGTGAAGGCTTTCAGCAACTGCTCGATGGCGTGCACGCGCTCGGCCCGCTCCGAGTAGGCGTTGTATACCTCCCGCTTTTGGTCCTGCAGCTCCGCCTCCAGCTCGCGCTTGTCGTTCATGTACTTGTTCTCGCGCTTCTCCTTGGAGAGGTCCTCGCGTGACTGGAGCTCCTCCTCAAGCGCCTCGATCTGTTGTTCGTGCGCCTCTTCGAGCTCGGCAATCTCTTCGCCGATGACGGGCAGCACGAACAGGTCCGAGGATTCTCCCATCACCTTCGCGATGTACTCCTGGCCCTTCTCCGTCATCTCCACGGTCTGCTTCTTCTCGTCCACCGAGAAGTAGAGCTCCTCGTCGACGAACGGCATGCGCTTGGCGTTCTCCTGCAGGTAAAAGTTCTCGGTCTTCTGCCGCAGGCGCTCCATGCCGGGCTCGTTGAGGAGCTTCTGGAGCTGGCGGTTCTTCGGGTAGCCGCGCGAGGCGCGGAAGAGGGCCAGCCCGGCCTCGTCCTCCAGCTCCTGCGCCCGTCGGGAATCGCCCTCTTCCTCAGCTTGCTCTTTCTCCTCCAGCAACTCGCGCGTGTCCTTTACATAGGAGCGCACGAGGCGCCGCTGAGCGTCCACCAGCTGCTCCACCGGGTCGCGCAGCTCCTGGTACTCGTCGTTCTCCTGGTCGGGCACCGGGCCGCTAATGATGAGCGGCGTGCGGGCCTCGTCGATGAGCACCGAGTCGATCTCATCGATAATGGCAAAGTGGTGGTTCCGCTGCATCAGCTGGTCGGGGCGGACGACAAATGAATTGTCGCGTAGGTAGTCGAAGCCGATCTCGTTGTTGGTGCCGTACGTGATGTCGGCTTCGTAGGCCTCCTTGCGCCCCTCCGTGTGTGGGTCGTACCGGTTGATGCAGTCCACCGTGAGGCCGTGAAACTCGTAGATGGGCCCCATCCATTCCGTGTCGCGCTCGGCCAGGTAGGGGTTGACGGTGACGAGGTGCGCGCCGCGGCCTGTGAGGGCGTTTAGGTAGAGCGGCATGACGGCGGACAGCGTCTTGCCCTCTCCGGTCTTCATTTCGGCGATGCGGCCCTGGTGCAGCACGATCGCGCCCAGCAGCTGCACGTCGTAGGGCACCATGTCCCACTCGACCCTCGAGCCGCCGGCGACCCACGTTTCGCCGAGCATGCGGCGGCACGTCTCTTTGACCACCGCAAAGGCCTCCGGAAGCAGCTCCCAGAGCGTGTCTTCTACGATGTCCTGCCATTCCTCCTCCAGGGCGTCGAACTCGTCGTAAAGCGCGTCGCGCTCGTCCAAAGACAGGGAGTCGTCCTCGGCCACGTGTCCGTCTCCGCCAATGGGCGCCTCGGGCCCGGGGGCGTGGCGGAGGGCCTCGCGGATTTCGGCCTGCCGCGCCTCAATATCGGCCACGGCGTCCTGGATTTCTGCCTGGAACTGCTCCGTCTTGGCCCGCAGCTCGTCGTCGGAAAGCGCCTCCAGCCCGGCGTAGTGCTCGTTAATCTCCTCGACGATGGGCCAGAGCTTGTTGAGCTCCCGCTCGTTCGGGTCGCCAAACAGATTCTTGATCCATTCAAACATGTGGGCGGAAGGGGCGCGTGCCTAAGAGCGACGAAAGCCGGATCCCGTGCGACAGGGGCGGGCCCCGTGTGGGAGGGGGCGATCCCGGGACAGCACCCATGGCACGCAGGCATTCCGGGCACGTTCCCCGTTCGGAGACGCCCTGGAACGGGCCGGATGGGCGGTGCCGGCTCCGGCCCTGGGCCGCCCCACGGGCGCCCGGGCGAGGCAAGCAGGGCGGTAGTGGACTTGCCTCGTGGGAACTGCCTTTGTGTGGGAGCATTGAGCGCACCTGGGCCTGCCCTCTGTGTCTCTCCTCGTGCCCCGATGCGTGTTCGCTGCCTCCGTTGGTGTGTGCTGCTGGCTGGATTGATCGCTGCGCCTGCGCTGGGGCAGCCGGGGGCGTCGCTGTCCAGCTTTCAGCTTCTACGGTTCGATGCGGCCGCCCGAACGGCGGCCCTGGGCGGCGCTTATACGGCGATGGGCGACGGCGACGTGAATGTGCTGTTTTACAACCCAGCGGCGATGGGGCCCGCAACCAGCGATGCACCATCGCTGTCGTACCTCAACCACCTGTCGGGCATCAATGCGGGCACGCTTGCCTACAGCCGCACGGTGCCCTCCCTGCGCACCACCGTTGGGGCTGGGCTCCGGTTTGTGCACTGGGGCACGCTGCAGCGCCGCACGGTGCGCGGAGAGCGGGCGGGCACCTTCTCGGCGGGCGATGTGGCGCTCACCCTCGGCGGGGCGCGGGCCCTGGGCGCACGGGTGCGGGTGGGGGCCAACATCCATTTCTTGTACTCGCAGATCGACCGGGCGCAGGCCACGGCCCTGGCCACCGACATTGGGGTGCTCTACCACGTGCCGGCCCGCCGGCTGCGGCTGGGCGCGTCGGTGCGGCACCTCGGGGTGTCGCTGCGGGGATACGCCCGCCGGGCGGTGTCCCTGCCGATGGACCTGCAGGTCGGCGTCTCGAAGCGCCTGGCACACCTGCCGCTGCTGCTCACGCTCACGGCGTACGATCTGACGGAGATGGGCACGGGGGTGGAGGGAGGATCGACAATCGATCACGTGATGGGCCACCTCACGCTTGGGGGCGAGCTGCAACTGGGCGATGCGCTGCGGCTCCG
Organism: uncultured Bacteroidota bacterium; assembly: GCA_913056185.1. GTDB lineage: Bacteria > Bacteroidota > Rhodothermia > Rhodothermales > Salinibacteraceae > Salinibacter. The sequence continues at coordinate 12,155 of CAJXLV010000059.1, forward strand.
TGCAGGATACAATCACCGCCGGAGTCGGGACCTCGCGAGCACCGCGGATGGGGGGGATCTGGGCGGGCTCGGGGGCGGGTTCGGGGTCGCGGTGGGGGGCGTGGTGGTCGATTATGCCTATAACTCGTGGTCGGCCCTGGGCGGACTGCACCAGTTTACCCTGCGGGCAGACCTCGATGCGCTGTGATCGGCTTGGGCGACGGTCCTGTGTGTCTCCGGCGTGTACGGCCCTGTGCCCACTTGCGTCCCCCCACCCTGTGCCTCATATGCCTAAGTCCTCCAGCTCTTCCGGATCGCGCTTGAGGAGGCCCTGCTTTTTGTAGTAGATCATGGTGGTGTCGAGGGTGCCGTGTCGCATGCGCTCTTTCACCTCCTCGAGCGGCATGCCGTCGTTGAGCCACAGCAGCGCAGCCGTGTGGGTGAGGCTGTGCGGCGTCACGCCCTTTCGTTTAATGCCGGCCGCTTTTAGGTAGTCATTGATGCGGGTCCGGACCGAGCGGGTTTGGAGCCGCTGGCCATGCGAGCGGTGGCCGTGAGACACAAAGAGGGGCGCCTCCGGGTGGACGTCGGCGCGCGCCTCTATGTACGTCTCCACGGCCTGAAGCACCGGAGCATCGAGCGGCGCTTCCTGGTCTTTTCCCTCGCGCCCCTTGCCTTGCACACGCAAGACCGGCCCCAGAAGGGTGTGCTCCAGGTCCTCCACATTGGCACGTACAATTTCAATTTCGCTAAGCCCTGCGTGCAGCATGAGCGCCACAATGGCGCGGTCGCGCTTGTCGATTGGGGTTTCCTCCGATAGCTCCGCCTTTAGGGCCTCAATGTCCGACTCGGTGAGGACGGAACGCGAGTGCGTATCGGGGCGCCGGTTTCCCTTTACCCCCGTGGCGGGGTTTTCGGACAGCTCCCCGATGTCTGTCAGGTACTGACAAAAGCGGCGGAGGGCGGTGAGGTAGGTGGAAACGGAGACCTGACTGAGGTCGCGCTCGTCCATCAAGTATTGCTTGTACGCACGCACGCCGTCCTCCGTAAACCGAAAGGTGTTCTCACGCACAAACCACTTTTCGAACGAGGTGAGTGAGCGGCGATAGGTGCCGACCGTTTCGTCGCTTTTGTCAGCGAGGTACTCGGTGCCGAAGGCATGCAGGTGGTCGCGCAACTCGCGCAGCGTGAGTTCCAGGGAGGGACTGGTGGCGTCGTTGGGCATGGCGAGAGAAAGAGAGATGAAAGGCGGCAACGACTCACGAGACAGGGTGTCACTCCCTGATATCAATGACTGGGGAGAGGGGTCCTGCAGGCGCCTACGCTGAAATGTGACCAAAACGTAAATCGTTTTGACTATACAAAACGTAAAATATATTATTTACCAGGGCCGCTGTTTCGGGTAATGGCACAGAGATTCTCGCCCCGCCCATTCTCGACCTGTCCGTCTGGGTCTCTTTTCGCAGCCTGCTCTCTTTGTACCGTTCTCCGACTCCGGCCCGTGTCGCTCGCCGCGCGCCTGCGTTCCGGTGCATGACCCGTCCGAGCGCAGAGAGCCGATGTAGACACGAGAAATGTATTATGATACTTAAAATTGTTTTGAATTAACCCTGCGTATTCCTACCCTTCGACTACGATCTGACGCTTCTCTCTTCCGGATCATCTGCTCAGATGATTATGCCTTCTGGCACTCGCAGTGTCCTTGCTCTACCCCTCTTGTGCTCTCGGTTGCTCCTCGCACGGGCTGTTGTCTTGGTGGCCGTATGCTTCGCGTGTGTCTTTACTGCTGGGGTTGTTACGAAAGACGCCTTCGGACAAGCCTTTACGGAGGACTTTAATGACAACTCGCAGTTTATAGTGCAGCAGGGCGCCCTGGGCAGCGACGGGAGAGACAACTACTTTCGGGTCGACGATGGGACCAACATCAATAAAGCCTACAGTGGAGTGACCGGCAGCTTCCTTGCGGCGCAGGACACGGACGACCCTGACATCCCCAACGGTGCGGCGCCGGTTCAGATCACGTGGACTGATATTGACGTCTCGTCTCTCAGCAATCCGGTGTTCGAGGGGCTCTTTGGGTCGGTGCTTGACGGGAGCGGTGACATTGACGATGACGACTTCATCCGCGTCGAGTACAATCTCGATGAACAGGGGTATCAGTCTCTGATTGAGTTTCGAAACGATGGGTCGTCCACCAACACTCCGTTTCAGGAAGATACTGACGATGACGGGGTCGGGGAGGGCACACAACTCTCTTCCAGCGCGGGGACAATGAAGACGTTTCAGAAAGAACTGCCCACGGGGACGTCGCTCGACCTCCGGCTTACGGCTCACGTCGATGCGGGCGACGAAGACTTTGCGGTTGATGCGTTTGCTATCAAAGAGGCGCCGGCGCCGGCCCTGGGGTTTTCGGCGTCCGGCGACCGGGTTGCCGAAGACGACGGGTCGGTCCAGCTCTCTGTGGAGCTACTGGGGTTCCCCGATTCGGAGGTGAGCGGCGACGTGGCTTTGCAGACTGGGACAAGCAGCGCCACGGCCGCGGATCTTGGGGGCTACGCGACGCAGACTGTCTCCTTTGCGGCGGGGGCGCAGAGCGGGACAACAAAAAATGTGTCGGTGCCCCTGACCGATGACGCTGCGGCGGAAGGAGAGGAGACGGCGCAGTTTGCACTGACGAACGTGACAGCGGGAGGAGGCGTGGAGGGCGGGCCCTTTGACCTGGAGATTGTCGACACGGAGGTGGTGATTAACGAGGTCCTGGCTGATCCCCCCACCGGTGAAGCCGGAGACGCCAATGCGGACGGCAGCCGGGACGCTTCCGACGATGAGTTTGTTGAGATTTTTAACAACAGCAATACGCAGCTGGACCTGAGTGGCTATGTCCTGCGGGATGGAAGCAGCGACCACCACGTCTTTCCGGACAACACGACCGTTGCCCCGCGAACGTCGCTGGTGGTGTTTGGGGGCGGAAGCCCGGCCGCGTCGCTCCCGGGCGTGGTACAAACGGCGTCGGGGGGCGACCTGGGCCTTTCGAATGACGGGGACGAGGTTATTATCGATAAACCGGACGGGCAGACCTACCTCACTTTTTCTTACGGGGGCGAGGGAGGAGACGACCAGTCCCTGACCCGAGATCCAGACTTTACCGGGGACTTTGTGAAGCATTCTGACGCTGCAGAATCGGGTGGGGCGCTCTTTTCGCCGGGCCGTCGCCTTGGATTCGCGATCTCGATTGTGGGCACTGCGGGCTTTGCGGCGGTGGGCAGCGAGGGTGCAGACGCGGGCTGGCGCACCCTGGCACTGCCGGAGGCGATCGACCGCGGCGACCTGAATGCCAACTTCAACTTTGACTTCGACGACCTGGAGAGCAGTGCCATTTATACGTGGAACGGCGCCCCGGCCGACGGTGGGGGACAGCAATGGGACGCCCTGTCCAATGACAACGACCCGATTGCGGAGGGAGCAGGCGTGGCGCTCTACTTTTTCGACGATGCCGACGACCCGATTGGGGAGCCGTCCGGCTCGAAGGGGCCGCTGGTGCTTACGGTGCCGTCCATCGGTGCCCCCGACGAGACCGACGTGACGCGGAGCGAGCTGGGGGAGGGACAATTTGTCTTCCTGGGCAATCCGTACCAGTCGGCTTTCGACCTCAGCGCGCTGAACATGACGGCGGAAAACGGCTTCCAGCAGACGGTACAGGTGTGGGACCCCGACGCCGGTAGCTTCACGCAGATTACCCGCGGCACGGAATCGGACAATGTTGCCGCGATGCA
>CAJXLV010000060.1 GCA_913056185.1 uncultured Bacteroidota bacterium
GGCCGCCGAGGCCGTGAAACCGGACATGGAGGACCCGGTGCCGATGGACCGGCTCGTGTGTGGCGACGTCGGCTTCGGCAAGACCGAGGTGGCCGTGCGCGCCGCGTTCAAGGCCGTCCAGGACGGCAAACAGGTGGCCATGCTCGTGCCCACCACCATCCTGGCTCAGCAGCACCACGAGACGTTCTCGAAGCGGTTGGAGCGCTTTCCCGTCAACGTCGAGGTGCTGTCCCGCTTCCGCACCCAGGCCGAGCAGACGGAAGTGCTGGAGAAACTCGAAAAGGGCCAGGTCGACGTACTCATCGGTACGCACCGCATTACCTCGGACGACATCGAGTTCGACGACCTCGGCCTCCTGGTGATCGACGAGGAGCAACGCTTTGGCGTAAAGACAAAGGAGACGCTCCGGAAGATGCGAGAGGACATCGACACGCTCACGCTCACAGCCACCCCCATTCCGCGAACGCTGCAGTTCTCGCTGCTCGGGGCACGCGACCTCTCTCTTATCGAGACGCCCCCGCCCAACCGCCAGCCCATCAACACCGAAATCCACACCTTCGACGAAGACCTCATCCGCGACACGATTATCTACGAGACGAGCCGCGGCGGGCAGGTCTTCTTTATCCACAACCGCGTGAAGACGATCAATGAGGTCGCGGAGATGGTGCGCGCCATGGTGCCCAACGTGCGGGTGGGCGTCGGCCATGGACAGATGAGCGCCAGTCAGTTAGAGGATGTGATGGTCGACTTCCTCACCGAAAAGCTCGACGTGCTCGTCTCCACCTCGATCATCGAGAACGGGCTCGACATTTCGAACGCCAACACGATGATCATTAACCACGCGGGGCAGCACTTCGGGCTCTCGGAGCTGCACCAGTTGCGGGGCCGCGTGGGGCGGTCGCAGCGGAAGGCGTTCTGCTACCTCCTCGTGCCGTCCATCCACAGCCTCACGGACGACGCCCGCGAGCGCCTGAAGGCCGTGGAGCAGTTCTCGGACCTCGGCAGCGGGTTCGACATCGCCATGCGCGACCTCGACATCCGCGGCGCGGGGGCCCTCCTGGGGGCCGAGCAGAGCGGCTTCGTGGAGGACGTGGGCTACGAGACCTACCACAAGATCCTCGACCAGGCCGTGAAGGAGCTCCGCGAGGAGGAGTTCGACGATGTGTTCGACGGCGAGGCGGTGCCGCCGGGCCCCGAAACCTCGGTGGACGTGGAGGAGGATGCCTTCATCCCCGACGACTACGTGCGCGACAACACCGAGCGCCTGAATCTCTACCGCCGCATCAGCGACGCGCCGGACGAGACGACGCTCGTGGATCTGCTGGAGGAGCTGGAGGACCGCTTTGGCGATGTGCCCCAACCGGTTGAACACCTGCTTACTGGCGCTCAGCTTCGCCTCCTCGGCGAGAAATTGCGACTGCCGAAGGTCGTTTACAAGAACGAGCGCCTCTTCCTCTACCTCCCCAGCGAGGACGCCGATCCGTACTTCTACGAGGAGGTCTTCCACCCGCTCCTGGAAAAGCTCTCGCTCCTCGACAACGAGTACGTGATGAAGGACGACGTGGAGGGCGGGCTCATGCGCGCCATCGTGCAGGACGTCCCCACCCTCGACGACGCGCTTCACGTGACAGAAGGACTGCTGCTCGAGGAGACGGAGACGGTAGCGACGGTGGAGGCGTAAGTGTTTGGGGGCGTGGGAGTTGAGGACACGGGCGTGGAAGATTTTCAGCGCTGAGGGCCTCCTTTCCCTTCCGCCGCGCGCCCACGCTCTCTACTCGTCCCGCGAGCCCACGTGCTCTTCGAGAAAACCACTGATCGTCCGCAGATACACCTCTTCGGACACGAGAAACCCGTCGTTGTGCCCACCCTCGATCTCAAGGAACTGCTTCGGCTCCGCGGCCGCCTCGTACACCCGCCGCCCCAGGTCGAAAGGCACAACGCGATCCGTCCGGCTGTGGATGAAGATTTTCGGCGCGTCGATCTGTGATACGCGCGACTCGTTGTCGAACTGATTCGTGGCGAGGGCGCGGGCCGGGAGAAAGGAGTAGTGGTGCGCGCCCACGTCCGGCACATTGGTAAACACCGACTCCAGAATAACCGCGCCAGGGTTTTCCCGCGCCGCGAGCCACGTCGCGGGTCCACCGCCCATCGACCGCCCAAAGACCACAACGTCGTGGGGCGCAAGGTTTTTTGTCTCTGTCAGGTGCCGCCAGCAGGCCTCGGCGTCGCGGTAGATGCCCTCCTCCGACGGCGCGCCGGTGCTCTGCCCGTACCCGCGGTAATCGACGATCAGCACGTTGAGGCCGAGCTGGTGGAATTGCTGAACGCTCTCCAACCGCCCGGAGATATTGCCGGCGTTGCCGTGGAAGAAGAGGAGCGTGTGCCCCGCCCGTGCGTCGGGGGGCGACTGGGGGAGCCCGCTGGGAGCGGGGATCCACCACCCGTGGAGCCTCTCGCCGTCCTCCGTGTCGAGACGAACCGTTTCGTAGGGCATCCCCGCGTCGTCCGGGGTGGCGAGGAGGCGGCTGCTCGGCTGAAAGAGCAACCGGTCCTGAAAAGCAAAGGCAAGCGCTACGAGACCTCCGTAGCCGACGGTGAGTCCAATGACTGTGGTGAGCATGACGCGGCGCATGGACGAGGGCAGGTTGTGGGGGGACTCGGGGGGGACGAGACACGCGCACTTCCGCGTGAGACGGGCCCCAGCGAGTGCGCACGGCAAACTTGACACCGCCCCTGGCTGAAGCCGGGAGATTCTCCCGTTCGCCCGGCAGTGCCGACGCCCTCAAACGCGTCGGGAGCCCCCCGCTGTCCAGGCGCTTTCGAGGCCAGTGCGTCCGTTCGGGGCTGCCCGATCCTACTGAGGTTCTTCGCTGCGTTGATGTCACTGTCGTGACGGGTGCGGCACTCACTGCACGTCCAGTCCCGCACGCCGAGGCGCTTTTTTCCGTCGACGTGCCCGCATTGCCAGCACCGCTGGCTGAACGGGAACCAGGAGCAGGGTCCGTGCCCCCCCGCAGGGAAGTACGGGGAGCTACAGGCCCTTCTTGCATCCTCCCCCATTTCACAGCCCCTATTTCACAGCACTACGACCGCACCACAACAATCTTTTTTTCTCCGAAGAACCCGTTCGCCCCGAGAAGCTCATCCAGTGGGTGCCAGTCGACCGTCACGTCCGGGTCCTCAGCGCGGAGGTCCGCAATTTCCTCGCTCAAGTCCCCTCCCTTGAGCGCAAGGAGGCCCGGCGGCCACGCGTCGTCGCCCGGCGCGTCGCCGAGCGGCACAGCGACGCGACGGTGCCATCGCCAGAGAGTCGCGAGCGGCGCGGTGGCGCGGGAGACCGAGTAGTGCGCCGTGCCCTTCCAGCGCTCCGCCCGCCCCGCCCAGGCGTACACGGTTTCCAGCCCCAGTCGGCGCGCGAGCGTCCGCACGGCCCGTGCCTTCTTCCCCACCGAGTCGACGCCCACGACCGTCCCCTCCGGATGGCAAATTGCGAGCGGAATCGCAGGCAGTCCGCCGCCGGTGCCCCAGTCGACAATCGTGCAGCCGTCGGGGAAGTCGCGAACGGTGAGCGTGAGGCAGTGCAGCAGATGCCGCGTCCGGAACTCATCTTCCGTCTCCGGCGAGATGAGGTTGACGCGCTGGTTGAAGCGGAGAAGCTGCTCCTGGAAAGCCTCCAGGTGCTCCTGTTGCTCCGCCGCGAGGTCTTCGAAGGGATTCCAGGCGAGATCGTCCATGAGCATCGTTACACGTTTAAGGCTTCACGTTCAACGCGCAACGGATTATGCCACTTCCACCGCCGTTCCACGTGAAACACCAAAGCCATCGCCCCCCACCTCATCAAGATCGCGGTCCATAGGCAGCGGCTCCACGCCCTCGTTCTTGAGAAGCACCATGAGGACCGAAATATCAGAGGCGCGGACGCCCGGCACGCGAGAGGCCTGCCCCAGGTTATCTGGTTCCACCTTGCTCAGCTTCTCCCGGGCCTCAATGGAGATGTTGTCGAGGCCGTGGTAGTCGAAGTCGCCGGGGATCGGCCACCGTTCTTTTTCCTCCATGTCCTCGACCATCTGTTTTTGCCGTTCGATATACCCCTCATATTTCAAATCAATTTCGACAAGCCGCGGTGCACTGAGCATGCCAGGTGCCTCCGTCACCACCCCGTCGTAGATGCCGGCGTGGCGCAGGAGCTCTTCGGAGTCGACCTCGGGCCGCTTGCAGAGTTCGATCACCGGCCGCGGCTGGTCGAGCGTCGAGGTGCCCACCGACCGCAGGTAGTCGTCGACCTGTTCGGGGGAGACGCTCGTCTTCTCCAGCGCATCCCGTGTCTGCTCGACGGCGTGCTCTTTCTGTGTCGCGCGGTCGTAGCGCGCCTGCGAGGCGAGGCCCAGCGTGCGCCCGAGCTCCGTGAGGCGCAGGTCGGCGTTGTCCTGGCGCAGCAAAATGCGGTGCTCGGCGCGGCTCGTGAACATGCGGTACGGCTCGTCGGTGCCCTTCGCCACGAGGTCGTCGATGAGAACGCCGATGTAGGCCTCCGACCGCTTCAGGACGATCGGATCGGCCGTTCGCAGCTTCTGCACCGCGTTAATGCCCGCCATGAGGCCCTGCGCCGCCGCCTCCTCGTAGCCGGTGGTGCCGTTGATCTGCCCGGCGAAGAAGAGGCCGTCCACGTACTTCGTCTCCAGGCTGTACTGAATCTGGTACGGAGGGAAGAAGTCGTACTCAATGGCGTAGCCCGGGCGGTGCATGTGCGCGTCTTCGAGGCCCGGAATGGTGCGCAGCGCCTCGAACTGCACCTCCTCGGGAAGGCTCGACGAGAAGCCGTTCAGGTAGACCTCGTGCGTGTCCCGCCCCTCCGGCTCGATGAAGAGCTGGTGGTGGTCCTTCTCGGAGAAACGGTCGATCTTGTCCTCGATCGACGGGCAGTAGCGCGGCCCCTCCGCCTCGATCCGGCCCGTGAACATCGGGCTGCGATCGAAGCCGGTGCGCAGCACCTCGTGCGTCTCGGGCGTCGTGTCCGTGAGCCAGCAGCAGAGCTGGTCGTCGACTGGCGGCAGCTCGTCGGTCATGAACGAGAACGCCGTCGCGTCCGGATCGGCGGGCTGCTTCTCCATGACGCTGTAGTCGATGGAGCGGCCGTCGAGGCGCGGCGGGGTGCCGGTCTTCAGTCGCCCGCTCTCGAAGCCGAGGTCGTGCAGACAGCCGGTGATGCCGTGCGAGGCGCTTTCGCCGATCCGTCCCCCGCCGAAGTTCTTCTCGCCCACGTGGATGACGCCGTTGGAGAAGGTGCCCGTGGTTAGGATCACACAGGGCGCCCGGAACGTCTTTCCGAGATTGGTGCGCACGCCCGTCACGGTTTCCCCGGCGTCGTCCGTCAGAATCTCCTTCACCATGTCCGACCGCATCCGGAGGTTCTCGATCGCCTCCAGTTCCTCCCGAATCGCGCGGGCGTAGGCCCGGCGCCCACACTGCGCGCGCGGCCCCCACACCGCCGGCCCTTTGCTCTTGTTGAGCATCCGAAACTGAATGCCGGCCCGGTCGGTGGCCGTCCCCATGATGCCGCCGAGGGCGTCGATCTCGCGGGCGATGTGGCCCTTGCCGATCCCCCCGATGGCGGGGTTGCACGACATCTGCCCGATGTCCGCCAGCTTCATCGTAATGAGCAGCGTGTCGGCGCCCATGTTGGCCGCCGCGGCCGCGGCCTCGCTGCCGCTGTGCCCACCGCCGACGACGATGACGTCGTACTCGAAGTAGTCCTGATGCATGACAATTGAACCCGTGGTCGAAAGCAGAAGTCTGCAAAGGAGGGTGCCCGCCCCCGGCGCGTCCCCTTAACGAACCGCCCGCCGCGGTGTGCCCGCCCGGCCCGCAGGACGACCGGCAACCCCCAAAAACCGCCGTCCAGACACGCTCCGTAGGGGACGACACGTGATGTTTCCAGACGAGAACACATCGGTGCTTCGCACGACACGTGCGTTGTCTGAAACATCCCCTCGCACCCCGCCTCGGCGATTGTCCCCCTCAATCGAGCGCTCGCACATCGTCGGGGAGCCGGGCGCGATGCCGTCGCGAGCCGTCTGGGGGGTGGACGAGGGCCCTCTCGGCCTGGCAGGTCGACCTCCGCAAGACCGTGTGGGATCAACGCCATGTCGGGTCAACGTTTCTTCGGGCGGTCCCTCCCACGCAGCAGATCCGAACAAACCGGCATCCGGGTCGGTCTACGACGAGCCGTTTGCCCGGTGCCCCAGCCCCGTCACCGCTGCGTCGGAAGGGGCGTGCTGAATCACCAGCTCCTTAAGCTCCTCGGAGGCCTCGAGTCCCCCGCGGATCGTCAGCGCCGGGGGTCCGTCCGGGTCGGTGTAGAGCCAGAGGCCGTCTTCGATCGTCGGAACGTGGATCCGCCGGATCTCACACGTTGGCACGGACTGGTCGCTCCACAGCGGCTGAACCTTTCGAATCTCGTTCTCGCCCACCAGGACGCTCTTCCGGAAGGCATTGAAAACAACGAGAACGAGTCCGGCCACGATGCTGGCATCTGGGAGCAGCCCCGACCACTCCCTGGCCGCCCCCCCGCCGGCATAGTCCGTCCCGAAGACCAGAAGAATACAGGCCAAGAGGCCGGACGCAGACATCCACAGGTGGAACTGAGAAAGGCCAAAGCGGCGGGGCGCGTGTTCTTCAGGAGCATTTCCGGGCTCGGGGTGGCGGGTCATCGGCCGAAGGAAGGGATCAACGGTTGGGCTGGCAGGACTGAGGCAGGGAAAGAATAGATCGATCGGGGCAGCGCTTCTGTGGGGTGCCGAACAGCCGAGACACCGTCTCGGCGAAGCGGCCGCCCGGTCGCGACGCTCCTCCGAAAACAGCGCTGAGGCGGGAGGGTTCGTCGGCCTGGCCCGGAGACGGTTCGGTCTACGCCGCCCACGCCGGCGGCTCCATGGTCTCGGGCGGCCACACATCCAGGCGCCGCATCGTCACGAACTGCCCGAGGGGGAGGCATTGTGATCCGTGACGGCCGCGATTTCCTCAGCGTACATGTTGCCGTGGTGCGACGCCCCTCCCTCTCGTGTCCGCCCCGCCTCCGCGTGCGGAATCTCGCCCGCAAGGTCGGCCGAGGAATCGTCCACCAGGTCCTTGATCAACTGGAGGTCGCGCTGAAATGCGTTGAGGCTGTGGCTCCAGGCGTCCTCGCTCGGCGGGGCCACCGTGTCGGGCCAGTAGTCGTCCGGCCAGACAGGCGCGGTGTAATCGGGATCGACGCAGAAGCGGGAGTAGTCCGCCTGGCAGATGCGCATGTGCTCCAGGATCTGCCAGAGCGAATAGCTTTCGGGCAGGCCGTCGGGCTGCACGCCCCGGGCGGCAGACATGGGTAGGGCTGTGGCTACGCGTCGATGCAGGACGGAAACGCAGGAACTCGTTGAGACGCCTCCTGCTCCCCCTCCGCATCGTAGAAGGTGAGTTGACCGTCCTCGTCGCAGATCCACACCTCTTCCGCCCCGGCGTCGAGATAGAGCTGTCGCTTCTCGTCGATCTCCACGTCGGTGTTGGTCGGCGAGCGGACCTCGACGCAGATCTCGGGCGCCACGGGCACGTCGTACGCGTCCTTGATCTCCGCCCAGCGCTCGGCCGTGCACCAGATGGCGTCGGCCACCTTCGTGCCTTTCGCCGTCCGGATGGCTGTCTCGACGGAGGATTCGCCTTCCGGCATCAATTCCTCAAGACGCTGCGCAATCTGGAAGGCAAATTTTCCATGCCAGGCGTAGGTCGGACTCATCACGATTTGGCCCCGGTCGTTCGTCTCAATCTTGTAGGGAAGGTCCTGCAGGGTCGGATCTTCGCAGATCGCCTTCCACGAGAGACGAGACCGCTCTTTCGTCTGCGTGCTCATGGCGGATGAGGACGTGATGCGTGAGGACGTGATGCGTGAACGGTCGTCCGCCGTCTGCGGTCCCCTTCGTACCTCTTCCCACTCTCTCCCCCCCGCCGTTACTTGCAGTTACTTCCCGATGCAGAAGCGGGAGAAGATCTGGTCGAGCACGTCCTCGTTCGTAATCTCGCCAGTGATGGCGCCCAGTTCCTGCAGGGCGGCGCGGAGGTCGAGCGTCAGCATGTCGCCGGAGACGCCCTGGTGGAGGGCCGTACGGGCCTGCTGCACGGCGTCGAGGGCGTCCCCGAGGTGCTGGCGGTGGCGCTGGTTCATGACGACCGGCGACGCCTCGGCGCGGCTCAGGTGCTCGGCCACCGTGTTGGTGAGGCGGTCGAGGAGCGGCTGCAGCGCATCGGCGTCGTCGCGGGCGCGAAGGGCGGAGAGCTTCAGCGCCGAGAGGCCGTCGAGATCCGCCACTGGCAGGTCGGGGGCCTCGTCGGCCTTGTTGCCGAGGAGGACGGGCTGCACGTCAGAAGCGTCATCCGAGAGGTCGTTCAGAAACTCGATCTCTTCGGAGTCGAGGCCCACGGTGAGGTCGTAGAGGTAGAGAAGCACGTCGGCCTCCTCGATGGACTCGGTGGCGCGGCGCACGCCCTCCGCCTCAATCTCGTCCGCCGTGTCGCGCAGGCCGGCCGTGTCGACGAAGCGGAAGCGCATGCCCTTGATCTCCGCCTCCGCCTCGATTTCATCCCGCGTGGTCCCGGGCGTTTCGCTGACGATGGCGCGGTCGTGGCCCACGAGCGCGTTCAGGAGGGTCGACTTGCCCGCGTTGGGCCGCCCGCCGATGACCACGCGCACGCCGTCCTTCAGCTTCTCGCCGGTGGGGTAGGAATCGAGGAGGCCCTGCAGGATCTCTTCGGTTTCGTCGAGCAGCGCTTCGAGTCGCTCCCGGTCGGCAAACTCCACGTCCTCGTCCGAGAAGTCGATCTCCAGCTCCACGAGCGAGCACAGGTTGAGGAGCTCCTCGCGCAGGGCCTCCAGCAGCTCCGAGTAGCGGCCCTTGAGGTGCGTGAGGGACGCCTCGTGCGCCTTCGTGGAGGTGGCGTGGATGAGGTCGGCCACGGCTTCCGCCTGCGCCAGGTCCATCTTGCCGTTCAGGAAGGCGCGCTCGGTAAACTCGCCGGGCTCGGCCATGCGGGCCCCGTGGTCGAGCAGGCTTTGCAGCACCATCTTGGGCGCAAGATCACCGCCGTGGCACGAGACCTCCACCACGTGTTCGCCGGTCGCCGAGTTGGGGGCGCGGAAGACCGTGACGACGACCTGATCGATGTCGTTGCCCTCGTCGTCCACCAGAAATCCGACGTGGGCCGTGTGGCTTTCCGCCTCCAACAGGTCGGCGCCACGAAAACAGTCGTCCACGACAGAAACCGCGCCGGGGCCGGAGGTGCGCACCACCGCCAGCGCCGCCCGTCCCCGCGCCGTGGCAATCGCCGCAATTGTATCGTCCATGGGGAAAGGGGGGCAGGTTGAAAGGTGGCAGGTTGCGGGGGGAGCGTTCGAGGGTCGTGCCGCGGCGGAAGGTCGGCGCGAGCAACCGACCTTCAACCGTCTCCCTTTCCAACCGTCAACGCCCTACCGCTGCTCCTTTTGCGCCTCCTGGGCCCGTTCCAGAAGCCGCCCGAAGAACCCCTTCTCGTCCGCCTCCCCGTTGGTTTCGCGGCTCGTGAGGTTGCCCTCCTCGTCCTTCTCCTCCTCCAGCTGTAGGTTGATCCATTTCTGCTGGGCCGCCGTCATGAGGTTGTAGAAGAGGTAATAAAGGCTGAGGGCCGACGCGAAGCGGTTGAAGATGAAGAAGATGACCCCCGGCATGGCGTACATCAGCACCTTGGCCTGCCCGCCCGCAGCACCGCCGCCGGTGGACTGCACGCGCATGGTCACGATCATGGCCAGGCCCATCAGCAGCGTGAAGCCCGCCACGTAATCGCCGTAGAAGGGAATGGTGAACGGCAGCTGCAGAATGACATCCGGCGCCGAGAGGTCCGTGGCCCACAGGAAGCTCTTTTGCCGCAGCTGGATGGACATGGGGATAAACTGGTACAGCGAGATGAGGATGGGGTACTGCAAAAACATCGGCAGACAGCCCCCGATCGGGTTCACCCCCGTCTCGCGATAGAGCTGCATCATCTCCTCCTGCTGCTTCTCCGGCTCGTCGTCGTACTTGTCCTTGATTTCCTGCATCTTCGGCTGCAGCTCGCGCATCTTCGCCATGCTGCGGTACGACGACTTGGTGAGCGGATAGACCAGCGTCTTGATGAGCACGGCCATCAGGATCACGACGATGCCGTACGGCAAGCCGTGGGCCAGCCACCCGGGCAGCCCCATCGATGCCACCGTGGCCTCGGGCAGCCCACCGCCGAGGTACGTGAGCATGGGAATGTACAGATACTTCGCGAGCGGCTTGGTAATCCACTCGAACCAGTCCCACCCATAGTCCACCATCTCGTACAGGCCGCGGTCGTAATCGGCCAGGCTGTAGTAATCAATGGGGCCTGCGTAGAGGTGGAACTGGTCCACCTCCGACTGGCCGCGTGGACGCGGGAATTGGAGGCGGGCCGTCATATTTTTGACGTCGACCCCGCCGCCGCGTTGCGCCACCTTGTCGCCGATGAGCGTCGCGCCGCGGACGTGCTCAGGGGTGTCCGGCATCAGGACCGCGGTGAAGTACTTGTTCTTCACCGATAGCCACGAGACCGCACCGTCGATCCGTGTTTCGCTGTGGTCCTCGCTCGAGAGTGTGATGCTTTTGAGGGCGTCCCCGTTTTTGGCGTAGAGGCCGCTGTACTGCTGCTCCTGCTCGTCGTCGCCGCCTTCGGAGTAGGGCACACCGCCGTGCCACGCAATCTCGTAGCCGTCGCGGGTGACGAAGCTGGCCGGGTTCACCTGCTGGATGGAGAGCCCGAGGTCGTAGTCGTCGGGGTGAAAGGTGTACGTCTGGCGCAGCTCGCCGCGCCCCAGCGGCGCCGTGAAGGTGAGCGACACCGCCTCGTCTTGGACACGGACCGTGTCGGCGTCCGTGTCGGCCGAGAAGTAGAGCGCGCGCGTGTCGACCTGGCGGCGGGTGGGGGTCGTGAACGACAGCGAGAGGGCCCCACCGGCGGTGGTGTCGACGACCTGGACGGGGTCTTCCTGGTTGAACTGGGTGTACTGCGTGAGCGTGAAGCGCTGGAGGGTGCCGCCCTTCGTGGACAGGACCGCGGTGTAGAGGTCCGTCTCCACCACAATGTCGCGCGCCGTTCCCTGCAGCGCCGCCGCAGTCACCGAGTCGGGCGTCGGCGCCTCCGGCGGGGCGGCCTTCTCGGGCGTGGAGCGGACCTGCGCGTGTGCCGGCGGGCCGGTGGTGTCCGGCGCGGAGGCCGCGCCCGTGTCCGCCGCGGGGCGGGGCGCCTCGGCCTGCTCCGTGGTGTCGCCGGGCGTTGCGGCCTGCTGCTGTTGGGGCGGAGGGCTAAACCAGAACATCCAGGCAAACAGGATCACCGCGACGAGGATGGTCGCGATGATCACGTTGCGCTGGTCTTCCGGCTCGGGGTTGTTGCGGAGCGGAGAAGCCAAGGGACAAAGACGGGTTGGTGAATGCGGTCAGACGCCGGAAGCCCCGACGGGCTACTGCCGGAGCGGGGGCCACACAGCCTCCAGCGGGGGGCGGTGTCCCGCCCTCAGGCAGCAGGCGGAGCCGGCGGGACGCGGGCGGCCAGGCGGCGAAGGGCCGACGGCAGGTCGCGCTCGATGCAGGCATCGGCTTGTGCCGGCGCGCCCCGAAACAGAATCATGAGGATGAGCGCATCGGGGCGACATACGAAAAGGTCCACCAAGGTGTACTGATGCACCCGGTAGACCTCGCGGAGAAGCCGACGGACTCGGTTGCGCTCCACGCCGCTCTCGACGCGGGAGCCGGGCGCAAACCCCACCTGCAGGGGCACGTCGTGCCCGAGGGCGTCCCGGTCTACGACGCGGGCAAGCAGCCGCACGCAGCCGACCGCCACCGTCTGCACGTCGTCGCGGCCCCGATCGAAGAGCGACCGGATGAGGCGACGGCGCTTCAGGCGGTAGGACGGAGGGAAGGTGAGGCGCCGATTTTCGACGCGGGTGGGCAGGTCGGGCACGGGGCGTTTGCTACACGGGCTTGCCGGAGTCCTCGTCGCTGACCGAGAGCTTGTCGCGGCCCTTCTTGCGGCGCCGCTTGATGATCTTTCGGCCTTCCTTCGTCTTCATCCGCTCGAGGAAGCCGTGCTTCTTCTTGCGCTTCTTCTTGCTGGGCTGGTAGGTGCGCTTTGGCATGGCACTGGGGGAGAAATTTGCGAATAGACAACTTCAACAGGGTGCAACGGCGGGTCGGGGGCGATGTTTTGTGCGAGCACTGCAAAGACAGCGTCAAATTGCCGCGGGCCCACGGCGGCTCGGGCCCCATGGACGCGAGGAGGGGCCGACGCCCCTCTGCTTCCACGCCGTTGCCACGCCTCTGTGCCGTGCGTCTTCGCCCGGAACCGGCGCTGCGCGTTTGCATAGAGGCGTACGCTGTTGATCAGCGGGAGTAGCTCAGTGGCAGAGCATCAGCTTCCCAAGCTGAAGGTCGCGGGTTCGATCCCCGTCTCCCGCTCCGTCTCTTTTTGTTTTGGGTTGAGGGTTCAGGGTTCAGGGTTGGGGGTTCTCTCAGTCAACCCTCAACGCGAGACCCTCAACTCGTTCCGGGCGGTTAGCTCAGCGGTTTAGAGCACCTGCCTTACAAGCAGGGGGTCGCTGGTTCGAATCCAGCACCGCCCACTCTCTTTCTCTCCAAACCCCTGTCTGTCAGGGGTTTGCGTGTTTTGGGGTATAATATAGGCAAAACAAACTCCTAAGCCAACGCCCCCTTTTCCTGGCAAGGGTCCCTAAGATTGCTCGCTCAGCGCAAGAACGCGTGAATGCACTGGGCAGAGACTTCCACTTCGACCACACAGATCGGCTCGTTACTCGGGCTCTACCTGAAAGGACACGTCTTCATCCTGCAGGTACGTCACCTCGAACGGCTTGCACCGACGGGCCTCCTGGTTGATGCGGCCCAAGTCGAAGGGGTTCTCGTTCTTGGCCTGGAAGATGTCGAGCCCGCGGTCCAGGCTAATCTTCCATCCGGTGTCGGTTTTGATGGACCGGGCGTGGAGCGAGTCCCAGGTGATCTCGTAGTCGAAGCCTATGGGGGACCCGCGGAGGCTGTCTTTGAGGTTTTCGAGGTGCTCTTCCTGCTCGTCCTGGTTTTCCGTATCGGCACCGGTTAGAAGCGACACCTCGACCTCTTCGCCGTCCGGCAGCTCGCGGAGGAGCATGTCGCAAAACTCCAGCACGTTCTGCACCTGGTAGTAGATCCGGATGTACGGGTCGATGATCTCGATCCGCTGGGCCCCGCGCAGGTAGTCCGCAAACAGTCTCTTATAGGAAACGCCCGTCTGGTTCTCCTTCACCACCACGTGCCGACCGCTCTCCAGATCCGGGACGGGCTCCCAGTTCGACTTCGCCTCCTCGGTCAGTACATCTCCATCGCTGCCTGCCCCGTTCGCATCACCGTCTTCCTGCTCTTCATCTTCATCCCGATGGTACGCCCGGACGAGCATCCGGTGCTGATCGTGCTCCAGGGTCTCGACGGAAATGTCTTCGCCGGTTCGCCGGTCAGTGAACCGGAAGTCGACCGGCTCGAAGGTCTCGTCGATGCGGCGGAGGTGTCGCTTCACGCGAACGCGCCCCTCCATCGCAAACTCCGTGAGGTCCCGCAGCACGTCTGGTGGGCAGTCCCCACCCGGGTACAGGATCTTGAGAAGCCCCGATAAGGTCTTGAGCGTGCCGTCCTGGTCGCGCTTCGTCATGGAGCTGTCGAACTCGAAGCGCTTCTGCGCCGGGAGGCTGTAGTCCTCTTGCCGCAGCGTATGGAGCCCCTCGGCCAGGTAGTCGACGATAAAGCCGTAGCCGTCGGCAAACATCTCGCTCCGCACCTTGTCGATCTCCCAGCCCGGGAGGTAGAAGTGGAGCCGGTCGATAAACGCCGGGTCGTAGTACGTGTCCGGAAGCGCCTCGAAGAGGTTCGAGTGCTTGAGCATGTAGGGCACCGACCGGTCGGTATTCCCGATGAAGGCGAGAGACGCCTCGGCGGTCATCGTGTCCCGCCCCCGCGAGAAGGAGCGGTTGGCCATGTAGTTCTTCATGATGTCGACCAGGTCGCGCTGCACGCGCTTGCCCTTGCCCGCAAACTCGTCGAACCCGACCACGTCCCAGTAGCCGACCAGCCCGATGTCGCCGGTGTTGTTGTTGACGAAGAGCTTCGCCTTGGTCACGTCGCCGCCGGAGATCAGAATGCCGTGGGGGGAGAACTCCGAAAAGATGTGCGACTTGCCAGTCCCCTTCGGCCCCAGCTCGATGAAGTTGTAGTTCCGCTCGCAGAAGGGAATCAGACGGACGAGGTGAAGGAGCTTCGTGCGGCGACCGAAGCTCTCCGGGTTTAGGCCGATGCTCTGAACGACCAGGTCGATCCACTCCTCCAGATCGAAGTTGGAGCGCAGGCTGGTGTACTCGTCGAGGTCAAACCCCGCAAGCTGGATCGGCTTGATGGTGTCAATCACCCACGGGGAGCGGGCCGAGTCCTCGGCGTGAAGGTACTCCATGTCGACGATGCACCAGACGCCCCCGGTGAGGAGCTTCGGGTGTTGGGTAACGGTCTCCTCGGCGATCTCAACGCCGCTAATTCCGAGGTTGGAGAACGTCGCCAGGTACACGTCTCGCTTCTCGTTTAGCGACACGGAGACGCGGTCGATGATCTTGTGGGTGCCCTTCTGGCGGATCTCCGACTTGACGAGTTCGGACTCGTCGCGGTGGACGTAGTGGCGGTTCACGATGTCGCGGACCTTCTCGACGCCCCGACGAATGAGGTCCTCATCGTCGGTGGGGCAGTACTGGCCGAGGAGGTACTCCAGCACGTAGGAGGGCACCACGGCGTTGCCCTTCACCAGTTGGGTTAGGTCCTTGCGCACGACCTTTCCTTCGAAGTGGTCGACGATTTTTCGCTGTAGGCCGGTCGTAGGGCGTCCGTCGAGGTCCTCCATCGGGGGGTGCGGTCAATTGAGAAAGACGTGCAGTGGGAGGCATGAGCGCCGCTCTCACAGGCGGAAGCGGTCAAAAGTCCCGCTCAATGAGCTGCTTGATGGAATATTTCTGGGTGATGAGAGGATTAAGGCGGTCCTCCACATCAAAGACCTTTAGCGTACAAAAGGTGAGGGCGTTCGCCTCCGATCCGAGCGTCAGGACGAGCTTTTCTTTCCGTTCGGTCGGATCTTCGGACCGGGCATCGAGCGTGAACGTCTCTTCTTCGGACACGATGGTTCGCTCGTCATAAAGCGCGGCGTGGACGGTCCGGGGCTGCCGCCCGTCGGAGACGGACTCGGTTTGCAGAAGGTGAGCGGTAAGCGCGCCGGTGCTGATTTCGCGATCCTCCGACAGCAGGCGCACGCCGACCTTCTCGGCCACGTCTTTTCGGGCCTTCCGGACCTCCATCGTCGGCACGATCATCTCCTGCAGACTCGCCCCGCCGTGGGCAAACCGTTTGCCCGCCCCACGCAGACGGTACCGGTTCACGGCTCGCGGGACGGCCACCGTCAAGTCCTCGTCCACATCACTAAGGGACCGAAGCGGAAACCGGTATCCGTGATCTCCTTCGATGCGCTCGGCCACGAGGGATCGGCTTTTTCGGAGCCGAGTGCCCTCCGCCTCCGGAAAGGACTCCCTCATCGAGTCCGGGATTTCATTCTCGGCGTAGAGAAAGCCATGGTCCGATGTGATGAGGACCCGGTACACGTTCCAGTTATTGAGCGTCTGCACCAGCCGGGCAAGCTCCTCGACAGCCGTCTCAATCTCGGGAATCACCTGCGTTTCGGTGTCCCGGTCGTCGCCGGTCGCGTCGATCCGGT
>CAJXLV010000061.1 GCA_913056185.1 uncultured Bacteroidota bacterium
GGTCCCTGGTTCAAATCCAGGAGGGCCCACCACTCTCGTCCCCGATGCCCTCGCCCTGCGGCGACCTTCTGCACGGCTGTCGTTCTTGATGCCCCGCGTCGCCTTCGGGCGGAGCGGGGATCTTCTGTTTTTCACGCCAGCGGCTCCTCGGGAGGGCTCCGGCAAAGACGCCGACGGGCCTGCATCACACGCAGGAGATGACGGGTGTACGGGGTGCCCGCTGGGTCGGTCTGATCGGCGTGGCCCGGGCGGCGAGGGCAGTGGCCTCTTTGGGGGCATGGCTACGCGGAAAGGGAGAAGCGAAAAAAGAGGCCTCTCCCGACGATCGATTGATCCGCTGGTTGCATGCGGCCCACAGGCAGAGACGGGGAGGAGCCAGCGACGGGACACCGACGAGTCCTCCCGGAAGCCGCCGCACAGCTCCGTGCCACCTTGCGGCATGGCGCGCCATGCTCGTCCAGAAAGAAGCCCGCTCACCACTGCTCGTAGTGGTCCACGATCTCATTGAGGTTGTCGTGGTCGCCCTCCAGAATGCCCACGACGAACAGTCCCGTCTCGTTTTCCAATTGCGCCAGCGCTTCCGCCTCCGGGGGGCGCCGCCCGCGGGTTTTGATGAAGGTGTCCTGAATGGCTTTTTGGGCCGCCTTGGCGGGCGTATCGGCGGTGGCGACGCTCGAAAAGGGGGAAAAGCCGTCTTTCTCAAAGCCAATGATCGTGTAGGTGGGCATGAAGGATCCGCAGAATCGTGACAGAAGAGAAGCGACAACAAAACGGGTCCGGACTCAATGCGCACGGGCGGTCTCCGTTTCCCAGGCGGCTGCCGCACAGCAGTGCAGCGCGCAAAGCGTCCGCAAAGCCCTGTTGCAGATGGGGCAGACGGCCAGGGGGCACCGGCGGAGGACGGGCGCGTCGGTTCTCCATGGCGACAGGGGAGAAACAAAAAAGCCCGGACCCCCACCAAGAGACCGGGCTCTGGGAGAAATGCGTCCCAGGAGAGATGGACCCGTGTAGACACATACGCCCCTGGGGACATAACGTCGTTCCTTCGGTCTTCACAGAATTGCGCTTGGTCGTCGTTGCCAGCCGGTCGGGGGCCTCATCTCGCCCAGACGGGCGGCCGCTGGGCGGCGGCCGCTTACGCCCCCAGCCACTCGTACAGGAGAATGCCTCCGGCCACGGCCACATTGAGCGACTCGGCCGCGGGGCGGTGCGGCGCGCCTCGCAGAAGCACCGCCGCATCGAGGCGATCAAGCACGGCCGCACTGAGGCCGTGCGCCTCGCTGCCCAGGGCCAAGGCCGATGGGCGGGCGGGCCGCCAAGAGCGCGCCTCGATGCCCTGCAGGTCGGCCCCGTAGAGGGACGCGCCCCGGCGGCGCAGCGCATCCAGGAGCGGACCCAGCGCCTCGGCCCGGGACAACGGAAGTGCCCAGTGCCCCCCGGCGGCAGCGCGCATCACCTTGGGGCCGTACAGCCCCGCCGTGCCCGGCCCTGCCACCACCGCGTCGGCCCCAAACCAGGCCGCAGTGCGCAACAGTGTGCCCACATTGCCGGGGTCTTGCACGCCATCCAGCAGGAGCACCGTTCCGGCATCGTCGAGGCGACCCGGTAGTTCTTCGGGGGCACGGAGCCGGCGCTCTGCCACCGCCACCATGCCTTGCGGCGTCTCCACATCGGCCAGCGACGCCAAGGTGTCCGCATCTGTCTCGTACACAGGTGCGGTCACCCGGGCCAAGAGGGCCTGCCCCTCCGGCGTTGCCTGCGCATCGGGCGTCACGACGACCGACACCAGCGGTGCGTCCGCATCCAGGGCCGCCCGGAGTGCGCGCGGGCCTTCGACGAGCGTCTGGTTGTGGCGTTGGCGGCCCCGGCGGCGGCGGAGGCTGGCAATGGCTTTCCGAAGACGATTGGAAAGAGGGGCGGGCATAAAAGCAGGGCGCTGATGCACAAAACCGACGGATGCGGTCGCCTCCGCCCGTCCGCACCGGGACGAGGCGACACCTCTCTGTTGCGAGGGCAGGGCCGCAGGGCAACCAGCGACCCTCCAAATCGTTCGGGCCTGTACACGATTCGCTGGCAAGCGCGGGCAGCGAGTGCTCGTTGCCCGCAGCCAACGAGCACGAGAGGACGTGAGGCCCTGTTTGAAGGAAGGGCGAAGCCGACACGAGCGGCGCGACTGATGAGCTCCGCGCGCAGATCCTGTGGCGCGGTGCAGGAGCGCCGCGACAGCGCAGGCCGCAGGTGCCCTGCCCGACAGGTTCTGACGCCTCCCGCGCTCCACGCGCCTGTTTCACAGACAATTGCCCCCTCCCATGCCCTTCAAGTTTGATGTCTACGAGCGGTCGGCCTACCGCGAGCCCGCGCCCATCGACCGCGACAGCCCGTTCCAGTCCATGATGGAGCGCTTTGATGTGGCCGCCGAGATTTTGGAGCTCAGCCCCGGTTTCTACGAATACCTCTGCCGCCCGGCCCGGATGCACGTGACGTCCATCCCCGTCGAAATGGATTCGGGGCGTGTAAAAGTGTTCGAGGGGTACCGTGTCATTCACAACGACGTGCTTGGCCCCAGCAAGGGCGGCATTCGGTTTGCGCCGGACGTGACGCTCAACGAGGTGAAGGCACTGGCGGGATGGATGACCTGGAAGTGCTCGCTCGTGGACCTGCCGTTCGGCGGAGCGAAGGGCGGGGTCGTCTGCGATCCGAATGAGATGAGCCCGGGCGAACTGGAACGCCTCACGCGCCGGTACACGGCCGATCTGTTTGACGTGTTTGGGCCGAACAAGGACATCCCCGCGCCCGACATGAACACCAACGAGCAGATTATGGCGTGGGTGCTGGACACGTATTCCATGCACGCTCGCAAGACCGAAAATGCGGTGGTGACCGGCAAGCCGGTGGGGCTGGGGGGCTCGGAAGGGCGGCGCCAGGCCACGGGCCGTGGTGTGATGACGGTGACGCTCGCGGCCCTGGAGCGCGTTGGGCTGGCGCCGAGCGAGTGTACGGTGGCGGTGCAGGGGTTTGGGAATGTGGGGGCAACGGCGGCCGCGCTGCTCGCCGAACAGGGATGCTCGGTGGTGGCGGTGAGCGACGTGACCGGTGGCTATTACAATGAGAACGGCCTCAATCTCTCGGAGATGCGGGCGCACGCAGAGCGGACAGGCGGCACGCTGGAGGGATATGAGGCGGCCCAGCCCCTCACCAACGAAGACCTCCTGACACTGGATGTGGATGTCCTGGTGCCGGCTGCGAAGGAGGACCAGATCGACCGCTCCGTCGCGGAGGACGTAACGGCGCGCATCATTGCGGAAGGCGCCAATGGCCCGACCCATCCCGCCGCCGACGCGGTGCTTCAGAACAAAGGGGTGCTTGTGGTGCCGGACATCCTCGCCAATGCGGGCGGGGTCACGGCGTCCTATTTCGAATGGGTGCAGAACCGGCAGGGCTTTTTCTGGACGGAGGAGGAGGTCAACCGCCGCCTCGACCGCATGATGGAAACGGCGTTTGACAAGGTGTATGCCACGGCCGAGGAGTATGACGTGTCGTTGCGGATCGCCGCCTACGTGGTGGGGGTACGCCGCGTGGCAGAGGCCCTTCGGATGCGGGGAATTTATGCGTAGCCGCATCTCCTCCGCCCCCGCCCGGCTCGGCACCGGCCGCGCACGGACGGCTCGAAACCTCTGTGCGCCGTTGCACGTCCACGCCCCGCCGCCGAAGGAGGGGGCTCCATTTTTCGCACGCCCGCGCCCTGCTCCGCCTGCGCCTCGCTATGTCCCGCGGTCCCCGCCCGCCCCATTCCCCAGAGTTTCGGCAGGCCGCGTGTGCCGCTGTTGGAGCCATGGTGCTGCTCGGCATCGTTGCCGCCTGTGCCAATCCCGTAGCGCCCAGCGGCGGCCCCCGCGATACCACCCCGCCGACGGTCGTGCGCACCACCCCGGTCCGCGATACCGTGAACGTATCGACCGGTACGGAGACGCTGCGCATCGAATTTTCGGAGTACATCGAGCGGAGTGCCTTTTCGGAGGCATTGTCCGTAACCCCTACGTTTGAGCAGCGGCCGTCGGTAGAGTGGAGCGGGCGCACCGCCGAAATTGAGTTCCCGTCGCCCCTGCGCGACAGTACCACGTACCTTTTTACGCTCGATACCAGCCTGCGCGACGCCCGCGGGGTCTCGCTGGAGCGCCCGCTGACGGTGGCCTTCTCGACGGGGCCCCGCATCAATCGCGGGACGTTGGCGGGGCGTGTGGTGCGGGGCCGCACCGGGGCGGCCCTCTCGCAGGTGGATGTCTACGCCTACGTCTTGCCGCCCGGACGCACAGGCCCCCCGCGTCCACTTCCGGAGCGTCCCAGCTACCGCACGCAGACGGACGACAACGGAGCGTTCGCGTTCGAGTATCTGCGGGAGGGGCGCTACTACGTCCTGGCACTTCGCGACAACAACCGCAACCGCCGCCCCGATGCTACAGAGCCCGCGGCCGTGCCGCCGGCCCCGGTGCTCCGCGCCGATAGTGGAGCGCCCCCGGTGCCAGTTCCGTGGCTCCTTGCGAGGCGCGACACCACCGCGCCGCAGCTGCAGCAGGTGCGGCCGGCAAGCCGACAGCGTCTCCGCCTCCAGTTCAGCGAGCCGATCCGCCTTCAGACCCGTGCCGCTGCCGCGTGGGCGCCCCGCGATTCGGCAACGGGGAGGCGGCTGCCGGTGCGGGGGGTACACCGGGCCCCCGATCGATCCAGGACGGTGGTGGTGCGCACGGCGCCCATGGCGGATCGTCCCTATCGCCTTCCCCTGCAGGCCGGGGCGCTGACGGATACGCTTGGGCAGCCGCTGGCCGCGGATACGGCGCGCTTCCGGGCCACCACGCGGCCCGACACGGCGCGCACGCGCTTCCGTCGCTTTGTGCCCGCCGACCTCCCACGAGACTCTACTGGCGCGCGCCCCCTTTTGCCTGGCGTATCGCCCGCCCTTCAGTTTAGCCAGGCGCCCGACTCTGCCGCCCTCCAGGCTGGCGTTGCGGCCCAGGATACCGCTGGGGCGGCCCGTGCCTTCTCGCTCTCTACCGAGCAGGGCACCGCGTACGCCCTGCAGTTCGAGGCGTCCCTGGAGCCAGGCGAGAGTGTGGAGGTGGTGGTGGAGGGAGGAGCGTTTGCGCGGCCCGACACTACCTACCGGCGCCGCTTCCGGCGTGTCCCGCAGGCTGCACTCGGGGCGCTGGAGGGGCGCGTGCGGGTGGTGGATACGGCCCGCAGCGTCTCCCGCACGACGACACGCCGTACGACGGCTCCCTCCACACGCGACAGCGCAGCGGTCCCCGATACCACCGCAGCACCGGATACGGCGCGGGCCCCGGTCGCGGTGGAGCTTCTTCCTGAGGACCCCTCGCTGCCTGTACCGCCGCGGCGCGTGATCACATCGCTCGGCGAGGCGTTTGTGGTTGAGGGGGTGCCGGAGGGGGCGTATCGCTTCCGGGCGTACCTCGACCGCAACCAAAACGGGCGCTGGGATGCGGGACAGCTGCAGCCGTACGTGCCTGCCGAGCCGGTGACGTGGCTGCAGGCGCCGGTGGAGGCCCGCCCCCGATGGACCACAGAGGTGCCGGCGCCGCTGCGCATTCCGGTGCTCGCCCCCGTCGCCTCGCCGCCTCCGGCCCCCTGACCAACCTCCTCGCCAGCCTGCCTTCGCTTCCGTCCACGCTGCTCCCATGCCCCACGGCGTTGCCCACTGCCCCCCGGCGCTCACGGCCGATGCCATGCGTGCGGCCGACCGCTACACCATCGACGAGTACGGCCTCTCCGGCCGCACGCTTATGGAAGTCGCCGGGCGGGGCTGTACGGAGCGCATCCAAGACGCCTACGGTCCGCTCCGCGGCGACGCGGTGATGGTCTTGTGCGGCAAGGGCAACAATGGGGGCGACGGCCTTGTGGTCGCGCGGCATCTGGCGACCAACGGCGTTCGTGTGCACGTCGTTCTGACAAGCCCTCCCGATGCCCTCAGTGAGGATGCTGCGCACACCCTTTCCCTGCTGCGCCACCTTCAGGCCAACGGGGCGGCCGGCCAGCGCATCACAGTGGGGCGAGGGGGGGATCTCGACGCGCTCAGCGAGACGGCCAACGCGTTGCGCCCGCGCCTCTACGTCGACGCGCTGCTGGGTACCGGCCTCACGAGCGACGTGCGCGAGCCGGTGCGCAGCCTCGTAGACTGGGTGAACGAGCGCACGGCCCCCACGGTCGCCCTCGATGTGCCCACCGGCCTCCACAGCGACACCGGCGCAGTGCTTGGCACAGCCGTTCGGGCCGATCGAACGGTGACAATGGCGGCGCCGAAGGTGGGCCTACGAGTGGGCGAGGGGCCGCCGCACGCCGGGCCTGTGGATGTGGTCGACATCGGCATCCCTCCCTTCGTGCTCGACCGTGCGGCTGCTCAGCCGGGGTGCGCCCGGCAGACCACCGACGCGGCTGTACGGGCGTGGTGGCCCCCCCGACGCCACGATGCGTACAAGTACAGCGTGGGCACGGCACTGGTCGTGGGGGGGGCGCCCCAGTACACGGGGGCGCCGGCCCTGGCGGCGAGGGCGGCCGCACGGAGCGGCGCGGGATACGTGCAGTGCGCCTGCCCCGAAACGGTGCAACCAACCCTTGCCGGCCGCCTTTCCACTGTGCCCACACGGGCCCTCCCGGCCGATGATGCCGGCCTTGTCCCCGACGCTGCCCTCACCGCGCTCGCTGAGGCCCTGGAGACGGCTGATGCGCTGGTGGTGGGGCCCGGGCTCGGCCGTGCGCCGGGCACGGAGGCATTCGTGCGCCGACTGGTCGTCGAGACGTCTGTGCCGCTCGTGCTCGATGCGGATGGCCTCAATGCACTTGCCGATGACATGGACGCCTGGGCCGCCCGGCGAGAGGCGCCGTGGGTTCTCACGCCGCACGCGGGGGAGTTTCGACGGCTGGCGGGCGAGGCGGTCGACCTCACCGATCGGGTACGCACTGCGCAGGCCTATGCCCGCCGGTGGGGGGCGACGTGCGTGCTGAAAGGGGCCCCGAGCATTGTGGCGGGGACAGAGGGGACGACCCTTCTTGGGCGCACGCACACGTCCGCCCTGGCTACGGCCGGCAGCGGAGACGTGCTGGCGGGCCAGTGCGCCGGGTTGCTGGCGCAGGGCCTCGCGCCCGTCCCGGCGGCAACGACGGCCCTCCACGTGGGCGGCGCCGCGGCGGAGCGGTATGCCGCCACCCATGACCCGCGATCCATGACGGCGACCGATCTTATCGAGACACTTCCTCGTGTCGCCGCTGAGCGATTTGGGGCGCAGTAGCGAGTGAGACGGGGCGTCTCAGGGGGTCTCGCACGCGGGGCGATTCGGCTGCCTTCCATCTGCCAATGCCATTTCTATGCGATTCACTCTGCCGCTGTCAACTGTCCACTACCGACTCCTCGCAGGGGTGTGGACGGTGGGGATTGTCGTTGCCCTTAGCCTCCCGGCGGAGTCGTTTGGGGCGGCGCGGCCGGCAATGGGGGCAGACAAAGTCGCTCATGTTGTCCTCTTTGCTGGGTTTGGGGTCTTGTGGCTACGGGGACTATGCCCGCCGGCAGCGCATGACCTGGCGCGCTGCTTTTGGTCGCGGGGAGGGGTGCTTTTCGTGGTCGGGGCGCTTTTTGCGGTCGGCACAGAGCTCTACCAGCACCTACTGCCGGTGCAGCGCATCGCTGATCCCTACGATGCCACGGCAGACCTCGTGGGCTTCGTGCTCGCCTTTGTGGGCTATTATGCCTACCACGTACGCCCGGCCCGCTCGCCTTCTCCCGAATCCTGATGCACCCGCCGGGAGGCTTCTGCGCCGGTCCGCGCCCGCCTCCGCTCTGCCCATCCCCACTGCCCATCTCCCGGCGCCCGCCACAACGCCCGAAACATCGAGTCCGTGGGAATGTACAGGGCTGCGCGGGTCTGTGAAATTCCCGTGCGCCCCCGCGCCCGCAACGTTTCAAACCAACGGCATCCCCCATGGCTTTACGCAAGAAAGAAGGAGCGGACCTTCACAGCCAGTACCCCCTGTACGTGCAGATCGGGCTGGTCCTTTCGCTCACCCTGCTCATCGTCGCGTTCCGCGTGGACATGTCCTCCCAGAGCAGCTTTAAGGTGCAGATGGAGGAACAAGAGACCGTGGACATGAAGCAGATTCAGCAAACGAAGCAGGAGAAGGAGCCCCCGCCTCCGCCCAAGCCGCCGGTCCCGCAGGAGGTCCCCAACAATGAGGTGATCGACCAGCAAGACGTCGACTTTGACGCTTCGCTGGACCTCGATCAGGAACTGGACGTGAGTCAGGGGCCGCCCAAACAAGAGGAGGAAGAGGAAGAAGAGCAAGAGATCTTCATGGTCGTCGAGAATCAGCCACAGCTGAAGGGCGGCATGGCTTCGCTGCAGAAATCGGTCGAGTATCCCGAGTTTGCGAAAAAAGCGGGCATCGAGGGCCGTGTAATCGTCCAGTTTGTGGTGGACGAGCAGGGCAACGTCACCAATCCGAAGGTGGTGCGCGGAGTGCACAAGCTCTTGAACGAGGAGGCCGTAAAGGCTGTGAGGGAGCAGAGCTTTACGCCTGGGAAGCAGCGGGGCAAGCCGGTGAAGGTGCAGATGTCGCTCCCGGTCACGTTCCGTCTGCAATAGCACGGGGCCTCGCCATTTTGAAGGAGGAGCGCGCACCGCGCTCCGACAATGGTCGGGAGGGGGTGCGCGTTTTTTTTGTGCGCCCCCTGAGCATCTCCTGTACGCCTTTCCCGCGTCGTCCTGTCGCTGCCTTGACGCTACGGACCGGTGCGGTGGGTCGTGCTGCCGTCGGGGTGACCTACGAGCACGTCAGTGGCGAGGTTGAGGAAGAGGCCGTGGTCGAGAACGCCGGGGCGATCATTGAGGTGGCGGTTGAGGGCCACCGGGTCGGGGATGCCGTCGGGAAACTGCGCGTCGAGGATCCAGAGGCCCTGGTCGGTAATGACGGGGCCGTCCTTTGCCGCGGCCGCACGAAGCGTCGGGGTGGCCCCGATGTCCTCCAGGGTTTGCATTACGGGCGCGGCGGCCATCGGGAGGACCTCCACAGGGACGGGGAACTGGGCCCCGAGCCGATCGACGTCCTTCGTCGGGTCCACGACGACCACGAAGCGCTCGGCCTGGTATGCCACGACCTTTTCGCGCGAATGCGCCCCTCCACCGCCCTTAATCAGCTGCAGCGCATCGTCCACCTCGTCGGCCCCGTCGAGGGCGAGGTCGAGCGTCGGATCGTCGTCGAGCGACGTAAGGGGGATGCCGTGGGTGCGGGCCCGCCGCTCGGTGGCGAAAGAGGTGGGGACGCCGCGCACGTCCAGGCCATCGTCCTGAATGCGACGGCCGAGGAATTCGAGGGCGTAGGCAGTCGTCGAGCCCGAGCCGAGCCCGAGGCACATGCCATCCTCAACGAAGTGAACGGCCGCCTCCGCGGCGGCCTTCTTGGCGGCGTCTCGATCCATATACCTGGTGGTATTCTTGGAGCAGTCAGGAGGGGGGAGCCGTCTGGCGAGACGGCTGCACTGTGGTATTAGTCACCTGGTTCGTCGAACGTCCATTCGAAGCGGAGCCGGTAGTCCTGGTACTGGGTGCTGTATCCGGCCCGGACCACCTCGAACCCTTCGTCGAGGCCGAGGACGGTCATGCCAGGGTGCTTGTTGGGAAACGTGTCGTAGACGAACCGGTCGTAGCCGCGCCGGGCCACCACATGGAGCATGGCGTAGAGGAGCGCCCGGGCGATGCCGTTGCGGCGGTAGGGCGGGCGGACGCCCCCCTTGGCGCTGTAAAATGTAGTCGCGTTGAGCTGGTAGCCGATCTTAAAGCCCACCTCGGTGCTCCCTGAGCAGGCGAGTAAGATGAGCAGGTCGTCGCGCTCAAAGGTCTTGATGATGTGCTCGTCGTCGAAGATCTCGAGGTTGAGGCGCCGGATCGTGTCGAGCCGCTCCAGGCCGACCTCGACAATGTCGAGCGGCACCTCGGCCGCGTCGGGGGCGTCGGGCGAAATGGAGCGGCCGCGGTGCTTCTCCATAAGAGGCGTTGGAACGGAGGGGATGAAGCGTTAAAACGGCAGGCCGTCGGCGTCCGTGGGGTCGTCCGGTGGGGAGGGGACGTCGTCCTCGGGGCGTTCGTTCTCCGTGGAAGCGGCGTCTCCGGTTTGAGGCGGGGCGGGGGCGTCCGCCTCGTCGACAGCCTCCTCGTCGACAGCCTCCTCGTCGACCAGCTGCACCGGTTCGAGCACGTCCTCGGGGATGTCGTCAATGAAGCGGCTCGGCGTGGTCATGTATTCGCCCTGCCCGCGCCGGTACTGCGTCATCGGGTAGGAGATGAAGAGGTCCTCCTCCGCCCGCGTGACCGCAACATAGAACAGGCGCAGTTCCTCGTCCACCCCGCCGTCCTCGCGCAGGGCATGGCGGGAGGGAAGGGTGCCGTCGATCGCCCGGAGGACAAAGACAGTGTGGAATTCGAGGCCCTTCGCCGAGTGGATGGTCGACAGGACGAGGGGCGGCTCCTCGTTGTCCTCCGCCTCCTGGTCGAGGGCGGTGAGTTCGATGGGATCGAGCGTGAGGGACGACAGGAAGCGCTGGCGCGACGCGTAGTTGGCGGCAAGGCCCGCCAGGTGCTCCAGGTCCGGCGCGCGCTTGGGGTGGTCATCAGCGTACGTATTTTCGAAGAGGGGCTGGTAGTAGTCCAGGATTGCCTCTACCTGCTCGTTCACGGAGGTGTCTTCTTTGCGGACGTGGCGGAGCGTCGAAAACAGCTGCTTGAGCCGTGCGGCGTACCGGTCGGAGAACGGCGCGCCGTCGCCAAGCGCGAGCGGGTCCTCGGCCGATTCGGTGGTCCACTCGATGAGGGAGCGCGCTGTCTTGGGGCCGATGCCGTGGATGAGCTGCAGCGCCCGGTTCCAGGAGGCGGCGTCTTGCGGGTTCTCCACCACCTTCAGGTGCGCGAGTACATCCTTGATGTGGGCCGCCTCGTTCAGCTTCATCCCGCCGTACTTCACGAACGGAATGTTGCGCTGGTTGAGCTCCACCTCCAGGTCGTACGCGTTGTGGCTGCTGCGGAAGAGCACCGCCACGTCGCTGAGGGGGACGTCCTGCTCGCGCAGGCGCAGCACCATCTCGGCCACGAAGCGGGCCTCCATGTCGCCGTCCGCCGCCGGCACCACGGCCGGCAGCGCCCCCTCCGTCGTCTCCGTAAAGAGCGTCTTGTCGTACGAGCGGTCCGCCTGCTCGATGACGTAGTTCGCGAGGTCCAGGATCGGCTGCGTGGAGCGGTAGTTGCGCTCCAGCTTCAGGACCTCCGCGTCGTCGAACTCGTCGGGGAAGCGGAAGATGTTGCGGTAGTCGGCCCCGCGGAATTTGTAGATGCTTTGCGCGTCGTCGCCCACCACGGTGACATTGCCGTGGACCGACGAGAACGTTTTCACCAGTTCGGCCTGCAGCGCGTTGGTGTCCTGGTACTCGTCCACCAGCACGTGTCGGCAGCGGCTCGCCACCTGGTGGCGCACGTCGTCGTTTTGTTCGAAGAGCTCCAGCGTGCGCTCCAGCAGGTCGTCAAAGTCCATGAGCCCGTGCGCCTGTTTGTACTGCCGGTACTCGGTGCGGAGCTGCTTTAGCTCCGCGTGCAGAGTCGCAAACTGCGGGTAGCGCGTCGTCAGGGCCTCGCCCAGCGTCTCGTCGCGGTTGGTGGCCGAGGAGAACATCGAGTAGAGCGTGTTTTTCTGCGGGAAGCGCTCCTCCCCGTCCCCGTAGTCGCCGCGGGCCCGAATTACGCCGAGCACGTCGGCGGCATCGGCTGCGTCGAGCACCGTGAAGTTGCGGGGGAAGTCGATCGCTTCGGCGTGCTGCCGGAGCGTTTCCAGGCAGAAGGCGTGGAACGTGCCGCCCCGTACCTTTTCGCAGCGGCCGTCGAGCAGGTGGGAGGCGCGGGCCGTCATGTCGTTGGCCGCCCGGCGCGTGAAGGTGAGCAGCACAATCTGCTGAGGGCGCGTCCCCGTCTCCACCAGGTAGGCGAGGCGGTAGATGAGGGTGCGTGTCTTGCCCGTGCCCGCCCCCGCCACGATGAGGAGCGGCCCGTCGCCCGCCGTGGCCGCGGCGTACTGCTGCTCGTTGAGGTCGTCCGCGTAGTCGATCGTGAGGTCCTCCGGCGACCGCGACGGCTCGTCCGAGTCGGACGACAAGACGATGCGGCGGGCCATGGGAAGGGATCCAGGGGCTGTACAGAACGATCGAGGACGCACCGGGCGGTACGGCGGCCCGGCAGAACACTGGCAGGGAAACACCGGTTCGGACTTTTCCCCCGCGCAACGGGGATGGTGTCCGAAACGTGGTATAAACCCTTATCCTGTAAAGAGTGATCCGATGTGTACGGCAGGCCCTCTGTGCCTGGGTAGACATTGGGCGGGGCCGTTTCGTACCTTGGAATGCACACATCGACCGGAAACGTCCTGAGAGCGAGATTCCCCTGACGTCTGCTATGGGCAAAGTCATTGCGATTGCAAATCAGAAGGGAGGCGTTGGCAAGACAACGACGGCCATCAACCTTGCCGCGTCGCTGGCCGCCACGGAGCACCCCACGCTTCTGATGGACATTGATCCACAGGCCAACTGTACGTCCGGCGTGGGCGTTGAGACCGACGAGGGGGACCCCTCCGTCTACGAGGTTCTCATTGGAGAGGTGGAGGCTCCCGACGCCATCACGACGACGGAGATGCCGTTCCTCGACATGATGCCGAGCCATATCGACCTGGTGGGGGCCGAGATTGAAATCATCGACGAGGCACAGCGGGAGAAGCTCCTGAGCGCCGCCCTGCCGCCGGTGCGGCGCAAGTACGACTTCATCGTCATCGACTGCCCTCCGTCGCTGGGGCTGCTCACGCTCAACTCGCTCACCGCGGCTGATTCGGTGCTTATTCCGGTGCAGGCCGAATACTTTGCGCTGGAGGGGCTGGGGCAGTTGCTCAACACCATCAAAATTGTTCGGCAGCACCTCAACGCCGGTCTCGAGATTGAGGGCGTGCTCATGACCATGTTCGACACGCGCCTCCGGCTCTCCAACCAGGTGGCGGACGAGGTGCGCCGTTACTTTGGCGAGCGTGTCTTCGAGACCATTGTGAAGCGCAATGTTCGCCTGTCAGAGGCGCCCAGCTTTGGGAAGCCGGCCCTGCTGTACGAGGCTTCCAGCCGGGGGGCCCAGAACTACGTCGCGCTGGCCCGGGAAATTCTCGAGAACAACGCGATGGAGGTAGGCACGGCGCCTCTCCGCAACGGGGAGGCGTCCGGCGAAACGCCGACCCCCTCGCCTCCGCCAGACGACCAAGAAACCCTCACCGACGCAATTGGTGAGCGCTCCCCGGAGTCGGAGGCCGATTCTGCTCCGTCGGCCGATGGGCTGTCCATCTGATTCCTGCGGGCACTACGGACGCGGGGGGCAGAGCGGTTGAGAAGGCCAAGGGGGGCGGATCGAAGAGGCCCCCGGGTCCTGCTCCAGCCCTCGTCTCAACCATCGCGGGCCCGTGCCCCGAGGCGGGGAGGGACGGGCCACGTTCACATCCTTTTCCGTCGATTTCTGGACTCGTCATGAGCAAAAAATCAGCACTTGGCAAAGGCCTCAGCGCACTTCTGCCCGACGGTCAGGAGGGCGCCCCGGACGCAGACGCGGCGGGCGACGACGCGAGCGCCGGTGAGACGCAATCGCAGCTTTACCAGTTTGAGGACGGCACCCGGCTGCTTGGGCGCGTGGCGGAGGTGGCCGTGGAGCGCATCCGCCCCAACCCGTACCAGCCCCGCCAGCAGTTTGAAGAGGCGGCCCTCGATGAGCTGGCGGCCTCCATCGAGCAGCTCGGCATCATTCAACCCATTACGGTGCGGGCGCTGGATGAGGGCGAGTTTGCAATCATCTCTGGGGAGCGACGGCTTCGGGCGGCGCGGCGGGCCGGGGTGGACCATCTTCCGGCGTTCGTCCGCGAGGCCGACTCGGCGGAGATGCTGGAGATGGCCCTTGTAGAAAATGTGCAGCGCGAGGAGCTCAATCCCATTGAGATTGCCCTCGGGTACCAGCGCCTTGTGGAGGAGTGTGACCTCACGCAAGGAGAGGTGGCGGAGCGGGTCGGCAAGAGCCGGGCCACGGTGTCCAACTTCCTCCGTCTGCTCCGCCTGCCGCCCCGCATTCAGGCCGCCCTGCGCGACAAGGAGGTGAGCATGGGCCACGCCCGCGCCCTCGTGGCGCTCGACGATACGGAGGCTCAGACGACGCTGCTGCAGGAGACGATTGCGGAAGACCTCTCGGTGCGGGCGGTGGAGGAACGCGTGCGGGCGTGGCACGCGGCGGCAGACGAGGAGACGGCAGACGAGGAGGCGGTGGACACGCCGACGGACGAGGCGGCGACGCCCTCGCCCGACGCCCCCGACCGCGACGATCTGCAACTGGAGGCCCTGCGTGCCCGCCTCCGCTCCCGCCTCAGCACCCAGGTTCAGATCCGGCACACGGACGACGGCGAGGGCACCATCGAGATCGCGTACTACTCCGAAGAAGACCTGGAGCGCGTCCTGGAGGCAATCCTGGATGGAAAATCCTGAGGAGGCAGCAGGCGGCGTGGGGGCAGGGGGCTGCTGTGATCGTGTGTTGTCCGTCCGTTTGTAGGCCTTCCTGTCCCACCTATGCATCGTCTCGGCTTCGGGCTCGGGCTGCTTGCGGCGCTTCTCCTGGGCGGAGCCCCAGCGTGCGTCCAGGCCCAGCCCGACAGCGTGCGGGCTGCGTTGCTCGAAGAACGCGGCTTTTCCCCGACGCACTCGCCCCGGGGGGCGCTCTGGCGAGCTGCGGCTGTGCCCGGATGGGGGCAGTTCTACAATCGCCAGTACTACAAAATGCCGTTCGTCTACGCCGGACTGGCGGGAGGCGCTTACGCCATCTATGAAATGAACCGTCGCTACCGCCTCTTCCGCCGCGCCAATCTGTTCGTCGTGGGGGAGGGAGACCCCAATCCGTACCAGGACTTTCGGAGCGAGTACGAACGGGCGGCCGATCGCCTCGGCGCGTCCCCTGGAAGTGACGTGAGCGGTCGTCAGCTCCGGCGCCTGCGCGATAAGTATCGCCGCTGGCGCGATCTGGCCATCTTGGGCACGGGCCTGTTTTACGCCCTCACCGTGCTCGACGCTTACGTGAGCGCCCATCTGCTGACGTTCGACGTGGGCGAGGACCTTGCCCTTCGCGTCCGCCCCACCGGCGGGAGCGCCCCCCCTGAAGCCCGTTCCCCCACGCGTGCATCGACGCAGGCCCCTACGGCGCCGGTCCCGAGGGCGTCCGGGATTGGGCTTCGTTTCCACCTCCGCTTCTGAGACGGTCGCTCCACGAGCAGGCCCCGCGTGCCCCGCGGCCGAGCGCGTCGCCGCGTCCCTCTCGCATACACTTTGACTTCTCCCCCGGCTGCTCGAAGAGAACCCCTCCGGGGCAAAGCGCGGGGGATTCTCCTGCGGGCGTCTCCGCCCTTATCCCACGGGGCTGCATCCCTGCCCA
>CAJXLV010000062.1 GCA_913056185.1 uncultured Bacteroidota bacterium
GCCGGGGTGCCCCCGCACACGCGGGGATAGACCCCGGCGCCATCTACGACCCCACGGATCTGTCCAGGTGCCCCCGCACACGCGGGGATAGACCCCGCTTATGCTGCGTGGCGCTGGTGATGTACGAGGTGCCCCCGCACACGCGGGGATAGACCTGTGTCTGAGGGGTAGAACGCTCCCACCATTTTGGTGCCCCCGCACACGCGGGGATAGACCTCTGCCAGCCCGGCGGGTCCGAGCAGAGGGCGTGGTGCCCCCGCACACGCGGGGATAGACCCGATGAATAGCCATCACCAACACATGCAAACAAGGTGCCCCCGCACACGCGGGGATAGACCGCCTCATGCACGTTCCACGTCTCCGCGTTGCACGGTGCCCCCGCACACGCGGGGATAGACCTCAGATTCCTCTCTGAAAAGCATGAGGAGATGCGGTGCCCCCGCACACGCGGGGATAGACCTCGCCGCCACGTCCCCGTCGTTCGGGTTGGCAGGGTGCCCCCGCACACGCGGGGATAGACCCCTCCTTCACCTCCTCCTTCAAGTGCTTGAGACGGTGCCCCCGCACACGCGGGGATAGACCCTCTTTTTTCTGGGGGTGGCGGGGCCGACATGGGGTGCCCCCGCACACGCGGGGATAGACCCTTTTTGGGGTTTCCATGAATCTGCGTGGTCTTGGTGCCCCCGCACACGCGGGGATAGACCTCGACGGGAAGCCGCTTCTTTGAAATCAATATGGGTGCCCCCGCACACGCGGGGATAGACCCGGGCTCAACATCCATACGGCTGACGTGACGGGGGTGCCCCCGCACACGCGGGGATAGACCCGCATCGAATACAGCGGCCTCGCCCTGGAGCTGGGTGCCCCCGCACACGCGGGGATAGACCCGATTCTATCTTTCAAGTGACGATACGAAAACCGGTGCCCCCGCACACGCGGGGATAGACCGCTTTCGGGGTCGATGCTTAGTGAGTCGGCCTCGGTGACCCCGCACACGCGGGGATAGACCCGCTTCCCATCTGTCTTTTCAAGGCACTACCTGTTGCCCGTAAAGGGCTACACTCGTTCCGGGGAGAAATGCGAAGAATGTAGCCCGGATGGGGAACCACTTATTCATTCAATCGCTGGGGGAGTGACGTTCTAATAACCACTCCGCGCCCCATGAAGCGAACCGAATATGACACAGACGGGCTCCGAGACGAGGCCGCTACGGCAATCGAAGAAAGCCCGTACACGCAGTCCGATATTGCCGATCAACTCGACGTGGCCCGCACGTCGGTAAACCAGGCCGTTAACGACACGAGCCCGAAGTTCGAGAAGCTACGGCAACGGATCGGGGAGCACCTTCGGGGCGGTCGTGTGGAGAAGCGCGTGACCTTCGTTCACGTGGAAGACGAATAGACCGGGAACAGACCACATGTGGGCACAGGCGCGGGCACACTCACTGTACCTCATAGACACTCCCCCGTCCCATGACTACGCTTCGACGCGTTGCAAGCGCTGCCCTTCTTGCACTCACGCTGGCGTCGTGCGCTTTTGTGCACCTGACGGCACAGGATATGGAGAAGGTACAGCAGGGCATGACCGAGAAGGAGGTCGTTGAGGCGATTGGCCGACCGACCGACATCAATCGCACCCGGGCCGAGTATGGCACGCGCGCGCAGTTCGTGTACCGACAGTACGGCACCCAGTACGAGTCGGCGTACGTATACTTTGAGGATGGGCTTGTGACATCCATCCAATACTGACACCTCACCCGCCGTACATGGCAAACCGTACCTCTCGGCCACTACAGTCGTGCCGGCCCGTAAGGCGCCCGCACAGGCAAGGCCAAAACGCCCCTGAGCGCACTCGTGGCACCGGACAGAAGGCAACAGCCCGCAGCACACGCATCTTCAAGGCCCCGTGAGGCCCACACAGGGTCGTCTATTGTTAAAGTGACGTAAAAATTTTGTCCTCAAACGCAAAAATTTGCGTTTTTCGTTTTTATTTTGAACTCAACGTAGGTATTATTTTCTAGAAAAGAATTTGAACAACCTCGCTCAAGTCTTTCACTGAGGAATCATCCACATCGCTCATCGCCTGGC
The DNA here is from genome assembly GCA_913056185.1 of uncultured Bacteroidota bacterium. Lineage (GTDB taxonomy): Bacteria > Bacteroidota > Rhodothermia > Rhodothermales > Salinibacteraceae > Salinibacter. Next base: position 2,088 of record CAJXLV010000062.1, read on the forward strand.
AAAATTCATTTACAAAAACAGACCACCACTCATGACGAAGGGTCAGACTCAAAAATACTTAAGACAGTCATGGATTTAGCAGAGGAAATCGACCAAGTCGCGAGCCGCGCTGAAGACCAGGTGGAGCGCATCGAAAGTGAAGAGGCAACAAAACACGTTCTCATCATCCCCTTCATCAAGGGCCTTGGGTACGACCCGTACGACCTGCAAGAGGTGATCCCCGAGTTTACCGCCGACTTCGCCGAGCAGAAAGGTGAGAAGGTCGATTACGCTCTCATGCAGGATGGAAAGCCAGCGGTGCTGATTGAGTGCAAAACGGTTGGCAAGACGCTATCGGTAGACCAGGCGGCTCAGCTCTTCCGCTACTTCCAGGTCACCGATGCCAGAATTGGAATCCTTACCAACGGTGTGAAGTACCGCTTTTTCTCCGATCTGGAGGAGTCAAATAAGATGGACGAGCGGCCCTTCCACGAGCTCAATCTATTTGAGTATACCGACCAGGAGGTCGAGGAACTGAAGGGTCTTCGCAACTCGACGTTTGACCTGGATGAGATGATCGATGCGGCCCACGACCTGAAGTATCGGAAGGCCCTCCGAAAGTACCTGGAAAATCAATGGCACAACCCAGAAGATGAGTTCGTCCACTGGCTTACGGGGAAGGTTTATGAAGGACGCATCACTCAGAACGTCCGTGACCAGTTTCGGAGCATTGTCGAGGGGGCGCTCCACCAACTCGTTCATGACAAGGTGCGTGGGCGTCTGTCATCAGCCCTGCAGGAAGAGCAGGCCAGCGCCGCCGAGGAGCTGTCGCTACCGAAAGAAGAGAAGGAAGACGAGCTTCCCGATGGCGTGGTCAAAGTCGACGGAGAAGTAGTGACCCTCGAAGAGGAGCTCGAAGCCTACCGGATCGTGCAGGCGATCCTGCGAGAAGTGGTCGACGTGAGCCGTGTCGCGAAGCGCGACCTCAAAAGCTACTTCAACGTGCTCCTTGACGATACGAATCGGCAACCAATCTGCCGCTTTCATTTTCACTCAAAGACGAAGCGGATCGGCCTCTTCGATGAAAAGAAGAATGAGGAGCGCGTTCAGATCGAGACGCTGGTCGATATTTACGACCACGCCGATCGTCTGCGAAAGGCCGTCCAGTTCTACGACGATGAGAAATAACCACGTCCTCTATAAAGAAGGGGACTGGGTCTCCTACCTTGTTCAAAAACAGTGTGCGACGTACTGGTCCGCGAGAATGTCGGACTCACCGTTCTGAAATCGGACACCAGATCCGGAAAGACCGAGGTGACCCTCGCCCGCTAAGCCCATCTCTTTCGCGAGGACCTCGTCGACAGCGTCGGCTTTACCGTGCAGTGGGATGCGCACATCCAACGCCGCGGCTGAGCGGCCGAGCACAGTAACCTGGCCTCCCCCAAGGCGTCTGACGATTTTCTCCGCAAGAGGAGCGGCGGTCGCTACCGAATACCGCAATGCTACACGCCCCTACACCTGTGCTACCAACCGGCTGATGCGGACGCCCGGGGAGAGGCGACCTCAAAGGAGCAACGTTTTCTGATGCAAGCTTTCCGGTCCGTCTCCCTTGCGCTGCTTCTGGCAAGTCTTTTGGGAAGTGCCCCGGCGGCGCGCTGGAGACGCCTACGCCCAATGGGCACTTCAACATAGGCTGGAAGAAGAAAAAGCGGCTTTCGTCCGAAAGTCCGCCCGGGGAGGAGTGGTGGATGTACTGGGTGATGACCCTCCACGACGGGCGGGGCATCCACCTGAACCAGTACGCCATGCCCACGGGCGGTCCCACGAGTCACGGCTGCATGCGCCTCGTCGACAGCGACGCGAAATGGCTCTACGGCTGGACTGAGGCCTGGGAAACCACGGCGGACACGTCGGGCACTGCCTTTCGGCAGGGACGTCTCTCGGACTCGAGCACCATGGTGCTCGTCCTCGGCGAGGCGCCGACGGACGATCCGCTTCCCTTCCGCTACAAACAGCGCCATCCCATCCTGCGGCGCATGCAGCTGCCAGCGCAGCCGTGCGACACCTCGCCCGGCAGCCCGCAACAGGACCTCCACTCCTGTTGAGTCCCGTTGCCTTCCACAACGAGATGCCCCCCTTAAGAAAGGGGATGCGCCCCTCTCGCCTGCAAAAGATCCGAGAATCCAGAAACCCGTTGTGAGAGCGGTGGTACGGACGCATGCTTTTGCAGTCGCAAGCAGTCCCAAAGTGAAAATTTCCCCACCACACATTTCCGAGAAGCTTGGGCACAGGAGGGTTTTCGCCGGGGCAGTGGCGATGCTTCTTGTCCTCGGGGTGTTCCTCGCCGCTTCGGGGCTCTCCCAGGCGGACGCCCCGCAGGGCCAGGCCATTCCGTTGGCACCCCCGACGCAGTCGCTCCCCCCTACGCCTCTTGTTGCCAGTGAGGCCGTTCACGGCCTGGCAGCCCCTTTTGCCTTCATGCATGAGGGCACCGATGCGCCGCGTCGATGCGCACCGGCAGATCTGCCCCCACAGTGTGTCAAACCGGAGGGCCACCACGCGCTACGCCGAGCCCCACGGATGGTCGAGTATCAGACCGCACTCGACTCGCTTTCGAGCAAAGAAGTGAGTGGACGTCTCGTGACGACGGGGCCGCTCTCGGAGAAGCCCGGCGAACACAGTACTGGCAGACCCGATAACGCTTTGTCCAGCATGTCTCCTGCTCAGGCGTCTCTGAGCACCCAGCGCACCACCGTACTGCGCTTGTGATCCCCTTCTCGACCGGCTCGCTTGCTCGCGAACCCGACTGGCCCCCCATTGGGCGGTCGAGACCGTCTTTTCTCCTGCGATGAGAGCCGCCATGCCCCCTGTGGCTGCGCCCGCGACGCCGACGTTGTCGTGAGGCATATGCGATTGGAACGAGGGGCCTTGGGAGGCGACCTCATGCCCCCACCGGGATTTGTGTCACCGGTGTACCTGGGGAGGACGACGAGTCTGTATTTGAAAGCTACCGGGGTTGAAAGTCCCCGGTGCAGCAGACGTTGTGCCAGCCCCGTCTCTTTCTGCGTCGCAGGAGTGTAGCCTTCGCAGAGGCCTCCTCCCACCACCTATCCTTTTGATCAATCCCCTACCCGTATGTCCTTGCGCTATGGACTCATTGGCCTTCTCGGCCTTCTCATCACTCTCCTTCTGCTGCGCCCCGCCAGCGCACAGACCCCCCTCCTATCAGACAGCACCATCAGCACGACCCTGAAAACCTCGCTGCAGTTTCGGGCCTCCGTACTGGACGATGAGGGCACCAACACCGAACAGATCGGATTCGGCATCCGCCGGGCCCGCCTCCAGTACCGAATCAGTGTACGCGACCGGTTTGAGATCTTTATGCAGGTGGAGGGGCAGGGCCCCAAACTGCTCGACGCAAATCTGACCTACCGGCTGAGCCCGCGCTTCAGTTTCACGGGGGGACGCCTACAAGGCCCGCAGCCGGAGGCTTTCACGCCCACCCCCTTCTTCCGGATTGACGCCATCGAGCGCCCGTTCATTGCACGAAATTGGGCGGCTCAGACCGTCGGCGGCGACGGGCGCGACTTTGGGCTGCAGGCAGCGTACACTGCCTCCAACTTCCAAGCGCGCCTGTCTCTCAGCAACGGCGACGGAAGCTACCGCCGCATTGGGGGCAACCTGCGGCGTGACCTTAATCTCGAGTCATTTACCGGCGGTACCGACGAGGACGGCCTTGCCGTAAGCGGAGACGTAGGCTGGCAACCGCGGGCCGTCTCTGGGCTGGACCTTGGCGGGCACCTCAGCTACAACGGCTCGCGCAACCCGAATACCGCGATTGGAGGAAGCGGGCCGGGGCGTGAGTACGTCTCCGCCTCGACCTACCTCTACTGGGGGCGCATGCCCGGCTCGCAGCCCGTTCGCCTCAAGGCGGACGCCCTCCTGATCGACTACGCCGAGAACAGCACCGCGAATGGCACCGCGCCGGAACAGACCACGGGCGGCCTTTCCCTGCTGGCCGCCGTGCAGCCAGCCACGGCGACGGAGGTATTCGCGCGAGCGGAGCGGCTGGAGCGCGACCTTGGCGAGGACGCCGGGGCTACGTTTCTGACCGCTGGGGCCAGCCTCTCCCTCTCTGCGCTCCGCGGCGGTCCCTACCACGCAGCCCGCATCACCGGCGCCTTCAAGCGGCGCCTGGGCAGCGCCCAGTTTGAGGGCGGCGATGGCCCCAACGCCACCGGCGCCATCCTGCAGGCCCAGTTCCGGTTCTGAGGAGCTTGGCCCCCAACGCACGATCTCCCAACGCATGCTCTCTTTGACGCTCTTTTTTTCATATGGACACAAGATCCTTGTTCGACCCCCCAAATGCCCCACACAATCCGTGTTTTTCTCCCTACTTTCTTCCCACGACTCCGATGAGGACGCTTCTTCTCACGCTTGCCTTCCTGCTCATTCCCGTTGCGGGCATCGCCCAGACGGCAGATGAAGGGGCGAAAACCTTTACCATTCTGCACACGAACGACCTTCATGGGCGCCACGCCCCCTTCGAAGTGACGAGCGAAGACGCTACGTCCCAGACGGGCGACCCCGGCGGGCGTCCAGCCGATACGGTTTTCCGGCGCACCGGGCGCATTGGCGGCTTCGGGCGCCAGGCGACGGTTGTCGATAGCATCCGCCAGGCCCGCGGCGACGACAATACGCTGCTTGTCAACGCTGGCGATACCTTCGCCGACGACCTCCTCGGTGAGCGCACCGGCGGACGCGCCGTCATTGAGTTGATGAATGCGCTCGATTACGACTTTATGGCCCTTGGCAACCACGACTTCGACTATGGCGTGGACCAGACGCGCACGCTGCAGGAGGTGGCGGATTTTCCGATGCGCGGGGCGAACGTTCTGCTGGAGGGCACCGGCGAGCCATTCGGCGGCGACCCGACGATGCTCTTTGAGAAAAACGGCCTGGGCGTCGGCCTGCTTGCCATGAGCTATCACAACACCCCGTGGACCGCCGGCGCCGGCATGATTCGCGGTCTTCGCTACATCGGCCCGGTGGAGGCAGCAAAGCGGCACCTTCCTGACCTGCAGGACCGCTCCGACGTGGTCGTGGTCGTCTCGCACCTGGGCACTGCTGCCGACCGTGAGCTGGCCCGGGAGGTGGACGGCATTGACATTATCGTGGGCGGCCACTCCCACAATCATATCACCGCACCGGAGAGGGTAAACGGCACGTGGATCCTCGAAGCGCTCTCGGACGGCGGTGTGCTCGGGGAGTTGAGAGTAACCACCAACGAGAACGGAGAGGTAACGGACGTCAACCAGAAGCTGCACATGCTCTGGACCGATCAGGTGGAGCCGGACCCTGCCGTCGCCAATATGGTGGACTCGCTGCGCGCTCCGCACGAGGACGTGCTCGAAGAGGTACTGACGCGCGTACCAGAGCCCATTGCCCGCGACTACAAGTCGGAGAGTGCCTTTGAGGCGCTCACCGGCGAGATCATGATCGAGGAGACCGGGGCCGAGGTGGCGTTTCAGCCCGGCATCGGCTACGGCGTCACAATTGGGCCGGGGCCCGTTACGCGGGAGGACCTCTACACGCTGATCCCCCACCCGGCACGGCTCGCGACCGTGGAACTGACCGGAGCACAGATCCTCAGCGTGCTGGAGCAAAGCGCGATGAACCTGAAGCCCGCCGATCGCACGCGGATCGTGGGCGGCCTCGTGCAGACGGCCGGCATGAGCTGGACCATAGACTACACCCGGCCGATGGGCACCCGCATCCGGGACGTGGAGGTGAACGGAGAGCCGATCGAGCCGACGCGCTTCTACGACGTGGTCACCCACAGCGGCCTGATTCAGGGCACGCACCGCTACGAGGCCTTCAGCCAGGGCCGCAACCTTCAGCAAACCAACCGCATGCTCAACGACCTCGTGGAGGACTACATGAAAGAGCATGAGCAGCTGGACATGCCCCCGCTGGGCAAGATTCGCGTCATCCAGGACGAGTAGTGTCTCCGGGACGTGTCGTGGACGGCGGATCGCCGCGACAGCAGGAAAAAACGGGCCCGCTCGGCTCTCGCCGGGCGGGCCTGTTTGTTGTCGTGTCCAGGGTTTGCTCCGGGGACCCGACCCCTGAGACGTGCTTTAGAGTATTGAGGGTGCGCGAAGGAACAGTCCCCCTCCGGCGTTAGCCGGGGAAGAAGTCAAAACGTGAAGTACCGGACGTCCGGCTTCATCATGTGATCGGCGATCGGCCCGGGCTTGGCCACCCCAACCCCCTCCAAAAGATCCGAGGATTCGTACTCGGTATTCGGGAGAAAGATGGCGCAGACCTCGACGGTGGCGCCTTTCTGCATCAGTCCCCGGAGCAGGTCCTGAGGGGTCCGGCCAGCGGGCTGAAACGTCGGGAAGGACTCGCCCTGCACGGCCAGCGTAGCGGCCGCGTCGCACAGAAGAACCCGAACCGAGGCGCCCTTGGCCGCCACCTGGTTGCCAAGCACCATCGCCATCATCTGGGTCTGCGCCTTCTCTGAGGAAACGACCACGAAAATGTCGTCCGCCGCCGCGCCGCTGTCGGCCTGAGCGTGCGCCTTGTGGACAGAACCAAGCCCAAGCCCGAGAACGGCGAGGACGATGGCAAGAAAGAGGGTGTTGTGACGGATCATGGGCAATGCATTTACATGTTATTATATGACGAGTGAGAAGAAACGCAGCCCGTGGACGGAGGTTGTGTGGGGCTTTCTTGCAATTCCTCTACGGTGGGGGGCGCCTTTCCGGCATTGTGCCCCCGAGCAGGAGCGGCCCAGCGAGGGCTCAGGGCCTCTTCCCCCCAATTGCGCGTCCACGGCGTGCCTGCGAGAGTGCCCTTCAGCCTGGCGCTCACACGAAAGCGGTCCGCCAGCCCGTGGAGCCCTCCAACCGGCTACCGGTCGGCGCGTGACGCGTCGTCAGAGGCGTCCGGCAGCGTCGACGCATCTGACACTGCGCCGTCTCCCTGAAAAGCTCCCCGAGGGACATCGGAGGCACGCGAGGAGGGAGAAGCGTCGGCGTAGGCCGTCCTGCTGAGGGCTTCGTCAAGCATTTCCTCTTCATCCTCCGCCACGGTGCCGCCCATGACCTCAGCAATCGTGCCGCCAAACATCCGGCCCATCAGGCCCATGTTCATCCCGGATACGTAGACGTTCCCATCCCCGCCCTTGTAGACCCCCCAGGCACACGGCATCATCGTCGAGACCTCCGGGTTCGCATTGAGCACCGTCTTTGCATGATTCGCATTGCAAAGCTCGACGACACGAACCGGCCGGTCCATCTCTACGCCGCGCCTGGCCATCGACGCGTTCATGTCGCGAACGGCCTGATTGGACCACCCCTTGTCCTCGATGGTCTCTGTGAGACGATCGCAGGTCTCCTCGACCGTATCGTACGGGCTTTCACGAATCTCCAGCATCATGCGGGGCAGGAGGAGCCAGGCCACGACTCCGGTGAGGAGGACGCCAGCCAGGAGGCCAATACCAAATTCGATCATGGGAGCAGACGCGGGTTCGTGAACAGGTCGTGAGTATGGGGCGGCATGCCGCTGCCCACAAGGGGCCTGCAGGTGCATGGCACATGCTTGTTCGAAGGGTCACTGGACAGGGATTCCCCAATATCACATTAAAAGACGATTTTATCTTCTTTTTACTACTTTTACGGTGGGGCTTCAGCCAAGGCTGTGGGACGTTCCGCCCGTCCCCAAAGGCATGGCCCCAGGACGATCCCCTCCGCGCGCCGGGGACGCATCGCGCGTGCAGCGCCCGGGCCGCTTATCCCGACACAGACTCCGCAAACAGTCCCGCGACGGACTGCACCGTTTCGGGCTCCAGCAGCGGCTCGAGGGCCTGAACAATGAGACTCACGCACGTGGCGCGGTAGAGCAGGGCCTCGTGGGGCTGTCCGTTCTGCGCAGTTTGGTGCTGGATGCGAGTGTTCAGCAGGGTCCAGCGGCACTTCGTCTGCAGATACGCCACCGCAAGGCCGCGCTGAAGCTCATCGTTCGATTCAACAGGCCGGAGGCCTTCAAAGATCTCATCCCGCACGGCCGCCACCGTGGCGCGCACGTCGGCGCGATCGGACGCTTCCGCCCCCTCCCACTGCGACAATACCTCGTCCCACTGCTCTTCGAGGGAGTCGTGAAGAGCAGCTTCGACGTGGGATTGAACATCGTCAACGCCCGCCTGTGCGGGTTCGGGGGCGAGGGACTCTGTGGAAGCGTAGGTCACGGGCCGACAACAGTTGGTGCGGGGGTCTGGAGAATCCGGAAAGAAGTGCACAGACGCAGGAGCAGAAGGCAATCGCTGGCGCAATTGCTGGATGTGCGTCTAACCCTTGCTTGCCATGGTATCGGAGGGGCGACTCGAGGATTCTCTTGGCCTTTTTGTTCGCAGGTTCATAGCGACTTGGTTACAGTATTGCGTAGAGTGCCGGGGAGCAACAACGATTCCTCCTTCAGAGGGCGCGCTTGACCTCTCTCCCGGCGAAAGCGCGGGACCGTTCCTGCGCTGGGAGCGAAGCGACCGAGTGCGTTCAGAGTGCTCGTCTCGCCCCCTATTCACCACTGCAAACCCGTCCGTCTGGGGAAGCCGACGGGCATCGTGCACAAGCGTCGCTCGAGCAGCCTCAGGCGCAGGGCTGCAGACCCACTGAGTGAACGCCGCCAAGCCCCTCAAGGCGCCTCGTCCTTTTGGCGGAAGAGGTCGAGTCGTCCTGTGTCTTCAAGGCAGATGTGGAAGCTGACGTGAGAAGACGGATCGATGCCCCGAGGCAGGTATACAAGAATTTCCCAGTCGCGGGGCCCCGTCTGTACCGACGGTGAGCGCCCGCAGGTGTGCACAATTGGGCGGCTCCTTCCACGCTCTCCGGCTTTTCCTGCCTCGTCCATGTCCAACCCCCAGGATCCGTACTCCTACCTGCGCGACGACGAGCCCGACGCCGGCCCCTCGTCCACCTCAGGCACCGACGCGGAGTCGGAGGAGACCGGCTCTACACTGGACGTTGCGTTTGACGATGCGGACGTGGGCGAGCAGCTGCGGCATGCCGGCCCCGGGGCCCTCAACGATGCTCCGTTTGGCATCATCAAGATCGATGACGACGGAGTGGTGCAGTTCTACAACCGCTATGAATCCAACCTAAGCGGCGTGGACCCCGAGGAGGCCCTCGGCACTAACTTCTTTACCGAGCTGGCGCCGTGCAGCAACAATCCGCTGTTCCTGGGCCGGTTTGCCGACGGGGTGGAGGAAGGGGCCCTCGACGAACACTTCACGTACACGTTCACCTACAAGATGCGCCCGACGCTGGTGGACGTGCACCTGTATCGCGATGAGGCCGGCAACAACTGGATCCTGATCAAGAAGCGGTAGGCGACGCGCGCCCCCTGGCGAGGGGCGCCACTCACGCCCCTCCGTCGGTCCCCGATGCTGCTCCCGTCGGAGGCACGCCGGTGTCTGTCGTGTCGGTTGGCAGAGGAATCTCCTCAAGGACCTGCTCCAGCTCATCGAACCGGGTGCCGAAGCCTGCGAAGTCCCCGTCCTGCAGGGCCGTTCGCGCCTCCTGGATGAGCTCCTGCGCTCGCTGCAGGTTTTCCACCTGCCCAGGTGGCGCCGCGGCCTGGGCCTGCCGCGCCGTCTGCTGCATGGTGGCCAGGGCCTCCTGGCGCGTCTGCATCACCTGCTCCCCCATCACCGTGTTGAGCGACTGCCGCAGCGTCTGCTCCATCGCCACGCGCTCCCCGTACGCCACAATCACCCGCTGCATCTGCGGAATTTGAATCTGCTCCGCAAGCAGGTAGATCGGCTCCACGTACAGGAAGGATTCCTCAATCGGGACGACGATGAGGTTGCCCCGAATCACATTCGACCCCCGCTGGTCCCACAGGGAAAGCTGGCGGGAGATCTCGGTGTCCTGGTCGATGCGCGACTCCACCTGGTTCGGCCCGTAAATCAGCCGCTCCTTCGGCAGCTTGTACACCACAAACTCGCCGTAGTTGGGCGGGTCCGACTTGGCCGCAATCCAGGCAATCATGTTGTCGCGGTTTTCGGGCGTCATGGGCGACATCAGCATAAACTGCTGCTTTTCTTGCCCGGGGAGCTTGGTCATGATGTAGTACGGCTCCATCAGGCGCTGCTGGCCCGCGTACTGCTCGCGCGGCCGCGTCCACAGGTCCTCGTTGTTGTAGAAGATTTGCGGCTCGGTCATGTGGTAGCGCCGGTAGCGCTCGATCTGAATCTCGAACAGGTCCTGTGGGTAGCGGACATGACTCTGGAGCGCTTGCGGCATCGCATCGAGCGGCTGGAAGAGGCCCGGAAAGGCGTTTTTGTACGTCTCGATCACCGGGTCCTTCACGTCGGTAACGTAGAGAGACACGTCGCCGCTGTAGGCATCGACAACAATCTTCACCGAGTTGCGGATGTAGCGCGTCCCCTGGAACCCTCGCTGGTCGCGGATGGGCTCGGAGTAGGGGAACGACTGGGTAGTGGTGTAGGCGTCCTGAATCCAGTACTGGCGGTTGTCACTCAGGACAAAGTACGGATCGCCGTCGAACTGGAGAAACGGCGCCACGCGGCGCACCCGCTCGCGCAGACTGTTCCAGATCTGAATCTGGCTCTCGTCCGTCAGGTAGTCCGTAAGCAGGATGTTGAAATCGCCCGTGTAGTACGCAAACAGGAGCTGCCGCCAGAAGCTGCCAATGTTCACGCCGCCGTCCCCCTCATAGGTAGTATAGACGTTTTCGTCGCCCTTCGGGTAGTGCAACTCCTGCGACTTGGTATCGACGAGGCGGTAGGTCGGCACGCTCTCGCCGTAGTAGATGGACGGGTTGTCGACGGCCAGGGCCGAGTCCGTAGACACAGGTGGAAGGTCCTTCACCAGAAACTCGGGGGAGCCCTCCGTGCCCTGCCGCGCCACAAGGTTGGCCACGCTCCCGTAGCCGTGCGTGTACTGGAGGTGGCGGTTTACCCAGTTGTTGGAGCCCTGCGGCAGCCGCTGCGTAAGCTCGCGCGCCGAAAGCATCACCTGCCGGTACTCGCCGTCAATCGTGTACCGGTCCACGTCCACGTCGTAAAACTCGTAGTACGTACGGATCTGCTGGAGCTGCTTGTAGGTGTCGATGAGCAGCCGCGGGTCCCAGAGCCGGACGTTCTCGATGGTCTCCTTGTTGTTCTCGATGTCCTGCGTCGTGAGGTTGGGCCGGGCCGGGTAGGACTGCACCTGCGCCTTGTCCAGGTTGTACGCCTCGCGGGTGAGGTCGATGTTGTGTTTCAGGTAGGGGCGCTCCAGCTCCAGCTCGTTGGGCAGCACGGTCAATTGCGTCACGAGCGACGGCGCCAGCACGAGCCCGCCGACCAGCAGCACGACGTACCCCACAGCCCCGAAGCCCAGCAGGCGCAGGCGGCGCTGAAACAGGTTGAGCGCGATGAGGGCCGCGAGCACGAGCGTGGCGCCCACCATGGTCCAGAGTGCCGGAATCATGACATTCACGTCGGTATACCCGGCGCCGTACACAGCTCCGCCGCCCTCCTGCAGCAGCTCGTAGAGGTCGAGGTAAAAGCCCCACGCCCATCCCAGCAGCAGGAGAATCAGGTTGGCCCCGAGGTGGCGGAGCGCACCCGCATCGGCCTCCACCCCGCCGTTTTGAATGCCCACCTGCCCGGCAATCACGTAGCCGGTCCCCAATGCCAGAAGCCCCAGAAAGGCCAGCCCCACCACCCCGCTCTGCACGGCCTGCAGGAAGGGCAGCTCCAGCATGTGGTAGGCCAGGTCCACCCCGTATACCGGATCGCTCTGTCCGTAGCTGCCGGCGTGCCAAAAGCGGAGCAGCTCATTCCAGCGCCCCGAGAAGCCCGACGCGAACAAAAGGCTGAGAACCCCAGCGATGACGTACGCCAGCCGTCGCAGGCGAGCACGCGTGAGCGGCTTGCCGCCCACCTCCGGCGCCTCCCCGCCCTCGGCCCACTGTGAGGCCCAGAGCGGCGGGATGTTGCGAACGAGCGCGTAGAAGTTGCCTCCAAAGTAGAGCCCTGCCAGCACGAACACCAACACGAAGAGCAGGATCTGCGTCCCCCGAATCGTCCAAAATACCTGTTCGTACCCCAGCTCGCCCAGCCAAAGGTATTCGACGACAAGCTCGGGCGTGACGAGCAGCACGGTGAGCACGACCCCCACCACGGCCAGAAGAATCTGAAGGAGACGACTCGACATGAAGCGGCGTGTGTAGTGAAGAGAATAGGAGCACTTTTCCGCCAGGACGTGCGTCCCGGCCGTCCTCAGGCCTTTCGGGAAAGCATCCTTTCGAATGCGTACCTGTGGGCAGGGTTCTACATCCACGGTCCCTGCCCGTTGCCTGTTGCATGTCCCGGAGGTGTGATGTATGGACGCCCCGCCGGTCTTTCCTATCTCTCACGCAGTCGCGCGCCTTTTTCTCTACGAATATTCTTCGCATTGTACCGTGCCTTCATACAATGGTCGCGGTCGTAAAGATCTGGCGAGGTGCCAACAAATGACCCCTCTCTTCGTAGATAAATGTGCATTGAGAAAAGGGGCAGTCCTTTCTCAATATCTTTGCACGCCCCGGCAATTTTTCCACCGAAAAACCACAGGGCGGCATCCTTTGATCATCCTTCCTTCTCATTGATACACTCTTCACTTATATGGCACTTTACTTTGCCCTTTCTGCACTTTGGACCACGTACATGGCGATCGAAACGTACGTGTTTGGTCGCCCGCAATCGCGTCCGCACTTTGTGGGCTTTTTGGTCACGCACACCGTGCTCGCCCCTCTGTCGTTTGTCCTTTCCGCCACCAGTGGCGTCCTGCGTGAGCGCATCGAGACGGCGTACCGCGGCGCCTGGGAATCGAAGCGCCGGTTCGCTCGCATGGACCGCAAGAAGCTGATCGGGTAAGGCCTCCTCAAATCGGCTTCTTCACGCAGGCCCGGCGCAAAGGCGTCCCTGCGGGAAAGAACAGCCTGTCGGGGCACCGCCCTTCTCTACCAGTCTACCGGGAACGGATTGGAGGCCCCGCCGACTGTCTTTGCGCACTTTTAGCTGTACGCACTTTTAGCAGGACCTCTACCCGCTCCCTCGTCATGGCTGGGGCTTTACGCCTCGGCTGGACGAGGGATTGCTGTATCGGGGCGCGCAGCGACATTCTTGACTTCTCCCCCGGCTGCTCGAAGAGGATCCCTCCGGGGCAAAGCGCGGGGGATTCTTCACGGGCTTCTCTGCCCTTATCCCACGGGTCTGCATCCCTGCCCACCGAAGTGGGT
>CAJXLV010000063.1 GCA_913056185.1 uncultured Bacteroidota bacterium
CCCCTCCAACCACCGACTCCGCTCCCTCCCTGCTCGACCGGGTCCACGCGACCTGTCGCCGCCGTCACTTTAGCCGCCACACGGAAAAGAGTTACCGCCGGTGGATCGTCCGCTACGTCCGCTTTCACGACACGACCCATCCGCGGGACCTCGATGCCTCGGACGTACGCGCGTTCTTGAACCACCTGGCGGTGGACCGCAACGGGACCGCCTCCACGCAAAACCAGGCCCTCAACGCCCTGACCGAACGGACGTGAGGGAGGAGGTGGTTTTAGACCGCGCCCTCGTCTTCCTGTACGACGAAGTGCTCGACCGGCCCCTCGGGGACATTGGCGAGATCAAGCGAGCCGACCGGCCCAAACGCCTGCCCACCGTCCTGTCGAAACGGGAACCCCGGCGCCTATTCGCCGCCATGGACGCGGGGCCCAATGCGCTCGCGGCCCACCTGCTCTACGGAGCCGGACTGCGCCTCTCGGAAGCACTGCGCCTCCGGGTCAAGGACCTGGACTCCGACCAGCGCCGCATCGTCGTGCGGGACGGAAAGGGCGGCACGGACCGAACGACAATTCTTCCCGATCGACTCAGAGCGCCTCTGCAGAAGCACCTCTGTCGCGTAGAGGGACGGCACCACACCGATCAGGTCGACGACATCGGCGTCTCCCGTCCAGCGCACCGTCCGGGAGGCCGTGTCCGATGCCGAACTCTCGAAGCGTGCCACGTGTCACACGCTTCGCCACTCGTTTGCGACTCATCTGCTGCAGGACGGTGAGAATCTGCGGCGCATTCAGGACCTGCTGGGCCACAAGCAGCTGAATACCACCAAGAAGTCCCTGCACATCCTGGAGCAACGTGGCCACGAGGTCAACAGCCCGCTCGACACCCTCGGCAACGAGTGACCCCTTCGCCTTCACGCCTCCTCCGTCCCCGCCTTGTGCGGCGCGTCACCGCGGTCCTCCAGCCACTGCCACAGGGCGGGCAGGAAGAGTACCGCCGCCAGCAGGGTCGTGCCCAGCCCCAGCACCGCGAGCGTGCCCATCGAGTTGAGGCCGGGGTGGAAGCTCAGGAGCAGTCCCCCAAAGCCGACCATCGTCGTGAGCGTGCCCATCGTCACGTGCTCGCCCGTGGACCGCAGGACCGTCCAGAGCGACCCCGGGCCCTCCTCCCGGTAGCGGTGCGCCATGTGCACGCCCGCATCGTTGCCAATGCCCAGAATGGCCGGGAAGACAATCATGTTGTAGAAGTTGACCATGAGGCCAAACACCTCCATCACCAGCAGCATCCACAGCAGGCCCACCACGAGCGGCACAAGGGCGAGCGCGGCCCACCGGACGGAGCGGAAGTTGAGCCACATGAGCAGGGCCACGATCAGGAACGACGCCGCAATCATCCACGGGGCCTCCCGCTGCAGAAGCATCAGCATGTCCGCCGCCACCAGCGACGTGGAGCCCGCGTAGTAGGTGGTCCCGTCGTCGGTCGTGATGGTGCCCACGTCTTTGGCGAAGGCGATGGACTTGCGCCCGTCGGACAGACCCACGGAGGGATAAATCAGGACGAACTTGCCGAGCTCGCCCTCCTTGGTGGTAAACTTTTTGCGGAGCGACTTGGGCACCTGGTCCAGCGCGATGGGGGCGCGGGTTTGGGCGGCGCGCCGCAGCCGCTCCAGCGCGTCGGTGGTTTCGTCCTTCAGGTAGCGGTTCTCCGTCGCCGTTTGGCGGATCTGGGCAATGCGCCCCAGCTTGGCCGCCTGGGCCGTATCGCTGAGCGGGAACCGCTCCTGCAGGCTCTCCACCGCCAGGATGGTGGGGGAGGTGGTGTCGGCCCGCATCTTCTCGCGCACCGCCTCCACAATCTCCGGCACCGCCGCCGCGCTGTCGGCTACGATGTACGCCGGATTGCGTCGCCCGTCGCCGCCGGAGCTGGCCCGCTTCACGTACTGGGCGCGCGCCTCGTACGCGGTGTACTCCGGCTCCAGCGCCCCAAAGTCGTACTGAAACCCTACGCGCGGGGCCATCGCCACGGCAGCAACCACGGCCAGCAGCCCCCCCAGCACCAGGGGGCGGGCGGCGGGATAACGGCGCCCTGAGCCCGTCCCCTCCCGCGTCGCCCGGCGGAGCGTCCCTTCCAGCCGCAGCAGGCCGGTGCGCTCCAGCACCGCCAGCAGGGCCGGCATCACCACCGTCATGGCCACCAGCGCAAAGAGAATGCCCGTGCCCGCCACCGCCCCAAACTCGCTGAAGCCCTTGAAGTCCGCCATGGTAAGGACGTACAGCGCCCCCGCCGTGGTAAAGGCCCCCACCGCAATGGCCTGCCCCGTGCTCACAAACGTCTCTTCGGCCGCCGCTTCTACGCCCCGTCCGTCGGCCCGCTCCTCGGCGTAGCGGCCGTAGAAGTGGATGCCAAAGTCAATGCCAAGCCCAAACAGAATGAGGCCGAGCGTGGACGTCATCAGGTTCAGCCGCCCAAAGAGCCCCTCCGCCACGGCCCCGGTCCACAGCAGGCTCATGAACAGGGGCACGGAGATCACAAGGCCCATGACCGGCGCACGCAGGAGCAGGCGCGCCCCAAACCGCCCGCGTGCTCGGTAGGCCTTGTACAGAAAGTAAAGAATGACGACCAGCAGCACCGTGCCCACGCCCACGCCAAACGACCCGGTCACGTCTTCCCAGATGGTAGACACCTCCACGAGCTGCCGGTAGAGGCGCCCGGCCAGCACCACCTTCATCTCCGGGTGGTACGCCGCGGGGTTCATCCGGTCGACCAGCGCCCGCGTGTCGGCGTACAGGTTTTCGATGTAGCCGATGTTGGTATTGGCGCCCGAGGGGAAAAAGCGCAGCACCAGGGTGGTGCTGTCGTCGGAGATGGGATAGCGCTTGCCAATGAGGCGGTCGTACACCCCTTCGAGCTGCTGCCCGGAGTCTTCCTCGGCCGCCTCGCCGGTCGTGTCGCTCTCCGTATCGAGCTCGAAGTAGAACGGGTTGGCCTCGCGGCGGGCCTGTTTGGCCTCTTCGATCTGGTCGTCCAGAAACTGCTCCACCTGGCGCATCTCCGCGTTGGAGGCGAAGTAGAGCGCGTTGTTCTTTAAAAACTCCACCTCCCGCTTGTAGTCGACCCGCGTAAGGTAGGTCTCGCTCGTGTCGCTCGCGCGCTTCAGGGAGAGCGCCCGGGGAATCAGATCCTCCGCGAATCGTTTGTTGGCCTCGAACGAGGGGCTGACGATGGCCACCGCCATGTCGCTCTCGCCGCCCACAGTGCGCTGGAGGGTTTCGAGGGCCTGGACGCTCTCGTAGCTTTCCGGCACGAGGTTCGCAATGTCCGTATCGATGGAGAGGTCTGCGGCCAGGTACGCGCTTGCGGCCGACAGCAGAAGGGCCCCGAGCAGCACCGCGCCCGCATGCCGGACGGCTCCGCGAAGGAAGGGGCGCAGGGCCTCAAAAAGACGATGCATAGAAACGTGTGGATCAGACGAGGGAGGCAGCGACGGGGCGGCGCGGAGACCTGCGCAGGCTCATGGGGGCCGGATGGGGGACGGTAGGTTTTTCCCTCATTTCTTGCTAACTTGCACGAGAACCCATTTCGTTCGCTTCGCATGATGCCTCTATCCCAACGACGCGCTGCCCATGGCTAACACGTACGAATCAATCGAGATTGGCGATTCCCACGAGTGGACGCGGGTGGTCACGGCGGAGGACGTGCAAATGTTCGCCGAGGTGACGGGAGACGACAACCCTGTCCACGTCGACCCCGACTACGCAGAAGAGCACTCGCGCTTTGGGCGCCCCATTGTACACGGAGTGTTGCTTCTGGGGCTGATCTCCAAGGTGCTCGGGCGCGACTTTCCGGGGCACGGCAGCATTGCGGTGGGGATTTCGTGTCGGTTCTTGCGGCCGGTGCCTGTGGGCGCGGAGGTGCGGGTGCAAATCAAGGTGTCGGAGAAAATTGAGGAGAACAAGCACGTAAAGGTGCGCACGTACATCTACCGCGATGGGCAGATGGTGCTGGGCGGCGAGGGCCGCGTCATTCCCCCGACGGAAGGGGAGGAAGACCCGCACCCGGCCCGCCGACAGTAGCAACGAGCGACGCGGGGATGCGGCCGGAGGCCGTCCGACGCGTCAGTCCGGCAGCTTCAGCATGCGGGACGGGCGCACGGGCTCGTCCAGGCGAAGCTGATTCAAGATCGCGAGGTCGGACGGCGTCAGGTCGTTTGGGAGGGCCGACCGGTCGATGAAGGCGCGGAAGGGGGCTTCGCGGTCGGCGGGGCGGATGGCAAGCCGCGTGGGCTGCACATTCAGCGCGTCCGCATCCGTCAGGCGGGCGAAGCTCGTCATCGTCGACTCGAAGGCACGGCGGTACGTGTCGTACCGGGCCGCCAGGGTGAGCCCTTCGAAGGCGTAGACCCGTCCCTCGTACGCAATGAAGTACGCCAGCCTCTGTACCGTTTGGCCCTGCGACGTGGTGACCTCCACGCGAATGCGCTCTGCCGACTTGCCCTGCACAGTCGTCGCCCGGCGCTCCTGCACCGTTCCCCCCGACTCCTCGGCGAACGTGCGGGCGGCCGCGGCGGGCGTGTCGGCGTCCGCAATGCGGAAGAGGAGGTACGCCTCTTCGTTGGGCTCAATGAGCACCACGCGGCGGGGCTGGTTCTGCACGGCCCACCCAGCCGGGGTCGAAAACTGGAACGCGAGGTCGGGGTGGTAGAACATGTCGTCCTCCGTGAATCCCTGGCGCGGGTTGGGGCCAACGACGATGCCGCCGAGGGCCTCGTAGTAGGAGCGCTGGTTCACGAGCGTGCCGGGGCGCTCCGTCCTGGCGGCCCATTTTTGCGCCAGCTGAGGGATGGTTTGTTGCCGCGCGCCGGGATCGGGGTGGGTGGACTGCCAGGTGGGAATGGAGGGGCCGCTCTGCTCCTGCTTCCGCTCCAGCGACTCGAAGAAGGCCGCCCCTTCTGCGGCGTCGTATCCCGCCTTTGCGGCGTACTCTACGCCCAGCCGGTCGGACTCCCGCTCGTTGTCGCGGCTGTAGCGCAGGGAGAGCAGCTGCGCGGCGGTGCCCCCGAGGTTGAGCACCTGCCGTCCTACGTTCCCGCCCAGCGCGGCCTGTCCCAGCACGGCGCCTCCCACGAGCAGGCCCTGCGTAAATTGCCGACGGGCGGCCTGCTGCGAGGCGTGGCGCGCCTCCACGTGGGCAATCTCGTGGCCCAGCACCACGGCCAGCTGCGCCTCGTTGTTGAGGTGCGCCACGAGGCCGCGGGTCACGTAGACGTACCCGCCGGGCAGGGCGAAGGCATTGATGATGGGGCTGTCGAGCACCCGAAACTCGAACTCCGTCTCCCGGAACCGCTGCGGCGTGCTGGGGCGCCGCATGTGGCTCTCCGCCAGCACCTTCTGCGCCACCTCGTCCACGTACTGCTGGAGCGCTTCGTCCTCGTACACGCCGTACTGGTTCTGAATCTGCTTATCGGCCGTGCGGCCCAGCTCCACCTCTTCGTCCCAGGAGTAGCCGTAGGCGCGCGTGTTTCCCGTAACCGGGTTGACCCCCGTGGACACGCACCCGGTGGCCACGGTGGCGAGAAGTAGCAGGACGGGGGCCAGGGCCCACCGGGCCGCACGACGACGAAGAGCGCGGGCGGAGGGGGCGGAAGGACGCGGGGCGGGCATTATGCAACAGGGAGAACAGTGAACAGGAGCGACGGGGAGACGAACCGGAGACGGACGTTGTCAGTCGGGCGGGCGGACGGGACGCGCCGACTCCGATACGGCCGGCGCTTCGGGCTCAACCGAGGCGGCCCCGTCGACGGTGCGCACCTGCAGGATGCGATGGTGCCCGGGGGCGGAGGCGAGCGCCTCCTCGAAGGGCGCGCGTCCGGTGGCCGTCAAAAGGCTCTGCCCCACCGCGTCGGACCGGAGCAGATCCAGAAACACCCCGGTGCGCGTGGCGTCGAGCTTGCCGAAGGCATCGTCGAGCAGGAGCAGCGGCTCGGTGTCGCTGCGGGCCTGCAGGTAGAAATACTGCGCCAGCTTCAGCGCCATGGCAAAGGTGCGGTGCTGTCCCTGCGAGCCATAGCGGCGCACCTCCAACCCGTCGAGGCGAAAAATGAGCTCGTCGCGCTGCGGCCCCACGAGGGTGGTGCCGCGGTTGTACTCGTGCTCCTGCTTGCGGGCGAGGGCCGCCCGGAAGGCAGCAGCGACGGCCTCGACACCGGCGTCGGGGTCGAGGTCGGCAATGGTGTCGTACTCGATGGTCGGGCGCTCGGCCACCGCTTCGATGCGGCGGTAGGCCTCCGCCAGGTCGTCCGCAAACGTCTGCAGAAAGGCCCGGCGCCGGTGCACGATGCGGCTTCCCAGCGACACGAGCTCTTCGGTCCACGGCTCGAGGAGTTCGTCGGGGGGTGGGGCGGAGCGTTTTTTGTAGCTGCGCAGCACCTCGTTGCGCTGGCGGCGCGCCCGGCGGTACTTCATCAGGTCGTCCATGTAGACGGGCCGCGCCTGGCTGAGGATGTTGTTCACGAAGCGGCGGCGCTCGTCGGGACCGCCGGCCGTCAGGTCGTAGTCCTCCGGCGAAAACACCACGACCGGCAGCATCCCTACAATGTCGGCGAGGCGATCAAGCTCGGCCCCGTTCACGAAGATGCTCTTGCCTTCGCCCGGCACGTAGGCCATCCGCACAGTCATCGGCTCTTCGCGCACGCCGGCCACGGTGCCTTCAATCTCAAGGTACGGCGCCCCCTTCCGCACGGCGTAGCGGTCGCGCGAGGCAACAAAGCTTTTGGTAAGACACAAATAGTGTAGGGCCTCCAGTACGTTGGTCTTGCCCACGCCGTTGGGGCCGTGCAGCAGATTGATGGAGGGCGCGAGCGAGATCTCGCTTTCCCTGTGAGCACGGAACGACCGGAGCCGAAGGGTGTGGAGAATCATGAATCGGACAGTCGCCACCGAAAACAGTGAGCGGACCTGACTGTGCGCCCGCAGGATTTGCATACGATCCCCCCGCCGGTTCGTTCGTTGGTGGGGAGGGCGCTCGGCACGCATCGACCGTCCGTTCCGATTGGTGTTCTTCCCTCAGCCCCCACCCTCCATGCCTGCGCCCTCTCCGCTTTTTGACGAGCTCCAAACCCTGGCGACGGAGCAACGCAATCCCGCCTCGGCCCACATCGATACCGCGTCCACGGAAGAAATCCTGCGTGTGATCAACACCGAAGACCATCGGGTCCCCATTGCCGTGCGCCGCGAGCTTCCGCACATCGCGGCGGCGGTGGAGCACGTGGTGGACGCCTTCCGCAACGATGGGCGTCTCTTTTACGTGGGGGCGGGCACGAGCGGGCGGCTCGGCGTGGTGGACGCCTCGGAGTGCCCGCCCACGTTCGGCACCGACCCGGAGCGGGTGCAGGGACTCATTGCCGGGGGGCGCGAGGCGGTGTTTCGCTCGCAGGAGGGCGCGGAAGACATTCCCGAAGAAGGCGCAAAGGCGCTGGAAGAACGCGGAGTGACCGCACACGACGTTGTGTGTGGCATTGCCTCCAGCGGGCGCACGCCGTACGTCGTGGGCGCGGTGGAGCACGCTCGGGACGCCATCGGCTGTCCCACGCTGTTTGTGACCACCATTCCGCGCACAGACCTGGAGGTCGAGCCCGACGTGGCGATCTGTCCCGTAGTGGGGCCGGAGGTGATCATGGGCTCGACGCGCATGAAGAGCGGCACCGCGCAGAAGCTGGTGCTCAACATGATTACCACCGCGGCGATGGTGCGCCTGGGCAAGGTCTACGAAAACATGATGGTGGACCTGCAGCGCACCAGCGAGAAGCTCGTGGAGCGGGGCCTCCGCACGGTGATGATGGTGACGGGGGTGGACTACGACGCGGCCGACGCGGTGCTCGACCGATGCGACGGGCACGTGAAGACCGCCATCGTCATGATTCTGGCGGACGTGGGCGTGGAGGAGGCGCGGCGGCGGCTGGACGACACCGACGGGTTCGTGCGGCCGGCGATTGAAGCCGAACTGAGGTCAGAGAACTGATCTGTCTTTTCAAGCTGCCCCGACGAGGGCTCCCGCCTTCTCAACAAACGATTGCGCCTGTTCGAGACACACTTGCACCCGTTCTTGACTGGGCTCGCTCAGTTCGTAGTCACACCCCTCGCGTTCTTTTCGGAGTCGCGAGAAAATTCTCGTGTCGATATCTTCTCTGAAGTGAAAGCCGAGCCGATTGCCAATTCCTGCGTGCGTCGACGCCTCTACGTCTTTGAGGAGCAGAAGCGCACGCGCTGCCTCATAGACTCCATAATACGCTCGGCTGACGGCGTCGGGATAATGTCCGCTTTCGAAAAGCGTCTCGGCAGCGGCCAGCCGGTCTCTCGCACTCTGTAGTCGGCGGCGAATCTCAGTCAAATCGCACCCCGCTTTCTTTCATTCGTGTTGCGACCGCTGAGTCGTGGGCGACGTGGTGGGATGTAACGGGCGCCATCCAATCCGTCTCGTCCAGAACTTCGTGCGTGATTTCCGTAATCGCGTCTGTTTCTTTCCAGTGCTTGTACGAGCCCTGGAGCACGACGATGACGTGTGTGCCAATCTCACTTCCCCCCTGCTCCGGTTCGTACGGATCTTTCTGCGTGGCATATAGTCCCACGAGTTGGTCACCATAGTGCGTTCGGAAGCGCCGGGCCAGCATCGCGAGCACGTCCGCTCTCGTTGCCGGTGGTGCGGAGGAGGGGGAAGCCATTTCTTGAGGCACCTCCTGGAAATTGTTCAAGGAATGCTCCAACTATACCACGGGACTCTCTCGGAGTTCGACGTATCTATCGAGCCGAGCGAGGTCTGAATTGCAGGGTGCATGCCGGGCTAAGATGCCCATCCACCAGTCGTATTCCTCCGTCACGTCCATCGCAATGTCCGCCACCGGGTCCGTTTCCTCGAAGTGATCGTACGGCCCCTGTAGAATAACGAGGATCTCGATTGCCCGCACATCATCGTCCTCCGTTTCTTCAGGGCCTTCGTCGGAGAAAGGAAATTCGGGCACCGCGTAGATCCCCACCAGACGATCGCTGTAGTGCTCCCGGTAGCGGCGCGAGAGCGTCGCCAATACGTCGGCCGGCGTGCGGGTGACGTGCATGGCTCTCACAGCTCGGTGTCGAAGTAGGCGTTCTCTCCTACAGAACGGAGCCCCAATGTGTCCCGACACTGTTGAGCTCCCCCTCTTTCGACTGCACCGGGAATCCCATCGTCACGAGCCTGCTGCGTCGGGCCCCGCCCCGAAACAAATGGACAACAGCCGCGGCCTCTCGTCGCCGTCCGCCCGCCACTCGCCCATCTCCCGCACGACAAATCCGGCCTCGACGCCCGCGTTGACGAACTCGGAGACCGGATGCGCAAAGGTGTCGATCACGACCGCCTCGCCGGTGGCCTCGTCCCCAAAGTGCGCCTGGGTTCCGCCGAACTGCCGGGTCGGGTGCAATTCCGCGAGGTAGAACGTGCCCCCGTCCCAAAGCACACGCCGGGCTTCTGGGAAAACCGGGCCGCCCCCCTGCACGTGCTCCAACACCAGCGTCATCACGACGGCGTCATCACGACGGCATCGAAACGACCGGCCTCGAACGGCCACGGCTCCGTCACGTCGAGTGTCTGCAGTGTCACCGAATCGGGAGTGGGGCACTCTCGGGCCCGCGCGTCGCACGTGAAACATCTGCGACTCTTCGTCGCCCCATGGATCGACGCACAGAAGCGGAGGAACCTCCCGGCTCGTCTGCCCCGTTGATCCACTGAAGTGAACATACCCACTACTCGCACCCAGGCCCGTTTTTCCCGCCCCGACAGCCGTTAATTCGCGGCGTCGGGCTTTCGGTGTTTGGGGCGCGCCTCCACCGCTGCCGAAAGACTCCAGAAACCCAACCGACCGCCTGTGTCTCTCTCCACCATCGCCAACCGCATCGAGACGACGCCCGCCGTCTCGCGCCTCCGCTCATGGGTCGAGGAGGCCCAGCCGGCCGACGACGCGCCGGTGCTTCAGGTCACGGGGGCGGCCGGCTCCCTCCCAGCGTTTCTGATGTACCATCTCCACCGCACGCCCGGCGCCCCTCTTTGCCTCCTGGTGCCGGATGAGGATGCCGCAGCGTACCTGCAGAGCGACCTGGAGCAGCTCCTGAGCGACCCAGAGGACGCCCTCCTGCGCGTGCCCGCGACGCAACGCACGCCGTACGACCCGGAGCAAATGGCGGACTCGACGCCGCTTATCGAGCGGGCCGATGCCCTGCAGCGGCTGGCCGAGGGATTCGAGGGCATCCTGGTGACGAGCATCGAGGCGGCGGGCGAGCTCGTGCCGCCCCCGCAGGCCGTGCAGCGGGAGACGCTGACGGTGGAACGGGGCGAAGAAATTTCGCTGGCGGCACTGGCCGATCGGCTGTTGGAGCAGGACTTTTCGCCGGTGGAGTTTGTGGAGGAGCCCGGCGAGTTTGCGCGCCGCGGTGGGATTCTCGATGTCTTCCCCTACGCCGGTAGCTACCCGGTGCGCATCGACTTCTTCGGGGACGAGATCGACGGCCTGCGCGAGTTTGCCCCTCAGACGCAGCGCTCGGTGAGCCGCCTCACCACCGCCCGCCTCGTGCCCAACCTGGAACGCGAAGAGGCCTCCCAACGACTGTCGGGATCCATTCCCCTCTTCGACTACCTGCCCGACGACGTGGTCCTGGCGACGGTCGACGAGTCGCAGATCCGCGAGGGCGTGCAGGTGCAGTACGACGAGGCCGCCGCGGCGTATCAGGAGCGCCGAGCCGCGCTCGCGGAAGAGGAGGAGCCACCCCCGGAAGGCCTGACGCCCCCGGACCAGCGCTTCCTCGACCGTCCTGCATTGGAGAAGTTGTTGGCGCGGCACCCTCGCCTCCTCTTCGGCACCTTTGCCAACAGCACCCGCACAAACGGACGGCCCAAGGAGACGCTGGAGATCGGCGCCGACCCGCAGCCCTCCTTCAACAGCAACATGGACCTGGTGCGGGACCGCCTCCGCGAAAATGGAGACCGTGACCTCGACACCTTTCTCCTCTGCGACAGCCAGGGGCAGAGCTCCCGCCTCCGCGACCTTCTCGAAGCGGAAATCGACCACGGCTGGGCGCGCCTCCTCGTCGAATCGCTCCACAACGGCTTCGAGTGGCCCGCCGCACGGCTCGCCGTCTACACCGATCACCAGATCTTTAACCGCTACCACCGCCCCTCTCCCCGAAAGCAGGACCGCACCACGAACGGGTTGAGCCTGCGGGACATCAAAAACCTGACGCCGGGCGATTTTGTGGTGCACGTGGACCACGGCATCGGCACGTTCGCCGGGCTCAAGAAAATCACCGTGCGCGACAAACAGCAGGAGGCCGTCCGCCTCAACTTCGCCGACGACGACATCCTCTACGTCAACGTCAACGCCCTGTACAAGCTCAACAAATACACCGGCAAGGAGGGGCACCAACCCACCCTCACCAAGCTCGGCTCCGGGCAATGGGAGCGCACCAAAGAGCGGACGAAGAGCAAGGTAAAGGACATTGCGCGCGACCTTATCAAGCTGTACGCGAAGCGAAAGGCGTCGGACGGCTACGCCTTTTCCAGCGACACGACCTGGCAGCGCGAGATGGAGGCCAGTTTTGCGTTTGAGGCCACCCCCGACCAGGCCGCGGCTGCCGAGGCCACCAAGCGCGACATGGAAGAGCCGGTGCCGATGGACCGCCTCGTCTGCGGCGACGTGGGCTTTGGCAAGACGGAAGTGGCGGTCCGGGCGGCGTTCAAGGCCGTACAGGACGGCAAGCAGGTGGCCATGCTCGTCCCCACCACCATCCTCGCCCAGCAGCACCACGACACCTTCTCTCAGCGCCTGGAGCGCTTCCCCGTCCACGTGGAGGTGCTCTCCCGCTTCCGCACGCGGGCCGACCAGCAGGCCGTGCTACAAGGGCTGGAACAGGGCCAGGTGGACATCCTCATCGGCACGCACCGCATTACGTCCGATGACATCACCTTCGACGACCTCGGCCTGCTCATCATTGACGAGGAACAGCGCTTTGGGGTGAAGACGAAGGAGACGCTGCGCGAGATGCGGGCCGACATCGACACGCTCACGCTTACGGCCACGCCCATCCCCCGCACGCTGCAGTTCTCCCTGCTGGGGGCGCGGGACCTGTCCCTGATCCAGACCCCGCCTCCCAACCGCCAGCCCATCAACACCGAGATCCACACCTTCGACCAGGACCTCATTCGCGACGCCATCCGCTACGAGGTGAGCCGGGGCGGACAGGTCTTCTTCATCCACAACCGCGTGAAGACGATCAACGAGATTGCGGAAATGGTGCGCGCCATGGTGCCGGACGTCCGCGTGGGCGTGGGCCACGGCCAGATGGGCGCGAGCCGACTGGAGGATGTGATGATGGACTTTCTCACCGAAAAGCTGGACGTGCTGGTCTCGACATCGATCATTGAGAATGGTGTGGACATTTCGAACGCAAACACCATGATTATTAACCACGCCGGCGATCATTTTGGGCTCTCGGAGCTGCATCAGCTGCGGGGACGCGTGGGCCGCTCCCAGCGAAAGGCGTTCTGCTACCTGCTCGTGCCCTCCATCCACAGCCTTACCGACGATGCCCGCGAGCGCCTAAAGGCGGTGGAGCAGTTCTCGGACCTGGGCAGCGGCTTCGACATCGCGATGCGCGACCTCGACATCCGCGGGGCGGGGGCGCTGCTGGGCGCGAAGCAGAGCGGCTTCATCGAGAACGTGGGGTACGAAACCTACCACAAGATCCTGGACCAGGCGATCAAGGAGCTGCGCGAGGAAGAATTCGACGACGTGTTTGACGGGGAGGCCGTGCCGCCGGGGCCGGAAACGTCGGTGGACGTGGAGGTCAATGCCCTCATCCCCGATACGTACGTCCGCGACAATACCGAGCGCCTCAACCTGTACCGCCGCATTAGCGACGCGCCGGATGAGACGACGCTCGTGGACCTGCTTGATGAAATCGAGGACCGCTTCGGAGACGCCCCCCAGCCCGTACAGCACCTCCTGACGGGGGCCCGCCTCCGCCTCCTCGGCGAGCAGGTGCGCCTGCCGAAGGTCGTGTTCAAGAACGAGCGCCTCTTCCTCTACCTCCCCAGCCAAAATGCCGACCCCTACTTTTACGACGCGGTCTTCCACCCCCTCCTGGAGAAGCTCGCCCTCCTGGACCGCGAGTACGTGATGAAGGACGACGTGGAGGGCGGTCTCATGCGCGCCATCATTCAGGACGTCCCCACCCTCCACGACGCGATCGCGATCATGGAACGGCTGCTGCTGGAGGACACGGAGACGGTGGCGACAGTGAAGGCTTGATTCGGGGCCGGGACGAGAGGGTTCCAGGTGCAACACCCTGGGCATGGAGGACCAGACGGCATGGAGGAATGGCGGCAAGACGCCCTGTCTCCACGCCTCCGGAGCGCATCAGACCAGGACAACCTCAACGGCCCCTCGTAAGCGAGAAGATCGCTGTCCGTGGTGTACAGTTCGTCCGCGTCGTGCCGAAGGACCGTAGCGAGCCTCATCGCGTCGGCCCTCGACAAGTTGTTGCCGTGCGAGGGCCGCGCCGCCTCATCGAGAAACGAGTTTGAGAGGGCCCGATCCATCTCACACGCATCGCCGACGATGTTGACGAGCCACTCGGCATCTTCCTCGTCGAAAACGCCACGGTAGCCCAGCTTCCTCAGCTCGTAAATTCCCAGTGCGTTGGCGACGCCCAATCCTTCGTCTCCAGCTAAATCTCGGAGGGCCTGACGATGGGCCTCCGAGAGCTCTCCGGCGGCGTACTTAACGACGTGTCCGGTGTCGAATCCGCGTCGCATGGCGTCTCCGCTGACGAATCTGGAAACTGGCTGAGGCTACGGACGCTCCGGATCGTCCTTCCGAATGTCGCCAAGCACCTGGTTGAGGTCACCGTGTGCCTCAACCAGGCCGGCCCGTCGGTCGAGTTCGTCGATGGCCCGGCGGCGACGGAGACGTTTCATATAGGATTCGGCTGCCCGAGCGTAAAACTCGCGGATAGAGAGGCCTTCTTCCTCGACTACTGCCTCAACCTCCTCCCCAAGCTCGTCCCGAATCGACACGCTGTGTCGCATAGCGGACTTTAGATCGCTGAACGAAGTACATGACTTGGCGCATAAACAATAGATGAAGACCGGGGTTCTCCGTCTGGTCCCTCGGAAATAGTCGTTCCGAGAACTCAGCGCCTTCGGACCCCAAAATTGCATTCTTTCACGCATCCAAAGCCTCCATTCACGAATCCAAATTCTCCTCCAGAAAGTTGCCGATCGTCCGGAGGTACTTGTCGGCGGATACGAGAAATCCGTCGTTGTGCCCGCCCTCGATCTCCAGGAACTGCTTCGGCTCGGCAGCCGCCGCAAACACGTGTCGCCCAAGCTGGAAGGGCACCACGCGATCTCCGCGGCTGTGGATATGCAGCGTCGGCGCGTCGATCTGTGATACGCGCGATTCGTTGTCGAACTGATTCGTGGCGAGGGCGCGGGCCGGG
>CAJXLV010000064.1 GCA_913056185.1 uncultured Bacteroidota bacterium
GGCGGCCACGTTCCGCCCCGCCGCCCGTCGTCTCGACCCGCCTCCTGTGAGCCGCTACGCGTCGGCCCCTCCCGTCGGGAGCATCGTCGCGAGGCGCTCGCCCGCATCCAGGCCGCTGCGCACCGCGGCATGGAGCCGCGCCGCGCCGGCCACCCAGTCGCCCGCCACGTGCACCCCGTGCTGGGCCGCCGCGGGGCGCCTCTCGGCATCCACCCCCGCTTCCGGCAGCGCGTAGCGCCATCCCTGCCAGTCCGTCCAGTCCGGATCCGCCAGGCGGTCATCGTCCAGAAGATCAGCGGCGTGGCGCGCCAGGGCAGCGACATTCTCAGCGGGCGGGCGCTCGTAGCGGCGGGTCGACCAGTCGGGGCTCGCCTGTACGACCAGCACCGAGGCCCCTGCGGGCACGTGGCCCGGCTTTTTCTCCTCGCGCCCAATCCACCCGACCGGGTGGGCCTTGTCGGTGTTGACGAGCGCGTAGTAGGGCCGCTCGATTGCATGGTCGTACCCCAGGACCGCCGTCCAGACCGTGCGGTAGTCCACTGCGTCCGCCGCCGCCCCGAGGCGGTCCACCGACGGCACGCCTGTGTCCTGGAGCAGGGCCGCCGTCTGCGGGGCGGGCGGGGTGACCAGCAGGCGGTCGAAGGGGCCGTGCTTCTCCCCCTCCGCATCCGTCATGTGCCAGCGGGGCCCCGCTGAGGCGTCCGTCCGCCGTTGCACCGTGGCAATGCGCGTGTCCCGGACCACCGTCGCCCCCGCCCGCGCAAAAAGATGCTTGGCGAGGCGCGTGATCCCGTCCGCGTACGTCCACCGGCGCTTGTCCGCATCGCGTCCCTCCGTCACCGTCCCCGCCGCGTCGAAGGTCCAGATGGGCCCCTGCACCTCCACCCGGCCGTCCGCAAGGGGCCCCGTCAGGAGCGCATTCACCCGCGGATCATCGTCGGACAGGTAGTTGGCGCCGTACTCGTACACGTAGCGGCGCCCGTGGCGGGTGCGGCGCCGGGCCGCGGCACGCCCACAGACGCCTCGCGACTTTTCAAAGACCGTCACCTCAAGGGCCGGCGACGCATCGCGGAGGGCGTAGCTCGCCGCCGCTGCTGCGCTGCCGGCCCCAATGACGCCCAGACGAACACTCATGAGAAGCGCGGGATGGGGAGAAAGACGATGCCGGACACAAAACGGAGGGCCGGCCGCGTCGGTCCCCGACGCGACGCGCGCTTAATAGCCGCCGCCCCCACCGCCGTTTCCACTGTCGCTCGTGCCCACGCCCCCCTCCATCGATCCGTGGAACGTGCACTGGTAGGCCGCCACCTCATCCGCCAGCGCCTGGGTAAAGGTGAAGGTGATGCCGTCGTCGTCCTCCACGTAGTTGATGTCGGGGTCGTCCTCAAGGCTTCCGCTTTCGCCCGACTCCTGGCGCAACAGATAGTCCCCATCGGTTCCCGTTTCGAGGGCAAACGGATGGGCCCCGAGACCCGCGTTGTTGTCGATGCGGTACCGGTGGCCCACCGTCAGCGAAAACGACGGGTTGTCCGTGCCCGTGGACGCCACGCCGCTCTCGCCACGCACGTCGGTGACCTCCCAGGCCGCGGTGCCCTGGTTGTTCACTTCAATGGTCGCGTCAATGGCGTTGGCGCCGATGTTGCCCTGCGCGAAGACGTACTGCGTGTTGGCGTTGCTCTGGTGGATGTTCACGTAGCCGTCGTAGCTGGTGAGCTCATCGAAGCTAGCGTTGATGATGCGGCTGCTCCGGGCGGCTGGGTCGGTGGGCGCCACCGAGCCGAGGTAGCCGGAGAAGGGCCCGCTCACAATTTTCCCGCCTTCCGCCACGGTGTTCTCGTGGATGTGCCCGATCTGTGCGACCGTCACGTCGGAGCCCACGTAGTTTTCCACCGATCCGCCCGTGTCCAGCCTATAGGTCACCAGCGTCTGCGAGCTGGTCAGCTCCTCGAAGCGGACCGTTCCGGGGATGCCCTCCGAAAGGACGCTTCCCTGGGTCGTGCTGGCGTTGAGCGGGTAGGTCGTGGCCCGTGGGCTGTCTACGAAGTTGAGCCCCGACCCGTCGGTGCCCTCGGCGTTGGCGCCGATGTTGCCCTGCGCCACAACCGTTTCGAGGTTGGCCGGACTGGCGTGAACGTTCACGTGGCCGTCGAAGGTGGCCAGGTCCTCGATGGGAACGCCAATCTTGCGGGCGGTGGTGCCGTTGGGACTACTGCCGTTGACGGCGCTCAGGTAGTACTCGACGCCGCCGCCCTCGGAAACGCTGTTGAGGTGGATGTGGGCGGGGTGCGACACGTTCGAGTTGGTCGCGCTCGGGTCCAGGTCGAGCGTGACGAGGGTGGTGTCGGGGCCGGCGCGCCAAAAGGTGACGGTGCCGGTGACACCGCTGTTGTTTTGTGCGCTCAGGTCGTAGGACACCTGGTCGCCCACGGACGGCGGCGTGGTGCCGGTCATGCCGTCGTCGCTGTCGCAGCCGCTAAGAACCAGGGCCAACGGAAGGAGCATCAGGGCCGCGGCCGAGAGCACGCGGCGGACACGTGTGGAAAGCGTCATGGGGAGTGGGGTCGTTGTGAAAGAGAGCGCGGCAGGAGCGCTGCCGAGCAGGGGGTCGGAAGAAGAGTGCCAGTCAAGTGCGCCTGTGGGACGCATCCGAGCGCGACAATACCCATGCGGCAGGTGTAACAGGGGTGTTATCCTCGGGAGCGCCGGACCGCCGCCCTCCTCGCCCGGCCGAGCGGCTCAGTAGCGGAGGGTAAGAACGCCGACGAGGCGACGGCCGGGCAGCGTGCGGGACAGGCGGGGGCGCGGGGCGTCCGGGGCACGGAGCGAAGCGTCGAACGGGTTGGCGCGGCCGAGAGCATTGGCGAGGGTAAGCTGCAGCCCAACCGTGACGCCGCGCCAGGACCGCTCTCCCTGCAGGCCGAGGTCGAGGCGGTGGTACGGCGCGAGGCGATCAGTGCCCGGGGCATCGAGGGAGGCGCGCTCCAGGGCGCCCGCCGGCCCTACGTAGTCGTAGTAGATGCGGCGCAGGGCCCACGCCCGCCCCCATACGCTCTCCCACTGCCCCCGCACCTGCAGGCCGTCGGCGAGGCGGAGGCGGGCCTGGGCGGCGAGGCGCACCGGCTCCTCCCAGGGCGCCGGCACCCACCCGCCCCCGAAGCGCTCCGCGTAGCGGCGCTGGGCCGCGGCCCACCCGGCCCGCAGCTGGCCCGTCAGGCGCCCGGTGCGGCGGCGCAGGGTCACATGGAGCCCGTAGGCCCGGCCCGTCCCCGTCCCAAGCAGCGCAGACTGGCGCGACAGCCGACGCGGGCGGTCCGCGTCCGGGCGGGCGGCGGCGAGGAGGCGCGGGTACGCCACGTGGTGCAGGCGGGGGTGGTGCTTGTAGTAGGTCTCCAGCCGCAACGACCACGCAGCGCTCGGCAACAGAAGGAGGCTGGCCGCGGCGTGGTAGGCGCGGGGCGGGGCCACGCTGGCATCGAGCGGCAGCCAGAACTGCAGGGCCGGGAGCACGGACGTGGGCTCGGCGCTCGTGATGGACGCCTGCGTCACGTACTGCCGGTAGAGGCCGCCGGCGAGGCGGAGGGCGCCCCCACCCAGCGGCCCCTCGGCCCAGTCGTGGCGCAGCGACAGGCGCGGCTCGGCGTACAGGCGGTCGCGGGCAGGCAGATGCGTGAGGCGCGCGCCCCCGGTGAGGGTCGTCCGCACCCCGAGCGACGCCGTGGCCTGGAGGTGGCCGCTCCACTGCCAGGCCTGCGTTCCGTGCGCCACCGGCCCCGTAAAGCGGTTGCGCAGCCGAAAGGCGCCATCGATGACCTGCCCCGTCAGGCCGCCCTCCAGCCGCAGATTCGCACGGGGGCTGTAGTCGACCGTCGCCGTCAGGCCGCCCTCCGCCACGTGGTTGCGCTCCTGAGGCGTGTCGTCGAGCGCAAAGGCGGGGGGGCGCAGGGCGCCCTGGGAGGCGAGAGAGTCGCGCAGGCCGTAGGTGTACTCCGAGGTGTGCCAGCTGCCGTAGGCCTGGACCGCGGTGCGGAGGCGGGCGCTGGCCGTCCAGGTGTGGCGCGCCTGCAGGGCCGTGTTGCGCCAGAGATACGCATCCTGCGCCGCCAGCGTCGCCGGGCCGTGTTCGGTCGCGAGGCGGCTGGCCAGGGCCGCCTCCAGGCGGTTGTCGGCGCGATAGCCCGACACCGAGAGCGTGTGAAAGGCCCCGAGTGGCCACCGCACAGCAGCGTGCAGGTCTGAGAAGCGGGCGTCGGTGCGGTGGCGGCGGGCCTGTACGGAGGTCGGCCCGTCCGTGTCCGGGAGCCAGAAGGACGTAAGCGCGGGGTCCGGGGCCGTCCACGTCTCCAGCAGGTGCTCCAGCGTGCCGGCCCGGTAGAGCGGCCACGCGCTGCCCCGCGCCGCCACCATGGCGCCGCCCGTGCGCCCCTGCTCGGTGGTCCACTGCACGTCGGCCCGCCCGTTGGCACTGATCGGGTCGGCCGTCACCGCTCCCCGCTCGTCGGCCCGTCCCACGTCGTGCGTCGCGGAGAGGACCCCAGCGGTGTAGCTGCCGTGCGACGCCCCGTAGCCGGCCGTGTGGACGGTGAGGCGGTCGAGCGCGAGGGGGCTGAAGGCGCTAAAAAACCCGCCCAGGCTTACCGGGTTGCGCACCGGCACCCCATCGAGGCGGAGCACGTGCGCCCCGCTGCTGCCGCCCTGCACGTGGAGGCGGGCCAGCGGGCGGTGCGTGGTGATGCCCGGCCGGCGCCCCGCCCGCCGCAGCACCCCGGGCGTGCCGCGCCCCGCAAGGCGGGCGAGCGGATCGGGCGAGACCACCGCACGCCCCAGCGAGTCGGACGGAAGGCGCTGCTGCAGGCCGCGCACCACCAGCGGCTCGGCCGACACCGGGCGCGGGTCGAGTGCGATGCGGAGGCGACGACGGGCGTCCGGGGCCACGAGCACGCTGTCCACCTGCGTCGCGTAGCCGACGTACGTGACGACGAGGCGGTGCACCCCCGAAAGCACGCGCCCAAACTGAAACTGCCCGGCCGTGTTGGTGGTGGTGCCGGTGGAGGCGTCGGCCAGAAGCACATTGGCGCGCGGCAGCGGCTCGCCGGTGGCGGCGTCCACCACCGTGCCCGCGAGGCGGCCGTGGCGGGGGGCGCGGCGGCGGCGCTCAAAGAGCACGTAGGTGCCCGCGGAGCTGCGCACGTAGTCGACGCCCGTGCCCCGCAGGACACACGCCAGCCGCGCCTCGGGCGCCGGGCGGCGCGTCCGGCAAAAGGCCGTGCGCCCCGCGACCAGGGCCGAGGGATAGGCGAGGTCGATGCCCGTCTGCCGCGCCAGGCGCTGGAGGGCCTCGCTCAGGGGCGCGCCCCGCACCGTAAAGGGGGCGTCGGCGGGCGTTTGGGCGGCGGCCGGGGACGGCACGGCGGCACAGAGCCCCGCCATCAGCAGAAGCCCCCCGCAGCGGCGCAGCAGCGCTCCAAATGGACGGGCGAGCAGACGTGCACTCATGGCTCGGTCAACACGTACCCCTGGTTTGTGGTTCGGTACGACAGGTTTTGCACCAGGCAGATGTCGGTGAGCACCGTTTCGAGGCGGGCCTCTGCGTCGTAGAGCAGCGTCATTGGGCGCGTCCGGGCAGAGTCTGCCGCCAGGCGGATCGACGCGCCGAAGCGGCGCTCCAGCCGGCGCAGCGTGGCGGGGAGCGAGGCCTGCCGGACCGCAAAGCCGCCGCGGCGCCAGGCCTCCACATAGTCGAGGGGAACCGTCGTGGGGGAGGTGGGGCGGGCAGCGGGGCCCGCGACGCGGCTCTGCGCCCCACGCTCCGCCAGCGTGACGGCACCGGTGGGGGGCCCCGCCGCCGCCACCCGAACGCGCCCCTCCCGCACCGTCACCTGCGTGGTGGTGTCGCCCCCGGCCCGGAGCGTCTCCACCGTAAACTGCGTGCCGAGGGCCGTGATGCGGGCGCTGGGGGTGACCACCCGAAACGGCCGGCCGCCGGGCGTCACCGAGAAAAACGCCTCCCCGTCCAGCCGCACGCGCCGCTGCTCGGCCGGCACAAAGGGCAGCGCCGCAAAGCCACGCCGGTACGCAATGCGGCTGCCGCCGTTCAGCTCCACCGTCGACCCGTCCGGGAGCGTGGCCGTCGCCTGCGTGCCGCCGGGCGCGGACACCGTCACGGGACGCGTCCAGAACCAGCCGCCCGCGAGGAGCCCGCCCAGCAGCACCGCCAGCAGGAGCAGCCGCCGCGTCGCTGTTCGCGTGCCGCCCCTGCGGGCGATGCGCGCCGCCGCCGAGCGCTCGCCCGAGCGGGCCGGGCGGTCGTGGGCGCCCGGGGCAGAGCCCAAGGGCTCTGTGGCAGCGTCCAGGCCTGCGCGCTCCGCCACCGCCGCCCACGTCTCCTCGCGCTGAAAGGCCCGGCTCCGGGCCGCTTCCGCCGCATCGACGACGTCCCACACCGACGCCATCTCGCGGCGGCGGTCCGGCGGCGCGTCGGCAAACAAGTCGCGAAAGTCGGGGGGCATCGAGTCATTCATGGGACAGGCAGGCCGTGTGAAAGGGACCGGCGGGGGCAGCTACAGCAAATCGGGCCGGTAGGCGTCGAGGCGATCGCGGAGGGTGCGCATGGCTTTGACAATGTGGTTGTTGACCGTGCTCGGGGCAATGTCCATCACCTGCGCAATCTCGTCGTGGCTCAGCCCCTGTTCGCGCGCCAGCAGGAGGGCTTCGCGCTGGCGCTCCGGAAGGGCCCCGACCCACGCCTGCACCTTGTCGTGAAGCGCCTCCGTGTCCATCGCGTCGTCGGGCCTCGGGGCCGCCCCGCCCCCGGACGCCGGCCCGTGCTCGGCGCGGTGCTGGCGGCGGGTGCGCTCGGAGCGCTCGTGGCTGTACACGCGGTGGCGGGCCATCTGGAAGATGTATGCCTTGGGGGACTGCACCGTGTCCATCTGCTCGCGCGCCTCCCACAGCCGCACAAACGTTTCCTGCGTCAGGTCGTGCGCCAGCGGCCCCGTGCCCACCATGCCGCTGACAAAACGGAAGACCGGGCCGCCCAGGCGGTCGAACAGCGCCTCGAACGCCGCCTCGTCCGACGCCGCGAGGCGCTCGCACAAGGCGTCCAGGGAATCGGTGGGAGGAGCATCGGGCATAAGCAAAAAAAGGATGCGCGAAAGCCAGCCTCTGGTCAGCCCCGAGGGCAGTGTGGGGCAGGAGGCCGCTCTGCAGGCCGGCGCGTTTTCAACTGCGGGTGACACCCACAGACAAGACGCACCGAACCGCAGGAGTGCCCACCCGACAGATGCAATATTCACGTAATCCAGCGCCCAGGCGCGTCGCACGCGGCTCGCGCAGTGTGTGTCGTGGATCGTTACGCCTACCGCCCGATGTGAAAGGCCTGTTCCCTGCCGGGGGATCCTCCGAACAACGCCGGGCGGCAGCATTGTAGACCCTGTTGTCTCACAATGCAAACGCCTTATCGCGGTAGGCTCACGTCTGCCGTGGCAAATCCTCCCCCGAGCCGTCTCATCCCTCGCCCCGCGCCCCATGATCTCTTCTCCGACCGTCCTCATCGTCGGCGGCGGTGCCACCGGCACCGGGCTTGCCCGCGACCTGGCCCTACGCGGCGTCTCCACCCTGCTGGTGGAGCGCGGCGGCCTCTCCAGCGGCGCCACGAGCCGGTCGCACGGCCTTCTACACAGCGGCGCTCGCTACGCGGAGGCCAACCGACGAGGCGCCACAGAGTGCATCGCCGAGAACGAGATCCTCCGGTCGATCGCCGGGGCCTGCATCCGCGACACGGGCGGGCTGTTCGTGCAGCTCCCGGCCGACGATGCCGTCTATTTTGAGGAGAAGCGCGCGGCCTGCGAATCGATTGGGATTGAGACGACGGTGCTCAGCGGACGAGCGGCCCGCGACTGGGTGCCGGGCCTGTCCCCGGACGTGGAGCGGGCGATGCGGGTGCCCGACGGCGTGGTGTACCCCTCGCGCCTCTGCGCAGCCAACGCCGCCGACGCGGCGCAGCACGGTGCCTCCATCTGCCCCCACGCCCCCCTCAAGGACCTCCTCGTCGAAGAGGGCTCCGTGACGAAAGCCCGAATTGGCGGAGACGCCGAGCGCATCGTCGAGCCGGATGTTGTGGTGAATGCGGCCGGGGCCTGGGCGGGCACGGTCGCCGCGATGGCGGGCCTTACGGTCGAGATGGCGCCCTCGCGCGGCGTCATGGTGTCGGTCGACTACGACGGCCTCGGGCCCGCCCTCAACCGGTGCCGGGCCCCCGACGACGGAGACATCGTCGTGCCGCACGACGACGAGGCGGTGCTGGGCACGACGAGCGTGCCGGTGTCGGACCCCGACGACTACGAGCAGGCGGACTGGGAGGTGGACGCCTCCATCCGGGAGTGTGCGGCCATGCTGCCGGCGGTGGCCGAGGCGCCCCCCCTCCGCACGTGGTGGGGCGTCCGCCCGCTCTACGCGCCCGACGAGCGCGCTGGGGGCGACCGGCGCGGCATCTCGCGGGGCTTTTTCGCGATCGACCATACGGCCGACGGGGTCGACAATGCCTTCAGCGTTGTGGGCGGCAAGCTCACGACCTATCGCCAGATGGCCGAGGCCGTCGCGGACCGCGTCTGCGATACGCTGGGCGTGGATGCAGACTGCACCACGGCCACGCGTCCCCTCCCCCATGCCGATGCCCCCGACCAACTGGACGCGCTGGTGAACGCCTACGATGCGCAGGGCCCCACCGACGTGGACGTGGTGGGGACGACCGGATCGGCCGGCAGCACGGCCCCTGTGGCGTCCTGAGTCGGCGTCCCGCCCCCTGCGCTCTGTGCGCCGCTCCCCTGGGCACAACGAGTGCCCCCGCCGGGGCTCTCTCACCTTCTCCTCTCGCTCCTCCCCCCTACTCCCCCATGCCCACCGACTCCGTTCTGCCAGACACACGCGTCGTGGACGTGCTCGAGATGAAGGGCTCGCTTGACCGCGATACGAGCGTCCTCACCGCCGCCCCCACCGATACGGTCTACGACTGCATCGACCGCATGGTGCGGCATGAGGTCGGCTCCATTGTTGTGCAGGCCCCCGACGGCCCCCACGCAAACGGCATCGCGGGCATCTTCACTGAGCGCGATTACATGCGCAACATCGCGCTCGAAGGCCGCGACTCGAGCGACACACCGGTCCAGGCGGTCATGACGTCCGACGTCCAAACCGTCGGGCGCGAGCGGCGCCTCGATGCGTGCCTCGACCTCATGACCACCCTGCAGTGTCGCCATCTGCCGGTGGTCGATGCCAACGGCGACCTCGACGACATTATCTCCTCGCGCGACTGCATGCAAAAAATCTCGGAGGTCGCCACCTCGAAGGCGGCCGAGCTGACCCGCTACATGGAAGAAAAATACCCGGTGGAACGTCGCATCTGACTGAGCAGGCGCTGTTTCTGCAATTAAAGGCGCCCTTCAGCGAACGTTTCTCGGTGCCCTCGGTCTCATTACCCACCTTGCCCTGCGGCCTTCCCGGCACTCCTGGGGCGGCCCGCCCCTCACGCAGCGCTCTTTTCCTGAACGCACCCGCGCTCTCCCCATGGACGCTCCCAACCATCCTGCCAGCGGCGACGGCTCCCCCTTCCAACCGTTCTCGTGCCCCGAGTGCGGCGAAACGGTGGGCGCGATCAATTTGCTGAGCCAAGACGTAACGCTCGAAAATGCCACGGCGCTCACCACCCGCCCCGACGGCACGCCCGCCCTCCAGGAAACGGGCATGGAGGACGGGCCGGAAAAGGCCCTCGACCTTCGCTGCGATGCCTGCGGGAAGGAGTTCATGCTCGGCGTGGACACCGGCGATTGACACGCCCCCGGCCAAAGCGCGGGGCCTTTACTGCGCTGCGAAGCGAGTGCGTTTGGAGTGCTCGTCGTGCGTAGAGTGCTCGTCGTGCGCGCTTCTCAATACTGTAAGGCAGGTCGCTGCGTGGAGTGCCGCCCGGCTCTGGTGCGCCTCCGCGCTGTCTGCTGGCGAGGCCCGCGCCTGCCGCCCGTTCGTTGTTGCGCTCTTCCCCGTGCCCCTATGCCGACGCCCCCAGAAGCACTCGCCGACGTGGCCGACGTGGACTGCCGCGGCCGCACCGCCCTCGTTACCGGCTCCACCCGTGGAATCGGGCGGGCCGCGGCCCTGGCCCTCGGGCGCCTCGGGGCCGACGTCATTGTGCACGGCCGCGACCCCGCCGCCGGCGCGGAGGTGATGAGCACCCTCTCTGACCTGGGGGCGCGGGCTACGTTTGTGGAGGCCGATTTCACCGATCCCGACGCGGTGCGCCGCCTGGCCGACACTGCCCGCGCCTGGGCCGACGGCCTCGACCTTCTGCTCAACAACGCGGGCGGCCTCTTTCAGGAACAGCGCCTCGTGGGGCCCGGCGTGGAGCTCACGTTCCACGTCAATCACCTGGCGCCGTATCTGCTCACGGCTCATCTGCTGGACGCCCTGCAGGAAAACGCCCGCGTGGTCACGACGGCGTCGGAGGCGCACCGGGGCGCATCGCTTGCGCTGGACCGGCTGACCGACGGCGGCGGGCGGGCCGGCATGGGGGCCTACAGCCACTCGAAACTCGCCAACATCTTGTTCGCTCGCGAGCTGGGGCGCCGGCTGGAAGAGGCGGGGCGTTCGGTCGTGTCGCACAGCGTGCACCCGGGCTTTGTGCCGGGCAGCCAGTTTGGGCGCTTCCTGCCGGGCCCCCTCACGAGCCTGTTTCGTCTGCTGGGTGTGGTGCCGGGCACCTCGTCGGTGGCGGACGGTGCCGCGGCGCTGCTTCACGCAGCCCTGGCCCCCGCAGCCGCCGCGGCCTCCGGGCAGTACTTCTCAGGGCAGCAGTCCGCACCCCCCACCAACGCGGCCCGCGACCCGGAGGCGGCCCAGCGCCTCTGGCACTACAGCGCGGACGCGCTCGGCATCGATGCGCCGCTCGCGCCTCCCCAGTCCCGGTAGCCGTCCCCCTCTTCTCCGGGTTTCCTCGTTCGGCGGCGGCGTACGTCGCCCGGTCCGGCCACCCGGCCGAAGACACGCGGAACGACTGTGCCCCCACAGTCTCCCTCCCTCCGCCTCTCTTCCCCGTTGCCGTGTCGTTTTCCGGACGGAGGATTGTTTTGTATAGAAAATATGGTATTTGTGTGTCACCAATGCGAAAAAAAAAAAACAACCTGTGATGCCACCTCTCTCCCGAAACATGGGGCTCTACTGGGATTTTGTAACGAAAGTTTAATACTTCCCCTTAGCCACCGGACGGGTTTCATCGTCGACCGGGGAAGCCCCACGCTGGCCCCAAATGCCAGCATCGTCGTCATTCCGGGGGCGGCTTGCGACCGAAGCGCCCTGAGCGCAGCGGAGAAGTGAGAAACGTGTCGGCGCTTCCGAAAATGGCTTCCGGGTTATTCAGCGAGACTCTTCGATCCCGCTTCGCTTCGCTCAGAATGACCCGTCTTTGACGTCTCCCCCGGCGAGCGCCGGAGGGGAGACGGCTCCTTCGCGCATCCTCAATACTCTAACGGAGCTTCACCGGTGAGCAGTGCCCTTTCGGCCAAGAACTGTCCGGTAGCCAGTATTTTCCCTCAAGGTTCTTTCCCCCAATGCGATGCATGCGCTCTTCATTGTCGACGGACAGCCTATTGTCCGACAGGGATACGTTCATATTTTTGGGGCCAACTCGGGCTTTGCGCTTGTGGGGGCCACGGGGTCGGCCCGGGAGGCCCGCCGGGCCGTGCCGGAGGCAGATCCTGACCTCACCCTTCTTGGGCTCAACTTGGCTGAAGGCAGCGGATTGGAGCTCATCAAAGACCTACACGCCCGGGACCCAGACCACCGCATGCTGGTGATTGCCGGTCACGACGAGCACCTCTACGCCGAGCGGGCCGTCCGGGCCGGCGCGCTGGGATACCTGGAGAAGCGTGCGCCGGTGGAGTCGATTCGGGAGGCGGCGCGCACTGTGGCCACAGGACGGGTCTACCTGAGCCCCACCCTCAACAAGGAGCTCATTCTGCGCTCGGCCCGCGACGGGCAGGCCGGGACGGGGGCGCCGGTAGATGTGTTGAGCGACCGCGAGCTGGAGGTGTACGAACTGATGGGCAGGGGCCAGACTCGGCGCGAGATGGCACAGACCCTGTCGCTGAGCCCAAAGACGATTGACACCCACCGGGGCAACATCAAAGAGAAACTGAGCATCGAGACAAACGAGGAGCTGCGCCGGGAGGCGACCATATGGGTGGAGACGCACCTCTCCAGTTGATGCAGCAGGGCCTCGTGAGTGCCCGCCGACGGGGCGGCAGAAGGCGTCTCCCCTCCCCGCCGCAGGCGCCCCCCGACCGGCGAGGAGCGGCGACCAGCGAGGAGCGGCAACAGGCGCAGAGCAGACCTTAGCGGGAGCGGGCCGCGGGGGCATCGTCCTCGATGCGGGGGCGAAAGCTGTAGGGCGGCCACGGGCCAGTTAGGCGGACGTGCAGGCCGGCCTCCGCGTGGGCGTCGTTGGCGGCCTGCACGCGGGCCTGCAGCGCGGCCTGGGCCTCGTGCGGCGCAAGCACCGCCCAGCTCCGTACAACGGGCGCATCGGCAGACGCCTGCACCGACTGTTGAGGGTCTTGGGGGCGCACCGTCTCGGCCTGGGCGCGCAGGTCAGCCTCCAGGGCCTCGGCACGGTCGTCCACCCAGGCATCAACGGACGCGCGGGCCTCCTGGGCGTCCTTGCGGCGCTGCAGGTACTCCGTGCCCGACGCCGCCGTGGCAGCATCTGTGGCGGAGGCGTCCGCGCAGTGCGCCGCCGCAGCGTCGCGGTCCAGCAGCATTTTGACGGCCCATTCGTCGGCCCCCGCCACCCGCGCAAAGAAGCGATCGAGGGCATCGCGGTGCGCCGCCACCGCGGCCCGGAGGCGGTCGGGGCCGGCGTACAGCGTGCCAAAATGCGCCGGGTAGACCGGCACGACGTCGCGGACGGCCTCGATCACCTCTTCGTGCAGGACGGCCCGCGGGCCCACCCAATCGAGCGAGGCCATGTGCTCCTGGGCCGCCGGGCCCGCCCACGCCTTGGTCGGCACGCGGTCCACCACGGCGTACAGCGAGGCCCCCGCACGCACGGACGCAACGCCCGTGTCGCGGAGGCCGCCGTGGTCGATGGCGGGGGGCGTCTGGGGCGTGAGGCAGTAGAGGTAGAGGGCTTCCTCGGGCAGCGCGGCGGCGGAGGGGCCGTCGGTGGACATGGCGCAGGGGGCGGGGGGTTACGAGTCGGGGGCAGTGTGGGGGCGGACCGCCTCGATGGCGGCCTCCAGGTGACGGGGCCGCAGCACGATGGCGTCCGGGTCGGCGGGGGCCTCG
>CAJXLV010000065.1 GCA_913056185.1 uncultured Bacteroidota bacterium
ATAACAGGCTTATCTCCGCCAAGAGTTCATATCGACGCGGAGGTTTGGCACCTCGATGTCGGCTCGTCGCATCCTGGGGCTGTAGAAGGTCCCAAGGGTTGGGCTGTTCGCCCATTAAAGCGGCACGCGAGCTGGGTTCAGACCGTCGTGAGACAGGTCGGTCCCTATCTACTGAGGGCGTTGAAGACTTGAGCGGAGCTGCTTCTAGTACGAGAGGACCGAAGTGGACGGACCGCTAGTGTACCAGTTGTGCCGTCAGGTGCATTGCTGGGTAGCTATGTTCGGAAGGGATAAGCGCTGAAAGCATCTAAGCGCCAAGCCCCCCGCAAGACTGGGTCTTCCTGATGGGTCGTTCGAGACGAGAACGTAGATAGGCGGCAGGTGTAAGCGTGGTAACACGTTGAGCCGAGCCGTACTAATTACCCATAAGGCTTAACACCCCTATTTTGCACATGCCATCACAAGGATGTGCGTTCCTTGCATGTCAAGGTCGGTACGTCAACCTACTCCTATGTCGAAGTATTGGCTGGTATCTCCCAGCACTCACTTTCCTGGTGATTACAGCGCGAGGGGCACACCTCTTCCCATTTCGAACAGAGTCGTTAAGTCTCGCAGCGCCGATGGTACTGGCTTCCTGCCGGTAGAGTAGGACGTCGCCAGGATCCCTATTGGGCACCACTGCTCCCCGCGGTGGTGCCCTTTTTGTTTTTGGACTTCGGGAGAGAAGTCAAAGAGGTGCCCGCTGGGCTTGCACAAAGGATCGCACAAACGATGAACTGGGATTGGAGACAAGGGTCTCCATTTCTCCGGTTTGCTCAATGCGCCCGTTTTGAAGAAGTGCGGTTCGGTCGCCGAAGAAAGCGGCTTCTCTGATGTTGTGTGTCACGAAAACGACTGTCTTCTCGAGCTCATGAAAGATCGTGCGCAGGTCCTCTTGTAGGTCGGTTCGGATCATAGGGTCGAGAGCCCCAAGCGGTTCATCCAAAAGCAGTACCTTTGGGTCGAGCATAAGGGCCCGCATTAGGCTGATCCGTTGCCGCTGCCCACCCGATAGTTCTGTGGGGTACTGCAGAAGGCACTTGGGACTCAGCTGGACGAGACTCGTGAGGGTTTCGACTCGCTCTTCGATCCGGTGTTTGGTCCAGCCAAGATCGCGTGCAAGTAGTGTTACATTCTCGTACCCTGTTAGGTGTGGGAAGAGGCCGCCCTCCTGGATGACATATCCCATCCGGTGGCGCTGCTGTCTCAGTGTGGACGCCTTCAGGGGGGTATCATCAATGTGAACCTCACCGTCATCTGGCTGGGTCAGGCCGATCATTATTCGAAGGAGGGTGGACTTTCCGCTTCCGGACGGTCCGATTAGCACGGTGGTTTGTTTGTCTGCTGCCGTCAGACTTACTCCGCGGACGGCTTGAGTCTCGCCGTATGCTTTTGAGATGTCGTGTAGCTGGATTTCCATCGTGTTGGTGGGTTGCCGCGTAGGAGGAGGAAGGAGCCCATTAATCGATCGTGAATGTACCCCTGGACGGGATCCCCTTGGAAAGATGATCGTGAATATGTTGACCTGTTTTCTCAGCCAACGTAGCTCAGCTGGTAGAGCAGTCCCCTCGTAAGGGACAGGTCACCGGTTCGAGTCCGGTCGTTGGCTCTTTCAAAGAGGCGTGCCGCCCTTGCTGGGGTCCAGCAAGGGCATTTCTATGGGCGTCGTATGCTTCTGGAGAGTTCGGGCCCTTCCCGGCTCCCCCATCCCACCGGGTCCGCTGAACATGTCGACCGGACACGGACACCAATTCTTCTTCGGCCAAGCCTTAGACTGCGTGCTGAACGGCTTGAGGACTGAGGCCTGCTGCCTGCGCAAGAGCGTAAATGTCAGCTCGGTGTTGCTCCTCCAACCCCTGGAAAATGCTTTCTTGGGGATCGGAAAGGGACGAGATATCCATGTGGGGGGAAGGGAGGAGGGGACAGAGCTATGTGTGGTCTTGAGCGTCAGCTTCGGGATCGGCCACACTCCCGGGTCCCACGCCGGGCACATCCATATTGCCTCGGAGCCACTTCACGGCCTCTTCTTTTTCGTTTGCGGCATAGGTCCGTAGGTCTGACAGGGGGAAAAGGATCTCTGCTTTGTTGAGCCATGGCTCCCAAAGATCGTCGCCGACAAGGGCCACCTTATCCAGGTCGCGCAGGTGACGGATGTCAAACGAAAGCGTCTCCCAGTGGTCGGAAGGGGTCCAGGCGTCTACATCTTTCATCACGAAAAGTGCGCGGGAGGTGGTGTGCTGCACGAGGTGATTCCGGAGCGTAGAGTCAAGAATCTGGTAATCGTCTTCTGTGAGCGAGTCGGTGAACTCAACCGCGAACAAGTTTGTGTCTGGAAACTCAAGAAGGGTATGCATGAACAGCAATGTGTTGATGCTTAAAGCAGCGGAAAGAGCATTCCTCTGTCCCGTTCGTATCCGACACGTCAGAGATGTGTTCAGCAAGAAGCGCTCGCCAGATGCTGGGGCAACTCCGCTTGGACCTGACACAGGATCTCAGCGAAGTGGGGGGCAGGGGCGGCGGGTGACGTGCTTTGTGTATGTGTCCTCCCTGGGCTCCCAATTCGAAAAATGACCCGACTCGCAACGCGCGGTCTTGGCCGCACGGTGAATGGACAAATGCTGGTGCAGGAGGTGACGATCGAGGTGCAAGAAGAGGAGGTCTTTGTGGTCTTCGGGCCATCAGGCTCGGGCAAGACCTCCCTGCTGCGTCTTCTCAACCGCCTCGACGAGCCGACGAGCGGCACGGTGCTGCTCGATGGCACCGACTATCGCGACATTGAGCCCCGCATGCTGCGGCGGCGCGTCGGCTGGGTGCCGCAGGCGCCTACGCTGATTGACGGCACCGTGGCGGAGAATGTGGCGTGGGGGCCCACGCTGCGGGAGGAACCGGTAGACACGGATCGGCTCGATGCGCTGCTGGACCGACTGGGCCTCTCGGGCTTCGCGGAGCGGGAGGCCGACCGCCTCTCGGGCGGGGAGGCGCAGCGCGTCGCCATCGCCCGCACCCTCTTCAACGATCCCGACGTGATCCTGCTCGACGAACCCGCCTCCAGCCTTGACACGGAGGCGGCGCGGCGCGTGGAGGATCTCCTTCGTGCCGCCATGGCCGACTTGTCGCTCACTGCTGTCCTGGTCACCCACGACGCCAGTCGCGCGCGTCGACTGGGGCACCGTGGGGTACGGCTGGAGGACGGGCGGGTGGTGCGGGGAGGATCGGTTGCAGAGGTGGTGGCGTGACGCGAGGCGATTCATGGCCTCGCCCAGAGTCGCTGCCACCAGCTACCCGGCTCCGTCGTCAAGTTTGGTCTGCATCTCGTTGACGGGTTCTTCGAAAAGCGGGAGATCCTTCTCGAGCACACTCCAGGCCTCGTCCACACCTACGCCCATATAGCTGTGAATGAGCACGTCCACGTCGCTGTTGGGAGTGACATCATCCCGGGCCGCAGACCCAAAGATGCGCACACTACGGGCACCGTGCTCGCGGGGCAGCCGTAGAACTTCTCGCCGATGATCGTGGAAGGGATGGGTCATGGGGCGAAGACTTTTTGGTAGTGTAAAACCTATGTGTCCGAGTATACTGAGCGATT
This sequence comes from uncultured Bacteroidota bacterium, assembly GCA_913056185.1. Lineage (GTDB taxonomy): Bacteria > Bacteroidota > Rhodothermia > Rhodothermales > Salinibacteraceae > Salinibacter. The sequence continues at coordinate 3,626 of CAJXLV010000065.1, forward strand.
CTTTCGTTGGCACAGCCACGGTTTATGCTTCAAGACATTCTCGCCCATCTCAAAGAGCCGGTCGTGCTGACGGGGCTCGCCCAGGTCGGCGCCGCGGCGGTGCTGGCGGGGCTCGTGGTGTTGCTGTCGCGTCGGCGCGGCCTCAGACTCGAAACGGAACTCAGCGTCGCCTTCCTGCGCGGCTTTCTGCAGATCGTGGCCGTGGGCGTCGTGATCGGCGTGCTGCTGACGGTGCCGGTGTGGTGGAGCGGCCTCATCCTGCTCGGCATGATGGGCGGGGCCACCTGGATCTCGCGGCAGCGGGGGGCGGGGGTGCCGGGCGTCACAACGGTATCGTTTGTCGCGATTGCCGTAGGGGCCGGGCTCGTAATCGTGACCATGACCTGGGCGCGGGCCATTGAGCCAACGGTGCGCAGCCTCGTGCCGGTGGGCAGCCTCGTTATCGCCAACGCCATGAAGATCAACGGCCTCGCCCTGAATCGCCTGAAGGATGAGCTCCGCGACAAACGGGCCGAGATTGAAGTCGGCCTTTCGCTCGGCGGGCCGCCCGGCGCTGTCCTGGCCCGCCACCTGCGCACCAGTGTGCAGGCCTCGCTTATCCCCGTCATTGATTCCCTGAAAAGCCTGGGCTGGGTGTGGATTCCCGGCATTATGGCGGGCATGATCCTGGGGGGCGAGAACCCGATCTACGCCGCGCTCTACCAGTTCGTCATCATGGCCATGATCTTCGCCGCGGGCGGCCTCACGAGTATAATTGCAAGCCTCCTGGTGAGGCGGCACGTCATCACCAGGGCCGAGCAGCTACGCCGCATTCCGGATGGAGAAACGGAAGAGGGTCGCTGAGAGAGGACATCATTTTTTGGTAACGCGGCAAGCCGTGCCGAGGAGGGATCTTTCGGGGCGTCGCAGGTTTTTGTAGTACGACGTCGTCCCTTGTGCACCAATTCTTCTTCGTCCCGTGAGCGACTCGCACCACGACCGTTCGTCCCCCTCCCGCCGTGATTTCTTGAAGACCGGCGCCCTGGGCGCCCTCGCCCTTGGCACCGGCGGCATGGCCGGCACGGCCAACGGAGAAGCCCGTACGGATATCGCAGACGTGGAGGCGCCTGGAGACGCCAAGAACGTCATCTTTCTGGTCAGTGACGGCATGAGCGCCGGCACCCTCACGATGGCCGATTTGCACCTTCGGCGCCACGAGGGACGGCCTTCCAACTGGCTCCGGCTCTACGAAGAAGGGCGCGTGCGGCGCAGCCTCATGGACATGGCGGCGGCCAACTCGGTCGTCACCGGTTCCGCGGCGGGGGCCTCTTCCTGGGGCTCCGGGCACCGCGTCTTCAATCAAACGCTCAATATGAGCCAGGATGGGGAGAAATACCGGACCATTCTCCAGATTTTTCGAGACGCCGGCCGCGGCACCGGGCTGCTCACCACCACGCGCATTACGCATGCCACCCCGGCGGGCTTTGGCATTAACATGCCCGAGCGGTGGAGCGAAGACAAGATCGCCGCGCAGTACCTGGAGCGCGAGTACGACGTGCTGATGGGGGGCGGACGTCGTCACTTCGACCCCGACCACCGGGGCGACGGAAACGACCTCTACCGGGGCTTCGAGGACAAAGGCTACACCGTGGCCCGGTCGAAGCAGGATCTGAACTACTGGGGGCACGACACGCCAATCCTCGGTACCTTTTACGACACCCACTTCCCCTACGTTCTCGATCACCAGAACATCCCGGCCCACCGGCAGGAGGTGCCGCGCCTGCCCGGCATGACCGACGCCGCGCTCCAGTACCTCGACCAGAACGACGACGGGTTCCTCCTCCAGATCGAGGGAGGACGCGTGGACCACGCAGCGCACGAAGACGACACCGGCGGGCTCATCTACGACCAGATCGAGTTCGACCGCGCCATCGGGCGCGTGCTCGACTTCGTGGAGGGACGCGACGACACCCTCGTCATCATCACCACCGACCACGGCAACGCCAACCCGGGCATCAACGCCGCCGGCGACCGTTACAACCAGTCGAACCCGATGTTTGACCGGGTGGCGGACTTCCAGTACACCAACAGCTGGATCCTTGCGGAGCTCGACGAGAACAGTACCTACCGGCAGATTCAAGACCGCGTAGAGGAGGCGTGGCAGTTTCCCATCCGGCGCGACGAGGCGGAGCTGATTCAGGACGCGCTCCGGGGCAACTACCAGGCCGCCTACCGCGAGAAGAGCGCCCCGGACCTCCTCCTCGGCGCCATTCAGGCCAACTACACGTCCGTCAATTGGCTGGGCGGCGACCATACCTCCGACTACGTGGAGCTGGCCGCGATGGGCCCTGGCAGCGAGGCGCTCGGCGACTTCACGCGCAACACCGATCTCTTCGACCTGATGGTGGAGTCGGCTGGCGTGCGAGCGTACGCGCGAGGGTAAGCTGTTCCGGATTCCAACGATGCTTTCGACACGGCTCTTGCACGACGGAAGTCATTCGAGCCGATGGGGCGGGGAGGCGTACCGAATCAGCAGGATGCGAAGGAGCATCGTCAAGACGGCCAGGGCGGTGACTGTGATGCCGACCGTGATGCCGCCGATCCATGACGCAACTCCGAAAAGAACTGCCCACCAGACGGGAAGTCCAAACATCCCGACCGCAAACTTGAGGGAGGCAGTGAAGGCCGGCTCGTCTACCCATTGCATGAGAGCACGGGTTCCCCACATCGGAACGATGTTCAGCAGGCTGATTCCGCGGGCCAGCCTCAGCAACCCGGAGCGGGGCTCTCCCTTTGCGTCCAGGTTCTCGGGCGTCTGCAGGGCGCGCTTCATCTCTGGGAATGGAAGCCCCTCGGTCTTCCGATTGATGCGGTCCACGCGCTCCCGGTAGTCGTCGGTCTCGTTGGGCACCAACAGACAGTCCTTCATCGCGTCCCGCAGGTCGTCGCGGAGTGTGTTCATGGCCCCAGGCGCGTCGTTCCGATATCGGTCCATGTAGGTCGACACCGAAATCGGCTCGCCCACTACGACCGATACCTTGAAGCCCGGACGCCGAAGGTGGTAGTAGTTAATGCCGACGGGAACGAGTTGGACCTCCTCCTCGGCCTCCTCCTGGGTGGTGAGGGCCAGGCGGGCGCTTCCACGGCTCAGGGGGCGGAGGTAGTAGGTGTGGGCATGCTCCGTCTCGGAAAACATCACGACCGAGTCGCCGTCCTTCAACTGCTCTCGCTGCTCGGCGAAGACCGCTTTGTTCTGAGCCACCTTGTCGAGGCCGTCCCGCCGCCGATAGATCGGCGCCATATGCAGGGCGTCGAACACCCAGTCGAACGGCGTCCCGAAGACCGACGCGCGGCTCAAGAAGGTGAGCGTCCCGGGGGCAAGCACGCCGATCAGGAGGGCATCGAGGAACGCATTCTGGTGGTTGGGCGAGACGATACAGGGCTGGTCCCACGAGACCCGATCCAGGCCGCGCACCTCGATGCGGCTGAACATGAACACGTTTGTGACGCGCACGAGTCCCGCCACGAGATGGTAGAAAAGGCGCTTCATGGGGAGGAGGGGGGAACGAGGGAACGCAACGATCAGGGCTGCTGGGGAGAGAGGAGCGGAGCCGGTTGGGAGCGCCAGTAGAACGAAAGGCCCAGGCCAGATACGATGTGCCACACGCCCCACCACGCGGCCACCACCGCCATGCCGCCGAGGCCGTCGAAGAAGGCAAACACCAGAATCAGTCCGAGCCCCGAGTTTTGAATGCCGGTCTCCAGAGCGAGGGTCTGCTGGTTCTCAGTCGAGAGGCCGGCCCAGTACGCGAGCTGGTATCCGGCCCCGAGCGCGACGGCGTTGTGGATCAACACCAGGTCGAACACGACGCCGATGTAGCCCACGAGGTGGTCGGAGTTGGCCCGCAGGGCAGCCAGGACGATGCCCACGAAGAGGAGGATCGACAGCCCCTGCATCCAATGGCTGAGCCGCTGGGCCCGCTCCGGGGCGAGCCGACGGACCGTCATGCCCAGGACGAGGGGCACGCCGAGGATGAGGGTCACGGTTTTGAAGACGCGCCAGAAGGACACGTCCACACTTGTGAGAAGGGACGCCGCGGGAGGATAGAGCCCGCCCCAGAACGACAGGTTCAGCGGGGTGAGGACGATGGCGCCCACCGTGGCCACGGCGGTCAGGGTGACGGACAGCGCCGCGTTGCCGTCTGCATTTAGGGACATGAAATTTGAAATATTGCCGCCCGGGCAGGCGGCGACCAAGATCATGCCCAGGGCGATGCTCGGGCGCGGCTGCAAGAGCCACACCAGTGCGAAGGTGAGCGCTGGGAGCAGCAGAAACTGTGAGCCCACCCCAACGAGGGCGGGCTGGGGCTGGCGGGCAAGCCGCCGGAAGTCCTCGATCGTCAGATTCAGCGCCACGCCGAACATGATGACGCCCAGGCTGACGTTGAGCAGCAGCAGGCTCTGGGCACTGACGTGCAGCCGAACGGCGTCGATGTCGGGCATAGACGAGCGCTGGGAACGGACGGGGCCGGGGCGACGCCTCTGGGGGGCAGAAGGCTGCACGCTGACACGCTGGTGCGGCGCAGTCGTGGTTCAACGCCCCGCGTCCTGGTGGGACCCGCAGCCAACACGGGCAAAACTACAAAAAGCCCGTCCCGCGATGATGGGAACGAGCTTTTTTGACTGAGCATTACAGCTAATAGTATACAAAAATCGGCCCCCGGGGTGTCAATAGATTTTTGTGAGGGAATAGTGAATTTTTGGGGCAGGGAGAGGGGTGTGAAGAGGAGGGGCTTCAACGCAGGCGCGGTGCCCCTGGGCCATTCGGTTCTCACCGTTCGGCTCGGGGACGCGGGGGGCTCCAGGAATCGGTCTGGAGCAGAGTGCGTAGCGATCTTTTGAGTTCGAGGCAACGTTCGTTCACGGGGACGGTCTCCCTGTCTCGATCACGCTGACCGGTCATTCCGACGATCTCATCGTGAGATCCCGAGTTGAGACGCTCGTCGGTGAGGAGGTCCCCACCCCTCCGGTTTCCCGGAAGAATCTATTGGGCAGGCCAACGGGTTAGATTCCTTCGGATGTCACAACGATGCCCGACTGCCCGTCGAAGAGCCAGAGGCCTGCCATGGATGTCGCGTTCACAATGCCGGACGGTGTCGCCGAGCGCCTCGAACAGCGCTGGGGAGACCTCTCGAAGCGAGCCCTTGAGTCGATCGTGGCCGATGCCTATCGGGAAGAGGTGCTCACCCTCGGGGAGGTGCGAGAGGCCCTGGGGCACTCGCACCCGCCTGGAAACCGAGCAGTTTCTGAAGGACCGGGGGGGTCTTTTTGAGATGACCGAGGACGAGCTTGCCAACGACGCCCGCGCCGCCCGAGAGGCGCGCTCTGAGCGATAATCGCGTTCGTCGGTGCCCCTTCAGGTCTTGCGCCTCTTGACGAGTGTTGACTTGGGGTCCTCTCTTCCGTGCTCGTCGTCAGTGACACGTCGCCGCTCAGCTACCTCATCCTGATCGGAGAGGGGGATCTCCTCGTATCTTTGTAAGGTTGTGAGATTAACCGCCCCACGTCATCACGAATTTCGGGCGGGGGCCTATGGAGGAAGAATGCTGCCTCCCTTCCCCGAGGACGTTCGTTTTTGCCTAGATGCAAAAACGAACGAAAAAGATCACGGCGGACGAAGAAAATGCCTGACGGCTCCTCCGGCTCCGCTGAAATTCTTCAAACTCCCTCGCACCCCAAGGGCACTCGGTCGCGTTGCTCCCAGCGCTTCGCTCGGTCAGGCAGTGAAGAATTTCCAAGCGCTCCGCCTACGAAGCCGTCCGGGCGGCATTTTCTTCGAAGGCCGGAGGGGGCAATTCCGATCCCTGGCAGTCATTCCTAAAGTCCGACAGAGATGTCGGAGTATCCTGCGACTAATCTCAAAAACCGACATCTCTACGAGAAGATGCTCATTTCCCCGGCAGTTGAGACAGAGCTCAAAGCTGTACAGGGACCGGCCCCCGTTCGGCGATGGGTCGAAGATCCGCCGTCCTGGCTCCGTGTCGAATCGCCGTCGGACGAGGCTCTTTCCGGAGAGGGTTTCGACTCGGCGGAGTGGCTCCAGTTGCTGGATCGGGGCGAACGGGAGGCGATCCGTCTCGCTGCGGAGCAGAACACACGTCTTCTGGTGATCGACGAAAGAGACGGGCGCAGGGTTGCGCAGAACCTGGGACTCTCGATTACAGGAACGCTTGGGGGTTTGGACACGGCAGCAGCGGACGGGCTGGTTGACACTGCCGATGCAGTCGAGCGCCTTCGCGACCCGTCATTCCGGGCTTCTGAAGCGCTGTACCAGTGGCTCATCGAGCGCCCTTCCTGAGTGGAACCTCCACTGACGTCGTTTCGCCACGGGCATACCGCAGGTCCTCCTCCAGTTCGTCCGACCCGTAGTGGCGCTCGACGGACTGCTCGCCCAGCAGCTGGCCAAAGTCGTACTTGCTTAGGCCGCAGAGCTCGCGGGCCTTCCCGAAAGAGAGCATTTCCTTCCGGTACAGCGTCACCGCCAGTTCGCGCCGGAGCGCCTCGTCCTTACGCCCTTCGGGAAGTGCCAACGCATCTGCGACCGAGCGCGGAATTGTGAGGTGGAAGTCGTCGGGATCAGGCACTGAGGCAGACGTAGGTCTGTGGGAAAATCCTTCGTCTATACTCAACGAGCGATATGTCCTTCGGATTTGGGGACTTGCGGATCCCGGGCGTCATTCCTCTGCCGCCCCATCGTCGGAGTTCTCGTCAGATAAGACATCCTTCTTGATCGCATCCAGGTAGTCCAACGCCGCCTCTCGTTCGTCGGGCAGGTCCGGATCCTCAAAGACGACTTCTTTGATGGCCCCCAGCGCCCGGTTCTCCGGCCCCTCCAGCCGCCGCTGCATCGCCTCGAATAGCTCGCCGCGGCGGAGGGCCTCGTCTTTAATCTCCATGAGGTGGTCGAATGCCGCGTCGTGCTTGTTGGCGATCTCGCCGTCGAGGATGGCCTCGCGGATCCACGTCTTGGCAATGCCCACGGCCACCCCCTCCTCAATGCCGAGCGTCTCCATAATCTCGTAGCCGTCCACCGGCGGCTCGAAGTTGCGGAGGCGGTCCTTCTCTTCCACGATCCGCATCTTCTCCTCCACGCGGTCGAACGCGTGGAGGTAGCGACGGCGCCGCGCCGGGTTGCCCGAGGTCACGTCCGAGCGTACGAGCGTCATGAGGTCGTCGATGTCGTCCCCGGCCTCGTAGAGCAGGCGACGCACGGCGGAGTCGGTGACGTCGTCGTCGGCCAGCGCGATGGGGCGGAGGTGGAGGCGGACGAGTTTCTGCACGTAGTCCATCCGCTCGTCGGTGGGCAGACGCCACGTGCGGAAGAGGTCGGGAATCATGCGCGCGCCCTTGTCCTCGTGGCCGTGAAAGGTCCAGCCGTCTTCGGGGTCAAAGCGCTTGGTCTGCGGCTTGGCGATGTCGTGCAGGAGGGCGGCCCAGCGCAGCCAGCGCGTCTCGCGGCCGGGCCGGTCGGCGGTGCGTTCGGCCACATTGTCCAGCACTTCGAGCGTGTGGTAGAAGTTGTCCTTATGGTCGCGGCCGTTGACCACGTCGACGCCCTTCAGGCGCTGGATCTCGGGCATGAAGTGCTCCAGTACGCCGGCGGCCTCCAGCTTTTTGAAGCCAATGGAGGGGGTGTCTGCTTCCAGAATCTTGTGGAGCTCCTCTGTAATGCGTTCCTGACTCAGGATCTCCACGCGCCTGGCCGTGGTGCGCATCGCCGCAAAGACGCGGTCCGACAGCCAGAACTCCAGCTGCGTGGCGAAGCGGGCGGCCCGAATCATGCGGAGGGGATCGTCTTCGAAGGTGTCTTCCGGGTCAAGCGGTGTTTCGATAAGGCCCCGCTCCAGGTCGCGCCGCCCGTCGAACGGATCGATGAGGGTGCCGAAGCGGTCCGGTGTGAGGTGGATCGCCATGGCGTTGACCGTAAAGTCGCGCCGGTACTGATCGTCCTCCAGCGTGCCGTCCTCCACGATGGGCTTGCGGGAGTCCGATCGGTAGCTCTCTGTGCGGGCGGCGACGAACTCCAGCACGAGCGCGTCGTCGGTGTGTCCCTCCGGCAGCGCCTCCTCGGCGGGAATGCGGATGGCGGCGGTGCCGAACTTGGGATAGACGTGTGCGGTGCGGCCGCCCAACTCGTCGGCCACTGCCTCAGCCAGATCGATCCCGGTGCCCGGCCCCACGGTCACAAAGTCGAGGTCGGTCGTCGAGCGCCCCAGGAGGACGTCGCGCACCACGATGAGCGGCCAGCGGATTTCCGATGTGGACATGGTGACGCCCAGGACCCAGCCCGTCTCCGGGATGGCCCGGTAGCTCATCAGCTTTTCCACCGTCTCCCCGGTCCCGGGATCGCGGGCGTGGTAGCGGAGCCAGCCGGCCGCCTCGGTTGCGCCGCTGGCGGGCGCCCCGATCTCTTCCGGTGCCGCGCCGTCCATGACGGTCCTGAGAAAGGCGCTGCCGTCGCGGGCATCGCGAATGCTGTCGACGTTCCGGCCCTTCCAGCGGGGATGCATGAGCACCTCGCCATCGTGACCCAGGAGCAGCAGTTCACCCGTGTCCCCCACCTGTACGCCCGAAAGCTCCTGGCGCACGCCGGAAAGGTCCACCAGCCGCGGATATTCCTCGCGGTAGGGTGCGGCGTTGATGATCCACTGCCAGGGGTCGAAATAGGACATCCATTCGGCCTTGAGCCGTGGCTCCGGATCGCCGGGGTTCTGCCACATGAACTCCATGTAGCCGTTGCGCTGCCGGGCCATCCGCTGGACGAAATCGAACTTGCTGATGTCCGCCCCCTGTTTTTGCGGGTGGACGGCCAGGGTGATGCTGTCCGGGCTGTCGGTGATGTCCACGGCCGTGACGTAGCCGCTTTCGCCCACCTTCTGGCTGAGCATGAAATCCGCCGCCCGCTGGCGCGCCGCCTTTGCGCTCAGCGCGCCGTCCTCGTGCCGCTCGTGGAGGAACTCCACATGGGCGAGGTGGGTTTCGGAAATACCCTTCAGGTAGTTCTTGATGGCGTTGCGGATCAGCCCCCGCGTCATGGCGTGGATGCTGCGGGTGGTGGCCTCCAGGTGCTGGCGCGACTGGGTCACCAGCCGGTCTTCCAGAAGCCAGTAGGCCGTGCCACCGCCGATACCGAACACCACCAGGACCACGAGGCCGAAAGCGACCCCCAGCCGCTGGCGCAAGGACAAGGTGCGCATGGTCGTCTCCCCCCCGGTTGCCGACAGTCCCCGCACGACGTGCGATACGGGATACTACCGGCGCGCACGGGCTGCTGAAAGGAACGGGTGATGCGGGATGTCAACAGCTGTCAAGTAATCGGCGGATCATACAGGTCGGCCAATGAATTGACCGACCGGCCCTCGCCGGGCGGG
>CAJXLV010000066.1 GCA_913056185.1 uncultured Bacteroidota bacterium
TCCTCGTACTTGTCGTCCGTGTCGCTCCAGACGTACCAGTCGTGCTTGTCGGAGCTCGGGTCGCGCGCCTCCTGAAACCAGGGGTGCTGGTCGGAGGTGTGGTTGAGGACCAGCTCGGTGATGACCCGCATGCCGCGGTCGTGCGCCTCCTGCATAAACGCCCGAAAGTCGTCGAGGTCGCCGTGAATGGGCAGGACCTTGAAGTAGTCGGCGGTGTCGTACCCGTCGTCCTTCAGCGGGCTTTCCAGGAAGGGCAACAGCCAGAGGGTGTTGACGCCCAACGACTCCAGGTAGGGCAGTTTTTCGCGGAGGCCCTGAAAATCGCCGTAGCCGTCGTTGTTCGAATCGTAGAAGCTGCGCACGTGCAGCTCGTAGATGACGGCGTCTTGGTACCAGCGGGGGTCGTTGAGAAAGTCGTCAGGCATGCGGAGGGGCGGTTGAGCGTTGAAGGTCGGAACGTGGAAGGGAGAAAGCGAAGCAAACCCGTTCAGGTCAAATCTCAGGTCGAATCGTCCAACCGTTTCCCTTCTACCTTCCTACCGAGATCAGGGGTGGGCAACTCGGGGGTGGGGCGGGGGAGGCTGTTCGGGGGCGCCGGGGCGCTCGATCCGAAAAATGTGGGCGGGCGTGTCGGGGGTAAGCTTCAGGTAGTGGTGGGCGCCGCGCCACGTGTAGCGGGCGTCCTGGAGCAGGTCGTGCACCCCAACACCATCGTCGGGGGGCAGGCCGTAGTCGTCGGGCGGCAGCACGAGCTGGCCCTCGCAGGTGTGGTGCGGATCGAGGCTTACGACAACCACGATCAGGTTGTCGGCGGTGGCCTTGCTGTAGGCGATTAGGTCCGGGTGCTTCGTCTCCAGGAACCGGAGGGAGCGCATCTGCTGCAGGGCGGGGTTGTCCTTGCGGATGCGGTTGACGCGGGCCATGAAGGGCTGGAGCGACGTGGGGTCGTTCCAGTCCCATGTGCGAATCTCATACTTCTCGTTGTGGGCGTATTCTTCTTTGGTCTCGCGCTGCCGGTTGTCCACGTGTTCGAAGGGCGGGCCGTAGACGCCGTAGGCGCTTGAGAGGGTGGCGGCGAGCACGAACCGGCTTTTGTGCGCCGCGCGGCCGCCGTGGACGAGCTCGTCGTGCAGGATGTCGGGCGTGTTGGGCCAAAAGTTGGGGCGGAAGTACTCCACGGCGTCGGTGTGGAAAAGTGCCTCGCCGTACTCGCGGAGTTCCTCGGGCGTGTTGCGCCACGTGAAGTAGGTGTACGAGTTGTTGAAGCCGATTTTGGCGAGGTGGTGCATCGTCTTCGGCCTGGTGAAGGCCTCCGAGAGGACGATGAGCTCGGGCGTGTCCGTGCGCAGCTCGCGCAGGCACCACTGCCAAAACGCGAACGGCTTGGTGTGGGGGTTGTCGACGCGAAAGGTGGTGACGCCGTGGTCGATCCAGTGCTCGAACACGCCCTTCAGCTCCCGCCAGAGTGCGGGCCACGCGTCGGTTTCGAAGTTGATGGGGTGGACGTCCTGGTACTTCTTGGGCGGATTTTCGGCGTAGCGGAGGGAGCCGTCGGGGCGGTGGTAGAACCACTCGGGGTGCTCCTCGACGTAGGGGTGGTCGGGGGAGCACTGGAAGGCGATGTCGAGGGCCACGTCCAGGCCCAGTTCGTGGGCGCGGTCCACGAAGCGGTCGAAGGCCTCGATGCCGCCGAGCCGGGGATGCACGCTCTTGTGCCCGCCCTTCGAGCCGTCCTCCAGAAAGCCCCCGATGGCCCACGGGCTGCCGGGGTCGTCGGGGCCGGCGGTGGGGGCATTGTCTTTGCCCTTCCGGTTCGTTTCGCCAATGGGGTGGATGGGCGGGAGGTAGACAATGTCGAAGCCCAGCTCCTTGATGCGCGGCAGGCGCTCGGCGGCCTCATCGAGCGTGGCGTGCTGGTCGTCGTCGCGGGCCGAGCGCGGGAAGAACTCGTACCAGGCGCCGCTGCGGGCGCGTTCGGGGTCGACGAGCACCTCGTAGGTGGCGCTGGTGGTCTGCTGGGTGTGGGGCGCGTGGCGCCGCACGAGCTCGGCAATCTCGTCGCCCAGGGCCGCGTGCTCGTTGCCGGTTCGGAAGGCCTCGACGTGGGCCTGTAGCAGCTCGCGGTCATCGTCGGGGGCCTCCTCGGCGGCCGCCTGCAGCAGCGAGACGCCCACCTTCAGCTCGCTCTCGATTTCGGCCTGCGACTCGCCGCCCTCCACGCGCCGCCGAAACTGATCCTGCCACGTCGCGAACCGGTTGATCCAGGCCCGCACGCGATACAGGTAGCGCCCCACCTCCGCCACCTGGAAGCGGCCCGTATACTCGTCGTTTTCGGCGTGCGGCATGCGCGTGATGTGCTCCGTGTCGTCGTCCGCATGGCGGTAGACGAGCTCCACGGCCAGGGCCTCGTGGCTGTCCACCAGCACCCCGGCCGTCACGTCGACGGCCTCCCCCACGGCACGCTTGAGGGGCCACGCGCCGCCGTCGACGGTGGGGGCGACCGAGGCAATGACCACACGGGACCACGACCGGGGAATGGAGGACGTGTCGGTCGATGAGGAGGCGGATGAGGAGGAGGGCATGCAGTCGGGGCGCAATGAGGAAGAAACGAATGGGGAACGGTTGGGCGCGGCGTTCTGCGGCCGGGCCGCGTCTGTACGCGCCCGCAGGGCACGGTCTTTGCGGGACACCCGGCTGTCCGCGGCACGCAGGGGATACGACGGCTCGGTTTCTCTCCCGGAGCCCCATTGTGGAGCCCAGGGGGGCTACACGCTACAGACTGCCGGGCAGAAATCCCAATGCAACCGCGTGGGGGGCAGACTCATTGGATCGCTCTGTAGTCTCCCCATTTTTCCGAGGGTCGAAGAGTGGCCCCACAGGTCTTTTCTCCACGGTTTGTTGAGCCATCCCGCCGATCCGTTCTGTATGGATCCGACTCCGTCTCCCCACGCCGCGTCGTCCCCCCCCGCGCTTCCGTCGCGAGAACGCCTTTGCATCCGTCCCGGCAAGCCGTACCCCCGCGGGGCCACCTGGGACGGCATTGGCGTCAACTTTGCCCTGCACAGCGCCCACGCCGAACGCGTAGAGCTGGTCCTATTCGACCACCCCGATGACGAAGCGCCCGCAGAAACGCTTGAACTGCCCGAGCACACGGGCCCCATCTGGCACGGCTACGTGGCCAATCTGCGCCCGGGACAGCTGTACGGCTACCGCGTGTACGGGCCCTACGACCCCGCCCACGGACACCGCTTCAACCCCAACAAGGTCCTGCTCGATCCCTACGCCAAGGCCATCGGCCGCCCCCTGCGCTGGGACGACAGCCTGTTTGGGTACGACGTGGAGGCCGACGACGATCCGGATTTGACCCGCGACTCCCGCGACAGCGCGCCCTACGCGCCGCTTGGGGCCGTCGTCGAGGAAACCTTTGCCTGGGGCAACGACCAGTCCCCCGAAATCCCCTGGGAAGATACACTCATCTACGAAACGCACGTGAAGGGCATGACCCAGAAGCACCCGGATGTGCCGGAGCCGCACCGGGGCACGTACCTGGGGCTGGCGGCCGAACCGGTAATTGAGCACCTGAAGGCGCTGGGGGTCACTACGGTGCAACTCCTTCCGGTGCACGCCAAGATGCACCGCCGGGAGCTCCTGCGAAAAGGGCTTCGCAACTACTGGGGCTACAACTCGCTCTCCTACTTTGCCCCGGAGCCGGAGTACGCCGCCAATGGCCCGCAGAGCGCGGTGCGCGATTTTAAGATGATGGTGCGTGCCCTGCACAATGCCGGCCTGGAGGTCATCATCGACGTGGTGTACAACCACACCTGCGAGGGGCACCAGATGGGCCCGACGCTCTCCTGGCGCGGCGTTGACAACAGTACCTACTACAAGCTCAACCCTGACAATGAGCGCTACTACATGGACTACACGGGCACCGGCAATACGCTGGACCCCGGTGATGCGTACGTCCTGCAGATGGTGATGGACAGCCTCCGCTACTGGGTGACGGAGATGCACGTCGACGGCTTCCGGTTCGACCTCGCCTCCGCCCTGGCGCGCGAGCTGTACGACGTGAACATGCTCGGCTCGTTCTTCAAGGTGGTGCAGCAGGATCCTGTCTTGAGCCAGGTAAAGCTCATCGCCGAGCCCTGGGACGTGGGGCCGGGGGGCTATCAGGTGGGCTCTTTCCCGTGGCAGTGGGCCGAGTGGAACGGCCGCTACCGCGATTCCATCCGGCGCTTCTGGCGCGGCGACCGCGGCCTCAATGGCGAGGTGGCCACCCGCATCGCGGGCTCCAGCGACCTGTACGAGCGCTCGGGCCGACGCCCGTTTGCGTCGGTCAACTTTGTGACGGCGCACGACGGCTTTACGCTGCAGGACCTCGTCAGCTACACCAAGAAGCACAACGAGGAAAACAAGGAGGGCAATGAGGACGGCCACGACCACAGCTACTCCACCAATGCCGGCGTGGAGGGGCCCACCGAAGACCCGGAAGTGATCCGGCAGCGAGAGCGGCGCAAACGCAGCATCATGGCCACGCTGTTGCTGTCGCAGGGCGTCCCCATGATCCTCGGGGGCGACGAGCTCTCCCACACCCGCGGCGGCAACAACAATCCCTACTGCCAGGACAACGAGGTGACCTGGTACGACTGGGACCTGGACGAGCGAGAGGAGAAGTTCCTGGCGTTTGTGCAGCGGCTCACGCAGTTTCGGAAGGAGCACCCCAGCTTTCGGCGGCGCCACTTTCTGGACCCGGCCGGGCAGAGCGAGGGCGCGGGCGACGTGCTCTGGTGGCACCCCGCGGGCCGCGAGATGACCCACGACGACTGGCACGACGAAGACCTGCGGGCCTTTGGGTACCTGCTGCGCGGAATGAACCTGGCCCCGGACGCCAAGGGCCAGCCGCGCCCCGACGACTCGTTCCTGGTGCTCATGAATCAGGGCGAAAGCCCCGTCGAGTTTGTGCTGCCCACCAAGACCAATGAACTTGACGACAAAAGCTGTACGGCATGGCATGTGGTGCCCGAGGTGGTCGGCGACCTGGAGGGGGCGGGGCCGTTTGAGCCGGGCAGCGTCTTTGCCCTGCAGCCGCACCGCCTGGTGGCCTTCCGCGCCGAACGCGAGTAGTGGGCGCCCCCGTCGTTCAACCCAGCGGTCGTTCAACGCAGCGTGTGCCCCGCGACTGTCCAGGTCCGCGCCCGCCGACTTGCGAGAGTGCGGCGCGCTTGCCACGTTGGGACTGGCTGTCTCCTTCGTTCTGAGCAGATCATCCCCATGACGCATCCCGTGCAGTCCCTCCGTGTGCTCGTCGCGTGCCTCTTGGCCGCGCTGTGGGCCGCACCCGCGGCGGCCCAGCCCATTGACCTCACGCCCGAGCGCTTCTCCTTCGAGCCCGACGTGCCCTACGACACCACCGTGGCGTCGCCCCAGGACGCCCTGGGCTATCCCATCGGCACGCAGTTCACGTTCCACGCCCACGCGCTGGACTACCTCCGCACCCTCGCCGCCGCCTCCGACCGCGTGACGATGGACACCTACGGCGACACCTACGAGGGGCGCACGCTTCCGTACCTCGTCATCACCCACCCGGAGAACCACGCGCGCCTCTCGCAGCTGAAGCGCAACAGCCGCCGCCTCTCCGCCCCCGCCACGCTCTCCGAGGCCGAGCGGCAACAACTGCTGGCTGAGCAGCCCGTCTTTGTCTCCCTCAGCTACAACATCCACGGCAATGAGCCGGCCTCCACCGAGGCGGCCCTCCAGACGGCCTACCGCCTCGCCGCGGCGCAGACCGACAGCACGCGGGCGCTGCTCCGCGACGCGGTCGTCATTCTCTATCCTACGGTCAACCCCGACGGGCGCGACCGCTACGTCTACTGGGCCCGCTCCATGCAGCGCGCCGCCCCGGCCGCCGCCCCGGCCGACATCGTCCACGATGAGCCCTGGCCCCAGGGCCGCACCAACCACTACTGGTTCGACCTCAACCGCGACTGGGTGTGGACTGTGCACCCTGAGATGGAGGGCCTCACGGAGGTCTACCAGGCGTTTATGCCGCAGGTGCACGCCGATTATCACGAGCAGGGCTACAACGACCACTACTTCACCATGCCCGGCACCACCCCCCGCAACCCGCTGCTGCCGGACCGCTACGTGGCGTGGGCCGACAGCTTTGGGCGCGCCCACACCGACGCGTTCGACACCGGACAGGTGGCCTACTTTACCCGCGAGGCGTTCGACTTTTTCTATCCCAGCTACGGCTCCTCCTACCCCAGCATCATGGGCGGCATCGGCATGCTGACCGAGCAGGCGGGCATTGGCGCCGGGCGGGCCGTGGAGAATGACGACGGCTACACGCTGACCTTCCGCCAGCGCGTGCACGACCACTACACCACCAGCCTGGCCACTGTGCAGGAGGCGGTGCAGAATCGCCGCGAACTGCTGCGGTACGACCTCCGCGCCCACTCGCAGGCCGCCAACACCCTCGAAACGGCCGCCTACGTGTTTCCGGACGATCAGGGAACGGGCTACCTCTACGACCTGCTCGGCATTCTGCGCCACCACGGCATCCAGGTAGAGCGGGCCACCGAGCCGGTGCGGCTGGCGGATGCCCTCGACTACCGCACCGGCACGCGCGCCGACCGAACGCTCGACGCCGGTGCCTACGTGGTGCCCACCGACCAGCCGCGCCACCTGTTCGTGAACACCCTGCTGCAGCGCGAGGTGGCGTTTCAGGACTCGGTGATGTACGACATGTCTACCTGGTCGGCGCCGCTGGCGTACAACCTGGAGGCGTACAGCACGCGCGAAGCTCCGGACGCGGCCACGGCCCCGGTGGACGCAGCCCCGGCCCCACCGGCGGGCGTGGAGAACGCGGACGCCCAGTACGCCTTCGTGGTGGACTGGGGGCAGCGCCACGCCCCGCGCGCCCTGGCCAAGCTGTGGGCGGCGGGCTACCGGGTGCGGGCCGCTCACAAGCCGTTTGGGACCGAGACGCACACCTTCGACGCCGGCTCGCTCGTTGTGCTCTTGGGCCGCAACCCCGACCACGACCGCCCGGCGGCCGACATGCGCCGCATTGCGCAGGCGGCCACCGTGAAAATTGTGGGGCTCGACACCGGGCGCATGACAACCGGCCCCGACCTCGGCTCCGAAAACCACGCCCCGGTGCGCCCGCCCGAGGTGGGCCTGCTGGTCGACCAGCCGTTCTCCACCTACACCAGCGGGCAGATCTGGTACCTGTTCGACCAGGAGACCCAGTACCCCCTCACGCGCATCCGGGCCTCCAACCTGTCCGAGTCCGCAACGAGCGAAGGGCGCTACGCGCGCTACGGCAAGGCTTCGCTGCGAGACCTCGACGTGCTGGTGCTGCCCGGCGGCTACGGCCTCGGGGCGGTGTTCGACTCCACGCAGGTAGAGGCGCTCCGCGACTGGGTGCGCGACGGGGGCACGCTCGTGGGCACGGAACAGAGCGCCCGCTTCCTCACGGCGGGGGCCTCCGGCCTTACCGACGTGGAGGCGCTGGAAGACACCACTGGCAGCCCCATCGGGCCGTACACCCCGTACGCCGCCCGTGACGACTCGGCCGGGCTCGATTACATCCCCGGCGCGGCCCTGCGTGGCACCCTCGACGCCACCCACCCGCTCGCCTACGGACTGGGAGATCGCGTCTACAGCCTCACGTACGGCACCACGGCCCTGGAGCCGAGCGCCGACCTGCAGACGGCGGGCCACTACGTCCCGGACGCCGAGGCGCTGCGGGCCAGCGGCTATGCCGCCCAGCAAAACCTACAGCAGCTCGCCGGGCACACGTTTGCCGGCACCGTGGAGATGGGCGCGGGAAGCGTCGTGTTCCTCGTGGACAACCCGCACTACCGCATGTTCTGGCGCGGCCCGAGCCGCATGATGCAGAACGCCGTGATGCTGGTGCCGGGGCTCCTGGAGTGAGTGAGCACGCGTGGGGGAGGAGGCGCAGGGGCGTACACGAAAAAAATGTAGAAATCCGATGTCGCTGCCCTTCATGCCTCCGCACGGTGGAACGCGGAAAAAGCGGTCGGATTTGCACGGTGTCACTTCCTTCTCCTTTCTGCAACGCGAAGGTGCCATCATCGTGAGCAAATATCTGCAGCGGTATCCGGGCGTAATCTTCGGCCTCATGGCCACGGCCGGGCTGCTTAAAGTGGGCGCGCTCCTGTGGCAGGAACAGTTCAGCGCCATGCCGCTGCTGTCCGTGCTGGTGGTGCCGCTGCTTCTGGCCGGTGCCGCCCTGGGGGTCGGGGGAGGGCACGACCGTCTCGTATCGCTTCACACAGCCCAGCGGGTCGGCCTCGCGGGGGGGCTGCTTCTCGGTGCCGTGTGCTCCGCGGCGCTGCTGGCCGGCCCCGATGCGTTCCTTCTCGCCACCGGGGGGCCGCCCGCCGCTCTGTTGCTGGGCATCCGGCTGGGGCACCCGCAAACGCGGAGCGGCGCATTGCTGGCCGCCACCCGCTCGTGGCCCGGAGGGGCGGTGGAATCGTCCGGCTAAGCGAAAAGCAGCAGGGCGGGCCCGCAGCAGGGCCCGCGCAGGGGGCGGTCGCCCCGGGTCGTTCGCGGGGCGTCACCACTCCATCCCAAACGCATCCGTGGCCGAATCTTCGGGGGTGTCGTCCTGGTCGCGAGAGGGCGACGGAGGCGCATCGGGGGCGCCCTGGTTCGGCGAAGAGTCGGTCGTGTTGTCCGGCGGGGGAGGGGCAGACGCGGCGGCCTCGTCCTGCGTCCCCTCTGGGGGCGAGTTGGGGACGTTGTCCTGCGCTGCTTCGGGCGCGTCCTCCGTCGTTGGCCCCTCTGTTGATTCTTCGGTCGGAGACGCCTCGCCCGGCGCCCCGTCTAAGGCGTACCAGTCCACAACCGGCATTTCGTCCGCGAGGCCGTCTCCACGGCGCTCCGTCCGCGCAGGCAGTTGTGCCGACGCATCGCCCTGCAGCGTGGTGCCGTTGTACAGCGCGCCCATGCGAATGTCCAGCGTCGCGCCATCGATCAGCAGCACGCGCCCGCGAAGGGAGGCATCCGGATAAAGCGTAAGCGTGTCCGTCACGCGCACATCTGCCGCCACGTTGCCTCGGATGGTCACACGAGCCGCCTCAATGCGTCCCTCGACCGTGGCAGTGTCGGCCACGTGCACCGCGCTTGTCGTATGGACCGGGCCGCACAAAGCCCCTGCCACATGCAGGTCCCGGTCTCCGAGGTCGAGTGCCCCGCGGACCGTTGCGTCGGCGGCAATCAGTGTCGGGGAGGGGGCCGGCGACGGGTCGGAGGAAGAGGAGGAGGTAGACGTGAAAGCGCCAAAGAACGTAGACATACGGAATGAAAGCTCTGTACACAACACGACCCCAACTGAGAGAGTGTGCACGTCGAGAATGAAGCGTCGGAATCGCCGAGTGTGTGCTCCGTGCCCCCACAAGGTCGGCTGGACTGCTAACAAGCAGGGGGGAGACCGTGAGGCACCGTGTCGTGTGGATAAGAAAAGAAGGCAAAGAGATGAGGTCTCTGGAAGGCCTGTCGCTGCCTCAACTGCGGCACTAAAACGAAAACCTTCACATGAAGTTGCTGCGATTGTGTATGCATCCCACTTCCTCAAAGTCCGGTTGTTTCTTCGGCGTACGGAAAGCGAGTCAGGTCTGCCCCGGTCGCTTTGGGCACAGGGGCGCCTGTGTGCGATGCGTAACGTCGGCTCAGGATAAGCCGGCCTCCCCCTGAACGCATGCGCTCCCGGACGAGGACTCCCGTGAAAGATTGGGGGATCCAGGCCTCCCAAAATTTCCGATGCCAGGGGAGGTCCGCTGGTAGAGGCACAGCGCCGCTCGTTGTCATCCATGGCCCGGGCTACCCCATTGCCGACTCATTCTCATCCATGCCGCGGCGACGCTCTTCGGGGCCGTGACCTTTCTGCCCGGAGGACTGGGGGGGCATGAGGCCGCGTCCGTGAGCCTTTCGCTTCTCTACGGCGCGACGCAGGCGCAGGCCGTGGTGGCAACGGTGTTGATTCGGATGATTACGCTTTGGTTTGCGGTCGGAATTGGAATTTATTTCTTTGGATTGATTCGAATGAGATATTAGTATACTATTTTATAATATTAATACCATCCTCAATAAAAAGTGCAATAAATAAGACAAAAGTTATAGAATAAAAAGAAACAAAAAACCTACTCCACATTGCAGGAAACAAAGCGAAGTGTAGTATGACATAGAATATGGACGATATAAATACCTCACTGGCGAAGCTTGGTTTGAGTAAAATACTCATGTAGTCGTCCGATTTATAATACAAGAATGATACAGATGTGAACGAAGAGAATAGAAACAGCGTAAATGAGGTATTATTCACCAAACCTTTCGTTCTTGTTATTGAAGTAGAAATATAATTTTTAAGGGAAACCTGTCCAGGGTTAGATGAAGGATATAAAATTCTATCGTTAAAAGTGTGTGAAAATACAGTACTCCATCCTGGATGACCAGAAAGATACGTAGATAGATAATAAATAACTATGCAAAATACTAATGAAAATATAAAACTATATTCGACTTTTTTATGCTTTAAGTAATGTAAAGCAAGCAGTATAACTGAAAGTATAATTAAATCCCTTCTTAGTAGTATCAATATAGGGAGTAATAAAAGATGAAGTCTTCGGTATTCGAGAAGAGTATAGAAAGCTAAAATCACGCCAAAACATGCCAAAGAGTCAGGAGTAGATAGGCGGGAAACTCCTACAAAACCAATGCCCCCAAATAGAATAGGCAAAAAAGATATATACTTACTGGGGATAAACCTCCTTGAAAGTAAAAACAATAAAAGAAGAGAAATCAAAGAGAATAATGAGCTTGTTATGTAGAAACTATCTATTATACTAACTCCAAAAAAACTGAGAAGTGTCGGTATTGAGTAATAGGCTATTCTCGACTTATAGAAACTGAGCTGCTCCGCAAAAACTTTACTGTTCTTATAGTTGGGTTCTCCATATCTTCCACTTGTTAAACTTTCGAATCTGCTTTTAGGCAGTTCTTTTTCTAATAGACCATAGGTCTTGCTGTGAACTTTATCTATATCACTGTGTAATAAAGAGAACGAGCTTCCAGTATAGAAAACAAGATCGAAGTTATTACTTGGTGCTACTATTCCTATCAAGAATACTACTACTGAAAAAAAGAAGTAAAGATAATTATGTAAGTGATTTGTGTTCATAATAAAGCCCCGTTCTTCTCGTATTATTCTGTTGGTGAACTAAAGGTATGCCAAAATAGTCAGCGATACTAACCCCCACAGAATTGATGACACGAGCATCCCAGTATCATTGAGAAGCAGTACCTCTGGCTTTTCCCCATCTCCCTGTTCCGACAAGTACTGATACCGAAAGATCGCATATGCCACGAACGGCAACGTCGCCAGCATCCACGGTGTATCCGCCCCTTCCAACGTCCAAAGCGCGTAGGCCATCAGTGCACTCGCCGTCACCACGCTCTCCATCCGACGCAGCCACGAGAGGGAGTATTCCTGGAGAACCGAACGCGTCTCCTCCTCTTCCCCAACCTCTCGAAGCTCGGCCTTCCGCTTCTCGATGCCGAGAAAAAACGCCAGGAGGCCAATACAGAGGATAAACCACCCGGAGGCAGGCACGCCCGCAGCAGCCGCCCCACCCAGGGCACGGAGCACAAAGCCCCCGGCAATCACCATGATGTCGATGATCGGCTGCTCCTTGAGCCCAAGGTTGTACCCGGCCTGGATGAAGGCATACGCGCCAATCGTGAGCGCAAGCCAGGGGGCCACGACGTAGCTCCCGACGAGTCCCGCCGTGAGCAGCACAGCCGCAGTCCCAAGCGCGAGCGGAATCGGAACGAGGCCCGCGGCGATGGGGCGGTGCTGCTTGACCGGGTGCTTCCGGTCCTCCTCAATGTCCCGCACGTCGTTGATGAGGTAGAAGGCGCTCGCCGTCATGGAGAAGGCGGCGAACGCCCACCCCACCCGCAGCAGAGAGCCGGGGTCCAGGGCCAGCGCAAACAGCGGGGCCGCAAGGACCACCACGTTTTTGACCCAGTGGTGGGGGCGCAGGGCCCGGAGCAGGGCCCCAGTGCGTCTTGAAAGAACGGCGAAGGCAGAAGACGTGCTCAAGACTGGAGGCGTTCTGATCGGACGATACCAAACGGGCAGGTCCAAACGGGCAGGTCCAAACGGGCAGGTCCAAACGGGCAGGAGCAGACCTACGGCGACCCGTCTGAGATCGGAGAGCTCGCCTCTTTGTTTGATCCGATTGGAGTATATGGTACGATGTGTGCACAAGCAAGCAGGGAAGGGGCGCGGAGCGAGTCACGTGGCAGTGAAATTTTTATGTTTCGCTCGGTCCTGCCTCCAGAACCTGTTTTGCTGTTTGGTCGGGCCAATTCAGGGCCATTCCGAGCAG
>CAJXLV010000067.1 GCA_913056185.1 uncultured Bacteroidota bacterium
CCCGAATGTCGTTCGTACGATCCCAGACATCGTTCGTACGGCCCCGAATGTCGTTCGTACGATCCCAGACGTCGTTCGTACGGCTTCAGACATCGTTCGTACGGCCCCAGACGTCGCCTGCACGGCCTGCATGGGTCATTCGCGAAGGAGCTGGGTAGGAACTGGATCTGGTCCGGGGGCGTGCGGCGCAGGCGAAGAGGAGTGGACATTGCCCCGCCGCGCAGAGGATCAGGCGGGAACGGCGGAGCGAATCATGTAGTCGCGTGCTGTGTCAGTGAAGGCGTCGACTTGCGCTTCGGCCCACGAGGACGGGCGCCCGCGTTCTTCGGCCAGCAGCTCGGCCACACGCGGGGCAATGTCGATGCTCGCCTCCGCATTGAGGAGGAGGCATCGAGTGCGGCGGGCGAGCACGTCCTCCACGGTGCGCGCCATTTCTTCGCGGGCGGCCCAGACCACCTGCGCCCCCCGAATGGGGAGCCGGTCATCAAGGGGCGGTTCCAATTCCGGGCGCTCTTCCATGAGGGCCTGCAGGGCAGGCGCATCCGCGCCGTAGGCCGACAGGTCGCCGAACTGGTCCGCATTGTCGTGAGCGCCGTGCAGTCGCAGGGAGCCGGTGATGGAGGGGGAGTGGGAGAGATCGCCCTGCGCAATCGCCCGGTCGATCGTGTCCTCGGCCATCTGGCGGTAGGTTGTCCACTTGCCGCCGGAGATGGTCACGAGGCCGCTGCTGGACACGTACAGCTGGTGGTCGCGGGCAATGTCGGAGGTATCGCCACTGCTGCCTGGGGGGGCCACCAGGGGGCGAATGCCCGCGAACGTGCTCAGCACGTCGCTCGGCTCCACGCGCCTGGCCAGATAGCGGTTGGCGTGCTCGATGAGGTAGGACACCTCGTCTTCGGTCGGCACCGGCTCGTGGCTGACCTCGTCCACAGCCACGTCGGTCGTGCCCACCACCACGCGGTCGTTCCAGGGAATGGCAAAGAGCACCCGTCCATCGTCGGTTTTCGGAATCATGATGGCGCTCTCGCCTGGCAAAAACGAGCGGTCGAGCACAATGTGGGTGCCCTGGCTGGGGCGGAGGGTGGAGGCGGCGCCCGGATCGTCCATCTCGCGGATGGTGTCTGTGAAGATGCCGGTCGCGTTGATGACCGCGTGGGCGTCGATCTCGTGCGTGGCACCGGATTCCTGGTCGTGGGCCACCACGCCGGTCACCTCGCCCTTTGACTTTCGAAGGTCCGTGACCTTCATGTAGTTGAGGGCCACGCCGCCGTGGTCGACGGCCGTCTGGGCCATATTGACCGCGAGGCGGGTGTCGTCGAACTGCCCATCGAAGTACTGCACCCCGCCCCGCAGCCCGTCTTGCTCGATGGTGGGGAGCTGTTCGATGGTGTCGGCGCGCCCCAGGTGGCGGGAGGTGCCAAAGTTTTGGCTGCCGGCCAGCAGGTCGTACACCTTCATGCCGGTCCAGTAGTAGGGGCCTTCCCACCACTTGTAGCTGGGCACCACAAAGGAGAGGTTGCGCACCAGGTGCGGGGCGTTGTCCTGCAGGCGTTCCCGCTCGTGCAGGGCCTCAAAGACGAGCGAGACATTGCCCTGCTCCAGGTAGCGCACGCCGCCGTGCACCAGCTTGGTGGAGCGGCTGGACGTGGCCTTCGCAAAGTCGTGCATTTCGAGGAGCAGCGGGTCGTAGCCGCGCGCCGCCGCTTCGACCGCGCATCCAAGCCCGGTGGCGCCGCCGCCGATGATGACAAAGTCCCACGGCTCTTGCCGGGAGGTCAGTGCGTTGATGCCTTGCGTACGATCCATGGGTGAAGAGACAAGAAAGCAACAGGGTGAAGAAATGGCCCGAAGGGCCGACACGACGGACTGTTCGAGAAGCCGTCCTGTATGCGTGTGCTCGGGGATGTGAGAGCAACGGGGCACAATGGCACGCCGGGCGGGACGACAATGCCCGGCGGATCGGTCACAGGTCCCAGACAGGGGACGGGAGAAGAGGGGACTCCGGGAACGAGAAGAGAGAGTATGGTTCGGAGGGAGGGACTTCGTGTATTCGAGCAACGGCACTGAGGCCGCCCCCATACAAGAGGCGGCCCCAGGCCACTGGGCCTCGCACTCGAACCCAATCTGCTCGAACAAGCAATGCCGAATCACTCGGCGTGCAGGGTTAGAAGTTGAACGACAGCTCCGTCGTCACGCCCTGCCAGTTCTGGCCCACGCCACTGAGGGCCGTGTTCCCTTCGTTCTGGTACACGTACTCGAGCTTGAACATGGCGTGGTCGTACACCTTCGTGCCAAGGCCGAGCTGGATGCGGTCCAGGGCAGCGTCATTAACATCGTCGACCGCGTCGGACTGGTTGCCGGCGTAGGTGTAGCGCCCGGCCAGGTGAAACGCGTCGGTGAGGTTGAGCTTGGCCCCGACGCCGAAGAAGATGGCCTCGTAGTCGGAGTTGTTACCGGCGTAGACGTCGCTCTGAGTGGCGTAGCCGCCCCAGAAGTCGAGGTCGGCGGACCCGGCCGTCACCTTGGCGTCCGCGTGGAGGATGGTCTCGTTCGGCAGCTGGGCGTGCGTGGCACGGGTGCCCACCTGCGCGTCGTAGTTGTCGCCGTCACCGGTGGCGAAGACCAGTCCCTGGTTTCCGCTCTGGAAGGCAACGCCGGCTCCCACCTTCACGAGGTCGGATCCGGTGAAGCGAACCTTCCCGATGTAGTTCAGGCCAGTGTCGCTGGTGCCGTCCGCCGTAGTAAGCGCACCGCCGAAGCCCTTGTTGATGGTCAGGTCGAAGCCGAAGGCGTCAAACGCACCGATCAGCTTCACGCCCTGTCCGGCGGTAATCATGTCGGCGGGAGAGTTGCCGACGAGCGGGTTGCCCTGCACGGCGGGGCCGTCGGAGTAGCCGCGGAAGTTCATGAGGCCCGTGACCGGCGAACCTGTGCGGAACGTCAGGTTTTCGTTCAGCGCCACGTCGAGAATCACAAAGTCTACGGCCGGCGTCACGGTCTGGAAGCCAAAGTCGTTCGGCTCCTGCTCGAGCATGACCAGCGCGCTCACGTTTTCGGAGAACTGCACATTGGCGTTCAGGCCGGCGCGGACGCGCTGGAACCCAGCGATGGGATCATCTGCGTTCTCGAGACTCAGATACTGCGCGTGCTGGGCCACATTGACCGCAAAGTCAATGGACGGCAGGTCGCCATCCTGTGCCTGGGCGGGCAGGGCGCCCGCGGCCATCAGTAGAAGAGCAAAAAGGCCCGCAAAAAGCGGTTGGAGTGGGCCGGTCTTCGAGGTTGTAGACATAGACATAGTAGGGATCAGCGTATTTGTAGAGAGTGAGAAGGAATCGGACGCAGGCACCTCTGCCCCGAAACGATGCGCGGAGCCGTGCCGAGTCCGAGGAGGTACGTACTGCCCCGCGAGCCCCAGAAAGGAGAGGCGGGGGGATTTGGACAAAGGGAATGAGCCCCAATGCCCGGCCCCTGGCCGCAGCCCGCCCCCCCGAAGAGGGACGGACACTGCGGCCGAGGAAGGGCATGCGGCAGAAGGGAGGAAGCGCTACTCGCTCCGCCACTCCTGAATGAGCTCATCGTACGGAACCGTGACCGGGTCCTCCGGCGGGCGCTCGGCCTTCGGCGCGCCGGGCTGGTTGAGCCAGTACTCGCGCGAGCGCTCAGGATTGAGGTTCGGCGAGTACTGCTGCATGCGCAGGCGCTGCATCAGAGAGTTCTGGATGCTGGCCAGGTCGTCCATGGCCTGCTCCACCGACTTCGAGCCCGTGGCGGCCTGCGAGACCTGCTTCCACCACTGCTCAGCGAGGAGCGGGTAGTGAGGCACGTTCAGGCCCGTGTCGGTCCACAGGTCCTCCACCGGCGACTTGTAGAAGGTGATGAGGCCGCCGAGCTCGCCTTCGTGCTTGTCCCAGTAGGCAGAGTTGACCGTCGACTTCCGGACCGGCGTGTTGCCCACGTTGAACTTGTTGAGGGCGACCGTCTTGGACACAGCGAACTGGGCCCACATCCAGGCCGCCTTTCGCTTGTCGCCAGTCGTCTGCTTCGGAATCGCCCAGCTTCCGGCGTCCTGGTAGCCGACCTTCATGCCCTCTTCCCAGTAGCGGCCGACAGGCGTAGGCGCAATTCGCCAGAGCGGGTTGCCCTCATCGTCCGTCACCTCCGAGTCGGGAGAGGTGAAGGGATCGGCCGAGAGGAAGGTGATGTACTGGAAGGGGCGCTGTGCGACCGTGCCGCGGGAGGGCACCGGGCCGGCCTCCGACCAGCGCATGGAGGTTGCGTACGGCGGGGCGTACTTCTCAATCCACTCGAGGTACTTCCGGGTGGCGTAGTACGCAGCCGGGCCGTTGGTGGCGCCGCCGCGGTTCACCGAGGAGCCGACCGGGATGCGGTCCTCCACACGGATGCCCCATTCGTTGACCGGGGTGCCGTTGGGCAGGCCCTTGTCGCCCACGCCGGCAATGGAGAGCCAGGCGTCGGTAAAGCGCCAGCCGAGGGACGGGCTCTTCTTGCTGTAGTCCATGTGGCCGTAAATGTCTTCGACATTGGCCCCAACGTCCTCCGGGTCTACGGACTCCGTGAAGAACTCCGCGATGTCTTCGTAGGCGGCCCAGTTGCGGGGCACGCCCAGCTCGTAGCCGTACTCGTCGCGGAACATGGCCTTGATGTCCGGATCGGTGAACCAGTCGTACCGGAACCAATAGAGGTTGGCAAACTGCTGGTCGGGGAGCATAACCTGCTCGCCCTCATAGTTCTGGCCGAACTCCGGGTTGAGCCAGTCGGCGACATCGAGGTCGGGGTTCGTCACATCGCTTCCCTCGCCGCTCATGTAGTCGGTGAGGTTCACCATGCTCTGCAGGCGCACGTGCGTCCCGATCAGGTCCGCGTCGTTGACGTAGATGTCGTAGACGCTCCGGCCGGAGGCGAGCTGCGTCTGCAGCTTCTCCACGAGGCTGCCCTCGCCGATGATGTTGTGGGACACGTCAATGCCGGTAATCTCTGCGAAGGCCCCCGCGAGGACGTCGGATTCCCACTTGTGCGTCTTAATGGTTTCGGCGACGGAGGAGACGGAGGTGCCCTGGAGCTGGTCGGCGTTCTGGGCAAACCACATCAGCTCATCGATCTGCTCCTTGAGGGTCAGGACCGACGGCTGAAACTCCATGGCCCATTTGACGGCCGCCTGCTCGCGTTCATTCAGCGGGCCGTATTCGCTCTCCGCGTACGCCTGAGCCTCTTCCGCAGTGATGTCCGGATAGTTTGGCTCGTCGGGCCAGTCTTGGGCGTGGGTCGTAAACGGTTGAACAAGAAGCGCCGCAGCACACAAGGCCAGCAAAGCCAGCCAGCCGCGTGCCGGACGCGCATTGTAGAGGGTAGTCATATCAAAACCACCGTTGGTAATGAAAGAAGGGTCGAGTGTGGGGGTGCGAGGTCAAGGGAGCATCTCTCCAGATGAAGGATTCGGAGAGATGCGGGGCCGCTCCGGAGAGAGCGGATTTCGTGGGGCCGGTGCTCGGCGCAACGATTTAAGAAAGATAGGTGCGAGGAGTCGGGAGGAAGCGCTCCTCTTTTCCCCCGCGGCCGGGTGGACGAGAGCCCAAAAGAGGGGCAGGAGCCAGGCCGGGCGACGGCGCCACAGCGAATGTCCACTGCGCCGCAGGGTCACGAAGATGAACAAATACTGAATTTGACGAAAGCGCTTCCGTTTGTTGGTGCTATACAAAGCACTTCCTGTATTGAGTCCAAGGAAAATGTAGGAAGCGCTTTTATTTAACGATAGGAGAATCTTCCAGGAAAATGATCCCATCTTCCCAAAGTTAGAGGGAGGCCATGGATGGGGCAGTGCGGGGCCGTTTGCAGGTCGGGCTGTGGGGGGGAGCGAGCGCCCTGCGGCAGGCCCGGGCCAGGATGTACAGGGCCCGGGCGGGCGCACCCCGAGGGGGAGGCGTCAGAGGAAGCTAATGGAGCCGGCGACAAGGACGGCGCCGACGAGGAGGACGCCCCAGACGGCCGTCTGGCTGAAGAAGAGCATCCAGAGGCAGAAGGTGCACCCCGTTAAGAGAAGGCCCATAAAGACGCGGTCGCCGCGCGTTGTATCAATGGGCAGCAGCCCCTGGCGGGCCCATCCGGGATCTTTGATGTCCCAGAGCGTGAGCCCCACGAGCATCGCGGCGATGAAGCCGAGAAAGAGGACGGTGGGCAGTGTCCACTGCATCCATTCGGGAGGGAAGGAGAGCATGGAGGCGGAGGGGTTGTGTGAGAGCAGGCCCAGTGACGGGCACGGAAATGGTGGGCGGGCACCGAGTGGGGGAGGGCGCATGGGTCCTGGGCCCCGCCCCTACAGGCCGCCCAAGGAGGCGGCACGTGCAGGGGCGGGGTGTACTCAGCCCCGCGGGGCTCCCGAGGGCAGCCGTACGCGGAGCGACACGCGATCCGCTACACGCGCCCCATCGAGAACCCAGTAGCGAGCAGGTCGCGCACGAGGTAGACAATGATGGCACCAGGGACCATCGCGAGCACCCCAGCCGCAGCCAGGACGCCCCAGTCCCATCCGCCGGCCCCGAGGCTGCGGGTGAGGGTCACCGTAATGGGCTGAGCGGCTTCGTTGGTGAGCGTGCGGGCCAGGAGCAGCTCCACCCAAGAGAACATGAACGTGAAGAAGGCCGTCACGGCGATGCCCGGAGTAATGAGGGGCAGGAAGATATTCCAGACGAAGCTGGGGAAGCTGTGCCCGTCGAGGAACGCCATTTCGTCGATCTCCTTCGGGATGCCCGACATGAACCCTTCCAAGATCCAGATGGCGAGCGGGAGGTTAAAGAGGCAGTGCGCGAGGGCGACCGCCCAGTAGGTGTCGATGAGGTTGAAGTTGGAGTAGAGGATGAAGAACGGGACCATGAAGGCGGCGGGGGGCGCCATCCGGTTCGTGAGGAACCAGAAGAACAAGTGCTTATCGCCCCGGAAATTCCACCGGGAGAAGGCGTAGGCCGCCGGCAGGGCCGTAATCGTGACGAAGGTCACATTCATCAACGCCATAGAGATGGAGTTGATATAGCCGCTGCGCCAGAACTCAGAGGACAGGATTTCCTGATAGTTCTTGAGCGTAAACTCGTGGGGATAGAACGTCAGCTGCTGGAGAATTTCTGAGTTTGGCTTAAAGGACATGTTCAACATCCAGTAGATGGGCACCATGAGGAGCACCAAGAACAGGATGAGGTAATATTGTTTTTTCATGAGTCGTTACCAGCGCCTTGTCCGAGATTAAGCATGATGATGTAGACCACGAAAGACAGGAGGATCACGATAAAGAAGTAGATCAGGGACGTCGCGGCACCGCGTCCCATTTGGAAGCCTCCGATGGCCATTCGTGAGGTGTACGTACTCAAGAACGTAGTGGCACTGCCGGGGCCGCCGCCGGTGAGGACGAACGGTTCGGCGTAGATCTTGAACGAGTCCATCAGTCGCAGCAGGACCGCGATGATGAGCACGCCCCGCAGGTTGGGGAGGGTGACGTAGCGGAAGGTTTTCCAGGGAGACGCCCGGTCGATCTTGGCCGCCATGTAGAACTCTTCCGGGATGGCCTGGAGCCCCGCGTAGCAGATGAGGACCACGAGGGGCGTCCAGTGCCAGATGTCCATGGCGAGCACCGTCCACCAGGCATCGCCGGTGAACTGGCTGACGTTGTAGGTCACGCCGACCCAGTCAAAGACCTCGGGCAGGACCCCAATGTCCGACCGTGTGAAGACGCGCCAGATGATGCCGACCACGTTCCATGGGATGAGGAGGGGGATGCCGAGGAGGACCAGGCTGACCCCAACGCCGGGGCCGTCCTTGGGCATACAGAGGGCGAGGGCGAGGCCGAGGGGGATTTCGGTGATGAGCACCAGGAAGCTAAAGAGGAACTGGCGCCCCAGCGCCCCCTGGAAGGCAGGGTCCTGGAGGATCGCCACGAAGTTTTCCAGGCCCGCGAAGTAGGGCTGCGTGCCCGGCAGGAGGGTGAGCTGGGAGTAGTTCATCACCGTCATGAGCGGGATGAAGGCACTGATCGAAACCAGGAGCAGTGCCGGCAGCAGAAATAACCAGGGACGTTGTTTCATCGTGAAGGGAGAAGGCTCCGATCAAAAAAGGCGGGGCAGAAAAAGGCAGGGGGGACGACCGTCAGGCCGGAATGGCTTCGTGGTCGTGGAAAAATCGGATGTCGGAGGGCGGAAAGCTGAGCCAGACCGACGCGCCCTCGTCGATGGCGAAGTCGTGCGCCACGCGGGCCTTCACCTCCACGTCCGTGTGGTCGAGGGTGGCCGTGATGATTTGGAAGCCGCCGAGCATCTCCACCTGGTCGACGGTGGCGGGGAGATAGCCGGTGTCCTCGTGGGGCTCGGCGACCTGCACGGTGACGGAGCTGGGGCGGATGCCGACGTGGCAGTCCGTCCAGCCGAGGTCCAGGCGGGGGGCCAGGGCGCTGTCGAGCGGGACCTGGTGCGGGCCGAGGTGGGCGTGCGGGTCTCCGTTTTCTTGCGAGAGGCCGCACTCCAGCAGATTCATGCCGGGGCTCCCGATGAAGTGCCCGATGAAGGTATTGACCGGGCTCTGGTACAGGTTTTCGCCCGTGTCGTACTGCACGAGGTTGCCGTCTTTCATGATGGCCACCTGTTCGGCAAAGGTGAGGGCCTCGTGCTGGTCGTGCGTGACGTAGAGGGCCGTGATGCCGAACTCCTGCTGTGCCTCCTTCACGCGGCGCCGGATGGTCAGCTTGCGGGAGGGCTCCACGTCCGTCATGGGCTCGTCGAACAGGATGGCGGACGTATCGGCGCGGATGATGCCGCGGCCCAGCGCCACCAGCTGGTTGAGCTCCGGTCCAAGATTGCTGGGGCTGCTGTGGAGGATGTCGTCCAGCTCCAGCAGCTCCGAAATGCGATGGACGCGGGATTCGATCTCGGCCTCCGGCACGCCGCCGTTGCGGAGGGGAAACGCGAGGTTGCCGTAGACATCCATCGACCGGTAGATGACCGGAAACTGAAAGACCTGCGCAATGTCGCGCTCGGCCGGCGGCTTGTCCGTGACGTCCTCCCCGTCGATCAGGATGTGTCCTTCCGTCGGCTGCAAGAGCCCGGAGATGATCTGCAGCAGCGTGGTTTTGCCGCATCCGGAGGGGCCCAGCAGCGCATTGGCCGTTCCGTCCTGTAGCGTAAGGTTGATGCGTTCGATGGCCACCGTCTCGTCCGGCGACCCCTGGTCGTAGACGTGTCGTATGTCGCGTACTTCGATCTCAGCCATGAGCCGACGTCACTTCTGTGTGAAAGAGGGAATCTTGTTGCCTGCGGCGATGAGGTCGCCCGACTCCGCGTCGTAGATGTAGAGCTTCTCGGGATCGAGGGAAAAGGAAAGGGCGGCCCCGGGGCTCGCATGTACGGGGCCGGCGTTGAGGGCGTAGAGCTCTCGCCCGTCGTAGTCGAGGTGCAGCGTGCTGGTGGAGCCCACCGTTTCAACGAAGGCGAGGTCCATGTTCAGAACGGTGTCCTCGCCGTGGGCCTGGGCGGCGTCTTGCCCGTTCAGGTACACCATGTCCTGCGGGCGGAAGCCGATTTGGTAGTCGTGCCCCGCATCGAGGGCCGGGAAGGCGCCCGTGGCGGATCCGGCAGTGATGCGCGTGCCGTCTCGGAGCTCGAAGTAGCGCTCTGTGGCGTCCTCCACCAGCGTGCCCGTGACCAAGTTCATGGGGGGCTCGCCGAGGTACTCCGCCACCGGGAGAGAGCGGGGGCGGAAGTAGATCTCGTCGCGGGGCGCATCCTGGATGAGCTTCCCCTCGTGCAGGTACCCGATGTGGGTGGACATGGCAAGCGCATCGCCCGCCTGGGGCGTGGCGTAGATGACGGTCGTATCCTGCTCCGAGAAGAGGCGCTCGAAGTCGCTCCGGAGCTGCTCCCGCAGTTTGTAGTCGAGGTTGGCCAGCGGCTCGTCCATGAACAGGTAGTCCGGCTCTTTAATCAGGGCCCGGGAGATGGCCGTCCGCTGTGCCTCGCCGCCGCTGACCTCTTCGGGGAGGTTGTTGAGGATGTGGTCGATCTTCAGCATTTTCGCCGTCTCCTCCACCCGCTGGTTGATTTCATCCCGCGAGTAGTTTTTGTCGCTCACCTCCAGCGGAGAGGCCAGGTTTTCGCGAACCGTAAGCGAGGGGTAGTTGACGAACTCCTGGTAGACCATGCCCACGCTCCGGTCCTGCACAGCGACCGTGGACATGTCCCGGCCGTCGTAGTACACCGTGCCGCCGTCGGCCGACTCAATGCCCGCCATGATGCGGAGCAGGGTGGTTTTGCCGGCGCCGGTGGGGGCGACCACACTGAAGAAGGTGCCGTCCGGGATGTCAAGATCGAGCCCGGTGAGGACCTCTTCGGTGCCGTAGGACTTTTGAAGGTTTTCGACGCGGATACCCATAAAGGTGGAGTGTCACAATTCGTTCTAAAACGGAGTGCGCGCGGCGAAGCGGCGGGCCGCTGCGGGGGGCGGGGCAGGCTACAGGGCGGAGGGCGCGTCCGAATTGGTGGACGGGGAGGCGGCCGTGGCGTCGGAGTCTTCCCAGGCTCGCGCCCGGGCAAGGGCCTTGGCCCACCCGTCCCGGAGTTCGTCGACCCGGTCGGGCGGCATGGAGGGCGTAAACATCTGTTCCAGCTCCCACTGGCTCTGGATTTCGGCCTGGCTTTCCCAGAAGTCGACGGCGAGGCCGGCGAGGTAGGCCGCGCCGAGGGCCGTGGTTTCCAAGATTTGGGGACGGACCACAGGAATGTCCAGGATGTCGGACTGAAACTGGAGGAGCAAATCGTTGGCGGCAGCGCCGCCGTCGGCCCGCAGCTCGGTCGTCTCGATGCCCGAGTCCGCCTCCATGGCGTCAATGACGTCGGCCACCTGGTACGCCATGCTCTCGATGGCGGCGCGGGCGAGGTGGCCCTGGTTGGCGCCGCGCGTGAGCCCGGCAATGGTGCCGCGGGCGTACTGGTCCCAGTAGGGGGCGCCAAGGCCGGTAAAGGCAGGCACGAAGTACACCCCGCCATTGCTGTCGACCTGCCGG
>CAJXLV010000068.1 GCA_913056185.1 uncultured Bacteroidota bacterium
CCGGCCTTGCCCCGCCTCGCCTGCCAAGAATCACTCAGGCCACGTCCTCCAGTGCCGAGTCGATCGCAGAAAACACTGCGCTCAGCTCCTGCACGGTCTGGTAGCGCTTGCGAAGCGCATCGATGTCGGCGCGAAACTTCTGCAGTACGCACTCGTTCCACTCGGGCTTTTGCCGCACGTCCGCCACGCTGACGTAGACGCTGTCGCCCCGGGTGTCGGGGCCGTCCTCCTCGGGAGCCGCAACCTTCAGCGGGATGGACTCGTAGGCGCGGGTCGGGCGCTCCTCCACGACGACGATGAGGGAACGGGTCAGGTGCCGTGCCTGACTCAGGCGGTACTCGTGGGCCGCCGTGCTGTCGTCCCACTCAAACTCGTAGTGGATGGACGAGTCCTCAGACGCAGCCACGTCGAGCACATCGCTGGCGCTCAGGTAGCCGCCACGGCGGGCGCGCTCTGCCTCCAACTCGCTGTGGGCTGCCGCCGCATCACAGCGGAACCGGCTGCCGGGTTTCCAGTAGACGGTGTTCATACCTGCTTCACTCCGAATTCGCGGTCCACTTCAAAGGTTCCGAACTCGCCGTCCCTCTCGGGCCGCCACTCACCAAGGCCGACGGCGAACCCGGCACGGTCGACGAGGTTGACGAGGTCCTGCGGGTTGAGCGCCTCCGTGTCGTAGCTGATCCGGATCACCGCAGCCCAGTCACGGAACTCGGGGCGGTAGCGGATGTCCGCCTGCTGGTTGCCGACACGGACGATGTCCTCCCGGATCAGGGGATCGCTCGCTTCCATTGGAATCTCTTCCGAGGTGTGGAAGCGAACCGCCTTTCGGATGACGGTCTTCGGGAAGCCCAGATCCTTGTGGGCAACGGCGATCATGGCGCTCTTCACGCCCATCGCCGGGATCGCGTAGGTGCCGTCGGACGTGAAGTAGGTGGCGGCCTTCGCCTCCTCCTCCGGATTCCGCTCGGTCTTCGGGATCTTCCTGCGCTCAGCCGCGCTCATGCGCAGCATGTCTCGCCCCTTCTTGGACCAGGCATGCTGGATGAGGGGAGCCGTGCCCCGGATGCGCAGCTCGATCGTGGCGAGCCTGATGGGTGTGATCTTGATCTCGGTATCTGTCATGGGTCTTGGGTACTGGATTTCAGTTGCTGGCTGCCGCCTTCTCGTCGGCGACAAAGATTCCGTGCATCGAGTACAGGAGGAACTTGGTCTCGGAGATCTCGACGATCTGAGCCCACCTCATGCGGCTGCCTGCCGCCTTGAGGTTGGCCCGTGCGTGCCGACGGGCGGCCTCCTGTGTCGTGCCGATGCCGAGGATGTTCCCCTCGGCGCTTTCTGCTGCGTAGAATTTCATGGTGCTTGGGTACTGGGTGTTGAACACCCGGCACGAGGAATCAGTCCTCGCCGGGTGCGTCCTGTTTGCGGGTTCGGGTTGATCGCCGGGACATGGCCTGCGCGTCGGCCGCCATTCCCCGGTGGATGCACTCCTCGAGGAGTGCGGTCGCCGACATTCCCCGTCGGCGGGAGGTTTGGATGAGCCAGTCCTTCATGTCCCGGGGGACGTATCCCCCGACGAAGCTTTTGTCCTCAGATCTCTGGTTGGGTGCCATTAGGGAGGTGATCAACACCTGTTTTGCAAATCTGTCAATACCTAGCGTGATTTCGCACAAAAAAATTCTTCGGCGTCCGCCCGGCTGACGAGCCCCCGGTAGTGGCGCACAAGCATTGTCAGGCTGCCCTCGTGCCCGAGGATCATGGAGGTGTGAGCCATGTCTCCCAAAGCAGCATGGTAGGTGGCAAACGTGTGGCGGGTGGCATCGTGCGTCCACCGCCCGATTGTCGCCTTCGCCCGCTTGATCGGGCGCTGCCATGAGTGGCGGCAAATGGGCTCGTCCTTCCTCCGCTCGTAGGGAGCAAGGGTCTGCCACAGAATCTCGGGCAGTCCCTCGAGGAGGCGTGGCCTGCCTGTCTTGGCGTTGCGCGCCGGGATGCGCACCCACTGTTCACGCACGCTCACGTTCGCCCATGTGAGCTTCGGCTTGTGGACGCCATCGCCCAGCTCGCTCGGGCGCAGGCCTGCGTACAGGAGGAGGGCCAGCGCCGGCGTGTACTCGTAGGCCTCAGCCATGATCTGGCGCGCCTCTTCGACCGTGAGGAATTCCGGCTCGCTGTATGCCTTCGGGCGCACAGCGATGCCCCGGATCAGCCACCGCCCACCCGGTGCCGGGTCGAGAGTCTCCAGAAAGCCCAGCATCGCGCGCACGCTCGCCAGCCTGCCACGCTGGGATCCGATCCACTTCTTCCACTCCCGCCTCTCCACCTGGCTGACGATGCGCTTGCCCATCGCAGCCGACAGCCGGCCGAGGTGGTCCTCGTAGAAGCGCAGCGTGTCAGGCCGGACATACCTTTCCCTGTCGCGAAGGAACTCGGCCACCGCATCGTCCACGGCCATGGCTTCCCGGCGCTCACCCCTTGCCGCAGCGACCTTTGCCGCCTCCACCAGCGTCAGCCCCGTACCCTCAAGAATTCTCAGCGCATCGCGCGCGTCCTGCCTCTGCGCAGCCGTCAAAGCAAAGTTCTTTCGCATGCCCCCGAAAGCATGGGTCTGCGGAGAAAGTGTCCACAGAGTTTTGTCTGCACCCTCCGATGTTCATGTGTTTGTGCATCGGCATTGAACACCAAGGGGAGATCGTTTCTGTTTCCATAAGTCCTTGGTTATCAACCGTGCCCGGAGGGGGATTCGAACCCCCACACCCTTGCGGGTAACAGATTTTAAGTCCGCAGGTCGATGCTGACAGTCAACGACTTGCGGAATTGTCGCCTATTTATTTCGGCTTTTTTGTGGATTTTTTGGCCTGCAGCTTCTTGAGCATGCGGTCGGCGAGCTCCCTCATTTTGCGGTCTTCCTCGAGGAGGAAGTCAACCTGCCTGGGATCATCCTTGGCCACGTACCAGGTCCGGGTTGGGCCGGTAGCCCACAGCACTGCGGACCACCCAGTGCGGGCAGGTGCGTGAGAGGAGGCGCGCCACTCTCTCCTTCCTCTCGGCCTCGCCGGCATGGGGCGGGACGAGGCGCATCTCCTCCATGCGCCCCATGATCTCCTGCTGGGTCATCTCCTCCTGCATCCGGCCACGCCAGATCATGCGCAGCATGTAGGCGTCCTCCCGCTGACGGCGCTCGATGCTCGCCAGGAGCGCGCTCAATTGAAGATGCTCTCCGGCTCGGCCACGTACTGCCAGCGCATCGCGGCCGCCAGATGATAGGCGTTGGCCGCCACGGGTGGAAAGTCGTCGGGCAGGCGCAGCATCACGCGCTTCTTCTGCGCCCTCGTCACCTGGAAGATGTAGTCGCCCATCCCCGATTGCCGGTGGCTATCCACGAAGCAGCGGATGCCGCTCATCATCTCCAGCCACTTGCCACCGCTGCGATGCAGGCGTGGGTGGCGGATCCGTGGCACGCAGTAGATCCAGTTCCGACCGCCCACTTGGGCGTCGAGCACCTGAAGCTCACGCCTCACTGTGTCGGCAAGGTCTCCGTGGAATGCACGGGCGAGGCTCAGTGTGGTGGCCGTGTGGATGATCTGCTGGTTGTCGAGCATCGCAACGATGGCGTGGCTGCGAGGATCGAAGCCGATGAAGAGATGGGTGCTGTGGTCGAACGGGTACATTAAAAAGGGGTGTTGAACACCCCTGAAAAAAAGTCAACCCCTGCAGGGAGGCTCACTTCTTCTTGCGCATGGCCTTCTTCATGCCACGGCTCTCGGCTCGCCGGCTCTTGTAGCTCTGGCTCTTCGTCTTCCTGCCGCCGTTGCGGGCAGCGAGGCTCTCGTCGAGGCGGTCGTTGCGGGTCTGCTTCTTCATGGATTCGGATCCGGGTAGGTTGGTTTGCGGCGGAGGCGGACTGCCGCCGGTGAGAAATGGTCAGCTGTGACTGCGCCCAGCCCGACAAGGGCAATCGTCTGGACGGCAGACAGGATGGCGTGATCCACATGGACTTCCGCCGCCACGTCAGCCACGAAAGCGAGAAGGATGGCGGCGGATGCTGCCATGGTCACGACCCGGCGGCTGGAGCGTTTGCCCGTGGTATCTCGCAGGAGGGAGGTCACTTGCCGATCATACAATCATCCAATCTTCGGCGAGCATGTCCGTCTGGCTCGCAAGCCAGCCAGTAAGGATCTTCCGGTCTGCCGTGAACATCCTGATGCTCGGAAGGGCTGGAAACGTGTCTCCGTAGAATTCAGTGTTAACCACACACCTCAAACGTTTATCACATACCGAATCCTTTGGGATTTCTTCGTTCCCTGGAAGCAAGAATAGATACATTCCTTTCCCGTTCCATCCCTTTCGAGTTACCCACTCTCCGTTTTTCAGAGCATTGATAGCTCCGCCAAAATCAAACAGTTCTTCGTTCATGTAGTTTTCTTTGGGTTTACTTTTTTCTGCGCTGGTCCGCGCGCACGTACTCCTTGGCCACCTTCTTCGGTGGGCACTTGGCCTTCCTGCGGAAGCTGGCGCTCTCCGCGCATGCGCGCATGAAGCGCGCCTGGGACTTGGACTTGCTAGGCATAAAGGGTGGACGCTGGCGACCGCTTCCCCCGAACCCAACCACGGTTATGGGTGAATGTGCCTGTGCCGGCACCAGCGTCCATGAAAGTCATCGGCCAGCCCCTACCTGCAATGCGCCGCCCAGACTGACGCGGCGGCTGCCCGATGGACCACCTGCGTTGCCGAGCTTGTTGCGGCCCCTCTGCTTTGCTCCCTTGACGGGTGGAGCAGATCCGACGGGCCGGGTCTGCGTGATCTTGCGTTGCGTCTGCGGCTGCACGCTCGTCGACCGGGGTGCGACGCTGCGCTGGGCTGGAGCGGTCTGGATGGACGAAGAGGAGGAAGAGGAGGAAGACATGGAGGCGCGGGTCGGTGCCAGGTTGGTGGCACCAAACTGGTTCGCGTTGAAGTAATCGTAGGTGGGGTTCATGTGGCTGCTTCTGCCCACCTTCCGGTCAAGCCTGTCGAAGATGGAGTTGGCGACGTAGGGTGCCCCTCCGGGGCCTCCAGCAACATGCTGAATCGCCGCAATGGCAGGTGCCACAAAGCCTCCGCTCCGGCTGCGCACAGTCACGGGCTTCACGGACGGCCTTGTGCGGCTGATCGTGTTGATGTTGAAAGCGCTTCCCCCTCCCGGGGCCGACTGCCCACCCACGTTCCCCTGCCCGGCGAGGTAGGACTCGTCGATCACCTCCCGGTACTGCTTCTCAGCGTCGCTGCGGCTGAGCCCGTGAGCTTTCTGAGCGTAGTCGGTGAACTGTTTCTTCACCTTCTGCTCGTAGTTGGGCTCGCTGCGGTGAACGAGCCCGGCCCGGCGGTACGCCTCGCGCTCCCGGCGCACACGCTCGGCGCGCCTCCTCTCCGCCTCCCGATGCTGGGCGGAGTCAAGGAATCCCCCGTTGCGGAGGTTGGACCTGGGAGGACCCCCACCAGCCATCAGTCAGTCTCCTGAAAGATGGCCCCGCTCTTCACGCCCGACTTCGACAGGACGATGGACAGAGGCACGACCTTGGTGAAGAGGCCGATGAGCATGACGGCGGCGCTCACGATGGCCACCCAGGTGAGGAACAGGGGCAGGACGCCGAACACCTGACCGAGGAGAAGCGACAGGAGGATGATGACGTTGTTGGCCCCGACAATGATCTTGTCGAGGTTGAGTCCGCTGGTGTTGTTGCTCATGGATTTGATCGTTGGGGGTTGGCCCAAATGGGGCGGGAGTGAAAGATGCTCTTACCGGTCTCCGCTTCCGGCGGGGTCGGTGCCGACGAATCCGAGGCAGGCGCTGAGGAGGCTGAGTCCGATGACGGCGAGGTGGCCACTGCTGAGGACGACGGGCTTGTCTGCGTTGACGGGGTAGCTGACGAGCCCGAAGAGGAGGTGGACGGTTCCCTCTGTGTCGGTGAGGGTGACGAGGGGCGTGTCGGGCCAGATCGTTCCGAGAATGGTAACACAGCACACGCCGATAACAGCAATAAGGGCAACAGCACGCCGGGTGAGAGTATTGGCCATGCCCACTTTCGTGTCGCCGTAGAGGAGTTTTTCATATCGGAGGTTGGCTTTGGATTGCTGGAGCTCCCGCACGAGATCCTGCTTGGCCCGCCACTTCTTCGCCTCGCCTATCTTGCCGACGATGACCGCAGCAATCTTGAGGATGCTGCCCAACCCGGCAGATCCCATCACGGTGATGAGGCTGGAGAATAGAGCGAGCATCTGTGGGAGTGTCGGTCAAAGGTGTTTAACGGTCAACCACTCCCGTCTGGTAGGCGGAGCGGCCAGTGAGGAAACGAATCAGTGCCTGAACAGCATCTCCGTCTCCCTCGATCAGGTCGTAGACGGCGTCGACGCGGTCTGCCACAAAGCCAATCTGGGACGAGTCCCCGATTGCCTGAGCCATGTCGATCCATGCCTCCGGATCGTCGAGGTTGTCCATGAAGAAGTCCCACCGGTCACCCACATCGTTCAACGCCCCAAGCCCAATCGACAGCGTAGGTGGCGCGATCTGGGCAAGGAATCCAGCCATGCCTTCCTTGCCGAACGAGGCGATGTACTCCTCGCCCATGATCGCGTTGATGATGCGCGATCCGCCGGCCGACACGATGGACCCAAGAATGGGCAAACCCTCAAAAGGGCCGAAGATCAGAGACCTGCGCACCCTCCGGAGGAAGTTCTCCCACTGCTCCTCGTCCCCGCCGCCATTGATGAGGCCTTCGGCAATAGCCCCCATGGAGTTGAAGATGAGTGGCATGGCTATCCAGTAGAGGGAGAAGTCTGCCATCCCGATCTTCATCTGGCGACGTGCCGATTCCCTGGAGATCCTGCCCTGCGTGTATCCTTTCCTGGCGAGGTTGATGGAACGAACGGCCCCGACCAGCCCCGTGATGTAGTACTTGAGCGGAGCGATGATGAACTGTCGGTAGAGGTAGGCGAGCAGACCCGGGTTCCGATACCACGTCGGCTGGTGGACTTTCATAATCGACTGCTGTACGGGGTCGGTAGCCATGGCCCATGCCTCCACCGCCATAGGCTGCGCCTCCTCCTCTGTGAGCCCCTGAGCCATGAGCTTATCCTTCTCCGCCTGGTAGACAGGGAACCCCGCAAGGATGACGACATTGGCGTCCATGCCTTTCGTGAGGAAAAGCAGGCGCTGCATCCAGCTCATGTTGGCGATGCTCTGGAGGGGCTTCTTGGGGTCCACCCTGCGGTCCCTCAGCACCTTCCTGACATTCTGCAGGGACAAGACTTCCGACTGCTGGACGGAGGGATTGGCGTTTCCAAGCCAGCGCATCTGGAAGTAGTCGCTCTCCACGAGAGGCTTGATCATTTCCCACCCCTTCTGAGGATCCGTGAACAGGGTATCGAGGAGGTCGTTCGAGTAGTTGAGGTAGGTGGGGATGTCGTAGCCCATCGACTGCATGTAGGCCATCCCGCTGGCGGACTGCTTGATCGCGGAGATGGGGTTGACTGCCAGAACGCCTGCCGTTGTGAGGTTCATCACCCTGCGGACGAGATCCTGTTCGTTCTGCATCTCTGCGCGCTCGGAGAAATTGCGGTTGATCGCAGTGATGAGATCCCCCGGAGCCCGCGAATCGCCCACCAAGTCACGGTAGAACTCGGGTCCGTAGCGGTCGACGATGGCGCGCCTCACCTTCGGCTGCAGGAATGCGTTCACTACGGTGAGAGCATACTCCCCGTAGTGGATGAAGTGGTTCGTCTTGGCGATGTAGCTCATCAGGACGTCAACCGCGTCGTCAAAGACCAGCTCGCTGGTGGCGTCCTCATTCCTCTCGTTGGTGAGGGAGCCGAAGCTCGC
The DNA here is from genome assembly GCA_913056185.1 of uncultured Bacteroidota bacterium. Taxonomy (GTDB): domain Bacteria; phylum Bacteroidota; class Rhodothermia; order Rhodothermales; family Salinibacteraceae; genus Salinibacter. The sequence goes on from CAJXLV010000068.1 coordinate 7,856, forward strand.
CGTCAGCTGGCCGCCGCTCATGGTGAAAAGCTCGGTCTGCTCAGAGGGGGAAGCGCCTGTGTCCTCTTCGCTGTCAGGCTTCCGGTCCCGGGCAAACGGCCCCACGTAGCCGTTGATTCTGGCAATAGGGTAGCCGGTGATCTGCTCGTTGACGCGCGAGGCAGCAGCGCCCCACTCCGCGTAGATGTCCTTGAAGATCTGGTTGATCTGCATCAGGTCGCTCAGGGGGAGCCCGATGAACTGCGTGATCTGATCAATCGTCTGCTCCGTGTACCCCTGCCGGCGCATTGCTGCCTGCCCGGGGCTGAACCAGTGGTTGAAAATGTTGAGCGCCTGCCCCCGGGTCAGTTGGGAGCTCAGACCCACGCCTTCAGGGTTGGTGTCGGTGTCCGGGTACAGGCGGACGCCATGCTGCTCCGGGTCCACCTGCTCGGACCAGGCGTCGAGCATTTTCCTGAGGCTGCCCCACTTCCCCTCCAGGTTGCCCCCAAAGTAGAGCTCGTTAAGGCGGTTGAACACTTCGTCCATGGCCGCGCGGAACTCGGTGTGCTCGTTGAGCTCGTTGCGGAATCCGGGTACAAAAAGCGTGCGGAAGAAGAAGTCGTCCCCGCTCAGCTCATCAAGGGATTCCGCCTTCAGCTTGAGGTCCACGTGACGGTAGAAGAGGTTGTAGCGTGCCTGCATGAGCAGGCCCATGCCGTACTCAGCCGCCGTCCTGGGCTCGAAGATGCGATACCAGCGGTCTTCTGTGACCGTGCGGAATAGACCCTTGCGCTCGTTGGAGCGGCGGCTCACATCGTCCTGCGCTGAGGGTACAGGTCGTCCCGTCTGCGCGGGCAGGTTCTGCAGGATTCGGGCCTCGACCTCATTGCGCTTGGCCTGAGTGCGTTCCTTGGCCTCCTGCACCTTGGTGCGCCCCCCAGTCTGCAGCGCCTTGAGGTCTTCCGTGGCCTGCACGACGCGGGCGGCAGTGGGAGGAGGTGCGGCATAGTCCCGCTTCAGTTGGGCGCGCTTCTTCTCCGCTTCGGTGCGCGTATTGAAGATCCGCCCGGTGCCGGCCTGGGGAGCGAACCGTTGGAACCAATCAGGCGTCGTAACCTGGTAGCGTGGCTTTCCTCCCTCCTCTGCGGGGGCGACCTTCTTGACCCGGAAGACAGGCTCCGCGTCTGCGGTGGTGCCGACGTAGACGTCGAAAATTTCCTCGAGGGCGCTCTCCGCTTCCTGCCTTGCTGTCTTTGCGGCTTCGTCGATGAGCTCCTGCTTCTGCTCCTCGGTGAGATCCGACCCCTCAAGCTGGCGGGCCTTGGCGTTGCGGGCGTCCCGCTCCAGCACGTCGGGGCTGATATTGGCGTCGGCCTCCTCAGTCAGGTAGGCAATGTAGGATTCCTTGGTGGCAAGGTTGGGGTCGAGCCCTGCAGCCAGGCGGGCAAGACGAATGTAACTCTGGACGACACCTGTCTTTTTGCGAGCGCCGGCATCGTTGCGAGTCGCACGCTTGAGGGCCGACAGCAACCTGTCCTGCAGATCGCCGACAGCGTAGTTGTCGAGCTGCTCCATCACCCCGAGGATTTGCCTCTCGGCCTGATTGATCAGCCTCTGATTGGCCTCCGGGGAGAGCACATCCCGCAGGAGTCTGGCCTTCTGGCGTTCGAGATCCTTCAGCCGGCGCTCACGCTCGCGGACTGCCTCTCCTTTTTCCCGGGACTTGAGGATCCTGTCCCGCGTGGCAACCAGATCCTTCCTGCGCTTTTCGCTGCGTTTGTAGTCCCTGGAAACAATTTTCCTGAACTGGTTCGTGGCCGTATCCTGAACCTTTACCCGGTCGCCGCTCTGGTTCTCGCGGAAGAGGCGCTTCCGCAGGGTGGACAAACGGGAAAGCTGGTCCTGCCTATCCTTGGCCGCCTGCTCGGCAGCCCTCTGCATTTCAGTCAACTGTTCCTCGGTGAAGACTGTGCCGGGCTCGGACCCGGTATTGTTCGGGTCCCTTGGCTGCCCAGTCTCGCCGGCCTGCATGGCTGCTGCGTCGTTGAGCCCCGCCGATTCCTCCTGCAGGAGTGCGCCGGCGTAGCGCTTCTCCGCTGCGCTCATGCGCTGGAGGGATTCCTCCTGTTTGCGCAGGAGCGTCAGGATCCTTTCAATATTGGTCGTGGACGGATCGCGCTGAACCGCCGCTACCGCTGTTTCCATGTCCCGCTGCAGCTGGGCGGCATCCATGTCCAGCTGGTCGATGAGGTTCTCGACATCCTTGAGGAGGCGGGCGTTTTCCCTGCCCAGCACCACGCTGTCGACGCGGTCGATGTCTGCCTCGATCTGCTCGAGCTTCTTGCGGGACACCCGGTCGAGGGAGCTCTTGCTCACAAAGGCGGACAGCCCCCGGCTCGTCTTGAAAAGTTCAGAGCGAAGGGAGCGGGGCATGCTCTGGATCGCCGTGTAGATGCCGGCCACAAGCTCGGCCGAGGGCTGATTCGTTTCCCGTGCCTTCTGCAGTTCACGCATGGCCCGGTCAAAGATCCGCCGGTAGTCCGCGATCATCGTGCGGATGGCTTTCGTCTGCACCCCCTCCTGCTGAGTGAGATCCTGCTCTGCCTTGGACTGCGCCTCAGCCGCATCCATCCCCTCCTGCATGTACTTCTGGGTGCGCTGCTGGAGAAAGCGCCGGGTCTGCGCGTTGTACACGTCGACCCCGGACACATTCTGCAGCGCCCGGTAGCGGTTGGCCAGCTGGTCGAACTCGTCGAGGACGCTGTCGCTCTCCTCGAGGGGGCG
>CAJXLV010000069.1 GCA_913056185.1 uncultured Bacteroidota bacterium
AACGTGGCCGCCGCATCGTCGGAGGGCTCGACGGATGCGGCCTCGTCCGCCGAGTCGTCATGCGCCGACCTGTCATCCGCCGACCCATCGCTTTCAGAATCCTCCTCCGTCGAGTCCTCGTCTGGGGGCGCGTCCTCTCCATTCAGCCGGAGCGTCTCGCCCTCCTCAAACTGAATCGTCGGCCGCTCGGTGGGGCGCACCTCAAGGGTGAGCGTCGTGTCCTGGCCGGGCCGCAGGTCGACGACGAGCGAGTCGGGCGCGGGGGCCTTGTCCGGCGGCACCTGCACGCCGGCCAGCGACACCGTCCACCGGCCCGGGCGCAGGTTGTCGATCGTCGTGCGCCCCTCGGGGCCCGTCAGGCGGCGTGCGGTGCGCCCCTCGCGGCGGACGCGGACCACCGCGCGCGCCAGGGGGCCCTGCGGCTCGGGCGGCTCGCCCTCCAGGGCCGCGCGCGTAGAGGGAAACCCGTAGCGCACCACCGTCACGGTTAGCGACGCCGCGTCGGTGATGGGCAGGACAAGTTCGCCCGCCGTGTCCTCGGCCCCCACCGGGCGGGGCAGATCGATCAGCGGGACGCGCTCGGGCCCAAGGCCGGAGACGTCGAGGCGGGCGGAGCCGTCTTCGGGCACCGGAAGCGAGAAGGCGCCCTCGTCGGTCGTCAGGCGACGGGCGGGGCCCAGGCGCACCCGCACCCCGGAGAGGGGCGCGTTGGTCTGGGCGTCCACGACCCGCCCGTCCAGGGTGGGCCCGGTGGAGAAGGCGGGCGTGGGCAGCGACACGGGCAGCGCGTACGTCAGCTTTGCCGCTGTGCCCGCCCCCACCGAGCGGGTGCGGACGAGCGCCGAGGCGGTGTGGCCGAAGGCGAAGCGGTGCTGCACGCGGCCCTGCGCGCTGTACCGAAGCGGCGTGGGCCCGCCCCTGTCCTGGAGCGTGCCACGGGCCTGCAGCGTGGTCCGGGCGCCCACCTGCAGCCCGACCGACGCAGTGGCGCGGAGGAGCGACGGCTGGGGCGGCGCCTGCGTCCAGTCCACCTCGGCCTGCAGGCGCTGTCGCCCCAGCCGCAGCGCGGCGCCGAGGCCGAGGGTGCGAACGTACTGCTCACCGTCCACCTCGGCGCTGCGGCGCTGCCCCACCTCCAGGCGGGGGCGGAGGGCCACACGGGCCGTACGCAGCGCCCCGCGCAGCGTCACCCGCTCCTCGTCCAGCAGGGGCCGCCGGTCCAGCGTCCCCCGGGCCCGCAGCGAGCCATCCACCCCGCCCACGCGCCCCCGGAGGACCGCCCCCACCGCCGCCACGGTCGACGAGAAGGCCCGCGGGGTGGCCCGCTCGCGCACCGACCGCCGCACCCGCCCACGCAGCGACAGCGCCTCGGCGGGCCGCACCGACACCCCCGCCACCGTGCGGCGCACGTCGTTGAAGGTGCCGGGGAAGCCGGCGTCGATGCGGGTGCGCCCGGCCCGGTACCGCAGCCGGGGCCCCTCGCCCTCCAGGGCGGCGCGGTAGGCACCGCCGGATCCCGAGCGTCCGCGCCCGTAGCCGCCCTCCACCTCCAGCCGGGCCCGCGCCCACGGCGTCGCGGTGGCCTGCAGCGTGCCCAGCGTGCCCTGCGCCCGCCCGCCGTCGTTGTGCACCCCATTGGCGAGCACCGCCACCCGTGGGTGCAGCCGCCCGCCCGCGTAGGCCGCGCCCTGCCGCACCGAGGCCCCGAAGCGCGTCTGCAGCCCGTAGCCGCCCACGCGCCACCCGTCGCCCCGGTACCGCACCTCGCCCCCCAGCCCAAACGTGCCCGTTTCGGCCAGCGGCGTGCGGCCGAACGTGTGGTCGCCCGCCCGCACCGTCCACGACGGGGCGGTGTAGGTGGCGCGGTACGTGCTGCGCCGCCCAAACCGGCGCGTCGCCTGGTTGGGCGTCCGCAGCAGCACGTCCAGCGAGCGCGCCCCGTCGCTGCCCAGCGCGCTGGAGCCCCGAAACGCCGCCTGCCCGGTTGGCGTCCCCGCGCCCCCAAAGCCTGTGAGGCGGAGGGTGCCGGGGTAGGGCGGCCCCGCCAGCAGGCCCGCGTCCGCCGCCCCCCGCGGCACGAGACTGACCGCCGTGCGGGCGGTGAGTGTCGTGTCCCAGGGGCTCAGGCGGGCCCGCACGGCCAGCTGCTGCTCCACGGCGTCGGGGAGCGGGCCCGGCTCCACAATCGCCTCCACGCGTCGGCGGCCGCCGGGGCGCAGGCTGTCGGCCCGCGGGCGAAAGGAGACGGGCGCGGAGGGCGTGGCCCCGCCGGACAGGACGAACCGGACCGCCTGGTTGCCGCGGTTGACGATCTCCACTGTGGCCCGGTACGTGCGGCCGCCCGCACTGCGGCGAGGGGCGTCCTGCACGCGCACACGGGCCCGCCGTACCACGGGCACCTGCACCGTCACCGCCGCGGTGTCCGCGCTCCCCTCTGCGCCCTGCGCCCGGAGCGCCACGCGCCGCGGCCCGGCCGCCAGGCCCGCCGGCACCGACACCCCGACCAGCCGGAGGCGCTGCTGCCCGGGCCCGAGCGTCACCGAGTCGACCGGCGCGAGAAGGCGCCACTGTGCCGGCAGCACGGGCGTGAGGGCCACCGTGCGGGCCCGGTCGGCGTCGTTGGCAAGCCGGACGCGGAGGGTGAGCGAGGTGCCGGGGCGCGCCGTCACCGAATCCGGCCCCAGCGCCGCCACGCGAAGGGAGTCGGCCCCGCCGCGCGCCCCGTCGGCGACCGACACGGGCGCCGCCACGCCGCCCCCCAGCAGCCCCATCAACACCAGTGCCCCCAATCGGATCATGGCGTGGCTGTGTCGGGCAACAATTCACGAGCGGGCCCGGCGCGGGCGGCTACAGCTCCACCGTAAACTGCCGCCCGATGGGGCGGCCGGCGTCCGCCCGTACCACCAGCAGGGCCTGGTACGTGCCGGCCTCGGCCTCGGCCAGGTCGAGCCGGTAGCGAACGGACGTGCCGGGGTAGATGCGCTTGCGCGAGGCCTCCTGCTGCAGGACAAGCGCGCCGGAGGCGTCGTACAGCTCCACCCGCGCCGCGGGGCGCACGCCTCGTGTGCCTGCGTTCTCCACCGAGAGCGACAGGACGGCCCCGCCGGTTGCCCGCTGCAGGTCGGTCGAGAGCAGCGACAGCTCCGGCGTGCCGGTCTCGCGGATGTGGGTGGCCACCTGAATGCCGTACCGGCGCACCTGCTGCACGGCGATGCCCTGGGCGGCCGCCCCCTGCGGCTGGTTCAGGGGCTCCACCAGGAGCATGCTCCAGTACGTGCCCGTGGGCGGCTCGCCGTCCATCTGCGCGGGCACGTCCACCTGGTAGGTCACCTCCACCTCTTGCTCCGGCGGCAGCGTCACCGTCGAGCCCCCGTAGTCGATCCAGGGGGCGTTGGAGCGGGCGAGCGTGCCGGGGTCGTCGTAGCGCGTGGTGCCGTCCGCGGAGAAGGTGTAGTCGCGCAGAGAGACGGCGGCGGTGCGGCTGCTGTCGCCCTCGTTGTAGAGCACAATGGTGTTGGCGTACGTGCTGCCGGGGGCGGCGGTGGTCTCGTAGGCCAGGGCGCCGCGGACGATCACCTGCGCGGCGCTGGGGGCGGGGGCGCCGCTCAGGAACAGAAGGGTCCCCAGAACGGCGTGCCACAACCAGCGGCGGGGCGTGCAGCAATGGAGCATGCGGGTGCGCATCAAAAACCAGGTCGGTCGGCAAAACAATGGTGCACATCGTCATTCCGGGCGGAGCGCCCCGAGCGCCGGCGAGGCCGTCTTCTCGGGGGGAGGCGTCGACAGCCCCCGCTGCTCCGTTCCGCGTGACACGCGCTGTGGCGTCTGCCGAGCGCGAACGGGAACGGACCGCCGGTGTCCCCAACCGACCCGTGTCCCGGATCGGTTCATCGGCCCCGTCCATGCCAAAGGCCCGGGCGGCGCAGGGCCACCCAGGCCTTGAGGCATGCAGCATGGAGTCCGGCGTCGCCCATGGGCGCACGGAACCAGGAGGGGCAGGCTTCAAGCACCTCCGCTACGGCGAAGTGAGGGTGTACTTCAACGTAATGCTCGTGGAGGTTTGGGTCGGGCTGAAGTCCGGGCTCACCGTTGCCTCGAACTGTACCGGAAGATTGTTCGCATCAACGCCGGTAAAGGACCCGGTGAGATTGGTCGCGTTGCTGATTGCGGCACTGCCATCGCTTACCAGCGTGATGTTGCTGTTCACCGTTGCGTCGCCTGGCGCTTCGGTGCCGCTCGACAGAATCTTGAGGCTCTCGACCTCGCCGAGGCTGTTGTTGTTGCTCACGTTTACGCTGACAACGCGTCCGTTCGGGTCGTTGGAGGTCACGTCGTAGCCATTGCTCGTGGTGGCGGTCCCGGTAAAGTCCCCGTCCGTGGGATCAACGTTGATGTTCACGCTGTCGGGCGCCACAATTTCGTTGATGGAGTTGACCGTCACCGTCACCTCCTGCGTCTGCGCCGCTGCGGGCTGCACGGCCGCGAGGCCCAGGACGCCGGCGAAGAGAAGAAGCGCAATGCGTTTCATGCTGTAGACAAAAGAGTTTTGGGGAGACAATTCCGGTGTCGTGCCCTCCGCCCAATCGCTCTCCGATCGGACTGTTGTGAAAAAGCCGTTTCCCAAATCGCCGCCATGGACGAGTCTTCAGCCTGAGGGATCAATGCCCAGATGTGGACGATGAATCCCCCGCTGCGCCCGGTGAATGCGCTCCACGGGAAATGAGTGCCCGTATATATCGGATAAAACACTTGTAAAATGTTTTGGGGCACCGCCCGGCAGGAGGGCTACTGAGCCAGCAGGGTATACTGCACAGTGTAGGCCGCCTGCCCGGGCCGGTCGTCGATGTCAGCACGCAGGCGGTAGCGAAGAGAGGTGCGGCCGTCGCAGGGGTCCGCGGCAGGCGGGGGGCACGGAGCAATGTTACGGAGGAGGTCGCGGGGACGACTGTCGCGGAGCGAGACGGGGCCGAGGGAGGTGCCCGGCGCCGGGCCGTCGGCGGTCACCGACAGGGAAAACCGGCGCGGGGCGTTCCGGGCCGTCACCGTCACCTTGCGGGTCCGGTCTGTGCCGGAGGCGCGGGCGTAGACGAGCGTGGTGGAGGCGTCTGTTGCCGTGGCGGTGGCCTGCCCGGGCGCGAAGCGGTCGATGCGGAGGACCGGCGGGCCGCCCTCGAAAAACAGCGCCTGTCCCGCGGCCGTCCCCGGCCCGCCGACCCACAGCACGAGCACAAGCCCGAGCCAGCAGGCCCCCACACGATGGGCAGGGAGCGGGACGACGAGCGGCATTGGGAAGCGCATGGCGGGGCGGGGCGCCTGTAGCCTTGGGAGAGCGCGAGCGGGCAAGGGGGCGCCCGGTTTTCGGGCGGAGAGTGTCAATCAACGAGCGTAACCAAAAGGCGAACCGGGGCGTCTCCCGGTGCCGCCTCCACCTCAATCGTTGTGTGGACCGAGACCGTGAGGCCCGTTGCGGAAACCGGGCCAATGCCCGTGACGACGGTGCGGGGCGTCACCGCTCCGTCGGGCCGGAGCACCTGGAGCGGGACCTCTTGGGACGCCTGGGCGCCCGCAGGGGGCTCCATCGACACCGCAACCGAGACGCCCGTCGGGGCGGGCTTGTCGACCGACACGACGAGAGACTGCGGGGCGGGGCGGTTGGTGGCGAGGGCATAGGTGGTGGTGACCGTATGGCGCGGCCCCGGGCCAGCGGTAAGGGGCGGTAGTGGATCCAGCATGACGAGGCGGACGGGCGCCACGGCGACGGTCACGGTGTGCTCGGCCGTGGCGGTCTGCGCACGGGGGGCCCCGGCGCTTCCCAGAACAAGGGCGAGAAGGAGCAGGACGGTGCGCACAGAGAAGGGCAGGGGCGGGGCCCGATTGCTGAAGGTCCGTTGTGAAGGGGGGCGGACTCAATTCGACGTAAGCGTGTAGGTTACCGTGAGGGCATAGTCGCGCGGGGCCACGTCCGCGGTGGCGGTGGCGCGGTACCGGACCGGGCGCTCGTTTGCCTGTACCGACTGAAGGTCGTGCAGCACCGGGGCGGGGGTCGTCGACAGGGCCGTCCAGCCGTCGGGCGAGGCCCCTGGGGGGGCCTCGAAGGCGACCTCCACCGTGAGGCCGGGCGGCAGCGGCTCCTCCAGCGACGCCCGCAGCTCCTGCGGCGCCTCGGTGTTGGTCGTGAGGGTATAGCTGGCGGTGCCCTCGGGGGCCTGTACGGTCCGGCCGGGCGCGGGGAGGGTGAGGGTGGGCGTGCCCGTGAGCGTGACGGCGGACGTCTCTGCGACCTGCAGGGCGAAGGTGCGGGCGGCGGTGGGCGACTGTGCCTGGGCCGTGCCGCCCAAGAGGCCTGCCCACAGCACCAGGCCCAGCAGGCTTCGCCGCAGCAGGCGTCGCCCGTGCCGCGCCGCGGCGGTGCAGGGCCAATGGCGGGGCGGCCGACGAACGCGCGCAGGGCTCATGGTGTGGGACGCAGCGGCGGGCAGCGGGGAGGGCGTGCGGACGTGTCCAATGAACACGGCTCTTGAGTCGTTCGGGACGAGGGGGGCTCACACGTCGGCCCCTGGTCCTGTCGAGCGAAGCCGGGGCGGCGTCGGGGCCTCTCCCCGGTGCCCCGGCAGCAGGTGGGCGCCGCGGGGGCCGCAGGAACGCGCCGGTCCCGCCCCACGCGCTCCCGCAGGGCCGGGGCGCCCTCCATGTCGCTCTGCCACAGGTGAATGTGGCTGGCGACCGTGTCGTCAAACCCCCCCGTCTCCTGCGAGACGCACCCAACCTGGGCGCGCCACGTCGCAAGGTCCACCTCGTCGTGGGGCCCCCCATCGATGCGGATCGTCCCGGTGCGGGGCCGAAGCAGTGGCGTCAGGAGGTCCACCAGCGTCGACCTCCCCGCCCCCGATGCGCCGACGATTGCCACCGTGTGATGCGCCGGCACCGTGAGGGAGAGGTCGTGCCGCACATCGCCGTCGGCGTCGGTGCAGGCAAACGAGACGCCCTCCAGCGAAAGGCCGCGGCGGAGGGACACCACGGGGGCCTGAACGACGCCCCCCTGCAGCGCAATGATGCTCAGAATGAGGAGCCCCGCCCCCGGCTCGCGGAGGGCCCCCAATGCGTCGCAGTTGTCGGGGGAGTGTCACCGCTCCGCTCCACAGGGCCAAACGACAGGGCCAAACGGACAGGGCCAAACGGACAGGGCCAAACGTCAGGCGTGCGCGCCCGTCTCCACAACCACATCGCCCCCATGGCAGCTCACTCTTCAGACAGCGTGTAGGTGATGGAGACCGACCAACTGCCCGGCGGCGTACTCGGGGAGGCCCGCACTTCGTACACCAGCTCCACGTTCGAGGCATCCGTGCCCTGCACCTCCTCCACCAGCGTTTTGGTCGCCGTCCCGTCCCCGGACAGCAGCACCTTCGTCCCCAGAGACTGACTCTCCGCGTCCGGCGCTGTCATGGTCGCGGTCACCTCCAGCCCTGGCAGCTCAGACTCCACCGACGCCGACGCTTGAATGACCTGGGCGGCGGCCCGGTTGGTGCGGAGGGCGTACGAGGTCGTCACGGTCTGCGTCTGGCCCTGCTTCACCGTCGTGCGCAGGTCGTCTGACAGCTCCATGCGCGTCACCGGCTCCACCACCACGGTGAGGGTCTGCTGCGCCGTCCCTGTCTGCGCCCGGGCGCCGCGCCGCAGGGGCAGCCCCAACAGGACGAGTGCAGGCACCAGGGCCCACACCCCAACAAAACGGAAGGCGATTGCACGCATGGGCCGATGGGGGGTCAGAACACAACTCGAGGCAGGTGGCGTCCGGGAACCGTGTGTCGTTGAGCGTCAAGAATGTTACAGATGCGTTCCAGAGGTGATTCCCGCGCGCTGGGGGGCGGGGGCACGGTGGGGAAAGTGGGGGAAGGAGGGGGCACGCGAAGGGGGAATCCGGCGTAGCCGAAGTGTTCTGCTCAACACGACCGGTGGCGGACGAGGGTGGCCCCTTCCCACGACCCAACGTCGTCTCGACCGAAGGGCCCCTGCGGCCCGGAGCGGAGAGACCTCCACGGCACCAGCGGCCCTGTACGTGTCCGCTCGGCCCAAAGAGAGGTCTCGACTCCGCTGCGCTCCGCTCGACATGACCCGTATTGGATGGGAAGGAGCCCCCCTTCTGAAACCCACGTCACTTCGACCGGAGGCTCGACTGCGGAGAGCCGAAGTGGAGAAGTCTCCATGGCATCAGCACCCCCGATTGACCCCGGCAGGCCCGAAGAGATGTCTCGGCTCCGCGTCCGCTCCGCTCGACATGACCTGTGGCGGACGAGAGAAGCAATGCCCATAGAATCCCGGTCGCTTCGACTGGAGGGCCGACACGCGGAGGCCCGGAATGGAGAAGCCTCCACGGAGTACAGC
>CAJXLV010000070.1 GCA_913056185.1 uncultured Bacteroidota bacterium
CCATGACCACCATGACCGATACCACCACTGCTCTCTTCAACGACGATCCCGTTCGCCTGCGCGAGGGCATCGTGCCTGACCTGCTCGAGGTCGAATCCGCCTCCGACATGTACTGGGCGTACGGCGCCCATGTCACGGATGAGCGAGGAGAGGCGGTCGAGATCCAGGCGATCACTGCGGACGAGCTCGACGAGCACAGCGACGACGAGCTCATTGAGGATCTCACCGCGAACGGCAACAGAGACGTGGCAGAGGAGCTCGTCGACAAGGCCCGCAGCGTTTACAACGCCATGCAGGGGATTTCGACCGAGCTCGACGCGGCTATCGAGGCCGCAACCGACGGGGACCTCGAGCGTACCGTCGACGCTCTCTCCCGCGCTTCCCGCCTCGAGTGGGAGCACGGAGACGACCCTTCCACGGCCGGGCTGGCCGGCCAGTTACTGGAGTGGATCGACGAGGACGAGGACGAAGACGAGGACGACGATGGCATGGGGTGGAACTACGCTCAGCAGGTAAGCCGGCCATCTTGGTTTGGCCGGAACCCGTCCAAGATCTACTTCAGCCTCACCTCTGGATCCTCATTTCAGAACGAGTGGTACAGCTTCGATGACCGAGCTCAGGTGATTGAGCGCATTGAGTCGGCAAACAGCGAGGGCCTGTTCTTTGGCGACGATTACATCCACTTCAACGACGAGTTCTACCATATCGATCAGTTCACAGCCGAAAGCCGTGCTGAGGCCGAGGGATCGGAGGATTACGTCTTGAAGCCGGACGCAACGCCGGTTCCGATGAAGCATCTGCTCGAGGCTGTCAGCAGCGCTGGGTTCCCTTGCGTTCGCTTTCAGCCGTCAGAGGAGGACGAGGACGAGGACTAACCCAACCCTCCTCCTTGCTCCGGTCCTCTCTCTCGGGGGAGGATCGGGGCAACAGGGAGGGCTGGCATGGTGCTGGCCCCGAAACGAACGAAAGGAAAAACCATGATGACGATGAACGTCTATGAACAGGTCTCACAAGCGATTGAGGCTGGAGAGAATGGGGGCATGGCTGACGTGAGAGTCTTGCCTCACCAGTGGGGAGAAGCCCACGATGCGGCCCGGCAGATCCTCCGGCCCAAGGAGGACCATCTCCGGATGAGCCAACACGGGATCAATCATCCTCTGACGGACCAGCCAGCCACGCTGTTTATGGTCGTGGACACGGAGCACCCGGAGCCAGACGGGCGGGAAGAGGTCGATTTCCACTTGTTCCTGTCTGTTCTGCCGCACGAAGAGCACTAAGATGCAGATCGCAATCGAGACTCTCTTGGCATTTCTGGTGGCCCCGGCGACAATCGGGGCCGCCATTGCCACCCTGATTATCCGCAAATAGAAAGGAAATACAATGGATGCACTTGACTTTTCTGTGGGCGAAATGTCCACCGCTGGACGAATCGCCGCGCTCCTCGACAAACACGCAGACATCGAGGCGGGCAAAGCCATCGAGAACAGACGAAAGATGCGGGAGGGCGCAGAAGCCGCCCGAAGGCTCAAGGCGATGGGCCTGATTCAGACACAACCTCACGTCTACGACACTGGCGAAGTGGACGACCTGGTAGACACAGAACGGGAGGGGGACGTAAACGATGGCCGGAAAACACGGGAGGTTCTGAGGTTCCTGCGAGAACACCCGGAGATAACCGTGACAGAGGCTTGCAAGATGCACAACCTTTCACGGTCGGGGTTTTACAACACTCGGGCACGGATGCGAGAGAGGGGTGAGCTATGATCAGAACGATGTCCGAGAGACAGTCAGAAAGCTCCCGGCTGGCCCAGAAGGTTTTCGAGGCTTGGGATGTCTGGATGATCGACCACCGCAGGACAATGAGGGAAGGCGCAGAAGCCGCCAGAAGCCTGAGAAAGAGCCGACCTGACCTCATACGGGTACAACCCCTTGTGAGGCCACAGAGACGCTCTGAGGCCATGCAGGAAGCCGTACAGGACTATTTCTCGGGGGAGCATCCGAGCATTACAGCCTGTGCGTTGGCTCACGGGGTGAATTACCACTCGCTTCGGGAGAACATCCTGCGGGACACGGCTAAGAAGTAGCTATTGCCATCCGTGGTAGACTTGACAACAGGCTCGGAAAGCCTAATCTGCACATGAAGTCAATAACACATTTTCCCCCTTGTTTCTCGGTGAGTGCCGTGCTGAGCCAATTTCCGCACCGGGAAGCAGGGGGTTTTTTGTGCTATGAACATACAACCCGGATTCCTAATGACTCCCCTCTTTCGCAAGTTCCATCGGAAAGTGGGGATTGGTGCAATGCACTACCTCGTCAACCTCGGGTGCTGCTGCCAGCAAAACAGGACCACAACGATCTCCTGTGACCCCGAGGACATACACATGATGGCGGGAGCCCTCAACGAGATTCGGCCCACCGACCTAACGGATGCTCTTTTTGAGTACGGGCTGTTGACCCAAGATCCAGAGCACAAACGTGCCGGGACCGCTTGCGTCAAGTTCTTCGCGGATATGAACAAGGGTATTGTCAGCAAGTTTGGGAACTCCAACGCGGTCAAACCCGGCCCACCGAAGTCCTCGGCCCCTGAGTCCTCTAACTCTTCTTCTTCTCCCTTTGAGAGTAAGGAAGAAACAGACATTCCCTTCTAACAGAGTGGAACAGAACCGAACTGAATTGAATAGAACAGAACAGAACGGAACTGAACTGAACTGAAAAGAAGAGAAAAGAATAGAACTGAACTGAATAGAACAGCCCTGTTTACACGATGAAAACACCACGAAAACACCGTGAATTCATCGTGTTTTCAAGGCTGGCTTCGCGCCCATTTTTTCTTTCCCTGTTCATAAAAAAGACAGAACACAACCTCGTCGCGCGCGCGATCCTTCCCTCTGCGCCGCCGCGCCTAATGCCCCATGAGCCAGCCTAATATCTTCACCCGTGGTATTGACGCAGGGCACGAACTGTGCTTGCTTACGGGCGAAAGTACCGAATGAACTACTACAACGAATGGGATCCCAAGGCGGCAGCGTGGCTCCGTGCCCTTATCGACGGGGGCTTACTGCCGCAGGGCTATGTTGACGAACGGAGCATCACTGAGGTCAAACCAGAGGAACTCAATGGATACACACAATGTCACTTCTTCGCGGGAATCGCTGGATGGCCCTACGCCCTTCAACTTGCAGGAGTACCAGCAGACCAGCCTCTCTGGACTGGGTCTGCCCCCTGCCAGCCGTTCTCCACAGCGGGACAACGGGGAGGATACGACGACGAGCGACACCTTGCCCCGGCATGGCTCGATCTCATCCGTGAGTGCCGCCCTCCAATCCTCTTTGGAGAGCAAGTTGCGGGAGCGGCTACCAATCGTAAGCACCCCTGGCTGGATGATCTACAGGATGCATTGGAAGAACAAGGTTACGCCACGGGGGCGGCAGTACTGCCAGCTTGTGGCATCGGTGCGCCCCATATCCGGCAAAGACTTTTTTTCGGAGCTGTGCGGGTGGCCGACTCCGACAAGGGGAGATGCAGCAAACGCCAAGAACAACGGGGCCAAACGTCACAACCCGGACAGCAAGCATCATGCGGGAACGACTCTGGTCGATGCCGGTCAGATGGCGGGGTGGCCAACGCCTCGGACGGAGACGGGCGGATCCGATCACAGCCAAATTCGACCGAGTGGACATTCGGGTACAACAAATCCCAGCGGAGCGGCGCAGTTGGCGGGATGGGCGACGACTCTGGCAAACCCAGCCCGACTCAAACCGGATGGCACGCTCCTGACTGGCTCTTCTGCCGCGATGCCAAGTGGAGGCCAGTTGAATCCGGCACATTCCCGCTGGCTCATGGGATACCCGCCCGAGTGGGACGACTGCGGGGTTATGGTAATGCAATCGTCCCGCAGGTAGCTGCTGCCTTTATTGAGAGCTTTTGGGAAGCAACCTTCCTGTTAAATCAATATGAAATAGAACCATGCCGACACGACTCTTGAGAGAAGGAATCAACGACAGCGAGGCTGTAAATAGCCTGTCGCTGGGTGCGGAGGTGTTCTACCGCCGCCTCATGTCCGTAGCCGACGATCACGGGCTGTATTCGGCCAATCCCATGCTGCTGCTGGGCAAGGTGTTCGCGCTGCGGATGGACGAGGTGACAATCGATCAGATTGGAGGTTGGCTGGGTGAGTGTGAATCAGCAGGTCTGCTGCGGATCTACACGGTTGACGGCAAGACCTTCCTGCAGATCCGGAACTTCGGGCAAAAGGCCCGCAGCGCACCCAAGCACCCGCTGCCGCCGGAGCAGTCTGCAACGCCCGAACAACCGCCTACAGGCGCACACGAGCCGCCTCCGGATGCCAGCGACGGCGAACGCCTGCAAACATCTGTTAGCAATTGCTCGCAGACTGCGGACAACCGCGAACAAATGCGAGCCCTATGCGTATGCGAATGCGGAGACGGATGCGAATGCGAAGACGAATGCGTACGAAATGAGAGAGAATGTGAGGCAGGTTCTGCCTCTGCCGGTGCCGATGGCCCCGGCTCACAGCGTCCCGATTCTGACCAGCCAGCAGAAGCCCCGCCAGCGGCCGAGACCGCCATCGCTGTCACCCCGGAACCCGACCCGCCCCCATCGCCACCGCCCAAAGACCCAAAGCAGGACCCGACCCCCTACCGCGACATCGTCCGGGCTTTCAACGAGGTCGTGGCCCAGCGCCAGGTGACATGGCCGGCGGTGCAGAAGAAGACGAAGGCACGATGCGACGCCATGCGAGCCCGCTGGCGGACGGACGCTGGGCGAGATGTGGCCGCCTTTGCCGATCTCTTCCGCCGGGCCGCCGACTCCGACTTCCTCAGCGGCCGCAACGGTCGGTGGAGCGGGTGCAATTTCGACTGGTTCCTGAAGCCCGCCAACTGGGCGAAAGTGGTGGAAGGAACCTACGACCAGAACCGAGCACAAACCAGAAAGACAGCCTAGGGAACAGCATGAAAATGATCATCCACACCCGAGAAGGGAAGAGCGCGATCGCACAGAGCGCGGACGACGACATCGACGAGCGTGAACTCGTGGACCTGCTCTGGCGGGCGGCGGCCGGAATGAACCAGTGGGACATGGCCGCCGTGGCCGGAGAAATGATTGAGCGCGCCGACCAGTACTTCGAGGCGAACGAAGAGGAGGAGGAGGAATGAGCATAAACACCTGCAACGCCACCACCCGCCAGATCGCCCAGGCCATCTACCGCGACCCCCTCGCCGACCAGGTCCAGCCCGGCATCTGCCGCGTCTGCGGCCGCCAGCTGGAGAGCGCCTACCACGAGATCGATCTCAATGCTGGGGAATTCGGCTTCCGGCCGGTGCGGATCGTGCGCGCCCTCTGCGACGGGATCCCGGCCGAGCGAGTCGACGCCGCCTACCGCCTCGCCGAGAGCATGCGGGTGGAGGCCTACCGCCACCGCGACGAGTACATCCGCGCCGTCCAGCGCCGCCGGGCGAAGGAGCAGGAGGAACAGCGGGAAGAGGCGCGCGAAGCCCTCGGCCTGCCCCCGGCCTCGCCCATGGCCACCAGCGTCGAGGTGGACACCGGGGAATTCTGACCATGAGGATCGCGCATAAATCCATCGACGACCTGGTGCCCTACGCCAGCAACGCCCGGACGCATAGCGAGGAGCAGGTGGCGAAGATCGCGGCTTCAATCAAGGAATTCGGCTTCAACAATCCCGTCCTGATCGACTCGGACCGCGGCATCATCGCAGGGCACGGCCGTGTGGCCGCGGCCCGCAAGCTGGGGATGGAGAAGGTGCCGACGATCTGCCTCGATCACCTGTCGGACGGTCAGCGCCGTGCCTACATCCTTGCGGACAATCGGCTCGCGCTGGATGCGGGCTGGGATGAGGAGGTGCTGGCGGCCGAGCTGGAGAGGCTGGCGGCCGACGACATCGACCTAGGGCTGACCGGCTTCGGCGAGGAAGAACTGGCCGACCTCCTCGCCGAGAAGACCGAAGGCCAGACGGATCCGGACGAAGTCCCGGAGGTCGAGGAGCAAGCAGTCACCCTCCGGGGCGATGTGTGGCTGCTGGGGAGGCACCGGCTGATGTGCGGGGACAGCAGCGATCCTCGGGATGTGGCCGCGTTACTGCAGGACGAGAAGGTCGGATCCGTTGTGCTGGATCCACCCTACGAGATGAAGGAGGCGGTCTGGGCGAAGTGGATCATGGATCCGTGCATCGTGTTCGGGCAGGCTGTCCACATCCGGATGGTGCCGGCCGATCTATGGCGATTCGAGAGGGTGGTCGTGAAGCGACACAAGCATCGCTCGGCGACGGTGCAGCTGCAGCACCAGCACGCTTTCATCGCCCAGTGCGGCACCGACAAGCGCCTGCCCGAAGACAAACAGGTGACCCTGCCGAGCGTCGTGGAACAGGAGCAGGACACCCAGCACGATCACCAGAAGCCCGCCGCATTGGTCGTGGAGCATCTGCAGCACTGGACCCCTCCGGAGGCCGTGCCAGTCGTCGATCCCTTCGGAGGATCCGGCACCACCGTGATCGCCTGCGAGCAGGTCGGCCGGCCGTGCAGAACCATGGAGCTCGACGAGCGCTACTGCGATGTGATCGTCCGCCGCTGGCAGGACTTCACCGGGGAGAAAGCTCGCCACGAAGACAGCACCGTGACCTTCGCGGAAGTCGAGGAGCAGCGCCGTGGTTGACGACCGCCTGACAGAGAACGCCCGGAAGCGGCAGCGGAACAACATCCTGCAGAAGCTGCGGGACGGGAAGACGCTCACGCTCGACGAGCGCCAGCAGATCGGGATCGACGCAAGAGCCGACGAGGATCCTGAGCGGCAGCTGGAATCCCTCCGCCACCTCCGCCAGGTGATCGCCGAGCACCAGCAGACGAGCAGCGTGGCCGAATCGAAGCTACTCGCCCAAGAAATGCGCACGGCCAGCGAGGCAATTGAGCTGGCCCTCCGCCGCCTCCTGGCACCTCGGCAATCCATCGACGACCGACCCACACAGACGGAATGAGCGAATGCCACGACTCGACCACGAAGCGCCAGCGCGACGCATGGCAGGGCCTGCAGGACGGGGAGCAGGGGAAGCCCGTGCCCCCGGACGCGACCCCGGACTATCTGGCGGGCCACCGGCTGGGGACGGCTCCGCTGACCCAGCTGCAGCGCCGGTGGCACGAGGCCTACCAACTCCCCCTTGCCTCGTGGAGGTCGCGTCCGGACGCTGGCTCCGCGCCGAGTGCTGGACCGCAGCGGGGAACCTCCGCGTGACCCGGCCGGTGACGACATCGGCAGGCAACTACCCGATGCGCTTCTACCTCGACCCCGATGCAGTGACCGGGTGGAAGCCGATACCGAATGACCTTGGCACCGAATAGCACCCCCCCCCCTATGCCCAAAACAACCCCCCCCCTCTCCGAGAATCACGACCGGGCCGACTACCACCGGTCGCTGGGCTGGTTCTACTCGTCCGGCCGGTGGCGCCGTCTCCGTCGTCTCATCCTAGCCGCCCACCCCCTCTGCCAAGCGCCGGGATGCTATCGGGAGGCAACGGACGTGGACCACATCATCCCTATGGCTGCAGGCGGGCCGGCACTGGACGCGGACAATCTCCAAGCACTCTGCCACGAGTGCCATTCCCGCAAGACGCAGGGCGACGCTAAACGAGGAGCGACGAAGTGTCTCGTCAAGGATAAAGTGATTGGGGGAGGGGAGGGGGAAAACCTAACAGCGCAACTACTGCCTACCGCGTCGTTACCAAAAAAAATTTGGTCGCGAAATCAGAGGAATCGCCCGGACCTCCACAAGCAGTGGAGTGCCAACCTCCCGCCGCGGCCGGGATCGACCCGTGACAGCTGATGCCGGGACGACCGCCGAAGCCGACGGCGCTCAAGAAGCTCGCCGGGAACCCCGGCCGGCGACCGCTCAACGACCGCGAGCCGCAGACCGGGCCACTCGACCTCACCCCGCCCGCCGAACTACCCGCAGACGCCGCCGAGGAGTGGACCGCGATCGTGCCGTTCCTTGTGCGGGCCGGCATCGCGCAGGCGATCCACCGGAACCCGCTCATCCGCTACTGCCGGGCGCGGGCTCGCTACCGGGAGGCGGAGGCGCACCTGGAGGCGGAGGGTTCGATCGTCATGGGGCAGGTCGGGCCGAAGAAGAATCCGTGGGTGACGATCTCGCGCGAGATGGCCGACGATATGCACCGAATCGAGATCCAGTTTGGTATGACCGCGGCGGCGCTGGGCAAGCTGGAGGTCGGCGGCGAGCCGAAGCCCGCCAACCCCATCATCGACCTGATCGAAGGCGACGATGACTGACCCGGTGACCGACTACGCCCGCGCCGTGCTGGCGGGCGACCAACCGGCGG
>CAJXLV010000071.1 GCA_913056185.1 uncultured Bacteroidota bacterium
AGAATGCGCTCGATTTCGTCCTGCTCGGCGCTCTTGAGCTCGCGCACCTCGTTATTGAGCTCCAGGCAGGCGGCCGGTTCAATGTAGACCGTCTGCCCGCTGGCCGAGCGGTCGTGCACAAAGCCCTCGACCTTGCTCTTCGCGCTGGCGCGCACGGGAATCACCATGCGCCCACCGCGCAGTGTGGCCTGCTCGCCGGTGGCGTGGCCCTCCCGCACCGCCCGGCGCAGTGCTTTATCGAGCGTGGTGCGCAGGGCCTCCTCCTTCGCACGAATGCGGCGGCGCAGGCGCTGCAGCTCCGGCGAGGCATCGTCCCGGATGGCCGCGTCCTCGTCAATGATCGACGCAACGTGTGCCTCAAGGGGCCGAAGGGGAGTGATGCGCTCCACCGCGTGGGCCAGCCGCGGGTAGTCCCCGCGCCGGTCCGCAAAGTGGGTCTTGAGGCGACGGAGCGTGACGTGCGTCTCTCGGATCGCCTTCAAGTCCGTCGGCTCAATGAAGGCGTCTTCGGGCGCAGCGCGGCGGAGGGCGTCCCGAAGGTCGTAGATGGGACTCAGTGGGACGGAATCGCCGTACCGGAACGCTCCTTGCAGTTCTTCCACCCGGTCGAGCTCCGCCCGCAGCCACTCCATGGTGCGTGCCGGCTGCATGGCATCGAGGCGCTCTTGTCCCAGCGGGCTCTGCACGCGCGCCGAGAGGCGGTCGCGCACAACATCGAAGCCGAGCTTTTCTTCCAGCGAGTCGGGGTACGTGTGCATGTGGAGGGCTGAGAGGGCGGCGTTGGAGGAAAGAAGCACGAGGGACACGCGAGGCGCCCCCGCAAAGCGAGGGGCCCACTGGCCGTTGTGCCGGTAGCGGAGCCATCTCCTATACGGTCTCCACTTGACTTCTCCCGTTCGTCCGGCGGTGCCGACGCCCCCAAACGCATCGGGAGTCCCCCGCTGTCCGGGTGCCTTTGAAGCCAGTGCGTCCGTTCGGGGCGGCCCGACCCTACTGAGATTCTTCGCTGCGTTGATGTCTTTGCCGTGATGGGTGCCGCATTCACTGCACGTCCAGTCCCGCACGCCGAGGGGCTTTTTTCCGTCGACGTGCCCGCATTGCCAGCACCGCTGGCTGGACGGGGCCCACGAGAAGGGCCCGTGTCCCCCGCACGGACGTTCGGGGGGCTGCAAGCCCTTCTCGCGCTCTACCTGTATTCCTGGAACGAACCATCGAGGCGGCTGCTCCAACGCGACAGGCGCAGACCCGTCTCAGCCCCCCTGCCTCGCAATGTCCACCCAAAATCCATACGCCCGGCGGGCCTGTCCCCCGTTGCGCTTCGCCACAAAGCGCCGCCCAGGGGTTGGCTGCACGCCCCCGGAGGAACGCTACGGAGCAGTCAACTGCGCAGCTCCACATTCATCTGCGAATGATCGCCCACATTGAGAGACTGTGGCGGCTGCGTCACTGCCGCGTGCCGCCCCACCACCGAATCGGCCAGTACGGCATTCTCCACGCGTCCCTCGGCAAAGACAATGCTCTTTCGCACCACCGCATTCTTGACGGTGGCCCCGGCCTCAATCGATGCGTACGGCCCCACCACCGCGTTTTTGACCGTTGCCTCCGGGCCAATGTACACCGGCTCGCGGATCACACTGTCCTCCACCGTGCCCTGGTGGCGGTCGTCCGACTCGCGCTCCAGAACGCGTCCTGTGGTTTGCAGCAGGGCCGGGATGGTGCCACAGTCCATCCAGGCATCCACCCCTGCCGTCGTGAACCGGTCCCCCTCCTGCAGGCGGCGGTCCAGCGCGTCGGTCAGCTGATACTCGCCGCCCGCCCCCTTCATGTCGTGGTCCATCACATAGTCGATGCCGGCCTTCAGGTCTGCCAGCTCGCGCACGTAGTAGATCCCGATGAGGGCTTCATTGGAGATGGGGGCGTCCGGCTTTTCGACCAGTTCCACCACCTCCTCCCCCTCGCGCACGGCCACGCCAAAGCGGCTGGGGTCCTCCACCGTGCGCACAAACGCCATCACGTCCGCATCGTCGAGCCGCACCTCGTCCGTCAGTTCGAAGAGCGTATCGGCAAACACCACGACGCCCTCGCCCGCCAGGTGCTCGTCGGCACAGGCCACCGCGTGCGCTGTGCCGAGCGCCTCCTCCTGCACGGGAAAGTGCGGCGTGATGCCGCGCTCCTCACAGAGCGCCGTCAGTTGATCGCGAATGCCCGGGCCAAAGTCGGGCCCCAGCACAAATACACCGTCGTCGGGCGGGGCCGGAAGCACCCGTGCAAACGTATCGACGATGCGCTCCACAATGCTGCGCCCGCGAACAGAGAGTAGCGGCTTGGGGGTCACGTGTGAGTGCGGGCGCACACGGGTGCCGCGCCCGGCCATGGGAACAATAAGCTTCATGAGAGGAGTCGCTGTGTTGCGGAAAAGATATGATCTGTGTAGAGGAGACGGGGCTGTGCTGCTGTTGGGACGACAGACCCGCCCCAAGAATAACGAGAACGGGGGGCGAATGCCAGCGCCTCCCCCTATACACTGCGGCAATCGTATGTTAAGTAGGCCCGAAGAAATACGTGCATTCAAGCGTCATCCTGAGCGACCGACGACCAGGGCGCGGAGGGGGCGGAATGATACACAACTTGGGGGATTCATTATTTATAATGCCTGCCCGCGATCGGGACCGGTCGTCAAAAGCGGACGAGACAAAGTGTAGGGAATGGTGGACGGCCCTGCGCATTCTCCCTCACGAGGGATCGCAGGAAGGGCACTTCTTCTGGGCTAACGGCGGCTGCGGAGCCGGCCTGCGCCCCCGAGCGCCCCGTCGCCCCCCGGTCGGCATGGTCCTTGAGTTTGTTTCCACATGCGACCCCAGAGACGCACGCCCCCTCGGGCCTGGCTTTTGGAAACAAAAGCCCTGAGCGCCCCTACGTACCTGGAGTTTTTTGACCAACGCTTGACTATTTTTTCTCGAACCGACGCTTCCCCTATGTACATGAACTGGTTTTCCCGCTCTTCTGCTCCCTCCTGGCTGGTACTTGCGCTGGGAGTCCTGTTCGGCGGCCTCACCGTTGGCGTCGGCCCCGCCCTTGCCCAGGAGGAGAGCTCCCTGTCGACCGCCCAGCAGGAAAAACTCAGGAAGGAGCTGCAGCAGACCTACAAGGAGGGCGCCAAAGCCGGAAACGCGAAGAACTTCACCGTCGCTGCCGCCCGGTTTGAGGAGTCGGTCCAGCTGGCCGAGAAGCTGGGCCTTAGCGACCTGGTGGGCAAGATTGAGGGCAACCTCGTGAACAGCCTGAAGGGTGCCGGAAGCGCCGCCCTCCAGAAGGAGCAGTACGGGCAGGCGCTGTCCCACTACAAAAAGCTGGCGGCGTATACAGACCAGGACCCCAGTGTCCGCTACAATCAGGGGCTGGCGCTCATCAACATGGACAGCACCAGGGCCGGCCTTCAAACGCTGCGGCAGGCCATTGAGCTCGGAGCCGAGACCGGAAACACCCGCGTGGCGGGCCTGGCCACCGAGCGCATTCGGAGTGAGTTTCTTGCCCGGGCCTCCAAGGCCTTGCAGGGCGACAATCCGTCTCAGGCACAGATCCGTACAGCCCTGGATGCCCTCGACGAAATGCGGGAGTACGTGGACCCGAGCGCAAAGTCCATGTTCTATCGCGCCCTGGCTCTCTTTCAGGAAGAACAGTACAACCAAGCCGTCCAGACGGCGCGTGAGGGCCTCGACATGCACCAGGGCAGCCGCAGCGACGCCGCGAAATACTACTACGTGATCGGGGAGTCTCAGTTTGAGCTCGGCAGCAAGGCCGAGGCGTGCGAGACGTTCCAGAATGCGGCCTACGGCGACTATGAGGCGCGCGCGAACCACTACCTCGAAAACGAGTGCGACGATCTTTAGCGTATTGAGGATGCGCGAAGGAGCAGTTCCCCCTCCGGATTCATCCGGGGGGCGTGAACCTGTCGGTTCTCGACTCCTTCGCAGTGAGACGTCGAGCGCAACGTGAGGCTTCTGTTCTCAAAAACGCAGTCGCACGTCGCCTGGAGGAAGTGCTCAACGATGTGGCCAGAGAGCATGACTGGAAGATGAATTTGGCGATCCGGCCCCGATCACATTCATCTCTTCGTCCGGGCCGATACTCGACACGCTCTGTATCAAGTGATCCACAGGCTCGAGGAACGAGCGCTCACGTTCTGCGAGAGGAGTTTGACCATTTGCATCGACTGCCGTCCCGCTGGCCGCGAGTGTATTTGTTCTGGGTGCTCATTTTATGGGCATCGGGACATCGTAGGTGCCGCGAACATCCGTGGAGACGCGTGCCCCGTGTCCTTTCTCGTGGCCTTTCGGTTTGGCCCACGTGTTCTGCGCGGCCAGGCGCCCCGGCACCGGAGGGCCCCGACCGGGCACGTCCTCTTGCCCCCCGAGCCTATCTCCTTTCCTGGGCGCCCCAGTAGACGAGCGCCACGAGCACGACGGCCGGCACGACGACGGAAGCAATTGTGAGCCACTCCAGTCCTGTGCCGTGGGGGGCGTCGGCCTGAAACGAGACGGCGGCGTGGAGCAATGCGGGGATCAACATCATAGCGGGCGTAGGAACCAAAATGTCAGACAGGTCGGCAAGGATGGGGTCCAGATCAAGTCGTTCCGAGCAGAGTGCCCTCTGGAGGCTCCTCCAGTCCCACACTCCTTCTTCGCTGCGCTCAGCCCCCCTCCAGTCAGGGGCGGGGAGGCGAGCAAGGCGACTCACATCGCATGCGCTCGCTCTGCTCGGCCCGCTCTGCGTGTCCGGTGCTTCGTTCTGCTCTCCCCGTCGGGTGTTGGGCGCTCAGAATGACGTCGATTCGTGTGGGCATGCGGGTTCGCGGAGGAGAGCACTTGGTTCTCCGCGTACCGATCCGTTTCCAGAACGGTTTCCGCCGAGACAGCCCCCCGAACGGTGATCGTGGAGGCCCGGACAGCCCTGTGCCCGCCGCCAGAACGCTCTGAGCCCGCGGCACAGGCCCAGCGCGCCTACACCGTGCCGTTCACGTGCTCCTCGGACACCGAGCGGCCCGACCGACGCGCTGTAACATCATCGATGACATCTTGCAGGATGTCGTCCATCGAAAATTGAGGCGCGTACCCAATCGCAGCCTCCAGCTTCGTGAGGTCCGGGACACGCCGCTGCATGTCCTCGAATCCGTCCCCGTACACCTCCTCGTGGGGCACGTGCGTAATGTCGACCTCGTCATCGACCCGTGCCCGCACCCGCTCGGCGAGTGCCCGAATCGAAATCTCCTCCGGACGACCGATGTTGAACACCTCCCCCTCCGCCGCAGGAACCTCCATTAGCTTCGTCACCGCCCGCACCGCATCGGCCACGTGCACAAAGCACCGGGTTTGGGTCCCGTCTCCGTGCACCTGAATCGGCTGTCCGCTTAGGGCCCGCTCCACAAACGTAGGCACCACCATGCCGTAGTTGCCGGACTGCCGCGGCCCCACGGTGTTGAAAAACCGCACACACGTCACAGCAAGGCCGTACTCGTCGTGGTACGCCTGGGCCAAAAACTCGTCCATGGCCTTCGAGCACGCGTAGGCCCACCGCCGCTTCGTGGTGGCCCCAATGGTGAGGTCGTCCTCTTCGGCCAGCGCCCCGCCCCCGTTCTTACTCATGGCCTTTCCGTACACCTCGGACGTAGACGCGAGCACTGTCTTGGTGCCGTGGTGACGGGCGCGTTCGAGCACCTTCTCCGTGCCCTGCACGTTCGTGAGGATGGTTCCCACCGGGCGGTCCATGATGCGCTTCACCCCGACAGCCGCCGCGAGGTGGATCACCCGGTCGCATTTGGCGATGCACCGCTCCAGGACCTGCTCGTCCAACACACTGCCGATGGTCAGCGCAAATTGGTCGTGCCCTTGCCACTGACGCACATTGGCCAGCTGCCCGGTTGACAAGTTGTCAAGAACATGCACGTGGTGTCCGTGCTCGATGAGACGGTCCGTGAGGTGGCTTCCGATAAAGCCGGCTCCTCCTGTAATCAGGTAGCGCATGAGGACAAGGGGGCGTCAGGAACGAAGAGAAAGGGGCGAGGGACGCATGCATCGGACGCACGTGTGCTCCGGACCTGGGGGCAGCACGCACGGGCAGGCACGGTGCCCATTCCGGGCTGTTGGGCGGTCCATCACGGCGTCCATCGCAGCACAGGATGTGCGGGTGTGGTGGGCGGCGATGGGCTCAGTCGCTGGGCCAGGCGGTGTCTTCGGGCAGTTCCGCATCGGGGGGCTGCAAGACCAGCTCGTCCGGCAGATCGTTCACCTGGTCCTCCGGATTGACGACCGACACGAGCGGAAGGGCCAGGGCCGTGAAGAACTTGCCCATGGCAGCAAGCAAAAACTCTTGCTGAAGCTCAATCATGTCCTCCTCCAGACGTCCGTCGGCACGCACGTGCCCGTCGATGTCGAGATAGAGCACGCGCGGCCAGTCCGGAAACTCGGCCTGAGCAGTTTGGAGAAGAGAGAAGAGGTCGTGCGCCGCCGCCTCAAAGTCGTCATCATCCTCGACGATGTGATAGAGCGAAACCGTGTTGTCGAAATTCATGTGGAGGCCGGGCGCCTCCGGTTTGTTGTACTCCGGCACAAAGTCGGGGCGATCCGAGGGAGCGGCCATGCAGGGCAAGAAGAAGCCAGTGGAAAGCACGCGCGGTTTTTTGAATGCCTACCCGCCTCCAGAGATTCGGGACGAACGATTTGGGGAGATGCCCCCGATCCGACGGGCGGCGGATGCGTGTTGCCCAGAGCGTCGGGGCGTTCCTCCGCACTACGACGAGCCGGACGGCATCGGGGTCGCGTCCTGGGCAGCATCGGGAGACGGCACATCGGCGCGGCGGCGGCGCTGGCGCTGCACCGAGTGCTCCAGGATGGTCTCAAAGAGGGCTTCGGCGAGTTTTGGGGGCAGGCCGTGCTCTCGGGCCACGGTGCGGACGTGCGAGAGCAACTCCGCCTCTCGCTCCGGATCGCGGACGGTGCGGCCCTCTTCGGCCTTCAGGGCACAGACGTCATCCACCACAGCCGAACGCTCCGCAAGCAGCGCAACGACCTGCTCATTGATTTCGTCGATGCGGGCGCGTGCCTGTTCGAGGGACGTAGACGAGGACATCATTGTAGGCGGGTCTCCAGATGAAAAGGAAGGGGAGACCCCGCCGGAAACGGAAGCACCGGCCCGTAAACGACAACACCCCGCCGGGCCAGGAGCCATTGACCGGCGGGGAGGACACAATGCGATACACGCTCTCGGATTAGGCGCCGCCGGTCGGTTGGAGATAAAAATAGGGATACGAAATGCCCAGATAGAGCCGGGCAAACGCATACGGATTCTCCGCCGCGGCGAGTCGGGCCGACGCAGCACAACCGGCGATGTGGAGGTCGTGTTTATTCATAGCACTTCTACGGTACAGGTCGTGGGGGGTCGATGTCAATACGCCCCTCAATCTACACACAACTCTCACATCGCCCGTCTCATCGGCGTCTCCATCGCAATACCTATCGGGTCGGCGATGCCCGAAATCAGGTTTTTGCACCTTTTGGTTACGACGGCCCCCCTTCATCCCGCAACACTCGACGATAGAGCTGATCGCTGATCCAGAATCCAGCGTTTTCCTTCAGCGCATCCAAATAGGGCGGCACAGCTTCAATGTGGACAGTTTCCTTTGCCTCGATGAGGACCCCGATGAGCCCAATGTTCGGAGAGCCCAAAGTGCTCAGCCGTCGCCCGCCCCTGTTGCTCGTCCATCAACAGCAGCGCCGCCCCCGTTTCGATCGCTAAGTAGACACGCAAAAGACCCTTAACAACAAGTCATTCCGAGCGCAGCGAAGCGGAGTCGAGACACGAGCGAAGCGACTGATGAAATCAATCTCTTCGAAGATCAGCAGAAGCGACCTTCAGACCGGTATATTCCGAAATCAGCGTTCGCGCTGGACCCATTGACTTCTCCCCCGGCTAAAGCCGGGAGATTCTCCTGCGGGCTTCTCTGCCCTTATCCCACGGGTCTGCCCGCCTGCCTC
>CAJXLV010000072.1 GCA_913056185.1 uncultured Bacteroidota bacterium
GCGGGAAGGGCGCCACATGAATGAAAAAGTGACGTATCTTAACGATTCGGCACCGGGGCGCGGTTCCGGGATGGAGAGTCAGAGCAGAGACCGGAAGTCGGGCCGGAGCAGGGCGCGAAGGGGCGTTTCGTCGGACTGGTGCTGCAGGAGTGCCAGGAAGAGCTCGGCGGTGGCGAGGGCGTCGGAGAGGGCGTTGTGGGCGGGGTAGCGCGGCAGGTTGTAGGCGGAGCGGAGGGCGTCGAGGCGCAGCTCGCCGTCGCGGGCCTGGCGGTGGCCGCGCTGTCGGCGCCGCCGGGCGAGGGCGAGCGTATCGACGGTGCGGGCGAGGAGAGGCACTCCGGCGTGGCGGCGGCAGGCAGCGTGCAGGAAACGGAGGTCGAGCGGCGCGTGGTGGGCCACCAGGACGCGTCCCTGGAGGGCCTGAAGGAGGGCCGCCAGCGCCTCGCGCTCCGAGCAGCCGCCCGACAGGTCCTGGTCGCGCAGGTGGTGGATGGGGGCGCTCTCGGCCACCGAAGCGTCGACGGCGAGCAGCATGTAGCGCGCCGTGCGCATCCGGATGCGGCCCGCCTGCACGTGCACCCAGCCCATGCTCACGATGCGGTCGGACGCGGGCTGAAGGCCGGTCATTTCGAGGTCGAGCACCAGGTAGCCCACGTCGGTCGCCGGCGTGCGGCGAGAGGGAGTGGCCGCATCCAGGTAGTCGCGCATGAAGGCGGCCGACGTCCGGCGGCGGTACCACCAGCGCAGCAGGGAGGACAGCATAGCGGCATCAGGAGACGAAGGCGGTCTGGTAGCGCTGCTCGACGGCGGCCTGGGCGGTTTTGACGATGCGGAAGGCGTCCTTGAGGTGGCGTCGGTCGAAGGCGGAGAGGGCGTCGGGGGAGACGTAGTTGTCGGGGGCTGCGCCGTCGGCAATCTGGCGGACCTGGTGACGGAGGCGGATCTGGGCGATGAAGGCGAAGGCATCCTCCAGGTCGGCGGCGTCGCCGTCGTTGAGGGCGCCCTGCTCGGCCAGCTGGCGGAGGCGGCGGCGGGTATTGACGGCGGGCACCCCGTGGGCGAGGGCGTGGAGGCGGGCGAGGTCGATGATGGGGACGAGGCCGTCGTGCTTCAGGTCGAGGGTGTCTTCGTGCTCGCCGTGGGTGGCCAGGACGAACTGGCGGAAGAAGCCGAGGGGCGGGGTGTGCTCCAGCGCGTTGGCGGCCAGGCAGGCGAGGAAGATGGTGTGGTCGGTGGTGCGGCGAAGGATGAACGCGTGGAGGGCGTCCGTAAGGGCCTCGGTGCCGTGCACGGGGCGGAGGTCGAAGAAGATGCTGGCGTGCATGAGGGCTTCGGGCTGTGGCTCCTCGATCCACTGCTCGAAGGTGCGCTTCCAGTCGGCGAGGGGCTGGCGCCAGCGGTTGGTGGTGGCCATGACGTCGCCGGGGCAGTAGGGGTAGCCGCAGGCGTGGAGGCCGTCGCTGACGAAGGCCGCCAGGTCCTGGAAGTAGTCGTCGTGCGCCGCGGTGGCGTCGTCGTCGAGGAGGAGGGCGTGGTCCTGGTCGGAGTGGAGCGTTTGTTCGTGGCGGGCCTGCGAGCCGAGGGCGACCCAGGCGTAGGGGACGGGCGGGGGGCCGAGCTCCTCCTCGGCCAGCTGGAGCAGGCGCTGGGTGAGGGTGTCGGTGACGGCGGTGGTGATGCGGGCGGCGTCGCCGGGGCGGGCGCCGCCGTCCACCAGGTCCACGACCATGCGGGTGGCGCGGTCGCGCAGGGCGGCGAGGCCGTTCACGGTGTCCTGTTTCCAGATTTCGCCGATCACGTAGACGGGGCTGTCGGCCTGGAGGCGGAGCAGGTCCGTAGCGGTGACGACACCGGCGAGGCGGCCTTCGTCCAGGACGGGGAGGTGGTGGATGTTGTGGCGGCTCATGGTGAGCAGGGCCTCAAAGGCGTACTGGTCGGCCGTGCTGGTCGTCGGGGCGGGCGTCATGATGGAGCGGACGGGGGCGCCGGGGTCGGTGTCGGCGGCCAGGACGCGCGTGCGGAGGTCGCGGTCGGTGATGAGGCCGACGAGGGCGTCGTCTTCGCAGAGCAGGAGGCAGGAGACGCGTTCGTCCCGCATGATTTGGGCGGCCCGGCGGATGGGGAGGGCGGGCTCGGCGGTGACGGGGGCGCGGGCAAGGAGGGAGCGGAGGGGGGTGGTGAGGGGCCGTTCGGTTTGCTCTTCGCGGAGGGCGTCGCGAATGCGCTCGCTGTGGGCCTGCGCAAAGAAGCGGTCGACGACCTCGGAGCGGCCGCGGAGCCAGTTGAAGTCGTCGGCGGGTATGTGGTAGAGAAGGCTGTCTTCGCGGGCCTGTACGCGGCGCTGGGCGGGGCCGCCCGTGAGGAGGGACGGGTAGCCGAAAAACTCGCCTTCTCCGAGGCGGGCGACGAGCGTGCCCTGTTCGTTGGTCAGGTCCACGGCCCCGCTGCGGAGGAGGGTGACGGCGGCCGTGTCGTCGCCGATGTCGAGCACCACCGTTCCTTCGGGGGCGTACGTGATCTCGAGGTGGCGGGCCCCTCGGCGGAGGTCCTCGCGGGGGACACGGTCGAACGGTGGGGTGCCCCGCAGAAAGTCAACCAGCTCAGCGACCTCAACAGGACCGGGGCGAGACGGGGCGTCGGAACCCATGGCGGTGTGCTGCACGGCAAGGGGGGATATGCTGCCTTTTTTACATTCCCTTTGCGGGCAGGGTCCCTCGAAATGTCGTGTACGGAGTGTCGTGCGCGGGCGGCTGCGCTCGGACGCGCCCGAAGTCGGACGTCATACGCCTCGGGGGTTTGCCCGTGACACCCCGGCGCGTGGAAACGGATGTGCCGAAATGGCTTGACAGCTTGCTCTGTCGCCGTTAGAATATGATAGAATCTTAACGGAAGCGCTTTGAATCCGGGCGCACTGACGAGCGGAGCGGGAATTCAAAGAGGCGGTTTGCGTCGTCGGGCCGCCCCCGAATGCTCGCAGGCCCCCTTCATCCGGCCCTACAACGACGACGAAGCGTTGCGACCTAACTAAATAGAAAAAAGAAAAGGGGACGCCCGATCCGTGCAGGGCACGGATCGGTAGTCCCCTCACTGAGTGCGCTTCAACAGACGAGACGGGGCGTTCCTGGCAGGGAGAGCCCGTCGACAATCTGAGAAGCGTGCAGAGTCGATCGTTTTCCGGTGAGAAACACCTTCCGACTCATGCATTTCCGCTGTGTACGAACGCTCAATTTCTGGACCTGTTTCTCCTGGTCACTCATTGCCGCGGCTTTTCTGGTGCCGGGTCAGGCCGCTGCCCAGTCTGTGGATCTCAGTGGGTTTGTCAAATCCTCCTACTACTACGACACCCGGCAGGTGGTGGCGGCGCGAGATGTGGATTTTTTGCTCTACCCGGCCGTCAACACCCCCGACGCCGACGACCCGAGCGATCGCGACAATTTTGGGGCCTTCCAGTTCTTTTCGCGCCTCGGCCTTCGCGTCGATGACTTTGAGCAGACGGTCCTGGGGGCCGACGTGTCGGGCTACGTGGAAACGGACTTTTTCGGGCCCACTGGCACCACGCAAAACACCCTCCGCGTCCGCCGAGCCTTCGCCCAGATGAGGTGGGACGCCCGCGAGGTGCAGTTTGGGGTGGAGTGGTCGCCCCTGTTTACGCTTGGGGCCTACCCGCACACCGTGGCGACGGAGGCGGGGACGCCGTTCAATCCCTTCGCGCGGCAGCCGATGATCAAGCTCACGCTGATGCCGGGAAACCTGCGGCTGATTGGCGCCGCGGCCTGGCAAATGGACGCGTTTGTGGACGCTGCGCTCTCCAACGCACCGAGTGGGACGGATCCGCAGGGAGGCGTCGATGCGCAGCAGCAGGCCGCCATCCCCGGGCTGCACGGCCACGCGCAGTACGTGACGAACCGCGTCACGCTCGGGCTGGGTGGGTACCTGAAGGCGCTCCGTCCCCTTCCGCTAGGCGAGCGGTTCTTTAGTGGGGCTGGCACCGCATACGCCGTGTACAGCGGCGACCCGCTCGTGCTGCGCGGCAAGGTGGTGTACGGCAGCGTGCGCGACCACGTGGGCATCGGCGGCTACCTCTACGACCCGGCCGCGGCGGGCAACGATGTTGGGGCCGCCGACGCGTTTCAGCAACTCAACACCCTGAGCACGTGGCTCGAAGTGGAGAAGACCGGCACCGTCGCGCCCGGCCTCTTTGCCGGATACCTCACCAACCTCGGCGCGGCGGATGCGCTCGATAGTCCGCCCTCGGACGTGGCGTACGCCACCCGCGGCGTCGATCCGGACGGGCAAAGCCTCGCGTCGGTCTGGGAGGTGGCGCCCCGCCTCGCCCTCAACTACGGCCCCATGCGCTTTGCCTTTGAGGTGCAGGTGACTACCGCCCAGTACACGGCCCGCCTCGACGACCACTTTGCCCCGGACCCCGCCGACGACGAAGACACGGTGACGAACGTCCGCGGCGACTTCAGTGTCTTCCTATTCTTTTAGCCGCCCCTCCGCGCACTGTCTGACCCACACCCCTCCCCCCATGGACGATTCTTCCGCCCCCGACATTGACCGGGAAACCTACTGGAAAAAGACGATTCGCCGCAGCCTGGCTCTGCTGTCCGTGTGGTTCGTGGCCGGCTTTGTGATGAGCATCCTACTGGCCGAGCCCCTCAACAGCATCGACTTCGGCGGCATCCCCTTCGGCTTCTGGATGGCGCAGCAGGGCAGCATCTTCGTGTTCATCGCCCTCATCCTCATCTACGTCCTCACCATGCAGCAGCTCGACCGTGAGGCGGGCGTGGAGGAGGACGAGGAGGACACGCCTCCGCCAACGGCACACTGAGCCGCCATCAGTTCCTTTTTCCGAAGCACACGCACCAAATCAAGGCGACATTTATGAGTATTATCGGGTGGACGTTTCTGTGGGTCGGCATCACCTTCTCCGTCTACATTGGCATCGCGGTGTGGAGCCGCGTTTCGGACACGGCCGGCTTCTACGTGGCGGGGCAGGGCATCCCCGCCGTGGCCAACGGCATGGCCGTGGGCGCCGACTGGATGAGCGCCGCCAGCTTCATCTCGATGGCCGGGCTCGTCTCGTTTCTCGGGTTCGACGGCTCGGTCTACCTCATGGGGTGGACCGGCGGGTACGTGCTGCTGGCCATCCTCCTTGCGCCGTTTCTTCGCAAGTTTGGGGAGTACACGGTGCCGGACTTCGTGGCGAAGCGCTATTACTCGAACACGGCACGGGTGGTGGCGGCCGTGGCGGCCATCTTCGTCTCCTTCACCTACGTGGCCGGGCAGATGCGGGGCGTGGGCGTTGTGTTCAGCCGCTTTCTGGAGGTGTCGGTCACCTGGGGCGTCATCATTGGGATGGTGATCGTGGGCATCTACGCCGTGCTCGGGGGCATGAAGGGCGTGACCTGGACCCAGGTGGCGCAGTACTGTGTGCTGATTGTGGCGTACCTGATTCCCACCTTCGCCATCGCGTACACGCTGACGGGGAACCCGATTCCACAAATCGCCATCGGCGAGGTGCTGCCCCGCCTCGACGGGCTGCAGCAGGAGCTGGGGCTGGGGGCCTACAGCGGGCCGTTTAGCAATTTTAGCATGCTGAACGTGTTCTGCATCACCGTGGTGCTCATGACCGGCACCGCCGGGCTGCCCCACGTCATCGTCCGCTTCTACACGGTGCGCGACGTCAAAAGCGCGCGGTGGTCGGCGTTTTGGGCGCTGCTGTTTATCGGCATTCTCTACACGGCCGCGCCCGCCGTGGCGATGTTCTCGCGCTTCTACATCCTCGACTCTTTCGCGCAGCTGGGCGCCTCGGGGATGCAGGAGCTGGGCTGGGTGCAGAACTGGGCGCAGACGGGCCTGATCAAGACGCAGGCCTGGACCGACGGCATGGCCCCGCGGGCGCTGCTCGACACCATCGACCGCGACATCATTGTGCTGGCGACGCCGGAGCTGGCCAACCTGTCGAACTGGGTGGTGGGGCTGGTGGCCGCCGGCGGCCTGGCGGCGGCTCTGTCCACGGCCTCCGGCCTCATGATCGTCATCAGCTCCTCGCTCGCGCACGACATCTACGGGGAGATCATCAACCCCGACGCCTCCGACCAGCGCCGCCTGCTGGTGGGGCGCCTGGCGATTTTCGCGGGGCTCGTCGTGGCGGGGCTGCTCGGCATTTATCCGCCGGGCTTTGTGGCGGAGGTGGTGGCCTTTGCCTTCGGGCTGGCCGCCGCGAGCTTCTTCCCCATCCTGGTCCTCGGCATCTTCTGGAAGCGGTGCAACCGCCAGGGGGCGGTGTGGGGCCTCATCACGGGGCTTGCCTTCACGTTCGTGATGATTGTGCTGATGCGCGCCCACGTAGTGGTGCCGGGCGTGGAGACGCCGATCCTCGATACGTTCCTGGGCATCAACGCGCAGGGCATCGGGGTGGTGGGCATGGTGCTCAACTTCATCGTCACCGTGGCTGTGACGAAGGCTACGCCCGCCCCGCCGCAGGACGTGCAGGAGATGGTGGAGCAGATCCGCTACCCGCGCACGCTGAGCGCCGAGGAGCTGCGGGCGGGCTCGGCGTAGAGCGGTCCGCCTCTCACAGATGTTGACCTCATACCACAGATCGGGACGCGCATGCTGGATGTTCGGTCGTGGGGCTGTGGCACGCACCTGCTCGTCGTTGGGGCGCTGGTGCTGGTGGGGCTGGGGATTGCCGTGGGTCGCAACTGGGAGGCGGTGACGCTGATGGCGGACAATGTGGGGGCGATGGGGGAGGGGGCCGCCCAGGCCGAGCAGCTGCGCTACCCGCGCGACCTGGTGGACTACCTGGCGGCGCACCCTGAGCGGGCGTCCCTCGTGGCCTACGACGTGGGCGCGCCCGAGGCGGGCGTGTGGTACCGCGCCGACGAGAGACGACCCGTGGTGCGGCTCGCCCAGATTCGCCTGCTGGCCGCCTACATCCGGGAGCGGGCCGCGGGCCGGCTCGACACCACGCGCCGGGTGCCCCTCGACTCGGTGGCCCGCTACGCGATGCCGGGGGCGGCGGCGCAGTCCTTCGCCGAGACGCGGCGCCGGTGGGCGGAGCGGGGCGCCCTCCGCCCCGACAGCACCGTGGCTCTGCCGGCGGTGGCCCGCGCCGCGTTCCGACACAACGCCCCGGCGGCCGTCGATGCGCTCCTGGCCGCCTTGGGGCGGGCGGCAGTGGCAGAGCCGGCCCCTGAACTGCCGGAAGGGGCCACCGCCGTGCCCCGTCCCCGCAGCGGCCTGCAGCTGTCCTGGATGCACACCTCCGGGGACACGATCGCGGCTCCCGTCGACCGCGCCTACCAGATGGTTGCCCGGCTGCGCGCGGATACGTCCTTCCGCCGCCGACAGTACGAGCGCCTCTCCACCCGCGGCTCCGGCCTCACGCTTCGCCAGCAGCGGGCGCGGGGGGCGTGCAGCAACCTCACGGACACTCTGCCGAGGTGGTGGGGCTTCTGCAACAGGTCTGCCGAGGCGTCCAGCCCAACGTGGTGCACCTGAGGAACGCCATGGTCGATTACGACTTCGCCTTGGAGCAGGTGGGTGTACAGATGTTGATTGGTTCGAAAGAGTATTTACCCATGAACGTATTTGGATTATGGGTGTGATCTATCTCTCCAACGAGGTAAATCGTCGTCCTAGTTTGATGATGGTGAGATATTACTCAACAGAACGGGGTCGCTGTGCTGAG
>CAJXLV010000073.1 GCA_913056185.1 uncultured Bacteroidota bacterium
CGCCGTAATACAGGAAAGGACTGCCCGGCAAAGACAAGAGGAGGGCGTGAGCCAGCTGAAGCTCGCCGCGGCCCGCCACGCGGTGCTGGACGATGAGGTGACCGATGCGGTGGCCTATTGCAGCGACCAGACCCACACGTCGGTCGACCGCGCGCTGCGCCTGCTGGGCTTCGCCCCCCACCAGCTCCGCCGCCTCCCCGCGGCCGATCGCTTCCGCCTCGATCCCGAAGCGCTCCGCGATGCCATCCGGGCCGACCGCGCTGCGAGCCGACGCCCCTTCTGCGTGATCGCCAACGCCGGCACCACCAACACCGGCGCCGTAGACCCCCTGCCCGCGCTCGCGGACATTGCCGACGCCGAGGCCCTGTGGCTGCACGTGGACGGGGCGTACGGGGCGCCCGCCGTCGTCTGTGAGCGGGGGCGGGAGCGCCTCCGCGGCCTCGACCGCGTCGACTCCCTCACGATGGACCCGCACAAGTGGCTCTTTCAGCCCTTCGAGATTGGAGGCGTGCTCGTGCGCGACCCGCAGCACCTCCGCCGCGCCTTTCGGCTGGAGGCGGAGTACCTGGAGGACGCCGTGGGGGCGGACGATGAGGTTAACTTCTCGGCACGCGGCATCCAGCTCACTCGCAGCTTCCGCGCGCTCAAGCTGTGGATGACGCTCAAGGTGTTTGGGCGAAAGCACGTCGCCGCGGCCGTGCGGCGCGGTTTCGAGCGGGCCGAGCAGGCGGAACGGCTCCTCCGCGAGCGGGCGGATTGGAGAGTCGTCACGCCAGCCCAAATGGGCATCATCACCTTCCGCTGTGCCCCCGACGGCTGGCCGGACGACCGGGTCGATGTCCTCACCCGTCGCCTCGCCTCCGCCATCAACGAGGAGGGAGACCGCTTCCTGACGAAGACCACCCTCGACGGCCGGCCCGTCCTCCGGCTCTGCCCCATCCACCCGCGCACCACCGCCGATGACATTCACGAGACGATCGACCGGCTCGACGCGCTCCGTCGGGCGAAGGCGGGTTCATGACACTACGCCGACTGCGGCGTTGGGGATCTCGTTTCCCGAGGGGAAGGCATGACTCTATCCGTATCTCATGAACAAACTGATGGCATCGTCATGCCGACGTATGAGGCCATCTACGAGGACGGACAGATTGAATGGATTGGGTAGGAGCCTGAGCCGGGGCGGCACCGCGTGCAGGTGACCGTACTCGACCGAGAACCGGAGCCCCGTGATCCGGAAGAGGTCCGGCGGGTTCTCGAAGAAGCTCGGGGGGCATGGGGGACGGACAAGTCCCTCAAGGAGGTCGAGGCTGAAATACAGCATCTTCGGGATGAATGGGATCGCCTGGATCGCGAATAGAAACTCTCCGCAACAGCCCGGTTCAGGTAGCATTTCAAATCTGTGAGCACGGATCTCTGGACTGCGCCTTCCTCGAAAGACAGCCGACAGCAGACCGCGGACGGCGGTTTCTCGGCGGTCTGCCGTCCGCCGACCGCAGTCAGCGGTCGTCAAGTCGGCACTCCCGCGGTCAACTCACAATGTTGAAATACGTCTCGCCCTTCAGCCTGTGTAGTACAGCTCCGCGCCCGGCCCCAGCGGCAGGCCCAGCAGCACCCACACGAGAAAGACGAAGATGCTCACCACCCCGAAGCTCACCGAGTACGGGACCATGAGGGCGATGATGCTCCCAATTCCGGCGTCCTCGTCGTAGCGCTGGGCAAAAATAATGACGAGCGGGAAGTAGGGAAGGAGGGGCGTGAGAATGTTGGTGAACGAATCGCCGATGCGGTAGGCCGCCTGCACCGTCTCGGGCGAGTACCCGGGCTCGCCCGCCAGCATCAGCATGGGCACAAAGACGGGCGCCATGATGGCCCACTTGGCCGACGCGCTTCCCACAAACAGGTTGATGAGGGCCGAGACGAGAATAAACGAAAACAAGAGCGGCAGGCCCGTAAAGCCGACGCTCTGCAGCAGGTCGGCCCCGCTGATGGCAATGATGGAGCCGAGGTTCGACCACTCGAACATGGCGATAAAGTGCGCCGCGGCAAAGGCCAGCACGATGTAGGCGCCCATGTCGGCCATCGTGTCCGCCATCATGTCCGCCACGTCCGAGTCGTCCTCAATTTCCCCCACCACGATGCCGTACGTGAGGCCCGGCAGGAAGAACAGGAACACCATGAGGGCCACGATGCTCTCGATCAGCGCGTCGAACTCCGCGAGCGGAGCGCCCTCTGGCACCGACAGCAGCACGACGCCGAGGAGGGCGGCGCCCGTCACGATGCCGGCCCAGCGCAGCCCCCGCCGTTCCGTCTCGGTGAGTGCCCCGTCCTCCACCTCCTCCGCGTCAAAGTCGTCCGGCGGGGTGTAGGCGCCCAGGTGCGGCTCCACGATGGACTCGGTCACGTACGATCCCACGACGATGAAGACGGGGGTGAGGGCAATCATGAGCCACCAGTTGCCCGTGACGGGCACGCTGTAGTCGCTGGCAATGAGCTGTGCGGCCGGCTCGGTGAAGCTGGCGAGCAGGGGATCGAGAGAGGTGAGCAGCAGGTTGGCGCTGAAGCCGGCAGAGACCCCCGCGAAGGCCGCCCCCAGGCCCGCGAGCGGGTGGCGCCCCACTCCGTAAAACAGCACCGCCCCCAGGGGAATGACGACCACGTACCCGGCGTCGACCGCGAGGCTCGACATGATGCCCGCAAAGATGAGGGCGCCCGTGAGCAGCACGTTGGGCACGCTGGCCACGAACGACTTGAGGGCAGCGCTGATGAGCCCGGTCTTGTCCGCCACCCCGATGCCCAGCATCACCACCAGCACGAGGCCCAGCGGCGGAAAGTCGGCGAACGTCTCCGCCATGTCGGTAAACAGGCGCCGCACATTTTCGTCGGAGAAAAGGTTCTGGGCCGTGATGGTCTCGTCCGTGCCGGGGTGCACCACGCTGATGCCCGCCGTGTGGGCAAGCCACGAGGCCACCATCACCAGGCCAATGAAGATGAAAAAGATGGTGACGGGGTCGGGAAGCGCGTTGCCGGTGCGCTCGATAGAGTCGAGGGCGCGGTCGGCAAGGGAGCGCTCTTCGGTGTCGACGGGCATGGGGGCGCGGCGTGTGCTGGTGTGAGAGGGGGGAGGCGGAGGGGAAGCGGTTTTTGAGTGTACGAAACCTGTCCCTCGGATACAACGGTTTTCCGAATGCCCGGGGACGCGGGCCGGCGCGGTGTCGGTTTCGTCACACCGACGGGCGAACTGCTGCGCTGCGCCCGCCGTACCGTTCTGCCTCTCGCGTGTTTTGTGTCCTACTACGCGTGGCCGTTTGTGAAGCTGTGGTCGTATCAGGGAGCGGTTCTTGGAGCGTGCACCTTGGCCTTCTTTGCCACAATGGCGGCGCGGCTGGCCATCAGCCCCGTCGTGCCCGCCATTGGCGAGGCCTTTTCGGTGTCCAACGGCGCGATCGGGCTGGCGCTCACGGGCATGTGGGCGGCCTACGCGGCGTCGCAGTTTCCCAGCGGCCTGCTGGCCGACCGCTACGGAGACCGGCGCATCATCCTGGTGGCCGTGGTTGGTACAGCCGTAACCAGCGGGTTGCTGGCCGTCTCTCCCAGCTACCCGGTGTTTCTCGTCGGGGCCGTGGCCCTCGGCGGCGTGGCGGGGCTGCACTACAGCGTGGCCACGTCGCTGCTGACCCGCACCCTTCCCAACACGGGCTCGGCCATCGGACTGCACACGGCCGGCGCCCCCCTCGCAGGAGTTTCTGTTCCGCTGGCGGCGGGGGGCATTGGGGCGTGGGTGGGCTGGCGTTGGGCCGTTGCGATTGGGGGGCTCGTCGCCGTGCCGTCCATCCTCCTGGTGCGCCACGTCCTGGACGCCACGCCCCCGAGGCGCCCTGAGGTGCCAGTGTGGCATCGCCTGCAGGTGGGGCCGCTGGCACATCTTCTGGCGCGGCCCGCCATCGCCACCACCGTGGCCCTCTCCGTAGGAGGCGCGTTTGTGTGGCAGGCAACGGCCTCCTTCCTGCCCGCAATTCTCATTGAGCACCACGGCTATACGGAGACCCTGGCCGGGGGGTTGTTCTCGGCCTACTTTGGCGTGCAGGGGCTGGCCCAACCGGCCCTCGGGGCGCTCTCTGACCGCTGGGGGCGCGACCGCGCGGCTGCGCTCGCTGTGGGAACGGGCGTGGCGGCCTACCTGGCGCTTGCGTGTGGGACCGGCCTGTGGACGGTGGCCCTGGGCGTGGTCGGGGCAGGGGGGGCCATGAGCTGGGGCGCGGCCCTGCTGCCCAAGTTCATGGATCACCTGGACGACGATGAGCGCAGCGCCGGCTTTGGCCTCATCCGCACGGCCTACATGGTGCTCGGGGCCAGTGGGAGTGTGGCAACAGGCGCCGTGGCGGACCTGCTGGGATGGGGGCCGGCGCTCCTCGGTCTCGTTGGCGTACTGGGGGGCATGTTCCTTACAGTGTTGAGTAGAGCACGAGAAGAGCAGTAAAGGTCCCTCCTTCAGGTGGGACATACACGGACTCTTCTCGTCGAACGCAGTGAGACCAAACGCTATGTATCTGACTCGCAAGCTCAAATTGGGCCGTACCGACCAACTTGACCGCCTCGCTCGGCGGGCGGGTGATCTGTGGTCGACGGTGGCGAAGTGGCACTGGCGCTTCGTCGACCGGCAGGGCTACTGGCTGTCGAAGGGACAGGCGCAGACGATGTACTGCAAAGGCTTCGATGGGCTGCACAGCCAGTCTGCCCAGGCCGTTGCGGACAGCTTCTACGACAGCCTCCAATCTTGGCGCAAGAAGCGAAAACGCGGGAACTACGAGGGCCTGCGCCCGCCCTACAAACAGAAGCGCTACTTCAAGGTGCAGTGGAAGTCCTCTGCGATACGCCTTCGAGACGATGGCGTGCTGCGCCTCTCCAATGGACGTGGCACCGATCCGGTACTCATCAACTGGCCTTCAGAGAAAGAACCGAAACGCGTTGAGATCGGCTGGGATGGCGACCAGTACGAGCTTCGCTG
>CAJXLV010000074.1 GCA_913056185.1 uncultured Bacteroidota bacterium
GCCGGCGGCGGCGAACGATTCAACCTGCATCTGGATGGGGCCAAGTCCCTGGGCCTGCGCCGCGGGGGACGCGGCGAGGAAAAGCCCCAGGCACAGCCCCAGCCCGAGACGCATCGCGTGTCGGAATCGTCTGTGACGGGGCTCGGTCATTGGGAGGCAGACGGACGATGTTGGTTCGAGTCGAGGCGGGACACACGCCGACATCTGCGTCGGGGGCGGGTCGTGTTGGGTCGGGCAAGGGGGGTTCTTTGGAATCTTGTCCTGGGATGTTCCGGTTGCCCTGCCCCCCAAGGGAGGCGCTGGGCACGGCGGTGCAGCCAGCGCCCCCTTCACCGCGCGGCCGCGCTGGCGTCCCCTCCCCTCCCCCAGCCCCTCCTATTCCGGCTGCGACCGGGAGGCAGCGCCATCGCCCGGGGGCGGCGACAGCGTCGGCGAGGAGACCGCGTCCGGGGCCTGCAGCGTAGCGGCAAAGACGCGACAGGGCACCCCAGCGTCCCGGCACTGCGCCTGCAGGCGGCGGCGCGCCTGCGCACTCGTCGCAGCCGGCACCACCACCATCTCCACGTCGTGCTCGGCACAGAGGCGCGGCAGGTCTCTCCCCCGCCCGAGCACCGTCACCCCCTGCACGCGCGAGCCGTGGCGGGCCGGCGCCTCATCGAGCAGCCCGACCACCACAAACTTCCGCGTGGGCCAGCGGCGGAGCGAGCGCAGGGCCAGCATGCCCTCCGCCCCCGTCCCGTACAGCAGCACGCGAACGCCGTCTTCCTGGTGGGCCACCACCGACTGGCGGAGCGCCCGAAACCCAAACCGCACGCCGCCCACGAGGACGGTCGCCACCCCCCAATCGATGAGGAGCAGGGCCGTGGGCACCCGTCCCGTGGCGATCCCGAAGCCGGCCGCCACGAGGGCCGACGCCCCGCCGGAGGCCACCGCCAGCCGCCCGCCCTCGGGCGTGCCGGCGTGCGACCAGATGCCCTGGTACAGGCCCGCCGCGTAGAACACCCCCAGCTTGGCCACAATCACGAGCGGCAGGGCCTGCGGAAGGAGGACCACGAGGGCCGGCGGCGGCGCGCCCCCGTGCCGCAGGTAGGCCGCCACGACCAGGGCCGCCCCCACCAGCAGCAGGTCCGCCAGCATGCCGCCCACCGCCTTCCAGGAGGCCCCGCCGCCATAGCGCCGCAGGAGCGCCCCCGCCCGCTGGCTCAGGGGCTGTGTGGGGGCCGCCGTCGTGTAGGCGCCCGTCGTGGCCAGGTAGATGCCCCCCACCGTGAGCGCCACCAGGCCCAGCGCCGCCACCGCCAGCACCAGCGCCGCGTCCGCCCAGAGCGCACTAAGGGCCAGCCCCCCGGCCCCCGCACTGAGGCCGCCCAGCAGGGCCACCGCCTCGCCCTCCGACAGCCCCAGCTTCACCAGGCGGTGGTGCACATGGTCGGTGCCGCCTTCGCGGATCGGCTGCCCGCGCAGCAGGCGCGTGATGGTGACAAACGTCGTGTCGGCGATGGGCACCGCCAACACCGCGACCGGCACCAGCGGCCCCACGAGCGGCCCGCCGCCGCCCTGCACCCCGAGGGCGCCCACCGCGAGCAGATAGCCGAGCAGCAGGCTGCCGCCGTCGCCCATAAAAATGCGGGCCGGGGGCGCATTGTAGGGCAGGTAGCCGAGGCACGCCCCCGCCACCGCCGCCATGACCGCCGCCTGGGCCGTGTGCCCGAGCAGCCCGCTGATGACGGCCAGGGTGCCGGCCGCCACCACCGTCACGCCCCCCGCCAGGCCGTCGATCCCGTCGATCAGGTTGAGGGCGTTGGTCACCCCGATGACCCAGAGGAAGGTGAGCGGAATGGAGACCCAGACCGGGCCGCCCCGCCAGAACGCGAGCCCGGCCGCGAGCACCAGCGCCGCCGCGGCCACCTGCCCCATCAGCTTGCCCACCGACGAGAGGACCGCGACATCATCCACCAGGCCCAGGCCCAGCATCAGGAGGGCCCCGGCCCACACCGGCCAGGCCCAGGCCGCCGCCCCGCCGCTCCCCAGGACCCCGAGGGCCACGCCGGCCGCAATGGACACGCCGCCCAGCAGCGCGACGCGTCGACTGCCCCAGCGGTCGTCGCTGGGCACATCGACGGCCCCCAGGCGGCGCGCCGCCCATTCCACGGCGGGCGTCAGGGCCAGGCTTCCCAAAAGGGCGGCCCCGACGCTTTGCCAAAACGGGACCAGGGCCGATGCGATGGTCAAATCCATAGGCACATCTGTGGGGCTCAACGTCTGTCCCCAGGCAGAGACATGGTCGGGAGAAAAAAGAGCGGAAGGGGGGATGAGACCGCCCAGCGCAGGGCGCACGGACGGGCCGCTATCACACGATACGCCTCAGCCCAGACATGATCCCTGCGGATGACTGGGAACGGGGCTTCCCTGCGACGACGGCCTCACGGGCCCCCGTCACCGCCGTCCGCGCTCGCCCTGCGGGGCCGTCCCCTTGACGTATCCCCTTGGCGGCACTGCCACGATCGAGGCTGGGGGGCTTTCCCACGGGGCAGCTTCCCACCCGGGCATTGCTTCTGGACCGAGAGCGGTTTCTTCGCCAAGGGCGGCTCTCACCCCGCCCGGTGGTTCGCCACAACAACATCCTCACGGGCGTCTTCCAGGTCGCTCGCCACCATCTCTTCGGCCATCTGCTCCAGGGAGGTCGACGGGGTCCACCCGAGCTGCTCGCGCGCCTTTTCGGCGTCGCCCAGCAGCTGGTGCACCTCCGTCGGGCGGTAGTAGCGGGGATCCACTTCTACGAGGCAGCGCCCGGTGTCTGCGTCATATCCCTTCTCGCCTTCCCCCTCCCCCTCCCAGGCCAGTTCAAGGCCGGCCGCGGAGAAGGCCATTTCGCAGAACCGACGCACCGTGGTGGTGCGCCCGGTGGCCAGCACGTAGTCATCTCCCGCCTCCTGCTGCAGCATCCGCCACATGCCCTCCACGTAGTCGCGGGCGTGCCCCCAGTCGCGCTCCGCGTCAAGGTTGCCGAGGTAGGTTTTTTCCTGCAGGCCCGCCTTGATGCGGGCGGCGGCCCGGGTGATTTTGCGGGTGACGAACGTCTCGCCCCGACGCGGGCTCTCGTGGTTGAAGAGAACCCCGTTGGAAGCGTGGATGTCGTATGCCTCCCGGTAGTTCACCGTGATCCAGTAGGCGTAGAGCTTTGCCGCCGCGTAGGGGCTGCGCGGATAGAACGGGGTCTCCTCGCTCTGGGGCACTTCTTGCACCTTGCCGTAGAGCTCCGACGTGGAGGCCTGGTAGAACCGCGTCTCGCCGGTGCGGTCGAGCGTCCGGATGGCCTCCAGCAGGCGCAGGGTGCCGAGGGCGTCGACGTCGGCGGTGTACTCCGGGGTGTCGAACGACACCTGCACGTGGCTCTGCGCCGCGAGGTTGTAGATCTCATCCGGCTCGATTTCTTGGACGAGGCGGATCAGGTTGGACGAATCGGTCAGGTCCCCGTAGTGGAGAAAAAAACGAACGTCTTCTTCGTGGGGGTCCTTGTAGATGTGGTCGATGCGCCCGGTATTGAACTGGCTCGACCGGCGCTTGAGGCCGTGCACCTCGTACCCTTTTTCCAGCAGAAACTCCGCGAGGTAGGACCCGTCCTGCCCGGTCACGCCGGTGATGAGGGCCACAGGGCGTCCGTCCCCGTTGCGGTGCTCCGGAATCTTGCTGGTGACTTCTTTGTCGGTCGGCATGTGTTTGCGTGGAACG
This sequence comes from uncultured Bacteroidota bacterium, assembly GCA_913056185.1. Lineage (GTDB taxonomy): Bacteria > Bacteroidota > Rhodothermia > Rhodothermales > Salinibacteraceae > Salinibacter. The sequence continues at coordinate 3,733 of CAJXLV010000074.1, forward strand.
TGGGGGGTGGAACGTGGGGCGTGGGGGGTTGAATGTGGGGCGTCGAGCGCCGAACGTTGAACGTGCAACGTGGAACGCAGTCTGTGCGGCAGCGAACGGGGTCTGCTAATCCGCAACGTATTCCGCGGGGAGCTCTCGGACGCGCTTTGCCTCGTTGCTTTGCTCAAGGTGCTGAATGAGACGGTAGAGTTGTCGCGATGCTTTGTCGGCCTGATCAGAGATGTCTTCGAATTCGTCCGCGTTAAGGTAGCCCTGATCTTGATCCACGTAGAGCTGGCTCCGGACCTCCCCGGCTGACGCCTTCGCTATACCAAGATAATTAATAAACTGAGGCCGGGTCCGGCTCTCGAAGCCTTCAGAAATGTTGGACATCACGCTGATTGCCGCCCGACGAATCTGGTCTTTTAGCGCGAAGTCTTTTTCAAACCCTTTCCGTCTCGTGAGCGCATACACCTCGTTTGCAAGGGAACGGGCTGTCTGCCAGGCTCGCAGGTCTTCGAATCGCTCAGCCATGATGGATGCGTACAACGTGGAACGTGAAACGTTGAACGTTTAACGCGCCACGTTTAACGCGCCACGTTCAACGCCTCTTGTTCGCGGTACCAGTCGTATGTCTTCTGGATGCCTTCCCGCAGCGAGGTGTCTGCCTGCCAGCCCAGCGCCTCCATCCGGCTCGTGTCCACCAGCTTGCGCGGCGTCCCGTCCGGCTTCGAGCGGTCGTGCTCCACCGGCCCGTCGTGGCCCACCACGTCCTGGATGAGCGCCATGAGGTCGTTGATCGAGAGGTCCTCCCCCACGCCCACGTTGAGCATCCCCTCCGGGGCCACCTCGCGGAGCTCCTCTTCCGGCGTCTCCAGCACAAACCGCACCGCGTCGGCCAGGTCGTCGACGTAGAGAAACTCGCGCTTCGGGGTGCCGGAGCCCCAGAGCGTCACCGGCGCGTCGCCCCCCTCCGGCCCGGCGCCCGTCGCCTCGTACGCCTTCCGCAAAAGCGCTGGCAAAACGTGACTCGTCTCCAGGTCGAAATCGTCGCCCGGCCCGTACAGGTTGGTCGGCATGAGCGTCACCATGTCGTCGCCGTGCTGGCGATGGAAGGCCTCACACAGCTTGTGCCCGGCAATCTTGGCCACGGCGTACCACTGGTTCGTCGGCTCCAGCGGGCCGGTGAGCAGGCTGTCCTCCGGCATCGGCTGGGGGGCGTGCTTCGGGTAGATGCACGTCGACCCCAGAAAGACG
>CAJXLV010000075.1 GCA_913056185.1 uncultured Bacteroidota bacterium
GCGGGCGGGCGAGAGGTAGAAGCCGCGGTCGCGGAGGTCGGCGTAGACGAGATACCGCACCGCGAACCGATCGGCGGCGGCCGCGCTCTCGACGAAGAAGCGCTCGAAGCCGACGGAGTCTCCGCCTTCGGTGAGCGAGATCCCGGACAGGTCGCCGCGGAAGAGCAGGTGAGCGGCCTCGACGCGCGAGAGCGCGATCTCGTCGCCGGAGAGCGGGCGGCCGTACCCCCGAGAGTCGTAGAATCGCTGGCGGGCGTCGCCTCCGACGTGCACGGACTCGCCGCGGAGATGCCCCGTGGGTTGCATGCTCGACAGCGGGAGCGGCTGAGGGAAGGCGGTTGCGGTCGGCGGTCTGCGGTCTGCGGTCTGCGGTCGGCAGACGGCGGTCGAGAACAGTCAGGCCCCGTTCCACCACGCCCGCACGCGGTCGCCGACGGAGGGCGGGCCGGTGCGGTCGGACTCGTAGTACGCCTCCAGGTCGTCGTCGCCGTATCCGTAGCCATAGCCGTAGCCGTACCCGTAGCCGTATCCATAGCCGTAGCCGTACCCGTAGCCATAGCCGTATCCGCCCGACTGTTGGTCGGGGCGAAAGCGGTTGAGGACGGCCCCGAGGAGGGCCGCGTCGACATTGTCGAGCAGCCCCGCGGCCTGTTCGAGGGCCGGGCCGTCCGTCTCATTGGCCGCCGCCACCAGCAGCACCCCGTCTGCGTGGGTCGCCAGCGCGGCCGGGTCGTTGAAGAGCAGGATCGGCGCGGTGTCGACCACCACCCGGTCGAACGTCCCCTCCATCCGCTCCAGCAGGGCCCGCATGCGCTGGGCGCCGAGGAGCTCGGCGGGGTTGGGCACCTCCTCCCCGCCCGGAATGAGCCAGAGGTTGTCGGCCGGGGACGGCAGGTCGGACGGGTCGGGCGGGTCGTAGAGCGCCTCGGTGAGGCCCGGCGTGCGCGGCACATCGAAATAACGGTGGAGGCGCGACTTGCGCAGGTCGGCGTCCACCAGGAGCGTCTTCTGCCCCGACTGCGCGAGGGCGATCGCCAGGTTGGTCGCCGTCGTCGTCTTGCCCTCTCCCTTTGTGGGGCTCGTAACGACCAGCGACCGCGTCGGGGTGTCGGGCTGTGCAAAGCGCAGGTTGGTGCGCAGGCGCCGGTAGGCCTCCCCCGTGGCCGACAGGGGGTTGGTCAGCATGGCGAGGGACGTGTTCACCCGTCGGCCGTCGATTTCCACATACTCCTGTCCCCCAAACTCCTTTTCGATGGAGGCCTCAAACGAGGGCACGACGCCCGCCACATTCTGCCCCAGCGCCTGCAGGTCGGCCGGGCCGCGGACGCGGGTGTCCAGGCGTTCGCGGAGCACCACGAGGCCGCCGCCCAGGAGCAGCCCCAGCAGCACGCCCAGGGTCAGGTTGCGCTGCGTGTTGGGGGAGATGGGCCGGCCCGGGACGCCCGCGCTGCGGAGGCGTTCGGCGAAGCCGATTTCTTCTTCAATCGCCATGCGGGTGGACTGCAGCTGCTGCCGGATGAAGCCCTGGGTCTGCTCCAGCGACTGCTTTTCGCGCTGCAGGTCGGCCAGCTTCAGCGACTTGGGCGGCAGGTTTTGCAGGCGGGTGCGGTTGTCGTCGATCTGGCGCTCCACGGTGGCAATCTGGGCGCGCAGGCCATTGACCTGGATTTCTTGCTGGGCGATGTCGCGCTGCAGCTGCACCACATACGACAGCCCCTGCCCCCCGCTGCCCTCCTCGCCCCCGCCGCCGGCCCCAATGCCGCCGGCCGCCAGGGTCTTTTCCACGTAGGCGCTCGCCAGCGAGTCGGCCTGCCGCGCCAGCCGCTCCGCCCGGCGCTGCAGCTGGCGCAGGTTGCGGGCGCGGGGCGTGGTGGCGTTGGGGTCGAGGCCCGGGTTGCGGGTCTTCACGCGGTTGATCTCCGCGGCCACTGTGGCCTTTTCCTGCTGCACCTGCTTCAGCTCCGTCTGGATGCCCGAGGAGAGGCGCTCGGCGAGGCGGGGCCGCATGCGCTCCAGCTCGCTCCGCTTCGTGCGGAGGGCGGACGTGGCCATGTCCAGCTCAATGCGCAGCTCCGCCAGGCGGGACTCCAGCTGCGACTGCTGCTGCACGAGGCGGCTCGACTCCGCGTCGAGGCTCACGGCGTCCTCTCGCTGCATGTAGGTGGCGAGGGCGCTGTCGGCCTGCCGCACCCGGGCGGCAAACTTGCGCGACTGGGTCTCCAGGAAGCGGCGGCGCGCCCGCAGGCTCTCGCGGCTCTTTTGGCGGGTGCGGTCCATGTACGCCTCGGCGTACAGGTTGGCGATGAGTGCCGTCTCGGCCGGCACGGGCCCCTGCACCGTAATGCGAATGGCGTCTACGTCGCGCCCGCCCGACTGCGCCTGCACGCGCCCCATCAGAAGGGCGGCCAGGCCGGCCCGGGAGCGGGGCGCGCCCGTGGGGGTGGTGAGCACCTGCAGGGAATCGCCCGTGCGGGGGTGGGTGGCCAGGGTGTCGAGGCGCGTGGCGACGTCGTGGGCGAGGGACTCCGACTGGTTGAGGACGAGAATTTGGTTCGACAGGCTGCGCTGCTGCCCCCCAAACGGCGACATGCCGCCGCCCTCGCCGCCGGTGAGCGACGGCACTGCGCTCTGGCCCTGGCCCAGGTCGACCAGCAGGAGGGTGGAGGTTTCGTATTGCGGGGTGCGCGAGTAGGTGTAGGCCGCCACCGCGCCGACGACGACGGCAAAGACGAGAAGGAGCAGGCCCTTTCCGCCCCAGAGGACGCTGAGGAGGGCGCGCAGGCGCTCGATGCCGGAGGGGCCGGGCGCGCCCGCGGGGTCGTCGTACAGGCTGGGGGCGTCGCCGGCGGCGCGGCCGTTGCCGGAGTAGCCGTCGCCGGCGGGCTGGAGGGACGGGGGCATGGGCGGGGGCGGGGGCGGGGACGTAGAAGAAGAGACGCGGGGGGTCTCAACGGAGGCGGCGCCGGGGCCGCGGCGTTGCGGGATTGTTACTGGCACACATCCTTACTGGCGCACATGCTCACTGGCGCACACTCACTGACGCACATACGTCGGGGCGCGGGCCTCGATCCTCGGAGAGAGGGGCGGGGGGCGCCCGGATCGCGGCGGGCGCGGGCCGAGGGCGCGTGCGCTGCGGCGTGTGTTTCTCGCGCCCGCCGCAGGTCATGTCCAGCGGAGCGAGGGGCCCCTCCTGGCCGCATCACCGACGGTCGAGAAGGCGGAGGATCAGGAGCGTAAGGGAGAGGGCCGTGGAGGTGAGCGACACCCCATCCCGCCAGGTGAACTGCGTCTGTCGGATGGTTTCCACCACGAGGATGTCGTTCTCCTGGAGCGTAGGCGCCTCCACCGTGCCCTCCAGGACGCGGCGGGCGCGGGTGTCGAGCACCGGCGTCTCCCGCGACGCCTCGGGGCGATAGAGGCGCACCTCGATGCGGGCCGGCTCCTCGTTCTCCTGCCGCTGGCCCCGGGGCACGCCGCCGGTCATGGTGAGGAGCCGGGACAGGCTGGTGCTGTCGGGGATTTCGTAGATGCCAGGCTGGGCGCTCCCCCACACGTAGATCTGGATGGTGGCTTCGCCGGGCTGGGCGTAGTAGAAGTACGCCGTGTTGGTCTGCGTCTCCTCGATGCGCCCAAACTTTTGCGCCTCCGCCGGGCGCGCCGGGACGAGGGCGAGAAGCCAGACGCACACACCGCACAGGAGGGGCCCGTACGAACGCAGGAAGGCAGACATCGGCACAACAGCAAACCCGAAGAGAAAACGCGATCGGCGGGGCGCGTCGATGCGGCTCCGCCACGTCAGTCCCATCTGGGACTGTTTTTTTTGGTCTTGATCCGGCCTCCGCCCCTCTCGTGCCCGCGGTTCCCCTCACGGCTCGTCCCGACGGCTCCTACCGCCTGCGCAGGCCCCCGCCCCGTCTCCATACACCGCGCTCAGGGCCGTCGAGGCAGTCTCCGGGCCTCCACGACCACATGGTCCCCGGGGCGGGGCGGTACAGCACAGCCATCACGACCGATGCAGCGAGGCGAACTTCTACGAAACTGGCCTGCGCAATGAGAACCGCGATGCAGACACGAGACTGAGAACAGATGCTCTGTCGACGCTCCTCCATTCAGAGCGTTGGGAATTCTTTGGAGGGCGCAGATGCGAGGATTTTTGATGACTCGACACGAATAATGCCGCTTGGGGGGCACGACTGCAAGTACACCTGTTCTTTTCGGGACTGCTTTGACACCAATTTCATATGATCTGTGGGTGTGGGTCGCGGGAGGGCCTCCCCCCGCTGCGAGCTGTGTCTATTCCCGCTTGCTGGGGGGGAGCCGGGGGCGCGCGCCGACGCGAGGGCCGAGGGGAACTGCCTCTCCCACCCGCTCTCGGGGCGTGTCGAGCGGAGCGGACGCGTACAGGGCCGCTGGTTCCGTGGAGGTCTCTCCGCTGCGGGCCGCAGGGGCCCTTCGGTCGAGACGACGTTGGGTCGTGGGA
>CAJXLV010000076.1 GCA_913056185.1 uncultured Bacteroidota bacterium
GGAGGCCTTCCTCGGGGCCTGCGGAGGGCAGGCAGGAGTGTTTCGCAGTGTCCGCGCCTTCCTCCGCTGGGCGGCCCGGCGGAACCCCCCCTACCTCCGCCCAGACCCGACACGCGAGATGACACCGCCGCGCGTAAGGAAGCCCGGCGAGGTGCGGTTCCTCTCGGTCGAGGAGGTGCGGTCGGCCCTGCCGGCCTGCGGCCGCTACCAGAGCGCTCTGGCGCTGGCGCTCTTCGCTGGGGTGCGCACGGAGGAGCTGGCCGGGGTGGGCAAGGAACCGCTGCGGTGGCGTCATCTGCGGATGGAGGAGCAGATCGTCCGGATCCCGGCGGAGGTGGCCAAGACGGGCCGCAGCCGCATCCTCGAGGGGCTGCCTGCGAACCTGTGGACCTGGCTCGACCCCGGCCCCGACGCCGACCCCGTGTGCCCCGGCCTCGGGGTGGAGGCCGTCCGGCGGTTCCAGACGGCAGCTGGCTACCGGGACCGGGCGGGCCGTACTCTCCGCCGGTGGCCGCAGAACGCCCTCCGTCACTCCTTCGCCACCTACGCCACCGCGCACTGGTCCGACCCCGGCCGGGTCTCCATGCTCCTCGGCCACGAGGGGAACCCCAGCCTCCTGCACCGTCACTACCGTGGTCTTGCGACCCGTGCCGAGGCCCGGCGCTTTTTCTCGATCCGGAAGCGGTGAGAAAAGGCGGGAAATCTCTTGACAGGTGTATCCACCCGAGCTTACCTCCCGTCCGATGACGCAGATCGTTTGCCTGCGACCGACCGATCTCCCAACCATAAATAATTTTGCCGGGTGTAAGCCACCGGCTAACTGCAACTGACATGGCCCCCAACAGACGATCCGAAAACAAAGCCAACGTGAATGCGTGGATCACGCGCGACCTCAAGGCGCAGTTTGAAGCCATCGCAAAGTCGCGAGGTGTCACCCTCTCTCAGCTGCTCACAGAACTGGTTGAGCAGCAAGTCCGACAACAGAAATCCACACAAAGCCGGAATGACAGAAACGCAGGAAACGGAAACTGACCGGGAGTGCATCCCCCTTGAAGTCGAGCGCTCTACCTATGAGGAGGCTCAACGACAAGCCGCCGAGCGCGGCATCACCATTGAGGAACACTTGTCTCAACTCATTGAAACCGCTTATGAAGACTGATCACATTTTGCAAGGTGGCTTACACCTGCGCAGGAAGGGGCTTAGCCCCGTGCCCGGTGGCTTACACCCGCCGACCGCCCGGCGCATCCAGCGCCGACCCCGCCACCGGATCCACGCCGCCGTGGGCCGGCTCATCGCGCGCATGGACGCATGGTGGGTCTCGCGGACCCTGTGCCGCCGCGACATCCAGCTGGCGAACGGCCAGCGGCTGACCTACGTCCCCCAGCGGAGGACCCGGCGATGATCGGCCACGAGATCAGCCAGCTGGGTGAGTCCATCGCGCTCACCCAGGAACGCCTCCGCATGCCGACGATCTCGAAATCGGATGCGATGGCCATCAGTGGTCGCACGACCAACTCCAGCTGGGCCCGGTTCGCCGACGAGTTCGGCATTCACCCGGTCAAGTGGGGGAGGTTCCGCCGCAAGGACGTCGAGGACGCCCTCCGGCGCGAGGCTCGTCTCCCCGACCGCCCCCCGCGCCGCAAGCCGGGCGAGGCCCGTAAGGAGGACGCGGCATGACGACGCACCTCTGGCAATGGATGGCCGACGGCGGCGGGGTGCACTTCGCCGCAGCCTTCCTGTCCCTCACAGCTCTGGCAGGCGCAGCGATCGGCCTGCTCCTCGCGGCCATGCGCCGCTGAACCACAACCAGAAAGAAAGAACCAAAAAAGATGAAACAAGAAATCAGAATCAAGCCTCTTGTCCTCCAAGGGCTGGAGTTTCGCATTCGGGGAACCGCCCCCATCCTTCAGCACGCGTGGAGCGAGAAGGCCCTGCGAATGCTGCGTATGACCGCAGCGGAGCGGCGCAAGCTTGTGAAGGAGGCGAGAGATCCCGAGACCGAGGCCAAGGGTGGTCTCTACTGCACCGAGGACGGCCAGCTAGGCGTGCCGGCGATGGCCGTGAAAAGCGCCATGATCTCGGCAGCCCACAAGGATTTTGGGGTGGCCAAGACGGATGTGAAGAAGGCGCTGTCCTTCCGCACTGCCGGGGTCCTCCCCTTCGACGAGCACGGCGAGTACCGGATCCGGGAGGACATCGTCCGGGTCGGAGTCGGGCAGACCGACATCCGTTACCGATGCGAGTTCCCCGACTGGTCTGTGCGGGTCCAGATGACTTTGGCGGCGGACATTATGTCTGTCGACGAAGTGATCAATTTGGCCAACCGGGCCGGGTTCCTCATCGGAATCTGCGAATGGAGGCCGGAGTGCGGCGGCGAACTTGGCCGCTTTGAAGTCGATCCAACCTACGAAATCAGGACCTACGATGAGAACTGAAATCTACTGGAAGCCTGGTTCGCGGTTTAGCTGCGATCCGGAAGCAGCGCACAAGGAGCTGGAAGAAGAGCGCGCCCGCCGTGGCGGACGAATGAGCGCTGAGGACGTACTCAAGATTGCTCAGTCCGAGCAAAGCACGATTCACCCCGAGTTCGAGTGGGACGATCCTACTGCCGCGCACGAGTACAGGCTCACGCAGGCGAGGCACTTGGCGCGGAGCTTGATCGTGGTGGTCGAAGAGAAACCGACCCGCGCCTACGAATCGATTCCGCTAAAGGTGGCTTCGCCAGCGGAGGTGACGCCAGAGACGGGCAACGAAAACGTCTACGTTTCGGTGCAGGATGTCCGCTCAAAGCCCGAGTGGAACGAGTGCGTGCTCCAGCGATTTCGTAGCGAGATCAACGCGCTGCAGAAGCGCTACCAGACCGTGCAGGAGCTGAGCGCAGTGTTCTCTGCGATCGACGAAGCATTGGAGGATGTGGCCTGAGTGAATTCTTGGCAGGCGCGGCGAGGCGAGGCGGGGCATGGCCGGGCTTGGCGAGGCGAGGCGCGGCGAGGCGAGGCAGGCTGGGCATGGCGAGGCGAGGCAAGGTTAGGCGGGACGAGGCGAGGCACGGCAGGCGCGGCAAGTCTTGTTCAGGCGCGGCGGGCCGAGGCAGGTCCGGGCACGGCAGGCAAGGCAAGGACAATAGACAGCAACCAGAAACCAAGGAACACGACATGAGACACGAGAAGATCAGAAAAGAACTCATCGGCCGGATCGACGACCTCCTCGCCGACCACATTGAGGACATTGAGGCAAGCGCCCTCGCCACCTCCAGCGCGGACGACTCCACCACCGATCCGAAGGCGAAAGCCTCATTGGCAGTCAATTGGGAGATCGGGACCGACTGCCCGAAGCTCCGGGTCAGCATCTCCTACAGCACACGAATCCGCCAAGACATGGAGGCGGAGATCGACCTCAATCAGACCCAGATCCAGTGGGGTGAGGTGATGCAGCAGGAAGGAGGGGTGGCGTGAAGGCCGGCGACATCGCAGAACCGCCCATCCTCCCGCTCGCCGACCACGAGCGCCACGCGGTCCTGGAGGCCTACTACCACGGAGGGAACTTCGCGCGGCAGTTCGCCGCCGCGATCCTCGCGGGCGACCCGCAGAACCAGCGGATCCTCGTCGACACGGCGAAGCGGGAGATGCCGCACAGCTGGGCCCGCTGGGATGCGCTGGCTCGCATCCGCATCGCCGCTACCGAAACCGAGCACGAGGACCAGCTATGATCAGCGGAGCCGAGACGAACGAGGAGTACCACTCCTCGCAGGCGCTGTCCTGCAGCGGGCTCAAGGTCTTTGCCCAGTCCCCCTACCGGTTCCGGCACCGCCCGGAGCCGCAGGCCACGGACGCGATGACCTTCGGCAGCCTT
>CAJXLV010000077.1 GCA_913056185.1 uncultured Bacteroidota bacterium
CGCCCCCTCGAGGAGAGCGACAGCGTCCTCGACGAGTTCGACCAGCTGGCCAACCGCTACCGGGCGCTGCAGAATGTCACGGGCGTGGACATTCGTAATGCCACTACACAAAAGTTCCTGCAGCGAAAGAAGAAGCAGTACCTGCGGCAGGGGCTTAGCGAAGAAGAAGCATCGACGCAGGCCGAGCGCGACCTCACCGAAAACGAGGGCGTCCGCACGAAAGCCATTCGCAATCTGGTAGCGGACTACCGGCGCACTTTCGGCAAGGCGTTGCGGGAGCTGAAGAAAGCCCGTGAGCAGGGCACTCCGACTACAGAGCTGGTCGCAGGCATCTACACGGCGATCCAGAGCATGCCAAAATCCCTGCGCAGGGAGATGTTCGGCAGCACCCGGAACCTCACCTCCGTCATCCGGTCGTCTGTCCTCGACAGATACGCCCGGCAGGAGCTCACCCGGATCGACAAGGAAATTTCCCGTGTCGGCGACATTGAGGTCACCAATCGGCAGGCCCTGCAGGAGCGGGCTCGCAGGCTCAAGGAACTGCAGCGCCGCAGGACCCGCCTACTGAACCGCACCCTCCCGCAGGAGGAAAAGCAGCGGATGCTTGATCAGGCAGAGCGTCAGGTGCTGGGGGTGATGGAGAAGCTCGACGAGTACGCCGTCGGCGAACTGCAGGATCGGCTGTCCACCGCCTTCAAGAACGCCACGCGCAAGCCCAGCCGTTCCCGCGCTCGCAAGAGCAAGGGTGACGTCATGGCGTACATTGAGCTCGCCCGCCTTGCCGCCAGCTTTAATCCGGCCGTCGAGGGTACGAAGGCACTGATTCGCCGGATGGAGGCCTCCGCGCCTGCAAACCTGAAGCCATCCGAACGCAGGAAAGTTGCCGAACAGCGCAAGCGCCGCGAACTGGAGGGTCAGGAGCTGCCCGAGGGCGCTGTCGATGAGCGGGTAAAGCAGGCCGGAGACGAGGCCGAGACGCAGGCGCGGGAGGAATTGACCGAGATCTTTGACGTCTTTGGCGGTCTCATCGGCAACACGGGGGAAATCCGAACCACCCAAACGGACGCCGGCTTTGAGGTGATCGTGCCGGACCAGCTGCGCCCGATCATTGAGGGACGGGAGCAGCAGCTAGTCTTTGACACCCGAAAGGAAGCTCTGGCCGTGGCGCGCCGGCTGAAGACCGAATATGCCACGCCCTCTCCCTCGGCAGCGCGTGTTGTGCAGGCGATTGAGGATCTCAAGGCACTGCAGTCGGGGGGTCGCACCTACGTGTCCTCTATCCGGGAGAGGCAGAAAGCACGCAGGGAGCAGATCCGGGAAAAAGTTCTGGAGAACATGAAGGCCCAGATGGGCAAGGAGATCCCCGACGCCCAGCAGGTTCTCGCTTCCAAGAAGTACGAGAGGAACAGCCCCTTCCGGAATCCGGAGGCAAAACTGTACGGCGGCATTTTTAGCCTGGAGACGTGGGGAGACATCGTCTCTTACACTGTAGGCAAGGCTTTCTGGTGGAGCTTCCGCAGCCATCAGGACCTTCGTCAGAAGTCTGCAGAGCTGGATGGACCGGAGGAAACCGCCACCTTTTTCTACGACATCCTCTTCAAGCCGGGGATCATCAACGAGGAGAAGGAGTGGGCCAATTTCGACGCAGCGAAGGAAGACGTTTTTGAGCGCCTCAACGAGTATCTCTTTGATGGGGCGCTCGACAACGGGGACAAGATCTTCAAGCGCACTCGCCAGCTGAAGAAGCGTGTGAGCCCAACTGAGCACGGAATCCGCTTGTACCCGAACCCGGAAACGACGCCAGAAGGAGTCCCGCTGGAGGCTGACCTCAATCAGTATCAAGCGCTGCAGATCCTTCTCTCCTGGAACGACCCGAATGCGCAGGAGACCATGCGCCAGCTGGGCTACACCGACGCAACGCTTGAGCAGGTATCTGCTTTCCTCCTGCTGACTCCATCCCAACAGGCGGAGGTGGTCGGCATCGTGCAGGACATCTACCGGGAATGGGGTGCTGCCGCCAGCGACACCAACCGGCAGGTCTACGGCTACAGCATTCCGCTGCTGGAGAACTATGGTGGGCCTCTCATCAGGAAGCGCACTGCCATGAATACCGACGACCCCATGCTGGGTGGAGGGGCGCAGTCGGATCCATTTTCCGTGAGTGGGAACACCGTCTCTCCCAAGTTCGGCAGTCTCAGCAACGAGCGTGTGGCTGACCTGTCAAACCCCATCATCTGGACAGACGCGCTCGACAATCTGGTGGGGTACATCGCCAAGTCGAACCACTTCATCACCTACGCGGACTACGCCGACACGGTCGTGAACGCCTTCCTTGATCCGGATGTGCGAGCTGCCATCATCGAAAGGTTCGGCCAGCCCTTCTATGAGCGCCTCGTCGGGAGCCAAAACAACCCGGGAGACCTGATCAGTGCGATCAACCGGAACTTTTCCCAGCCTTCGGGGGCGCGCATGGACCAGCAGGTGGGCCAGATCATCCGCAAGTCCACGACGGCAGGCCAGCTTGGTTTCAACGTCCTCTCTGCGATCAAGCAGACCGCCAGCAATCTCGGATACTTCCGGGAGATGGGCTACAACTTTGCGGACTGGTATCGCTACAGCGAGGAGCTGATGGATGCCTTGTACGAAGACGTGATCAACGCAGTCGCCCCGGGAAGAAAGCGCACCCAGAAGGCGTGGGATCTGATCCGGCCAATGGTCGAAAGCGACTACTTCAGCAAGGTCCGGTTCCGTGGCAACGTGAATCCTTCCATCCAGCAGGACGAGGTGGCCGGTCTGTTCGAGCTGAAGAGCCTGCTGCGCAACCGGGACATTGATCCAAAGCAGCCGCTGAAGTCTTTCCGTCGCAGCAGCTTCATGCAGAAGCTCCTGTTTTTCACCAAACTGGCAGACGCGGCCACGGTGATCATCGGAGGCTACCCGCTGTATCGGCAGAAGCTGGCGGAAATGGAGCAACAGATGGATCAGGCCGAGGCTGAGTCCATGGCCGTGCAGTCGTGGGTGGAAAGCACCGAAGCCCTCCAGCAGCCCGTGCTCAAGGTGAGCCAGCCGTCCTGGTATCGGGCTCCCGGACTCATTGGCAGCCTTTTTTCCCAGTTCATCATCGCCCCCCTGAAATACTACGTCGTCGGGATGTTTGGACTGGCCAACACGATCAAAGGTGCGTGGAGGGGCTACGTCACCAAGTCCATTTCCCAGGAGACGGCACGCCGCATGATCGGCAACGGCTTGGGGGATCTGGCCCTTACGTGGTACGTCCTTCCCCTCGCGTTCAACGCCATGGGGGCTGGGCTCAACTACGCAGTGGCCAGCCTTGCCGGCGACGACGAGGAAGAGAGGATCAAGGAGTTCTGGAGAACCATGCGACGCACGGCGCTCTTCGGCTTTGCGGAGGGGGTTCCCTTCTTTGGGCCGGTCTTCACGGCAGCCATGTCCAGGGTGGTCAACGCTCTTTTCGGGGAAGAGACGGTGACCGTGTATGGAGACAACAGCGCCTCGACCTTTTACGAGACGCTGCTACCTCCAAGCGCTCAGATCATTTGGGGGACCCGAAAGGACTTCGACCGTCAGATCCCCTACCTCATTCGAAACACCGATGACATCGAGGCGTACATGGACATCGCCCAGACGCTGGGAGAGTTCAGCGCCATTGGGCCATTTGCAGACAGGGCTGACGCAGTCCTTGACCAGCTTGAAGGCGACAGTGACTGGAAGCAGTTCCTCCTCCGCTTCGGCTTGGGCCGCTCCGCCTACCAGACGGGAGTGGTTGACCGTTAAACACCTTTGACCGACACTCCCACAGATGCTCGCTCTAT
>CAJXLV010000078.1 GCA_913056185.1 uncultured Bacteroidota bacterium
CTCCTCAACCTGGGCCTGAACGTGGGCTACGCCGCCGTGGGCGCCACCATGCTGGGCGCGAGCGCCTACGGCGTCGACAACGTGGGGCGCTGGCGCGGCTTCGGGGCCTCGCTCATCCTGCAGGGCGTGGGCCTGCTCGTGCTCGACGGCATTGCGTTCTGGGCGTCGCGGGGCCGCCTCGCGTCGCTCCTCGAGGCGGGCACGCAGCTCTCCGTGCAGGCCGCGCCGACCGGGGCCGCGCTGACGCTTCAGTTTTGATCGCGCTCCGGCCCTACGCTCTCTTGAATGAGTTCGAAGATGCGGCGGTACTCGTCCGTCCAGCTCGACGGCTCCTCAAAGCCGTGGCCCTCGACCGGGTAGAGGGCCAGTTCCCAGTCCTCTTTGCCAAGCTCGATGAGGCGCTGGGTGAGGCGGAAGATGTCCTGCGGCTGCACGTTGGTGTCCACGAGGCCGTGGGGCATCAGGAGCGGGTCCTCCAGGCCCTCGGCGTGGTAGATGGGGGAAGAGCGCGCGTAGGCCACGGAGTCGGTCTGCGGGTGGTTGAGGATGTTGGAGGTGTAGACCTCGTTGTAGTGCGCCCAGTCGGTCACCGAGCGCAGGGCCGCGCCGCCCCCAAACGCCTCGGGCGCCGTGAAGAGGCCCATCAGCGTCAGGAAGCCGCCGTACGAGCCCCCGTAGATGAATTGCCGCTCGGGATCAATGTCGTACTCGGCGGAGAGGTAGTCGGACACATCTACGTAGTCCTGCAGGTCGCGGCCGCCCATGTGGCGGTAGATGGCCGTCCGCCAGTCGCGCCCGTAGCCGGCCGAGCCGCGATAATCGACGTTGACGACGGTGTAGCCGAGGTCGGCGAGCATGTTGTGAAACATGTATTCGCGGAAATAATACTTCCAGCCGCGATACACATTCTGGGTGTAGCCGGCACCGTGCACAAACAGCACCGCCGCGCCGTTGGGCGTCTCCGGGCGGAAAAGGTGCATCGGCACGGCCACGCCGTCGGACGCCTCGTATCGCACGATCGACGGGTCGCGCCAGTCGTAGGACCGCCATTCGTCTGTGGTTGATTCTGTGATGCGTGTCTTTGGGGCCTGCGCCGTTGCGTTCTGCAGGTAGACCTCCGGCGGTTTGTTGGTGTCCTCGTACAGCATGCCCAGTCGCTGGCCGTCGGGGCTCACCTGTGCGGCGTACATGCCGGCCTCGTCCGTGAGCCGCGTGCGCTCGCCGCCGTCGGCGGGCATCCGGTACGTGTGCCGCTCGTGGGGCGATTTCTCCGTGCTGGTGAAGGTCCAGGTGTCGCCGTCCCGGGAGAGGTGCACGTCGGACACTTCGAAGTCGCCGCTCGTGAGCTGCGTTTTTGCGCCCGTTTCCACGTTCACGGTGTAGAGGTGGCTCCAGCCGGTGGCCTCGCTCTGGAAGTAAAACCGATTGCTGTCGGGCATCCACCCGACGGTTCCCGGCCCGCCGTACGCGCTGATCCCCGGCCCGCCGATCCAGGCCGCGTCGTGCTGGCGGTCGAGCACCGTGAGGGCGCCCGTGGCCGGATCCAGTCGTGCAATCCAGCGATCTTTGTTGTCGTCGGTCCGCACCACGAGGACCGCGTGCTCGCCGTCGGGGCTCCAGTACGGGCCGTAGCTGTAGAGGGCGCGTTTGGCGTCGCTGGAGTCCTGCTCCACCCCTTGTTCCTGGAGGTACGCCGGCACGTCGTACGCCCCCGGAAGCTGGTGCAGGTCGACCTCATAGGTCGTATCGCGCTCCAAGTCCTGCACGTGAAGCGCAAAGTCCTCGGGGGGGAGGCCCACCTTGGGGCGGGCCCGCTCCACGTCGGCAACGCCGGAAAGGGTGACGTAGTCCGCCACGACCGTCTGCTCGGCCTCTGGGGGGGCGGTGCGCTGCGTGAAGGTGACGAAGCGCTCCTGCGGCCCGATGCGGAGCTGCTGCGGGGGCTGGTCGCCGTAGTGGTAGGACGGGGGTGGGTTGTCGGCCTGACGATCCCGCGTTTGGGCCGCTTCCGTGTTTTCCTGTTCGTCCTTCTCCTCCTTCAGCGTCTGGAAGAGGGCCGTCTGCTGCTCTTCGAGAAAATTCTCCTGGGTCGTGAGCGTATCGGTTGGGGGGGCGGCGCCCGGGCGAAGATCCGTGAGCTGCCGCACGAGCCCGGTCTGGAGCGTCAGGGCGAACAGGTTGTCGTCCCGTTGAAAGAGCACCCGGTCCCCGTCCGGGTCGAATCGTGGGTCGGACTCGCGGGCGCGGGTGTCCGTGAGGCGCGTCTGGGTGTCGGGCTCCCGGGCGTAGAGGTAGAGGTCGCCGTCCGCGGCGTACACCGTGCGCGAAAAGTCGTCGGTGTAGACGTGTTCGCCGTGGTGCCAGCCGTCGAACGTGGGCGGATGCGAGCGCCGCTCCGCCGGGGAGACTTTTTGCGGCTCGCCGCCGCTGCGCGGCACCTTGTAGAGGGAGTCGCTCGGGAATTGCCCCTTTGGGTTCCAGTCGAAGTAGAGGGTTTCGCCGTTGTCGTGCCAGCGGACATTGCTTGGCCAGTCGCCGACCCAGGTTTTCGGGGCCTGCATGATCTGCTCGACCGAGAGGGGAGACGTCCGCTCCGCGGGCTGCGCGGAGGCCGTCAGTGGGAGGAGCAGGAGGGCGGGGAAGAGGGCGAGAAGGGCAGAAAAGCGCGACATGTGGGAGGAGAGCGATGACAGGGAGAGGGCGTCCCTTCAACCTATGCGTCAGCAAAGGCAATGTCGACGGGTGGACGCGGCGACCGGGACGAGGAGGGGACGACCCCAGACCGGAAGAAGAGAAGTGCGCCGGAGCATATCCAGTCCAGTGATGGGACTCCCCTCGCGTATGCGGGGCTACCCCGTCCCTGCGCGGCCGAGAGCAGGTCTATCCCCGCGTGTGCGGGGTCACCGCGGCGGGACTGCATATGGGCGCGTGGATGCCAGGTCTATCCCCGCGTGTGCGGGGTCACCTTCCGTCCCTTCGTTCCGATGCACTGTCTGACAGGTCTATCCCCGCGTGTGCGGGGTCACCACAACCTCGCCCACCTCGCCCGCCGCCACCGGGTCGCCGGTGCCGGGCGTCACGATCTCGACGATCACGCCCTCATCGACGATCATCCCCTCCATCGCCGGGCTCTCGTAGGCGATCGTGCCCAGATCGGCCGTGCCATAGCTTTGCAGGCAGGCGATCCCACGGTCTGCATATTCCTGACGCAGGGAGGGGAAGAGAGCTCCGCCGCCGACAACGGCCTTCGATATCTTCAGCTCGAGCCCGATTTCCTCGGCCTTGTCCAGGATGATCTTAAGATAGTCCGGCGTGCCTGCGTAAGCGGTCGTCCCGACATCATGGGCCGCCTGTGCCTGCAGCTCCGTCTGGCCAATGCCCGCAGGCAGGACCGTCGCGCCCACGGCTCTTGCACCGTTCTCGAACATCATCCCCGCAGGCGTGAGGT
>CAJXLV010000079.1 GCA_913056185.1 uncultured Bacteroidota bacterium
GCCGCAGGTTGAGCGCCTCGGCACCGTCGCCGAGCGGACCGGCATGCCCGCCAGCCCAAGCGGCCTCAGCATGCCGGGCGATCCCTCGAAGTAGGCCCGCCGCGCCTTCCCTTAGTGGAAAGAGCGTGTTTTGTGGATTCCTGTCGTCCGATGACAGTTTCGGCGAGCACTTTTGAACCGTTTCTCCTCGATGCCGATGACCGACGCACCGCCCTCCAGTGCCTCTTCGTCTGCCTCCCCCGATCCGTCGTGGCGTGTGTGGGTGGACTGCGCCGGGCGTTCGCTACGGACAGCACTTGGCGTGCTCGCTCTGTGCGGCAGCCTCGTCGGGGCGCACGCACAAGCCCCCGTCTCGGAGGTAAGGGCCGACAACGGCACGACCCTCATGACGCTTTTCGAGAACGGGACCCTTGCCCTCACTGGCGATCTCAACGTCAACCGGATCAATGGCTTCGTCGGCATCAACCGTGCGACAGCCATCACGGACACTGAGGTGTTTGGGGTGCAGGCCCCGGTGACAGACACCGAGCTCGGGGGGATGTACATGGAGACCTCCTCGCCGGAGGGACGTCCGTATTACGGCTACGCAACCGCCGGAGACCTCGACGCCTACCACTATCTGGACGGCTCATCGAACGCGTGGCGGCTGTTCGTCGCCGGCGACGACCGGATGGCCGTCACCGCAGGCGGCAACGTCGGCATTGGCACCCTCACTCCCGGCAGTCGGCTCACGGTGAACGGCGCCATAGAATCCACAACGGGCGGCCTCACCCTTCCCGACGGAACCATAATCGACGAGGCCGACGACCTTGGCGGCAGTGGCCTCCGCCTGCCCTTCTCCGGAAGCGTAGACAGCAGCAGCTCGGCGTTCAATATCGAAAACACCGGGGCCGGTCTTGCAGCCGAGTTTTCGGGGGACGTTTCCATCTCCAACGAGCTGAGCGTCGGTCAGCTTCGCGGATTCGTCGGGGTCAACCGGAGTGCCCCCGTGCCCGGAAACAGCAACGAAGCCTTCGGCGTCCGCGCCGCCACCTCAGGCTCAGAGCTCGGCGGAATATACGTTGAGACGTCGTCCGAAAACGGTCGGCCTTATTATGGCTACGCGACGAATGGGGTCACACGCGCCCAGCATTACTACAGCCCCGAAAAAAACGAGTGGAGCCTTTCAATGCTAAACGCCAACCTGCTGACCGTAAAAAAAGATGGACGCGTTGGGGTCGGCTACAAGACGCCCCACGGACCCGCACGGCTGACGGTCACCGAAGACGGAGAAAACAACCAGGGCCTGCGCGTCGTGGTTGACCGAAGACTCAATTTCGAAAATGCGCTCGTCGTGCGCCATCGAGGGTTCGGCAACTTGTTGAAGGCCTCCACGTTTTCGAGCAGCGGGTCCAATACGCGCTTTGTCGTCGACAATACGGGGAACGTGAGCGCCGACGGGACAATCAGCGGCGGCGGGGCCGATGTCGCCGAATCGTTCGACGTAGAAGGCAATGCGGCCCGCTACGAACCGGGCGACGTGCTCGTCATCTCCACGACGCACGATCGCACCGTCACCACCTCGTCCTCGCCCCGGTCTACACGCGTGATCGGCGTCTACGCAACAAAGCCGGGCGTTCTGCTCCGCCCACACGGCGCCGACGAGATCCCCGCCGACGAGATCCCGATGGGCGTCATGGGCGTCCTGCCCACAAAGGTTACGGCGGAGAACGGCGCCATCCAGCGTGGCGACCTGCTCGTGACCTCCAGCACCCCCGGCCATGCCATGAAGGCACAGCCGCGCATGGTGAAGGGAATTGCGGTCTATCCACACGGCGCTCTTCTTGGCAAAGCGCTCGAGCCCTTCAATGGGCCCGGCACCGGCACGATTGAGGTGATGGTCAACGTGAAGTGATGCCGCTCTTGCGAAACCGCACCCCGCAGTGAATAGGACCCGGAGGGCGTCTTCGCCGCTCCTCTCCCACGATGCTTCTCTGCTCGTATGGTGTTGCCCTCCGTTGCCTCTGCCTCCCGGTCGATCTTCCATCTCTTGCTCCTCGGGACCCTCACGGCCTTCCTTGGGGGGCCGGCTGCCGCACAAACGATCACTGTCACGAATGGAGCCACGCTTGCGGTCACTGGTGGCGCTGTGTGGGACCTCCACGGCACAACGGTCGACCTGGGCGGCACGGACGATGCGTCCGCCATCGACGAGGGCGAAGGCGCTCGCTTCACTGGGGGACTCCTGACCGCATCCCGGACGCTGGCCGCGCCGAACGCCCGCAACGTGGCGGGCCTGGGGGCTGTTCTCGACGCCCCTCACGTGCTGGGCGCCACCACCGTGACGCGCGGCCACGCTGTCCAAACGAGCAACGGCAATGCCTCGATCGGGCGGTACTACGACATTACCCCCACCACAAACACGGGCCTCGACGCCACACTCACGCTGACGTACCACGAAGCGGAACTGAATGGCGTCGTGGAGACTGCCCTTGCGTTCTTTCGCTCCACAGACGGCGGTACGTCCTGGTCGTCGCGGGGTGTCGATGCGCGCAATGCCTCGGCCAATACGGCCACGCTGACGGGTGTGAATCGCTTCAGCCGGTGGACGCTGGGCAGCGTGAACCATCCGCTGCCGGTGGAGCTGGCCACCTTCGAGGCTGAGCCCACCGACCAGGCGGTCCGGCTGCGGTGGCAGACCGCCGCGGAGACCGGCAACGCCCGCTTTGAGGTGCAGCG